>NZ_JBIGIC010000001.1:0-740543 GCF_043555985.1 Pelomonas candidula | reverse complement strand
GCTCCAATTGAGCGCCTCTTGCAGTGATTTTGAAGCCGAAGCCGCTGCTGTGCTCTTTCGGATACGCGTGGTCCAAGGACGGCTCTCGGGCGTCGAACCTCATCGTTTGAAGTTCCGTAACGGGTCGGGAGCGCCGATCCAACGCGTCAAGCAGCAGACATTCGACAACGACCGCCGTGGGCAGCTCTGCTGAACGACCGCAGCGCCCTCTACACCGGTCGTTGAACCCATGAGCCGGCCAAGCGCGCCAGCGTCCGCGTCATGCCAAAGAGCGTGAATTCGGTGGCTGATCGTCGATGACGGCACCCGCTGCAAATCCGCCGCACCGTCCCATTCGCTTCCTGTTCGCTGCCGATGCTCGTGGTGACACGAATTGCGGGCTCAACGCGCTGGACCAGATGCCGACGATCAGCGTAATACGCACACGACGACCGCCATCGCCTGCAGGCGCTCGCGAAACCCCGGGCCGTTGCCAGCGCGCTCCGCCAGGATTGCCGTCCACTTCAGGGGTGACCGTGGGCGAAGGCCAACGCGCTGGACGCTAAAGTGAACAAAGGTTCATTCTTCAGCGCTCCCATGCCGACACCCGCCCCTCGCGCTGCCCGCCACTTTTCCGGCGCCGTCGCCCTGCTGGCCGCCGCCGTGCTGGCCCTGGCCGGCTGCGCGGCACAGACACCGGCCGCGGCCCCCGCCACCACAGCCGCGCCGCACGCCGCCGAGCAGCGCCAGCCCGTGACGCTCCTCGTCTCCATCGACGGCTTCCGCGAGGACTACCTGCGACGCGGCGTGACACCCACGCTGTCGCAGCTGGCGTCCAGCGGTGTGACCGCGGTCATGCACCCGTCGTTCCCGACCAAGACCTTCCCCAATCACTGGACGCTGGTCACCGGCCTGCGTCCGGACCGCCACGGCATCGTCGGCAACCGCATGGAGTCGCCCGAGCGCAAGGCGCCGTTCACGATGGCCACCGACGACCCGTGGTGGTGGAACGGCGCGACGCCGATCTGGGTGGATGCGGAGAAGGCCGACCTGCGCACCGCCATCATGTTCTGGCCGGGCGCCAACGTCGCCATCGGCGAGCTGCAGGGCGACGACGGGCAGAAGCAGGTGCCGGGCACGCGCCCCTCGGACTGGATGCAGTACCACCAGGCCATCACCGACGTGCAGCGCGTCAACACGGTGCTGGACTGGTTGCGCCGCCCGCCGGAGATCCGCCCGAAGTTCATCACCGTGTACTTCGACGAGGTGGACACCGCCGGCCACGACTACGGCCCGGACGGCGCGCAGACCACGCAGGCGGTGGCCCGGGTCGACGACGCGATCCGCGCGCTGCTGGCAGGGTTGAAGGGCCTGGGCCAGCCGGCGAACCTGGTCATCGTGGCGGACCACGGCATGGCCGCCACCAGCAGCGAGCGCGTGATCGCGCTGGACAAGCTGCTCGACCCCAAGCTCTACCACCTCGTCGAGACCGGCACCTTCGCCAGCCTCGCGCCGCTGCCCGGCATGGACGCGCAGGTCGAGAAGGCCCTGCTCGTGCCCCACGAGCACATGCAGTGCTGGCGCAAGGCCGACATCCCGGCGCGCTTCCACTACGGCTCGAACCCGCGCATCCCGCCCATCCTGTGCCTGGCGGAACCCGGCTGGCTCGTGCTGGCCAACGCGCCGCGCAAGCCGGCCATCGGCGGCAACCACGGCTACGACAACATGGCGCCGGAGATGAACTCGCTGTTCATCGCCAATGGCCCCGCGTTCGCCGCGGGCAAGGTGTTGCCGGAGTTCGAGAACATCGAGGTCTACCCGCTGCTGCGACAGCTGATGGGGCTGCCGGCCGCCACGGGCGTGGATGGCGACGGTGCCGTGTTCCGCAGCGCGTTCAATCGTCGTTGAACAGCGCCTCGGCCAGGAACAGCCCCGGCTCCACCGTCATGCCGAACAGGCTGCCCGACAGTGGGCGGGCCATCAGGTCGGCCGTGCTGAGGCCTTCGCGCGCGGTCGTGACGAGGATCTGGTCGCCCGCCGGGCCGCCGAAGGCCGGACAGGTGGTGTTGCTGACGGGCACCGTGTAGCGGGCCAGCGTGCGGCCGTCGGTGCCGTAGCGGACCACCGTGCCGGCGCCCCACTCGGCGTTCCACAGGCAGCCCTGCGCGTCGACACAGGAGCCGTCGGGGAAGCCCTCGTGGGCTTCCTTCTTGACGAACACGCGCGGCTCGCTGACGCGGGCGGTGGCCGAGTCGTAGTCGCAGACCATGATGCGGCGCTGCGTCGTGTCGCAGTAGTACATGCGACGGCCGTCCAGGCTGAAGCTGATGCTGTTGGCGATGGCCACGCCGTCCAGCGGCAGGCGGCGCAGGCCGTGGGCCAGCGTGTACTGGTAGAAGCCGCCGACGGGCTGGCGCGGCTCGGTCTCGTACAGCGTGCCGAAGACGAAGGCACCGCTGCGGTCGCAGCGACCGTCGTTGGCACGGTTGCTCGTGAGGTTCACTTCCAGCGGCGCCAGCGTCTCAGGCTCGGCAAAGAGGCTGCCGGTGGCCTGCAGGTCGGGAATCCGAAGCCGCGCGACGCGCTTGGCCATCGCCAGGTAGATGGCGCCGGAGCGGCCATGCACGAAGCAGCCGACGCGCTCCGGCAGGCGCACCTGCAGCGTCGCGGCGGCACCGGGTGTCCAGGCGTGGATGCAGGCGCCCTCGATGTCGGTCCACCACCAGCGGCCCGAAGGAGCGTGCCATTGCAGGCCTTCGCCGAGGTTGTTGGCCTGGGCGAGGGCGAGGACGAAGGGATGTTCAGCGTTGCTCATCAGGTTTGACGTCAGGTCTGACTTCAAGGGCCGCGCGGGCCTGTTTGCGGGCGATGGCGCCGGCATGACGGCGGCGCTCGTCGGGCGTGAAGGGGCGCAGGGGCGCCACCGGCACGGGTTTGTTGTCGTCGCCCACGGCCACCATCGTGAAGTAGCAGCTGTTGACGTGCCGCACTTCCTGCGTGCGGATGTTCTCGGCCACCACCTTGATGCCGACTTCCATCGACGAGGTGCCGGTGTGGTTGACGCAGGCCAGGAAGGTGACCAGCTCGCCGACATGGATGGGCTGGCGGAAGATGACGCGGTCCACCGACAGCGTGACGACGTAGCGCCCGGCGTAGCGGCTGGCGCAGGCATAGGCCACCTGGTCCAGCAGCTTGAGGATGTTGCCGCCATGGACGTTGCCGGAGAAGTTGGCGGTGTCCGGTGTCATCAACACCGTCATCGTCAGTTGGTGTGCGGGCAGGTCCATGGCAGCTCCGGTCAGGCGAAGCGGTGGATTGTCGTGCTGCGGAATGTCTGGCCCGGCCTCAGCACCGTGGACGGCCAGTCGGCGCTGGCTTCGTGGTGCGGCGAGTCGGGGTTGTGCTGGGTTTCCAGGCACAGGCCGTCGCCCTGGCGGTAGATGCGGCCTTCCGGCCCGGCCAGGCTGCCGTCGAGGAAGTTGCCGGAGTAGAACTGCAGCGCGGGCTCGCTGGTCAGGATGTCCATGCGCCGGCCGGAGTGCGGGTCCTCCAGCGTCGCGGCGGGCCGCAGGCCCTGCGCGTCCGGCTCGCCATCCAGCAGCCAGTTGTGGTCATAGCCCTTGGCGCGCAGCAACTGCGGGTGCGACTGGCGGATGCGGGCCTCGATGGGCGTGGCCTCGCGGAAGTCGAAAGGCGTGCCTTGCACGGGCGCATGCTGCAGTGGGATCAGGTGCGCGTCGACCTCGCTGTAGCGCGAGGCCGGAATGGTGAGGCGGTGGCGCAGCACCCAGCCCTGGCCCGCGAGGTTGAAGTAGTCGTGGTGCGTCAGGTTGACGACGGTGGCGCGGTCGGTCGTCGCCTCGTAGTCGATGCGCCAGCTGTTGTCCGTCGCGCTCAGCGCGTAGCGCACGCGAACGGTCAGCTCGCCGGGGAAGCCCTGCTCGCCGTGCGGGCTGGTGTAGCTGAACAGAAGCGCCTCGGCCTCGCCCGGGCGCGCCTCGACAGGCTCGGCCGTCCACAGCCGGTGACCGAAGCCCTCGGTGCCGCCATGCAGGCAGTTCGGCCCGTCGTTGCGGCTCAAGGCATGCGTCTCGCCGTCCAGCTCGAAGCTCGCACCGGCGATGCGGTTGCCGTAGCGGCCGACGATGATGCCGAACGACGGGTTGCGGTGGACGTAGTCGTCCAGGTTGTCGAAACCCAGCACGACGTTGCCGCTGCGGCCCTGCGCGTCCGGCACCCACAGGCCCGTGACGATGCCGCCCAGCGTGATGGCGGTCAGCTTCAGGCCCTGGCCGTTGCTCAGCGTGTACTCATGCACCGGCCGGCCATCGGGCAGCAGGCCGTAGTCGCGACGCTCCATGGTCATTGGTGCACCCTTCGGCCTGCGGCCTGTCCCGCCAAGCGGGAGCGAGCTTGCTGGGGGCGGCCCGGCGCGGCGCTCATACCCACCCACCGTCGACGATGAAGTCCTGCGCGGTGCACATCGCCGAGTCGTCCGCAGCCAGGAACAAGGCCATGTTGGCGATGTGCTGCGGCATCAGCGGCTCGTTGATGCACTGGCCCTTGGCGATCTCCTTCTTGGTCTCTTCCGTGACCCACAGCTTGAGCTGCTTCTCGGTCATGACCCAGCCCGGCACCAGTGTGTTGACGCGGATCTTGTGCGGACCGAAGTCGCGCGCCAGGCAGCGCGTCAGGCCCTGGGCCGCGGCCTTGCTGGCCGTGTACGCGGGCATGCCGCCCTGCTTGAGCATCCAGCTGATGGAGCCGAAGTTGATGATGGAGCCGCCGCCGGCCGCCTTCATGTCGGGCAGCACGGCCTGGGCCGTGAAGAACTGGTGCTTGATGTTGACGGCGACGCTGGCGTCCCAGAACTCGGACGTGGTCTCCTCGACCTCGTGGCGCTTGTCGTTGGCGGCGTTGTTCAGCAGCACCGTGAACGGGCCGGTGCGCTCGCGCAGCGCGGCGATGGCGGCGCGCAGCGACTCCACCTTGCTCAGGTCCGCGGCCATGAACTGCGGCGCATGGCGGCAGGTGGCGGCCAGGCGGGCGGCGAGGGCGTTGCCCTCGTCGGCGGCCAGGTCGATGAAGGCCACCTTGGCGCCCTGGGCGGCAAAGGCCTCCACCAGCGTCTCGCCGATGCCGGTGGCCCCGCCGGTGATCAGGACCGCGCGGTCCTGCAGGCTGGGGTATTGGGCGTAGGAACTCATCGGGAATGTCTCCGGTCGGATGCTGGCCGGCTTCTGCGGCCTGGCGATGACCGAATTATTAGTCATACTTTTTTGTTTGCAAAGACGGCAAATCACGGGTTAACCCCAATGATCTTCGTCAAATAGTCATACTTTAATGAGCGCCATGCCGACGATGACAGCCGGCCCTGCGCCGCGCGTCGGTGCTTGATCCAACTTCCCCAGAGACAAGGGACCGCACCCATGAGCGCCTCCACCACCCGCCCGTACCGCGGCGTCTTCCCCGTCGTTCCGACCATCTTCAACGCCGACGGCACGCTGGACGTTCCGGGCCAGCTGCGCTGCGTCGACTTCATGATCGACGCCGGCTCCACGGGCCTGTGCATCCTGGCCAACTTCTCCGAGCAGTTCGTGCTGTCGGACGCCGAACGCGAGACGCTGACCCGCGCCATCCTCGGCCACGTGGCCGGCCGCGTGCCCGTCATCGTCACGACGACGCACTACTCGACGCAGATCTGCATCGAGCGCAGCCAGCTGGCGCAGCAGCTCGGCGCCGCCATGGTCATGGTCATGCCGCCGTACCACGGCGCCACGTTCCGCGTGTCGGAAGGCCAGATCGAGAGCTTCTACCAGCGCCTGTCGGACGCGATCAGCATCCCCATCATGATCCAGGACGCCCCGGTGGCCGGCACGCCGCTGTCGGTGCCTTTCCTGGCACGCATGGCCACGAACATCGCCAACGTGAAGTACTTCAAGCTGGAGATGCCGCAGGCCGCCAGCAAGATGCGCGAGCTGATCCGCGTCGGCGGTGCCGCCATCGAAGGCCCGTGGGATGGCGAAGAAGCCATCACGCTGCTGGCCGACCTGGACGCCGGCGCCACCGGCGCGATGACCGGCGGCGGCTTCCCCGACGGCATCCGCAAGATCTTCGACGCCTTCCACGCCGGCGACCGCGAGACCGCCGTCGTCGAGTACGGACGCTGGCTGCCGCTGATCAACTACGAGAACCGCCAGGGCGGCATCCTGACCGCCAAGGCGCTGATGAAGGAAGGCGGCGTCATCAAGAGCGACGCGCCGCGCCACCCCTTCCCCGAGATGAGCCCCGAAGTGCGCGCCGGCCTGCTGGACGCCGCCAAGCGACTCGATCCCCTGGTCCTGCGCTGGGGCAAGTAATGCGGGCCCTCTGGGCGCTGGTGGCGACGCTGGCGCTGTTGCTGGCTGCCCGCGTGGACGCCGTGGAGCTGCAAGGCGACACGGGCGCCCACGACCCGACGTTGCTGATCCAGGGCGAGCGCTGGTTCGTCTTCACGACCGGACGCGGCCTGCAGCGGCTCGAATCCGCGGACGCCGGCAAGACCTGGCGGCGCCTGGCACCTGTCTTCAGCGAGGCACCCGCCTGGTGGAAAGACGCCGTGCCCGAGCACAAGGGTCTGGACGTCTGGGCACCGAAGCTGTTCGAGCACCGCGGCCGCACCTGGGCGCTGTATTCGATCTCTTCGTTCGGCAAGAACCGCTCGGCCATCGGCCTGGTCAGCAGCGATCGGCCCGACGGCGAATGGCGCGATGAGGGCCTCGTCGTGCAAAGCCGTGCCGAGGACAACTTCAACGCCATCGATCCCGACCTCTTCAGGGACGGCGACGGCAGGCTATGGATGAGCTACGGCTCGTTCTGGGGCGGCATCCGCCTGACCGAGCTGAGCGCCGACACGCTGCGCCCCATCGGCGAGACGCGCTTCATCGCACGCCGCAAGAGCGGCATCGAGGCGCCCACCCTCGTGCGCCACGGCGAGTGGGTCTACCTGTTCGCGTCGTTCGACCTGTGCTGCCGCGGCGCCGACAGCAGCTACAACATCCGCGTCGGTCGCGCCCGCAGCGTGACCGGCCCCTACCTGGACCGCGACGGCAAGGACCTGATGGACGCCGGCGGCACGCCCTTGCTATCCGGCGGCGCGCGCTGGAAGGGCCCGGGCCACCAGGACGTTGTCGGCGACTGGATCGTCCACCACGCCTACGACGCCGAACACGGCGGCAGGCCGCAACTGCGCATCAAGCGCTTGAGCTGGTCCGACGACGGCTGGCCCGTGATCCCCCAAGAAGAATGAACCGGAGACACCCACCGTGGCTGGCTTGAAATTGGAGAACATCTGCAAGCGCTATGGCGCGGTGCAGGTCATCGAGAACCTGTCGCTGGACGTGGCGCCCGGCGAGTTCGTCGTCTTCCTGGGCCCGTCGGGCTGCGGCAAGACCAGCCTGCTGCGCATGATCGCGGGGCTGGAAGAGGTGACGGGGGGCCGCATCCTCATCGGCGAGCGGGACGTCACCCACGCGGCGCCCGGCCTGCGCAACCTTGCCATGGTGTTCCAGCACTACGCGCTGTACCCGCACATGACCGTGCGCGACAACCTCGCGTTCGGACTGAAGAACATCGGCATACCGGCCGACGAGATCGCCAGGCGCATCACCGAGTCGGCCCGCATGCTGGAGCTGGACGCGCTGCTGGAGCGCAAGCCCGGCCAGCTGTCCGGCGGCCAGCGCCAGCGCGTGGCCATCGGCCGCGCGGTGGTCAAGGAGCCTGGCATCTTCCTGTTCGACGAGCCGCTGTCCAACCTGGACGCCGCGCTGCGCGGCCGCACGCGGCTGGAGCTGGCGCAACTGCACCAGCGCCTGGGGGCGACGATGGTGTTCGTCACGCACGACCAGATCGAGGCCATGACGCTGGCCACGCGCATCGTCGTCATGAAGGGCGGCGCCATCGAGCAGGTGGCCACGCCCGCCGAGCTGTACCGCCGCCCCGCCACGCGCTTCGTCGCCAGCTTCATCGGCACGCCTGGCATGGGCTTCGTGCCGGTGGAGCGCGCAGCCGACGACCGCGGCCGCGCCGTCGTCACGGTCCCGGGTGGGGCCACCGTAACGACGCGCGTCCCGGTGGACGGGCTGCCGCCGCAAGGCCTGGTGCTGGGCGTGCGCCCCGAGAACCTGCGCGTCGCCGAGCAAGGCCCGCTGCGCGGCCGCGTCGAGCTGGTCGAGTTCCTCGGCGAGCGCACGCTGGCCCACCTGAAGCTCGAAAGCGGCACGCCGCTCATCGTCACGGTGCCGGCGGGCGTCTCGCCCAAGCTGGGTTCGCATGTCGCCGTCAGCGTGGATGTGGCCGAGGCGCATCTGTTCGACGAGACGGGCCGCGCCCATCATGCGCAGGAGGCGCTTCAATGAGCGGCTTGACGCCCAGGCCCAGCCGGGAATTCGCCCCGGCGGGCGACCTACTTTCTGGGCGACCAGAAAGTAGGCAAAGAGTCGCCCCTGCTCCGTCGCCCCTCGCGGAGCTCGGGGTTCCCTGCGATGCTCGAACGGCGAGGCTCGCGCGGAACTCGCTTCGCTACGCTGCGCTCAGACAGCCGCGCGAAGTCAGTCCACGAAGCGTGCTGCGCACGCGCCTCGCCGTTCTGCGCTTCTCGGCTCCTCCAAAGGGGGGTGAAGAAACAGCCGAACAGCCGCAACAGCCAACAGCCAAGCACCAAAGCCGTTCGCACCGAGGCATTTGTCTTCCCCCCTCTGAGCCCGCCGAGCAGCGCAAGGCCTTGAGGGCGTGCGCGCAGCGCACTTCGACGACTGACTTCGCGCGGTTGTCTGAGCGCAGCGTAGCGAAGCGAGTTCTGCGCGAGCCCTCAAGGCCTGAGCAGCGCAGGGAACCCCGAGCAACGCGAGGGGCGGGCGGATCGGGGGTCGCTTCTTTGCCTACTTTCTTGTCGACACAAGAAAGTAGGTCGCCCGCCGGGGCGAACTCCCGGCACCACGCTCACAAGCTGCTGGAGGTGTTGCCATGAGCACCACCACCCCGACGGTGGGCCTGCGCGCCTCCCGCCCCGCCTACGCCCTCTTCGTGCTGCCCTTCGTCGCGATCTACATCGCGCTGCTGCTGTGGCCGCTCGCCAAGGGCGTGTGGATCAGCTTCCACGACCACGACCTGCTGTCCGACGACAGCCTGTGGGTGGGCCTGGCCAACTACCAGGAGCTGTGGGGCGACGAGGTCTTTCAACAGGTCGTCTGGAACACCATCCGCTTCGTCGCGATCAGCACGCCGATCTTCGTCGTGCTGTCGCTGACGCTGGCGCTGGCGCTGAACCGGCCGGGCAAGCTAGCCACCTTCCTGCGCGCCACGTTCTTCTGCGCCTCGGTCTTCTCGGTGACGTTGATCACGCTGGTCTGGAAGCTCGCGCTGATGCCCGAGCGCGGCCTCATCGCCCAGTTCTTCGCGGCCATGGGGCTGCAGGAGCTGCCGCTGCTGACCAGCGACAACCTCGCGCTGCTGACCGTGGCCCTCGTGACCGTGTGGTGGATCATCGGCCTGCCGATGATCATGTTCCTGTCGGCGCTGCAGCAGATCCCGGGCGACATCTACGAGGCCGCGGCGCTGGACAACACGCCGCGCTGGCGCGTGCTGACGCACATCACGCTGCCGAGCCTCAAGCGCGCCATCATCCTCGTCGCGCTGATCGAGGTGATCCGCCAGTTCCAGGTCTTCCCGCAGATCATGCTGATGACCAACGGCGGCCCCAACAACACGACGCGCTCCGTCGTGCAGTTCATCTACGAACAGGCCTTCATGCAGCTGTCGCTGGGCTACGCCACGGCCGCCTCGCAGGTGCTGCTGGCGATCATGCTGGTGGGCGTGTCGACGCAGCTCTGGTTGGAACGTGACAAGGGAGGCCAGCGATGAATCCGCTGCTCCGTAGAAGCTGGTTCGACCGCTTCGTGATGGCCGCGCTGACGCTGCTGGCCCTGGCCTGGATGGCGCCGCTGCTGTGGGTCGTCGCGCTGTCCTTCAAGCCCAACGAGTTCCTGCTGACGCACACGGACGTCTTCCTGGCGCCGCCCTACACGCTGACCAACTACCTGGACATCCTGCAGACCTCGCAGGTGTTCCGCTGGCTGGGCAACAGCGCGCTGGTCGCGCTGCTGCAGACGGTGGGCGTGCTGGTGTTGTCGTCGCTGGCGGGCTACGGCTTTGCGCGCTGCGAGTTCCCGGGTCGCAAGTGGCTGTTCGCCCTCGTCATGTTCGGCCTGGCCGTGCCGGCGCAGTCGGTCTTCATCCCGCTGCACCGGCTGTTCTCGGACTGGAACCTGCAGAACACCATCGCCGGCCTCACGCTGCCAGGCCTGTCCGCGCCGTTCGGCGTGTACCTGATGACGCAGTACTTCAAGGCCATCCCGACCGAGCTGGAAGAGGCGGCGATGCTGGACAACACGTCGCGCTTCAAGACCTTCCTGCGCATCATCCTGCCGCTGAGCCTGCCCGCGCAGGCGACGCTCGGCATCTTCACCTTCCTGGCCTGCTGGAACGACTACCTCTGGCCGCTGGTCATCGCGACGCAGCCGGACATGTACACGCTGACCCGGGGCCTCGCGTCCACGCAGACCAACTTCGCGCAGTCCGAGGGCCTGGGCTTCCTGATGGCGCAGGCCGTGTTCGCCGGCATGCCGGCGCTGCTGCTGTATCTCTTCTTCCAGCGCCACCTGGTCACCGCGGTCGCAGGGACGGGCAAGTCATGAAGCGCCTGCTGATCTGTTTTTCCGCCGTACTGCTCGCCGCCTGCGGCGCGAGCAAGGACACCTCGGGCAAGACCGAGATCACGCTGATGCGCTTCTTCGGCAGCTGCGAGGCGCAGTATGGGCAGGTCGTGAAGACGTCCGACGGCGTGGGCGAGTGCGGGATCATCACTGCGCTGGTCAACGAGTTCAACGCGACACACCCCGACATCGTCGTGAAGACGCAGATCGGCGAGTGGGGACCGTATTACGACCAGCTCACCGCGCGCCTAGTCGCCAAGGACATCCCGACCATCGCCGTCATGCACGAGTCGGCGCTGGGCGACTATGTGCGCCGCAAGCTGGTGCTGCCGCTGGACGAGGACTTCAAGCGCATCAGCGTGCCGGTGGACGACTTCACCGAGCATGCGCGCCGCGGCACGAGCTTCAACGGCCAGACCTATGCGCTGCCGTTCGACACCTGGGCCTGGCTGTGGCACATCAACACCGGCCTGTTCAAGAAGGCCGGCCTGCTCGGCGCCGACGGCCAGCCCCTGCTGCCGCACTCGCCCGAGGAGCTGCTCGCGCAGGCGCGCCAGTTCAAGCAGCGCACCGGCAAGCCCTACTTCGCCTGGGCCGTGGCCAACGAGACGGCGGCCAACGACCGCACCTTCCTGACGCTGGTCGCGCAGCAGAACACGAAGCTGTTCTCGGACGACGGCAAGACCATCGACATGCACCAGCCGGGCGTGGTCAACGCGCTGACGCTGATGCAGACGCTGTACCGGGAAGGCCATGTGCGGCCCAACCTCGACTACGCCGCCGCCAACCAGGCCTTCCTGAACGGCGAGGCAGGCGTCGTCATCGTCGGCACCTGGACCATCGACCAGTTCCTGCGCGAGTCGCAGAAGCCCGATTCCAAGCTCCAGGGCGCCTACATCGTGAAGCCCTTCCCGCAGCTCTACGAGAAGCCGGCCGTGTTCGCCGACGGCCACTCGTGGGCGCTGTTCAAGGGCGGCGCCAAGGACGCCAAGGCGCACGAGGCCAGCCTGCAGTTCCTGAAGTTCGTCTGGGACCACAGCGCCGAGTGGTCGCGCACAGGCCACCTGCCCGTCAGCAAGACCGTCGCGGACAGCGCCGCCTTCAAGGCGCTGCCGATGCGCGCGGCACTGACCGAGATCACGCAAACCGGCATCGGCATGCCGGGCAACGTGCCGACGCAGCGCGCCATCGAGCTGCTGATCGGGGAGGACGTGGCCAACGTGATGATCTCCGGCAAGCCCGTCGACGAGGTGCAGGACAGCGTCGAGAAGCGCGTCAACAAAGCTCTCAAGAAGGCCCGCCGATGACGTTCCAAGCCGCCCTCATCGTCGACCGCGATTTCGACATCGCGCCGCTGGACCGCCGCCTGTTCGGCGTGTTCGTCGAGCATCTGGGCCGCTGCGTCTACAACGGCATCCATGAACCGGGCCACCCCAGCGCCGACGAGCACGGCTTTCGCGGCGACGTCGCCGAGCTGACGAAGGAGCTGGGGGCGACCATCGTTCGCTACCCCGGCGGCAACTTCATGTCGGGCTACAACTGGGAAGACGGTGTCGGCCCGAAGGAGCAGCGCCCGCGCCGGCTGGATCTGGCCTGGTTCTCCACCGAGACCAACCAGGTCGGCACGCACGAATTCATGCACTGGTGCCGCAAGGTCGGCATCGAGCCGATGTTCGGCGTCAACCTCGGCACGCGAGGGCCGGACGAAGCGCGCCACTACCTCGAGTACTGCAACCATCCCGGCGGCACGGCGCTGTCGGACCTGCGCCGCAGCCATGGCGCGGAGGAGCCGCTGGGCATCAAGTTCTGGTGCCTGGGCAACGAAATGGACGGCCCCTGGCAGATCTGCCAGAAGACTCCCGACGAATACGGCCGCATCGCCAAGGAGACCGCCAAGCTGATGCGCTGGGTGGACCCGACCGTCGAGCTGGCGGCCTGCGGCTCATCGGCCTACGACATGCCGACCTACGGCGTCTGGGAAGACCGCGTGCTGGAGCACTGCTTCGAGTTCGTGGACTACCTGTCGCTGCACAGCTACTTCGTGAAGCCCCCGGCGGACACGAGCACCGAGAGCTTCTTCGCGCAGATCGAGACGAATGCGCGCTACATCGAGGACACGGTCGCCATCGCCGATGCGGTCGCAACGCGCAAGCGGTCGAACAAGCGCCTGATGCTGTCTTTCGACGAATGGAACGTCTGGTACCGCGCCCGCCACGGCGAGCACCTCAAGCAGGCCGGCTGGCCCGAGGCACCACGGCTGCTGGAAGAGGTCTACACGGCCGAGGACGCGTTGCTCATCGGCGGCATGCTGACGATGTTCATGAACCATGCCGACCGCCTCAAGGTCGCCTGCATGGCGCAGCTGTGCAACGTCATCGCGCCCATCATGACCGAGCCGGGCGGCCCGGCCTGGCGCCAGACCATCTTCCATCCGTTCGCGCAGGCGGCGCGCTGGGCCCGGGGCGACGTGCTGCGCCCGGTGATCGAGTCGCCGAGCTTCGCCAACGCCCGCCATGGCGAGCTGCCATACCTGTGCGCCAGCGTCGTGGACGACGCGGCCACGGGCCAGACGGCCATCTTCCTGCTCAACCGCCACCTGACGGACGAGATGGATCTGTCCATTGCCCTGCGAGGCCTGGGCATCGAACGCCAGCTGGTCAGCGCCGAGCAACTGCACAGTGCCGACCTGAACGCCAGCAACACCGCCGACGCGCCCGACCGTGTCGCACCCCAACCGCTGGATGGCATCGCCACCCTCGACGACGGCTTGAGCGTGCGGCTGAAACCCGCCTCCTGGAACGTCATCGTCACGAAAGCCCTGCGCGCATGAGCACCGCCTGGAACAACCCTCTCATCGAACAGCGCGCCGACCCGCAGATCAGCCTCGTCGACGGCCGCTACTGGTTCACCGCGTCGGTGCCCCGCTACGACGCCATCGAGATCCGCAGCGCCGACAGCATCGCGGGTCTCGCAACCGCGCCCACCAAGGTGATCTGGCGCAAGCACGAGAGCGGCCCGATGAGCTTCCACGTGTGGGCGCCGGAGCTGCACCGCATCGACGGCCGCTGGCTCGTCTACTTCGCGGCCAGCGAGCGCGACGACATCTGGAAGCTGCGCATGTACGTGCTGGAGTGCCAGGGCGAGAACCCGCTCACCGGCGAATGGATCGAGCGAGGCCAGATCGCGACACCCGAGGAAGGCTTCTCGCTGGACGCGACGCCCTTCGAGCACCACGGCCGCCGCTTCCTGTGCTGGGCGCAGAAGAGCCCGCCCACGGAGAGCAACCTCTACATCGCCGAACTGGCCAACCCTTGGACGTTGAAAACCGAGCCGGTCGTCATCACGCGCCCTGAGCTGGCCTGGGAGCGCATCGGCTTCTGCGTCAACGAAGGCCCGGCCGTTCTGAAGCGCCACGGCCGCGTCTTCATCGCCTACTCGGCCGCCGCCACCGACGCCAACTACTGCATGGGCCTGCTGTGGGCCGATGAGAACGCCGACCTGCTGGACCCGAGGAGCTGGCACAAGTCGCCCACGCCAGTGTTCACGACCGATGCATCGGTCGGCCAGTTCGGTCCCGGCCACAACAGCTTCACGACGACGCCCGACGGCAAGACGGACCTGCTGGTCTATCACGCACGCAACTACCGCGACATCGTCGGCGACCCGCTGAACGACCCCAACCGCCACACCCGCGTGCAGGCCTTCGGCTGGCGCACGGACGGCTTCCCCGACTTCGGCACGCCGATGGCCGATGGTCCTTACACGGTCTGAAACCATGAAGCTCATCGCCTCGTTCCTGCTCGCAGTGCCCGCACTCGCCCACGCCCTCAGCAGCCCCGACGGCCAGTTGCAGGTGGATGTCTCGGTCAACGACCAGCAGCAGCTGGTCTACACGGTGCAGCGCGCCGGCCAGCCCGTGCTGCTGGCCTCGCGCCTGGGGCTCGTGCTGGAGCAGGGTGACTACGCGAACGGCCTGAAGCTGGCCTCCACGTCGCCCGTGAAGATCCACCGCGAGCACTACACGCTGGCGGCGGGCAAGCGCAGCCAGATCGACTACGTGGCCAACGAGCAGAGCTTCGAGGTCGCGAACGCCGCCGGCCAGCATCTGCTGTTGACGGTGCGCGCGTCCAACGACGGCCTGGCGCTGCGCTACTCGGTGCCCGGGGCCGGCCGCAAGCAGTTCAAGGAGGAGCTGACGAGCTTCGCCTTCGCGCCCGAGGCGCGCGCCTGGCTGCAGCCCATGGCAGAGGCCAAGTCGGGCTACAAGCGCGTGAATCCGTCGTACGAAGAGCACTACCAGATGGACATTGCCGTCGGCACGCCCTCACCGTCGCCGGCCGGCTGGGTCTTCCCTGCGCTGTTCCGCAGTGGCGCGAACTGGGTGGCGCTGACCGAGGCCGGCATGGACGGCCGTTTCCACGCCTCGCGCCTGCGTCCCGACTCGGCCGGCGGCGTCTACCGCTTCGGCCTGCCAGACCCGCGCGAGGTCTTCACCGGCGGCGGCCTGCTTGCGGACGTGGATGGCCCGCTGACGACGCCGTGGCGCGTGCTCGCCATCGGACCGTTGAAGACGGTCATGGAGTCCACCCTCGGCACCGACCTCGCCGCGCCCGCCGTGCCGTTCGACAAGGCGAAGCTCAAGCCCGGCCAGGCGTCCTGGAGCTGGGCGCTGCTGAAGGACGAGGCGACCGTGTTCGACGTGCAGAAGCGCTTCATCGACTACGCCGCCGACATGCACTGGAACTACACGCTGGTCGACGCCGAATGGGACCGCCAGATCGGCGACGCCAAGATGAAGGAATTGGCCAGCTACGGCAAGACCAAGGGCATCGGCCTGCTGGCCTGGTACAACTCCGCGGGAGACTGGAACGACACCCCGCAGACGCCACGAAGCAAGCTGCTGACCCGCGCGGACCGGCAACGCGAGTTCGCGCGCGTCAAGGCCATGGGCGTGGCGGGCCTGAAGGTGGACTTCTTCGGCGGCGACGGCGCCTCCATGCAGGCGTACTACGTGGACCTGTTGAAGGAATCGGCCGCGGCCGGGCTGTTGATGAACTTCCACGGCGCGACGCTGCCGCGAGGCTGGAGCCGCACGTACCCGCACCTGATGACGATGGAGGCGGTGCGCGGCCTGGAGTTCACGACCTTCACGCAGGACGACCAGGACGCCGTCGTCACGCATGCCGCCATGCTGCCGTTCACGCGCAACCTGTTCGACCCCATGGACTTCACGCCC
The DNA here is from genome assembly GCF_043555985.1 of Pelomonas candidula. NCBI lineage: Bacteria > Pseudomonadati > Pseudomonadota > Betaproteobacteria > Burkholderiales > Sphaerotilaceae > Roseateles > Pelomonas candidula. The sequence continues at coordinate 724,577 of NZ_JBIGIC010000001.1, read as the reverse complement.
ATGGTGTTCGGCGACATCCCCAACATCAAGCGCGCCACGCGCAACGGCTTCGAGCTGGCCGAGAGCGTGCTGTTCCTGTCCGGCATCCAGCACTTCGCCGAGACGCCCGAAGGCATGGCCACCGTGCCGCCCTACGTGAAGGGCCTGCTGCGCGAACTGCCACGCCACTGGGACGAGGTGCGCTTCCTGGACGGCGAGCCCGGCAAGTTCGTCGTGCTGGCCCGCCGCGCCGGCAAGCAGTGGTTCGTCGCCGGCCTGAACGCCGGCGACACACCGCGCGACGTCACGCTCGATCTGGCCTGGCTGGGTGCCCGGGAAGGCCAGCTGATCACGGACGGCGAGGGCCCGCGCGAGTTCTCGCAAGGCAAGCTTGCCGCCCCGGCGGGGAAGCTGACGCTGGCGCCCCACGGCGGCTTCGTCGCGCGCTTTCGATAATGCGGGACCTATTCACCAGCCTGGCGCCGATGAAGACTCGCGCGGATCACTCCACTTACAGCGCCCCGGCCGAGGGCAAGAGCCAGCACGGCCGCATCGTCAGCGAGCTGGGCCTGGCCATCATCGGCGGCGAACTGCAGCCCGGCGACAAGCTGCCGCCCGAAGCCCAGCTGCTCGAACGCTACGAGATCAGCCGCCCCGTGCTGCGCGAAGCCGTGCGCGTGCTCGTCGCCAAGGGCCTGGTCGTGTCCCGCCAGCGCGCCGGCGCCATCGTGCGCCCGCGCAACGAATGGCACATGCTGGACCCGGACGTGCTGTACTGGCTCATCCAGGCCCAGCCGCAACGCGACTTCGTGCAGACGCTGCTGGAAGTGCGCCAGATCTTCGAGCCCGCCGCCGCCGCGCTGGCGGCCCGCGCCGCGACGGACGAGCAGCTGGCCGGCATTGCCACCGCCTACGAGGGCATGGCCGCGGCCAAGACGACGGCCGAGCTGCTGGAGCCCGACCTCGCCTTCCACCGCCGCATCGCCGAGGCCACCGGCAACGACCTGCTGGCGTACATCGGCAACATGCTGTCGCTGGCGCTGCGCGAATCCATCATCCTGAGCAGCCAGCTGCCCAACACGCACGAGCTCTCGCTGCCGCGCCACAAGGCCATCCTGACCGCGCTGCAGGCCCGCGACCCGCTGGGTGCTCGCCAGGCGACGCTGGTGCAGCTGGACGAGACCGGCGACGACATCAACAGCGTCCTGGCCAATGATGGCCGCGTCAATCTCGCCTGAGGAAGAACAACAACATGGCCCGCGAAGACGATGACGATGACCACGGCGCGCTGACCGACGCCAGCCCCAACCCGAACTGGTTCCTGCGCGCGCGGCTGAAGACGCGCCAGCTGCTGCTGCTGATCGCGCTGGACGACGAACGCAACATCCACCGCGCCGCCGAGGTGCTGTGCATGACGCAGCCGGCCGCGTCCAAGCAGCTCAAGGACCTGGAGGACATGCTGGACGTGAAGCTCTTCGAGCGTCACCCGCGCGGCATGGAGCCCACGCTGTACGGCGAGACGATGATCCGCCACGCGCGCATGGCGCTGACCAGCCTGTCCGCCGCGCACGACGACATCGTCGCGCTCAAGCACGGCCTCTCCGGCCAGGTCGAGGTCGGCGTCATCATGACGCCGGCCATGGGCCTGCTGCCGCGCGCGATCTCGCGCATCAAGCTGCAGGCGCCCAAGCTGCGCATCGGCGTGCACATGGAGGCCAGCAAGGTGCTCGTCGACATGCTGCAGCGGGGCAAGCTGGACTTCATGATCGGCCGCATCGTCGAGGAAGAGGGCGCCGCCGGCCTGCACTACGAAGAGCTGACCGTCGAGCCCGCCTGCGCCGTCGCGCGCGTGGGCCACCCGCTGCTGAAGGCCGACAACCTCAAGCTCGCCGACCTCGCGCCGCAACCGTGGATACTGCCGCCGCAAGGCAGCGTGCTGCGCCATCGCTGGGAGCTGATGTTCCGCCGCGCCGCGCTGGAGCCGCCGAGCAACGTCGTCGACACGACGGCGCTGCTGCTCATCACCGCGCTGCTGCAGCAGACCGACTCGCTGCACGTGATGCCGGTGGAGGTGGCGCGCTACTACGCATCGCTCAACGTGCTGGCCATCCTGCCCATCGAGCTGCCCTGCCACATGGACGCCTTCGGCATCATCACCCGCGAGGGCCACCTGATGTCGCCGGCGGCGCGCCAGCTGCTGCACGAGGTGCGGCTGGCGGCGCGGGACCTGTACTGACGCCCGGCGCGCCGCGCCGGCTACAGCTTCTTCTCGAAGAACCGCACCACGCGGGCGCGCGACTGCCAGGCCTGCTCGGCGTCGGGCGTGAAGTGCACCGTCGGCGGCACGCCGGTGCTGAAGTAGCTGCCCTGGTTCGCGAACGGGTCGGTCACCGTCATCGGCACCATCAGGCGGTCCCAGCCATGCGTGGCGCCAGGGTAGGCGTTCACGCTGACGACGCTGCCGCCGTTGCCGGCGTTGGCCGACTGCGCCAGCGCCTCGCACGGCGCGCTGCTGTTGTCGTAGTCGTCCTTGGTGCCGACCTCGATCAGCACCGGTGCGCCGGTCAGGTTGATCCACTGCACGCCATACGCCGCCGGCGTGCTGTGCACCGCGGCCAGCAGCGCCGTGTTGTTCCAGGCGTAGCAGACGGGGTAGTGCGCCACGTGCGCCTTGAACGTCAGGCCGCCGCCGAACTGACCCGCATACAGCCGCTCGGCCGCGCCCAGGCTGACGAGGCCGCCCCACGAGAAGCCCAGCACGCCGATGCGCGCGCCGTCGATGCCCGGCTGCTGCGCCAGGAAGGCCAACGCCGAGAACGCGTCGGGGTAGGTCAGGATGGGCGCGGCGGGCCGCTGGCCGGGCGCCGTGTAGCCGCGCGCCTGCCACATGTCGATCTGCAGCGTCGCGATGCCCGCCGCGTTCAGCGCCGCCTCATAGAAATCGCCGCGCGCATCGACACCGGCCGAGCCGTGCAGGATCAGCACGGCCGGCAGCTTGCGGCGGCCGTGGCCCCAGTCGCCGTCACGGCGCGGGATGCTGAGCTTGCCCTGGATGGTGAGCGGCGTGCCGGGCGCCAGCAGGTTGGGCGAGGAGAACTGGATGAACGAGACGTCCGGCCGGTCCCGCGAGCCGAAGCCCTCGCCCGACGCCTGGGCCGGCAGCGCCGCCAACCCCGCCACGACGGCCAACGCCGCGATGCCCGTTGCCTTCAACCATTGCCAAGCCATGTTCGCCTCCGTCGCCATCGTGTGGATTCACCGCACCGGTGGATGGCCAACCCAGTGCGGGCGACAACGTAGCACCGCGTCACGAACTCCGCCCTCGGGACTTGCCTGTCGCGCAAGCGGGGTTCGCGGCCGATCAACCTGTCATCGCCAGGCCTCAAGGCCCCTGTACCGAACCGGGACAACCCGGGTCGGCGGCGCTGCTCCAGGCCGGAGCAGCTGCGTTGCGGCGACGACGCCCCCGTGTTCCACCCTGGCAATTCCGCCGATGCGCTTGACGATCGTCAAAGTCGGCTCATGCCGCCGTCCCTAGCCTGAGCTCGAACTCGGCTTCTTTCACGGAGGGACACCATGACATCACGGACCATTTCACTGCTTGCCATCGCGATGGCCACACTGCCGGCCTGGGGCGCGCCTGCGGCCGACGACGCCACGATGCTGAAGCTGGCCAGCGGCAGCGGCTGCATGACCTGCCACCACATCGAGCCCGGCGCCAAGGGCCCCGACGGCCTCGCCCCGATCGGCCCCGCGTGGCGCGACGTCGCCGCACGCTACCGCGGCACGCCGGGCGCCGCCGACCAGCTGACACGCACCGTGATGGCCGGCTCCAACCCGTACAGCAGCCACTGGAAGGGCAAGGTCAGCGGGCTGGCCATGCCGCCCAACGAGGTGGCCATCAAGGAGGCCGATGCGCGCCAGCTGGTCGACTGGATTCTGAAGCTCGACGCGGTGAAGTGAGCCACCGGCGACACCGGCCCGACAGGAGGGGTGTCTGCACGAGCGGTGCGGCTTCAGCCCTCGTGGTCGCAGTTCCAGCACTGCGCGCTGCCTTCGGGGTAGTAGGGGGCACCGCACGCCGGGCACGGCGCCGGCTCGCCCAATGGCTTGTACGGGCCGAAGCCGCGCCGGATGTTGTAGACCGCCATCGCCTCCTCATGGCTTCCGGCCTCCAGCCGCCAGACCGGGAACACGTGGCCCGGGAGGGGTTCGCCGTCAGCCGTCGTCGGCCGGTCCTCGCCACGCGAGAGGCCCGTGATATCGCCACCTTCGGTGTCGCTCCATGCGGTGTAGATACGTCTCATCGTCCTGTCTATCGCTGAAGGGCACGCCGTGCCCACGAGTTGGAAAGCCGATGCGGCACCGCTCGGGCGGCGCGGCGCTGATGTGCCGACTCCGCGGCTTCAGTCCTCGTCGGGTTCAGCGAACCTGGCCTGAAACGCCTCGGCAAACTCGGCCGACGCGCTGAACGTCAGCGTCACCGTCACCCAGCCACCTTCTTCGCGCTGCACCAGCAATTCGTGGTCCCAGGCGTTCCCGTCCTCCACCGGCCCCTGCCGGCCACCGAACTCGGCCTGCGCCCAGGCCAGTACCTGCTCCGCCTCAGCCATCACAGCCGCATGCTCGGCCTCACGGGTGGAGGCCATGGCTTCCAGCGTGAGGATGTCGTCGGAGCTGTCGGTGAGGTCGAAGGTGAGCAGGCGCATGACCCCAGTGTCGGCGCGAAAGCGCGCCGACGGCCGTTGAGCCCGAAAAGCAAAACCGGCCGCGGCCGGTTTTGCGTGAGGGGCGATGAGCCCAGATCGGAATCCAGGCTGAACTCCTGCCGGCCCAGCGATGACGCGGGGCCGGGGTCGCCAGCGGCTAGCGCCTAGAAGCGATAGCGAGCACCGACCAGGTAACGGCGACCTGTCTGGATCGCCGAGATGATCTCGTTCTTGCTGCGGCCGTGGGTGCGGATGTAGCCATCGTTCAGGTTCAGCAAGTCGGCCTGCAGAGTCAGGTTCTTGCCAATCTTGTAGCCGATGGACGCGTCCAACTGACCATAGGCCTCGGTGTACCGCGGGTTGTTGCCGTTGTCGTTACCCAAGAGGAACGAATCACGCCAGTTGTAGGCGGCACGGATCGACCACTGGTCGTTCTCGAAGAAGCCCACCAAGTTGGCGGAATCGCTGACGCCCGGCAGAGGGGACTGCACATCGGTGCTTGCCGCGTCGTTGCGGTACTTCAGGCCAGTGCGGACCAGCGTGTAGTTGCCCGAGACGCCGAAGCCACTGTTGTTGAACATGTGCTGGAAGTTGAACTCCAGGCCCTTGATGTTGTCACCACCGGCATTGGACGGTGTCGTGATGTCGAAGATCAGCGGCTGGGCGCCCGGGATGGTGCCCGCAATGTTGCCCTTCAGGAAGGTCGGGTCGCTGGCATCGGTGACCGTGACACCCGGCTGGCCGTTGTAGTGCTGGAAGATGTAGTTACGCAGCAGCTTGGGACTGTCAGCAGGAATACCCGATGCACGGGCGGCGTCGTAGTACGTGCCGCTGGCGGGCTGGTTCAGGCCGGCGAAGGTTTGCTGAACCGTCTTCGTGCTGGTGAAATCGGTCACCTTCTTGTAGAAGGCGCCCGCTGCGACATACGACGACTTGGCGTAGTAGTACTCGGCGGAGAAGTCGAAGTTCTTGGACTTGAGCGGCTTGAGTGCCGGGTCACCGGTCGAGCCGGCGCCATGGATGTTGTAGCGGCCCGAGTTCGCGTTCAGAGAGACGCCGCCGAGCATGTCGCCGAAGTTCGGGCGACCGATGTTCTCGCCGAAGCTCGCACGCACCTTGAGCTTGTCCGTCAGGTCGGCATCCCAGTCGATGCTGGGCAGCACATAGCTGTACTTGCCGTCCTTGGTACCGAAGGTCGTGGTTGCGCCATCGAGCCTCACCTCGTTTTCCGCATACCAGGTGGTGCCGTTGTAGGAAGTGACTTGTGACGAGGATGTGATCTTCGTCTGCTCATAGCGCAGACCGACCGACAGGTTCATCGGGATCTGGGTGTCGAAGGCGTGGTCCCACTGACCGTAGACCGACGTCGACTTCTCGGTGGTCCGCCAGTCGTTGCCGTTGGTGAAGTCGGTGTACGGCTTGAAATAGGCGTCTGCCTCCGCCGCGGTCAGCCCGCCGGTGCCCGAAAGCGACGTCGGACGATACAACTGCGCGTTCTTGACGGCCTGCGCGCGGAGTTGGTCGAAGTTCGGCACGAAGAACGTCGGGAACTGACGCGGGTCGCTGCTGCCGGGAATCCGGCCGTAGAAGCTGGCGATGCTGTACTGGGCCACGTTCATGTCCTTGAACGAGCCTTGCGGGCCGATGCCACCCCAGTCGCCGTGGAAGTTGTTGGAGCCGGCCGAACGGTTCTTCAGCTTGGTGAAGCCGAGACCCGCCAGCAGTTTGTCCTCGGCGCTCAGCTTGTAGGTGCCGCTGGCCTGGACCTGGTCCACATCCTGGTACGAGATGTTGTTCGTGAACTGCGAGCCCGTGACAGTCGTCTTGGTGGGGTCGTACTTCAAGCCGGGCGAGCTCATGACCGGGAACTTCTGGTCGTAGTACATCGTCGTGTTGCCCTGGTTGAACAGTGCCAGGTCAATGACGTTGGTGTCGCCATAGGGGCTGTCCGGATTCGTCCGGGACGTTGAATGGTGAGCGTCGAAATCGAAGTTCAACTTCTCGCTGACCTTCCAGGCGGCATTGAAGCCGGTGGAGTTCAGCTTGGTCTTGACCGCCTGCTGGGCGACATACATCGCGTAGTCGTGCGTGCCGTCCCAGGTGGCCGTCTGGATGATCGGGTCGTAGACCTGGCTCGTCGCGGCGAAGGTCGTGGGCGGCTGGCCATTCAAGGGGCCCGAGAACGACGGGCCGAACCAGGAGGAGTTCTCAACGGCGTTCTGCTTGGTCGCGTTGATGGCCAGCGTGTGGTCCAGCGTGAACTTCAGGTCCTTCGTCGGGGCGAACTGCAGGACGGCCTGACCGTTCCAACGCTCGCGCTCCAGGTCGGTCACGCGGTAACGCACATCATTCGTGTGCGTCACGTAGCCGCTGGTCGGGAAATTGGCCAGGTTGCTGGCCGGCACACCCGCATAGGCAGTCCCGGTCGTGCCGGTCGTGATGGGTTCGGTTTGCCAGCCGTTGCCCGTGAATGCGTTGTTGGAGCCCGAGTTGCGCTTGGAGTAGCTGCCGCTGATGGCGATGCCGATCTTGCGGTCAGCGAAGCTGTCGCTATAGATGCCGGAGATTTCGGGCGTGACCTTGGAGCCCGCAATCTCGCTCGGCAGGCGGCCGATCGATTCGTCATAGTTGGCCTTGATGCCGATGCTGGCAATGCGCTCGCGCACATCCAGCGGGCGGGCTGTCTTGACGTTGATCGTGGCGCCGATACCGCCCGTCGGCGACGAGGCACGGGCGGTCTTGTACACCTCCAGCGCGGAGACGGAATCGGACGACAGGTTGGCAAAGTCGAAGGCGCGGCCGGCGCCGTTGGAGGTCGGCATCTGCCGGCCGTTCAGCAGCACCATGTTGAACTGCGGGCCGACGCCGCGAACGGTGACTTGCGAGCCTTCACCGCTCATGTTGCGGTCGATCGACACGCCGGCGATGCGCTGCATCGACTCGGCGAGGTTGGTGTCGGGGAACTTGCCGATGTCTTCGGCCACGATGCCGTCGACGAGGCCGGTGGCCATGCGCTTCAGGTTCTGCGTCGTCTCCAGCGACTTGCGGATACCCGTGACGACCACGGTTTCGAGGGATTGTTTCTCTTCCTGGGCGTGAACGGCGGTAGTCGCGAAAAGGGCGGCCGTCAAATGGCAGGCGATGACGACCGGCTTTTTGCGGCCTCGATTGGCGTCAAGCCGACGAGTCTTTTGGCAATTCATATGTCTCTCTCCAAGCTATGTTTTCGGTTGGGGCCTAGAAATGCTCGGCGGACTGCCACGCAAGCCAGACATCTGATCCGACGCACGCTCAGCCAGCGGATGATTGCGCTACCTTGTGAGGCCACCAAAGCATCAGCGGAGAAATCTAGTTCAATGCCAAAAGTAAAAATTGGGGGTTTGCCCGTTGCTGCCCTGTAAACGTGGTACCGCTACCTCATGGTAAACACGGAGAAGGCGTCTACTAAAATATTAGAATTTCTGATGTGAGGGCTTGAGATATCGCTATCAGCGAGATAGCACCCTCATTCGTATCGGTGACGTCATCCAGCCCGCAGGGCTCTCGGGGGTGATCCGTGGCCTGGTGGCACCGCCGAATGGCACGAGTCAAACTGACGATTGGCTTTGCGTGCAATATCGTCGCCCGCAGCCTTCCGCTGCTGATATCGACATGGAGACGGCACCATGACGCCCTGGCAGCGGCGTCGAGCCATTCAATCCGGATTTGTGGCGTGATGCGCTATCTGAGATAGAGGAATCAGGATCTACCGGAGATTCTGTAGAGCCTCTGAATCCATACTCGCTGCAGCCAACTGCAGATATGGCCGGCGCCGGAACACGGCGATGCGCATCGCCGCTTCAGGCTGCCAGACACGAGATGGCGCGGCACCGGTCGCCGCGGAGCCGCCCTCAGAAGGCGTCGCTCAGCCGGCCATCACCCGCCGCTATTCGTCGCCGGACGCGGATTTAACTCAGGGCTTGCAACCCGCCGACGGATTCGGCTTGGGGCCGGACTGGGTCTGGTGAATGAACGGAATCGTCCCATCCGCCCGGTACGCAAACTCCTCGACCGCCACCGAGCGCCGGTACTCGCCACCGCCCGGCAGCTCGGCGTTGTGATACGCCACGTAGCTCTTGCCGTTGAAGTCGAAGAAGGCCTGGTGGATGGTGGGCGTCTTCGTGTTGCGCTCCATGACGACGCCCTGCGGTGTCCACGGGCCGGTAGGTGACGGGCCGGTCATGTAGGCCGTCTCCTCGGGGAAATGCTGCGAGTAGCTGAGGTAGTACGTGCCCTTGTGCTTGTGCAGGTAGGACGCCTCGACGAAGTTCGCCACCGGCACGTCCATGATCGGCCCGTCCAGCTCGGTCATGTTGGGCTTGAGCTTGGCGTACTTCAGCACCGTGTTGCCCCAGTACAGATAGGCCTGGCCGTCGTCGTCGATGAAGATGGCCGGGTCGATGTCGTCCCAGGCGATGTCGGTCTGCTTCGTCATGTCGTTGGTGATGAGCGCGGTGCCGCGCGCATCGACGAAGGGCCCGGTGGGCGAGTCCGACACCGCCACGCCGATGGCGAAGCCCGGCACGGTGGCGTGCTCGACGGTCCCGTAGAAGTAGTACTTGCCGTTGCGCTTGGTAATGTCCGACGCCCACGCACGGCCCTTGGCCCAGGCGAAGTCCCTGGCCTTGATGGGGACGCCCTCGTCCTTCCAGGTCGCCATGTCGCAGGTGGAGAACACGCGCCACTCGTGCATGACGAAGTCCTTGCCGCCGGGCTGGGCCTCGTCGCGGCCGGTGAAGAGGTAGACGCGCCCCGCATCCACCAGCACGGCCGGGTCGGCGGTGTAGAGCGGAGCGAACAGCGGGTTCATGGCGGCCTGCGCCGACACCAGGCCGCACGCGAGCGCGGCGGCAAGCAGGAGCTTCTTCATCAGCTTTGGGCTTTCTTCAGGGACAGCAGCCGCTGCACGGCGCAGAACACGAACAGCAGCGCGCCGATGACGATCTTGGTCCACCAGGAGCTGAGCGTGCCGTCAAAGGCGATCAGCGTCTGGATGAGCCCGAGCACCAGCACGCCCGACAGCGCGCCCGCCACGTAGCCATAGCCACCCGTCAGCACGGTGCCGCCGATGACGACCGCCGCGATGGCATCCAGCTCCACGCCCTGCGCATGCTGGCCGTAGCCGCTGAGCATGTAGAACGCGAACAGCAGGCCGGCCAGCGACGCGCAGAAGCCGCTCAAGGCATAGACGGCGATCTTGGTGCGGCCCACGGCCAGGCCCATCATCAGTGCCGACGTCTCGTTGCCGCCCAGCGAATAGACGGTGCGGCCGAAGGCCGTGCAGTGCGCGACGTACAGGCCCGCCGCCAGCACGACCAGCGCGATGACCGCACCGGGCGACAGGAAGGCACCACCGAACAGCGGAATCTGTGTCTGCGACAGCGTGACGAACAGCGGCGAATCGATGGTGATGCTGTCCACGCTGATGAGGAAGCACAGGCCGCGCGCCAGGAACATGCCGGCCAGCGTGACGATGAAGGCCTGCAGCTTGAACACGTGGATGACCACGCCCTGCAGCGCACCGAACGCCGCGCCGCCGAGCAGCACGATGAGGATGACCAGCTCGGCTGGCCAGTGCGCCACCTGCAGCAGCCAGGCCGCCACCATCGTCGTCAGCGCCAGCACCGAGCCCACGGACAGGTCGATGCCGCCGGACAGGATGACGAAGCTCATGCCCACCGCGATGACGAGCAGGAAGGCGTTGTCGATCAGCAGGTTCAGCACGACCTGCGTGGAGCCGAAGCCGGTGTAGCAGGTGGCACCGGCGATAAACAGGATCACCATCAGCACGACGCTGACCCAGGCGGTGAAGGAGGGCGCGGCCATGGCCGCGTTCAGTGCTTTCGGGACCTTCATGCCTTCCTCCAGGTGGACCAGGCGGAGGACTGCGAGATACAGACCGCGAACACGACGACGGCCTTGACGACCATCGTGACCTGCGGCGGCACGCCGAGGGCGTAGATGGTGGACGTCAGCGTCTGGATGATGAGGGCGCCGATGAGGCTGCCCGCCAGGCTGAACTTGCCGCCGCTGAGCTGGCCGCCACCGAGCGTGACGGCCAGGATGGCGTCCAGCTCCAGCAGCAGGCCGGCGTTGTTGGCGTCGGCGCTCTTGATGTTGGACGAGATCATCAGCCCCGCCAGCCCCGCGCCGAGGCTGCAGTAGACGTAGACGAAGAAGACGATGGCCGCCGTACGCACGCCCGCCAGGCGTGCGGCAACGGGGTTGATGCCGACGGTCTGGATGAACAGGCCTAAAGCGGTGCGCTTCATCAGAAGCGCGGTCAGGCCGCCGACGATGGCGACGACGAACAGCGACACCGGCAGGCCCAGCAGATGGCCGGCGCCCAACCAGAAGAACGAGGCAGGCTCGTAGACGGTGATGATCTGCCCGTCGGTGAAGAGCTGCGCCAGGCCGCGGCCGGCAACCATGAGGATCAGCGTCGCGATGATGGGCTGCAGGCCCAGGGCGGACACCAGCAAGCCGTTCCACAGGCCGCACAGCATTGCGGCGCCCAACGCGGCCGCGAAGGCCACAGCCAGGCCGTGCTCACCGACCAGCACGCAGGCGACGGTGCCGGCGATGGCGACGACGGCGCCCACCGACACGTCGATGCCGCGCGTGGCGATGACCAGCGTCATGCCCAAGGCCGCCAGCATCAGCGGCGCGGCGCGGTTCAGGATGTCGACGAGGCTGCCGTAGAGGTGGCCGTCCTTGATCTCGAGATGCAGGAAGCCGGGCACGAAGAGGGCGGCGACGGCGAGCAGCAGCGCGAGCGCGGCGACCGGCCGCGCGAGCGGATGTTTCCAGGCCCGCGATACGGCGGACGGGGCACTTGGGGTGGACATGGGGAGACTCGGGGAATTCATGCCGCTGCAGGCTCCGCGGCAATCACTTCAAGCACGCTGCGTTCGTCCAGCTCGCCGCGGCGGTATTCGCCGGCGGCGCGGCGGTCGCGCAGCACGAGGACACGGTCGCTGCAATGCAGGACTTCGGGCAGTTCGGACGAGATGAAGAGGATGGACATGCCCGTGCCATCGTCCTTGTGAGCCAGCGCGCGCACGGCGTCCATCAAGTCTTCCTTGGCGCGCACGTCGATGCCGCGCGTGGGCTCGTCGAGGATGAGCACGGCGGGCTCGGTCGCGAGCCAGCGCGCGAGCAGCGCCTTTTGCTGGTTGCCGCCGGACAGCTGACCGATGGGCGTGTCGGCGCTCGCCGTCTTGATGCCCAGGCGCTTGATGTAGTCGTCAGCCAGCGCCTGCTGCTGCTCGCGGCTCATGACGAGGCGCAGGCCGGCTCTGGCCTGCAGCGCCAGCAGGATGTTGTCGCGCACCGAAAGGTCCAGGATGGCGCCCTCGTGCTTGCGGTCTTCGGAGCAGAAGGCCACGCCCGCGGCGATGGCCTCGCGCGGCGAGTGCCAGCGGCCCGTGCGGCCTTCGGTGGCGACGTGGCCTGCGTCGGCGGCATCGGCACCGAACAGCAGCCGCGCAGCCTCGGTGCGGCCGGAACCGAGCAACCCGGCCAGGCCCAGCACTTCGCCGCGCCTGAGTTCAAGGTCCAGAGGGTGCAGCGCGCCGCGCCGACTCAGCCCTTCCGCCTTCAATACAGGGGCGCCGGTCTTCGGGGCGCGGCTGTCCAGGCGGGTCGGCTGCTGGTCGGGCGGCGCGCCCACCATCTTGTTGACGAGGGCCAGGCGGCTGAGGTCGCTCGCGAGGTACTCGCCTTCGGTCTCGCCGTTGCGCATGACCGTGATGCGGTCGGCCAGCGCATAGGTCTGGTCGAGGAAGTGGGTGACGAACAGGATGGCCAGGCCCTGGTCACGCAGGCGGCGCAGCACCGTGAACAGGCGCTGCACGGCGGCGTCGTCCAGGCTGGACGTGGGCTCGTCGAGGATGAGCACGCGCGCCGAGATGCGCAGCGCCCGGGCGATGGCCACCATCTGCTGGATGGACAGCGAGTAGCGCGACAGCGGCGCGGTGACGTCGATGTCGATATCCATCTGCGACAGCACTCGCTTCGCTTCGGCGTTGACGGCGGCCCAGTCGATGCGACCCCATTTACGCGGAAAGCGCCCGGCGCAGATGTTCTCCGCGACGCTGAGGTTGGTGCAGAGGTTGACCTCCTGGTACACCGTGCGGATGCCCAGTTCCTGCGCGTCTTCGGTGCGCTTGGGGGCGATGACCTTGCCGTCGAGCGTGATCGTGCCGGCATCGGGCTGGTACAGCCCGGTCAGCACCTTGATCAGTGTGGACTTGCCGGCGCCGTTCTGGCCCATCAGCGCGTGGACCTCGCCCGGGAACAGGCGCAGGCTGACGTCGCTCAGCGCCTTGACGCCGGGGAAGCCTTTGTGGATGCCGGACAGCGCCAGCACCGGCGCAGATTTGTCGACGTTCATAGTTCTCGCTCATGCCCGGCGCCCTCAGGCGCCGAGCCCTTCATGAGGCAACGGACGGGCCCCAACGCCCGTCCCAGTTGCTGTCTCAGTACTTCCGGTTCGGCAGTTCCTTGGCGGCCACTTCAGCCGGGAACACGCCCTCGTTCACCGTGATGCGCTTGTCGACCGGCTTCTTGGCGACGATGTCCTTGGCCAGCTGCATCAGCTGCGGGCCCAGCAGCGGGTTGCACTCGACCGTCACGTTCAGCTTGCCGGCCTTCATCGCCTCGAACGCGCCGCGCACGCCGTCGATGGAGATGATGACGATGTCGACACCCGGCTTCAGGCCGGCTTCCTCGATCGCCTGGATGGCGCCGATGGCCATGTCGTCGTTGTGCGCATACAGCACGTCGATCTTCTTGTCGCGCTGCTTCAGGAAGGACTCCATCACTTCCTTGCCCTTGGCGCGCGTGAACTCGCCGGACTGCGAACGGATGATCTGCAGCTTGGGGTTGGTCTTGATGACTTCCTCGAAGCCCTTCTTGCGGTCGATGGCCGGCGCCGAGCCCACGGTGCCCTGCAGCTCGACGATGTTCAGGCTGGCGTTCGGTGTCTTGGCCGCACGCTCCAGCAGCCAGCGGCCGGCCTTGCGGCCTTCCTCGACGAAGTCGGAGCCGATGAAGGTGACGAACAGCGACGGGTCGGCGACCTTGACGGCGCGGTCGGTCAGGATGACGGGGATGCCGGCGGCCTTGGCCTCCTTCAGCACCGTGTCCCAGCCGCTCTCGACGACCGGCGAGAAGGCGATCACGTCGACCTTCTGCGCGATGTAGCTGCGGATGGCCTTGACCTGGTTCTCCTGCTTCTGCTGCGCGTCGGCGAACTTCAGCGTGATGCCGGCCTCCTTGGCGGCGGCCTTGATGGACGCGGAGTTGGCGGTGCGCCATTCGCTTTCGGCACCGACCTGGGAAAAGCCCATCGTCAAGCCGGCGGCCAGGGCGCCGACAGAGGGCAGGGCCAGCGCGGCAGCAAGCAACGTGCGGCGGGCGATCAGCTTCATCATTCGGTTGTCTCCAGTGTTGTAGGCGGATGCTAGAAGGTGGGTGATGTGCGGCCAATGACTTTTTTGGCCGGAGTCATGTCACTTTCGATATGACTTCCGGCGCCGGCGTCAGGTGATTCTCAACACCTGGGCCGGGCCAGGGGCCACGCCGGCGGGCAGCTGGACCTGCAGGCCCTCGGCCGTCTGCTCGAAGGCCAGCGCCTCGGGGCCGCCCAGCAGGTCGACGCGGCGCACGGTCGGGTGGCGGCCCTGGGCCAGGCTGCGGATCAGCCAGCGGCCATCGGCAGGCAGCGCGAAGCTGCTGGCGTAGACGGCCTCGCCCTTGGCGGTGAAGCGGAAATCCTGGGCGCCCAGCGGCAGGCCCTTGCCTTCGTTGAAGCCCTGGGCCGTCAGCGGCGCCGAGGCGGCCAGCGCCGGGCCTTCGCCGAAGGTCGTCCACGGCCGCGTGCCGTAGATGCTTTCGCCGTTGACGCGCATCCAGGCGCCGACGCCCTCGACGATGCGGCGCTCGTCGGCGTCAATGCGACCGTCGCCCTTGACGGGCACGCTGAGCAGCAGGTTGCCGTTCTTGCTGACCACGTCGATCAGCGTCTGCACGACGGTGGCGGCGGACTTGTAGCCATGTCGCTCCAGCACAGCGCGGTCGTAGTGCCAGTTGCCGATGCAGGTGTCGGTCTGCCAGGGCAGCGGCTCGATCTGCTGGCTCTGGCCGCGCTCGATGTCCCACACCATGCAGCGGCGCTGCTGTTCGTCGAGGATCTTGCCGAACAGGACGGCGTCGGTCCTGCCACCGGCACGCAGGTGCTGGTTGTAGAAGTGGGACGCGATCTCCAGGCCCACGTCGCTGACGGGCCACAGCGGCAGCGCCGTGTCGTCGAAGTACAGCAGCTCGGGTTGGTAGCGGTCCAGCAGGTCCAGCGTGCGGGCGAGGAAATTGCGGCAGTAGGCCGGCGACGGCGGGCTCGCGCCGTTGCCCCATTCCCACTGCTTGTGGATGGCGCGGTGGTCGGCCTCGCTGCCCGCGCTGAAGGGGTGGTCCTGCGCGTACAGCGCCTGCGGGTCCAGACCGTCCCACCACTGGCCGCGGCCGTCCTCGCGCCGCAGCCGGCCGTCGTAGCGCACGCCCGCCAGCGGGCCGGTCTTGTCGGCACGCTGGGCGGTCTCGTACCAGGTCCAGGCATGAGCCGCGTGCACGCTGACACCGAAGGGCAGACCCTGACGCCGCGCCGCCTGCGCCCAGCGGCCGACGATGTCCTGCTGCGGGCCGATGCGCGTGGCGTTCCACGCGTGGTGCCGGCTGTCGAACAGGTCGAAGTTGTCGTGGTGGTTGGCCAGCGCCATGAAGTAGCGCGCGCCAGCCGACTTGTAGAGACCCAGCAGCTCGTCCGGGTCCCAGTGCTCGGCACGCCATTCGTGGATGACGTCCTTGAAACCGAACCTGGACGGGTGGCCGTAGGTGGCGACGTGATGCCGGTAGGCGCGGCTGCCCTCCACGTACATCTCGCGGGCATACCAGTCGCCGAACTCCGGCTGGCACTGCGGGCCCCAGTGGGCCCAGATGCCGAACTTGGCGTCGCGGAACCAGTCGGGCGTCGCGTAGCCGGCCAGCGACTCCCAACTGGGCTGGAATGCCGCCTTCGGATCTGCCGCCCGTGCCAACGGCAGCGCCCCGGCCGAAGCCAGGGCGGACAACTGCTTCAGAGCCTGCCTTCGCTTCATTCGGTCACCTCATCAGACGCAGTCCGTACAGCCCGCCGGCGATGCTGCCCGGCTTGGCAACGAACCTCACGTTGAGCTTGCCGCCGGCCGCACGCACGAGTTCGGCGGGCAGCGGGAAGTCGCGCGTGTAGATCTCGTCCGGCGTGTCGGGCCGGTCGAGCGTGATCTCGGCGATGAGCTGGCCATTGACGACGAGGTCGAAGCGGCGACCGGCGTCGCCCTTGGCGAAGCTCAACCTCAGCGCGCGGGCTTCGGCCTTGGCGTCGTTCAGGTCGTAGCTGAACCACTGCTTCGCATGCCGCCAGCGGCCGGCCGGCGCGATGCCGTTCTCGGCGCCCTCGCCCTTGAAGCCATGGTCGGACTCGGGTTGCTGCTCGCCGGGCGCGACCTGATCGATGGTCTGCGCGTCCAGCGCCAGGCGGGCTTCCTCGGCCTTGGCCAGCTCCACGCGCAGCAGGCTCTGCTGGGCTGTCGTGGCACGCGGCCAATAGAGCATGTAGCGCGAGTCGTGCAGGCGGAAGAAGGGAATCAGCTGCAGCTTGTCGGCATCCTTGCGACCCTGGATCAGGCCGGGCGCCGTGAAGGTCAGCGGCTGGCCCGGCACGGGCTTGAAGCGGCGGATGAAGTCGGCCTGGTCACTCACGAACACGGGCGCGGCGTCCTGCGGGCAGACCGCGCCCTGCGCGATGTGGCCCATGCGCGAGCCATCGGCCGTGAAGGCCAGCTTCTCGCCGGCCTGCGGCGTCTTGGCGGCCAGCACGATGGGGCCGTGCAGCACGGCGACGTAGTTCTTCAGGCCGGGCATGGGCTCCAGCGTCGTGCGCATCGGCAGCTCGACATCGACGTGATCGCCCGCCTTCCACGCACGGCGCAGTTCGACGTGGCCGCCCGGCTTGGCCGTCACCGCGACGGGCTTGCCGTTGAGCTTGACCTTCAGCGCGCCGGGCGCGACCCAGCCAGGGTAGCGGATCTTCAGCGCGAACTCGCCGTCGTCGTTCACCGTCAGCCGCGTGCGTGGCTCGTCCGGGAAGCGCGTGCTCTGCGTGATGTGGATGCCGCGTTCGCGCCAGTCGAGCTTCGACGCGATGAAGAGGTTGACGTAGAGCGAGTCGTCGTCGTGCGTGTAGATGAACTCGCCGTGGCGGGCGTGGCTCTCGATGCCGGAGCCCACGCAGCACCACATGGCCTCGTCCACCTTGGAGTAGACGCGGTAATGCTGTGGCCGCATGGGCGTGAAGTAGACGAAGCCGCCCTCGCCCGGATGCTGCGACGCGAGGATGTGGTTGTAGAGCGTGCGCTCGTAGAAGTCGGTGTAGGCACCTTGCTCGGGCTGGACTTCCGACAGCATCGCCGTCAGCTTCAGCATGTTGTAGCTGTTGCAGGTCTCCGGGCCTTCCACCTCGTTGAGCATGGGCCGGAAGTCGTCGGCCGGGTGGAAGTGCTCCTTGACGCTGTTGCCGCCGATGGCGACGGTGCGTTTCTCCGTCACCGTCTTCCAGAAGAACTCGGCCGCGCGGTGGCCTTCGTCCTCGCCCGCAAGCTGTGCGATGCGCTGGAAGCCGATGACCTTGGGGATCTGCGTGTTGGCGTGCAGGCCCGTGAGCCGGTCCTGGCCGGCGGCCAGCGGCTGCAGGATGACCTGGTGCGAGAAGCGCCGCGCGAGCGCGAGATAGCGCAGGTCGCCGGTCATCTGCGACACGTCGGCCAGCACCTCGTTCATGCCGCCGTGCTCGGCGCGCAGCATGTCCTGCATCTGCGCGTCGGTGAGCGGCGTGGTGAGGCGCAGCGCCCAGTCGCTCAGGCGGATCAGCATCGCCTTCGCGTCGGCGTTGCCGGCGTGCACCCAGGCGTCGCGCAAGCCCGCGAAGAGCTTGTGCAGGTTGTACCAGGGCACCCAGCGGCCGTTGACGGAGAAGCTGTCGACCTTGAGGTTGCCCGCGCCGACTTCCGCCCAGGCCTTGGCGCCGTCGGGGATGCCGCCGAGGTAGCCGGTGCCGATCTTGTCCTGGCAGCGCTTGAGCTCGGCGATGACGTAGTCCAGCCGCTGCTTGACGACCGGGTCGCCGGTGGACGCCCACATCAGCGCGAGTGCCGAGACGTAGTGGCCGCCCATGTGGCCGTCCAGCCCCGAGGACTCCCAGTTGCCGTAGCTGGGCACCGGCACGGGCAGGCCGGCCTCGCGGCGGAAGGGTGCCAGCAGGCGCTCGGGGTCGAGCGCCAGCAGGTAATGCAGGTCGGTGTTCTGCGCGTCGAGGAAGGGCCCATCCTGCAGACGGACCCGATCCAGCGGGAAGGCCTGCGTCGCCGCGCCCGCACCGTGAGCACACAGCACCAGCGCGAATGCGGCCAGCAGGCGTTTCATGGTCAGCTGCTCAGGCGCACGGCCCACAGCGAGACGCCAGTCGCGGCCGCCGTGGAGGCGGTCGACGAGATAGCACTGAAGCTCACGACGAAGGCGCTGGAGTTCGTATTCCACTGACGGGACAGTACGCCCTTGTAGGTCACGCCTCCGCTCACGATGGTGATCTTGTTGTTGCCGTTGTGCGTCCACGTGCCGGTCATGCCGCCGGTGCCACCGACGCTGCCGTCGGTGTTCAGCGTCACGACGATGGAGGCCTTGCTCGTCGCCGTGATGTCCTTGCCGTGGTTGACCAGCTTGTACGTGCCGGCGGCATCCGTGGCGGTGACGGTGGCCGCCTGCGCGGGGCTGGCCAGGCTCAGCGGCGCATAACGCAGCGGCGCGATGACCAGCCAGCCGTCCTCGTTCAGGTGCATCTCGTGCACGCGGATCTCGTGGTACTCGCCGAGGCTCGGGAAGCGCGTGTGGAAGATGATGAAGTACTTGTCCGTCGTCGCGTCGTAGTAGGCCGAGTTGTGGCCCGGCGAGACGTAGCCCAGCGCCGTGCCGGTCTCGAAGGCGGCGTTCACATAGTTGTGGCCGCCCATCATCTTCATGCCGTTGTCCTGGATGCTGGGGCGGTCGAAGGGCACGCTGGCCCGCACGGTGGCCATGTCGGTGCCGAAGCCGTCCAGGTAGGGGCCGTCCGGATTCAGCGAGCGAGCGACACGCACGTTGTAGCCGCCGTTGGCCGCCAGGCCGCCCCAGGACGTGAACAGGTAGTAGTACTTGCTCGTCGGGCTGTAGAGGATGTAGGCGCCCTCGATCTCGGCGTGATTGCCGCCCAGGATGTGCTTGCCATAGCCCTGGCCGGCCACGGGCAGGCCCGTCGTCGGATCGATCTTCATGATGAAGATGCCGCCGGAGTACGAGCCGTAGACCATCCACCAGTTGCCTGCCGCCGACGCGTCCTTGAAGACCTGCGGGTCGACGACGTTGGGGTGCTTGGTCGCGTCGTAGGTGGTGCCGTCTTCCGACACCCCCACCATGCCGGACTTCAGCAGGATCTGCTTGTTCGCGTACGGGCCTTCGACGCTGGTGGCCACGGCCACGCCCAGCGCCGACAGCGGGCTGCTGCCCTGGCACGAGCAGTAGTACATGTAGAACTTGCCGTCGGGCAGCTGCTCCACGTCGGGGGCCCACAGGTCGGTCACGGTGGTCCACGCGAAGGTGGCGGCCAGCTCCGTCGTGACCTTGTTGCCGAACAACGGGTTGTTGTTGTCGACGCCGTCGGCCAGCTTGGTCCAGTTCATCAGGTCCGTCGTCTTGGCTGCCGCGAGGTGGGAGCCGAAGACGTAGTACGTGCTGTTGGTCTTGATGACGGACGGGTCATGCACCGACGCGTTGCCGAAGGTCAGCGCGGTCTGGACCGCGTTCGGGTTCGTCGGCGTCGGGGTGACAGGCGTGGTGCCGGTGCTGCCGGAGCTGTCGCTACCACCACCACCGCCGCCGCCACAGGCGGTCAAGGCGAGGGCGGCGGAACCTGCAAGGAAGTTGCGTCGATTCTGAAGGGCCATGGTGTGTTTGTCTCCGCGTCGGGTGTTGATTGCCGGCGCAGCCTATGAGGCTCGGCGGCGGCACACCAATGACATTGCAGGCGCGGTCGATCCTGGTTTTGATATGCCACATGCGGGGCACGGACGCAGCGCAAAGCCTGGGCTAGCAACATGGCGGGCCCAGGCTTGGCGATCAGCAGCGGGGAGGTTGCGGCCGTGCGGGGCGATCAGCCTTCGACGGCCACCACGACAATGGACTTGGCCGGCAGCTTCAGCGTGAGCTTGCCGTCGACGGCCTGAGCCTCGTAGGCCACGGGCGTGACCTGCGCGGGCTTGCCAAGCTCGTTCTGAGCGTCCATCGCGCCGGCGGTCAGCAGCTTGCCCTTGACGGCCTTGGGCGCGCCGGCACCGACCTGCAGCGTCAGCTCGGCACCCTGCGTGGCGTTGGCGTTCACGAGGCCGACGTAGAGCTTGCCGTCCTTGCCGCGCGCGGCGGTGGCGCTCAGCTCGGGCATCGAGGTGTCGCCGACCTTGTAGACCGGGTTGTTCTCGATCGTCGCGGGCAGCGAGGTCGCGTCCTGGAACGGCGTGTACAGCGCGAACGCGTGGTAGGTCGGCGTCAGCACCAGCTTGTCCTTGGACGTCTGGATCATGGCCTGCAGCACGTTGACCATCTGCGCGATGTTGGTCATCTGCACGCGGTCGGCGTGAGCGTGGAACACGTTGAAATGCAGCGCCGCCAGCAGCGCGTCACGCAGCGTGTTGCGCTGGACCAGGAAGCCGGGGTTGCTGCCCGGGTCCGGGTCGTACCAGCTGCCCCACTCGTCGAAGTAGAAGCCGATCTTCTTGGACGGATCGTTCTTGTCCAGGACCGCGCTGTTCTTGGTGATGATGGTGTCGATGTTGCCGACGTTGGCCAGCGTCGAGATCCATTCGCTCTCGGGGAAGCCGACGGCCGCGCCCTTGTGCTCCCACTTGCCGGTGGGCAGCGTATAGGAGTGGTGCGAGATGGCGTTGACGCTGTGCACGCCCTTGCTCAGCGCCTCCGTCCATTCCGTCTGCATGCCGTTGCCGCCGCTGGCGATGAGGATGGGGCGGTTGTCCGGCGGCGTCTTCAGGAAGCTGGCGACCTGGCGGAACTGGTCGGCGTAGTACTCGGGGCGCATGTTGCCGCCGCAGCCCCAGGCCTCGTTGCCGACGGCGAAGTAGTGCACGCGGAAGGGCTTGTCACGGCCGTTCTTGCGGCGCAGGTCCGTCAGCGTGGACTTGCCCTCGCCGGTCATGTATTCCAGCCACTCCGACATCTCCTGCGCGCTGCCGGTGCCGAGGTTGCCGTTCACATAGGCCTCGGCGCCCAGCTGCTCGACGAGGTCGAAGAACTCGTGCGTGCCGACGGCATTGTTCTCGGGCACGCCACCCCAGTTGGTGTTGATCTTGACGGGGCGCTTGCTGCGCGGGCCGATGCCGTCGCGCCAGTGATATTCGTCGGCGAAGCAGCCACCCGGCCAGCGAACCAGCGGCACCTTGAGTTCCTTCAGCGCCGCGACGACGTCCTTGCGCCAGCCGCGCACGTTGGGGATCTTGGACTCGGGCCCCACCCACATGCCTTCGTAGATGCCGGTGCCCAGGTGCTCGGCGAACTGGCCGTAGATGTTGCGGTGGATGACGGGGCCGGGCTGGTCGGCCTTGACGACCAGTTTGACGTCGGCGGCCAGCGCGCTCGCGCCGACTGCCAGCGTGGCCACGAGGGCCAGCAATTGCTTCTTCATCGGTTTGTCTCCGTAGGGGTTGTTCTTGATGGAACCGACGCGTCTTAGTTGCGCGTGAGGACTCCGTCGCGGCGGCGCCAGACGCCGCGCTCGTTCGGCTCGCGCAGCACTGCCGGCAGCAGCGCACGCGGCAGGTTCTGATAGCAGACCGGGCGCAGGAAGCGCTGGATGGCGGCCGTGCCGACCGAGCTGCTGCGGCCGTCCGACGTGGCCGGGAACGGGCCGCCGTGGACCATGGCCGTCGACACCTCGACGCCGGTGGGATAGCCATTGGCCAGGATGCGGCCGACCTTGCGCTCCAGCGCGGGCAGCAGCGTGCGGGCGGCGGCGATGTCGGCCTCGTCATCATCCTGCAGCTGCAGCGTGGCCGTCAGCTGGCCTTCCAGGCCCTCGATGACGGCCAGCAGCTCGGCGAGGTCCTTGCACGCGACCAGCAGCGAGGCCGGGCCGAAGATCTCGGACGACATCGCGTGGTTGGCGAGGAAGGCCGCGCCGGTGGTCTTGAACAGGCTGGGCGCGCCCTGGCAACCGGCCGACTGGCCACGCAGCAGCGTGTCGACCTGCGCCTGGCCTGCGAGCTGGTCTTCACCACGCTGGTAGGCGCCGGCGATGCCGGGGGTCAGCATGGTCGCGGCGGGCACGGGCTTCAGCGCCTCGGCAGCGGCCGCGGCGAAACGGTCGAAGTCGGCGCCGGCGATGCCCAGCACCAGGCCGGGGTTGGTGCAGAACTGGCCCACGCCCATGACCAGCGAGCCGGCGAAACCGGTCGCGATGTCGGCGCCGCGCTTGGCAAGCGCGCCAGGCAGCAGGACGACGGGGTTGATGCTGCTCATCTCGGCGTAGACCGGGATGGGTTGCGGGCGGGCGGCGGCGGCGGCCATCAGCGCCGTGCCACCGCTGCGCGAGCCGGTGAAGCCGACGGCCTGGATGGCGGGGTGGCGCACCAGCGTGTCGCCGATGCCGTGGCCGCTGCCAGTCAGCAGCGCGAACACGCCGGCCGGCAAACCGGACTGGCGCACGGCCTCGACGACCGCGCGGCCGACAAGCTCGGAAGTGCCCGGGTGGGCCGAGTGCGCCTTGACGACGACGGGGCAGCCGGCGGCCAGCGCCGCGGCGGTGTCGCCACCGGCGACCGAGAAGGCCAGCGGGAAGTTGCTCGCGCCGAACACGGCCACGGGCCCGACGCCGACGAAGCGCAGGCGCAGGTCCGGCCGCGGCGGCGTGCGCGTGGGCAGCGCGGTGTCGATGCGGGCGTCCTGCCAGGAGCCTTCACGCAGCAGCTCGGCGAACAGCTTGAGCTGGTTCATCGTGCGGCCGCGCTCGCCTTCCAGGCGGGCGCGCGGCAGGCCGGTCTCGGCCATCGCGCGGACGATGAGGTCGTCGCCCAGTGCAAGGATCTGCGCGGCGATGAGGTCGAGGAAGTCAGCGCGCTCGTGGTCGCTGGTGGCGCGGAAGGCGTCGAAGGCAGCGCCGGCGAGGGCGCAGGCTTCTTCCACTTGCGCCACGTCGACGGCGTTGAAGTCAGGGCCGATCGCTTCGTTCTTGCTCGGGTCGAAAGCCTGGAAGGGCTTGCCGGCGCCGCGCACGGCCTGGCCGTTGATCAGGGCCAGGCCCTGGATCGTGTTGCTCATGATGAATCCTTAATGGGAGTGGCGCGGCACGGCGGAGCCACGGCAGCCGCGCAGGAAGTCGAAGTCGCAGCCCTCGTCGGCCTGCAGCACGTGCTGCACGTAGAGGTGGCGGTAGCCGGTGGCGTCGGCCGGGTCCACGGTCTGCGCGGCGGCCCAGACGTCCAGACGGGCCTTGAGCTCCTCGTCGGAGACGTCCAGGTGCAGGCGGCCGGCGGCGCAGTCCAGCTCGATGAAGTCGCCTTCCTTGACGACGGCCAGCGGGCCGCCGGCACGTGCCTCGGGCGCCACGTGCAGCACGACAGTGCCGTAGGCGGTGCCACTCATGCGCGCGTCGGAGATGCGCACCATGTCCTTCACGCCGGTGGCGAGGATCTTGGGCGGCAGGCCCATGTTGCCGACCTCGGCCATGCCGGGATAGCCCTTGGGGCCGCAGTTCTTCATGACGAGGATGCAGCTGGCGTCGACGTCCAGGTCGGGATCGCCGATGCGGGCCTTGTAGTCGTCGAAGTTCTCGAACACGACGGCGCGGCCGCGGTGC
Source organism: Pelomonas candidula (assembly GCF_043555985.1). NCBI lineage: Bacteria > Pseudomonadati > Pseudomonadota > Betaproteobacteria > Burkholderiales > Sphaerotilaceae > Roseateles > Pelomonas candidula. The sequence continues at coordinate 700,862 of NZ_JBIGIC010000001.1, read as the reverse complement.
TTCATCAGCTCGGGCGTGGCCGCCGAGGGCTTCAGCACGGCACCACGCGGCGCGAGGTTGCCACGCAGGATGCAGATACCGCCGTCTTCGATCAGCGGGTTGTCGATCTTGCGGATGACCTCATCGTCGTAGATCGGCGCGTCGGCGCAGTTGTCCCACAGGCTCTTGCCGTTGACGGTCAGCGCGCCGGGGTTGGGCAGCTTGCCGGCTTCGCCCAGGCGGCGGATGACGCCCGGCAGGCCACCGGCGTAATAGAACTCTTCCATCAGGAAGCGGCCCGAGGGCAGCAGGTCCACCACGGTGGGCGTGCCACGGCCGATGCGGGTCCAGTCTTCCAGCTCCAGGTCCACGCCGATGCGGCCGGCGATGGCCTTCAGGTGGATGACGGCGTTGGTCGAGCCGCCGATGGCCGCGTTGACGCGGATGGCGTTCTCGAAGGCTTCCTTGGTCAGCACCTTGGACAGGCGCAGGTCTTCCCACACCATGTCGACGATGCGCATGCCGGACAGATGGGCCAGGACATAACGACGTGCATCGACGGCGGGGATGGCGGCGTTGTGCGGCAGCGAGGTGCCCAGCGACTCTGCCATGCAGGCCATCGTCGACGCGGTGCCCATCGTGTTGCAGGTGCCGGCCGAGCGCGAGTGGCCGGCCTCGGCGGCCAGGAAGTCGTGCATCTTGATCTCGCCGGCCTTGACCTGCTCGTGCAGCTGCCACACGGCCGTGCCCGAACCGATGTTCTTGCCGTTGAGCTTGCCGTTGAGCATCGGGCCGCCGGTGACGACGATGGCCGGCACGTCCACGCTGGCCGCGCCCATCAGCAGCGCGGGCGTGGTCTTGTCGCAGCCGACCAGCAGCACGACGGCGTCGATCGGGTTGCCGCGGATGCTTTCCTCGACGTCCATGCTGGCGAGGTTGCGCGTCAGCATGGCGGTGGGGCGCAGGTTGCTCTCGCCGTTGGAGAACACCGGGAACTCCACCGGGTAGCCGCCCGCCTCCAGGATGCCCTTCTTCACGTGCTCGGCGAGCTTGCGGAAGTGGGCGTTGCAGGGTGTCAGCTCGCTCCAGGTGTTGCAGATGCCGATGATGGGCTTGCCCTGGAACTCGTGGTCGGGGATGCCCTGGTTCTTCATCCAGGAGCGGTACATGAACCCGTTCTTGTCCTGGGTGCCAAACCACTCGGCGGAACGCAGCTTGACCTTGCTCTTCTTGTCGTCAGTCGTCATGTCTTGTCTCGATGTCGTTCTGGAGGCGCGCGGAGGATCGCTTGACTAGGCGGTTGCGCAGGGTTTCATGGTGTCGGGCGGGGTGGCGCTGTCCTGAGACGCGCGCGAAGCCCTTTGAAACGATGCTAGAGGCCGGGGGAATTGCAATCCAATCAATTTCCTCGGCGTACCGATGTTGTTTTTGATATCAATCGACGCGTGAGGGCTTGCCGAACAGCGGCATGCCGTCGGCCGACCAGCGCAGCGGCTTCACGAAGGTGTGGCGATCGGGGTTCCACAACGGGTCGCCGACGATCTCGGTGTAGGTGCGGGCGTGGTAGACCAGCAGCACCTCGTCGGGGTTGTCGGTCTCGGTGAAGCTGTTGTGGCCGGGGCCGAAGACGCTGTCCTCGGCCGCGCTCCTCATGACCGGCTCGGCGGACTTGTGCCAGCTGGCCGGGTCCAGCAGGTCGGCAGCGTCGTCGGCCCACAGCAGGCCCATCGCGTAGTTCTCGTCCGTCGCGCTGGCCGAGTAGCTGATGAACACCTTGCCATGGCGCTGCAGCACCGACGGGCCCTCGTTGACGAGGAAGCCGCGGCATTCCCAGTCGAACTCGGGCTTGCTGAGCATGACGGGCGTGCCGGCCAGCTGCCAGGGCGTCTTCATCGGCGCGATGTAGAGGTTGGAGTTGCCGGCGATGGCCCGGTCTTTCTGCGCCCACAGGTAGTAGAGCTGGCCCTTGTGCGTGAAGGTCGTCGCGTCCAGGCAGAAGCTGTCGATGCCGCTGTCCACCTGGCCCAGGAACTCCCACTCGCCCGTGAACGGGTCGGCCGCCGTGTTGCGCAGCACGTACATGCGGTGCTGGAACATGCCCAGCTCATCCAGCGCACGGGTGTGGGCCGCGGCGAAGTAGACGTACCAGGCGCCCTGGTTGAAGTGCAGCTCCGGCGCCCAGACCAGCTCGGACCAGGCCCCCGCGTCCGGCTTGCGCCAGGCGACGAAGGCCGGCGCACTGGCGAGGCCCTCGACCGTCGGCGCGCGGCGCAGCTCGATGCGGTCGTACTCCGGCACCGAGGCGATGAAGTAGTACAGCCCGTCGGCGTGCCGGGAGATGTGGGGATCGGCGCGCTGGCGGATCAGCGGCTCAAGCAGGTCGGACATGGGGTACTGCGCAAAGGAAAAAGGGCGTTGCCCGGGAGGGCCCGTGCAACGCCCGAACGAGGATGGGTTCAGCCCCTCGGTGACGGCTGCCAGCGCACTGGCCAGCCGATCAAGCGCACGCGAGCCTCATGCGTCGAGTTCGAAGGGGTCTCCCCCTTCCGACACGAGGCCCGTGCGCATGTCAGGCTCAGATCTTCCAGCGGAAGCCGAGCGCGAACGAGCGGCCGATCTGGAACGTACCGAAATTGGTCGTGTCCGGGCTGCCTGCATTGCCGAAGTGGTAGTACTGCTGCTGCATCTCGTTCGTCAGGTTGACGCCGCTGAAGTCCACCGACATGTCCTTGTTGATTTCGTAGCTCAGCTGGAAGTCCACGCTCTGCTCCGGGCGACGCCAGATGCCGATCGGGTTGGCGAACAGCGCGGCTTCGTTGGCGGACAGGAAGGCCGAGCGATGGACGTACGACAGGCGTGCGCCGATCGGGCCCTTCTCGTAAGCCAGCGTGGCGTTCCAGGACAGCTTGGACACGCCGAAGAAGCCCGTCGTGAGCTCCGAAACGATGTTGCCGGCGCTGTCGGCGGTCGGCACGTTCTGCGACGAGGTCAGGCGCGTCACGCTGCCCTGGAAGCCCAGGCCGTCCAGGTACCACGGCAGGCCCTTCGGGAAGTAGATCGCACCCAGCTCGAGGCCGCTGATCTTGCCGTTGGACGCATTGACCGGCGAGCTGATGACGTAGTCATAGCCGTTGGCGTGGCTCAGGCCCGAGGTGGAGTTGCGGAACGGATCGTCTGCCGCGGAGAGGTGGATGCGGCGGCGCAGGGGCACGACCAGGCCGTCGATCTTGCGGTCGAACACCGTGCCATAAAGCGCGCTGTCCTTCTGGAAGTACCACTCGCCCGTCAGGTCGAGGTTCTTGGAGCGTGTCGGTTCCAGGTTGGGGTTGCCGCCGCTACCACCGCCGTAGCCCACCTTGGAGACGTCGTCGCTGGGCTGGACGATGGGGTTCAGGTCGCCGAAGCCAGGACGGCGCAGCGTTTCACCGTAGTTGAAGCGCACCAGGACATCCTTGACCGGCTCGTAGCGCAGCGTCAGGCTGGGCAGGAACTTCTTGGCCGTCTTGCTGCCAAAGGTCGGTGTCACCGCCTTGGTGGTGGCATCGACCTTGTAGGCCGTCATGCTGGTGTCGACCTGCACATAGCGCACGCCGAAATTGCCCCGCAGGCGATGGCCGAACAGCTCGCTGTCGGTATCCGCCATCACGTAGAGGTTGGACGTCTTCTCGTCGACGTCGAAGGTCTTCTGCAGGAACAGCTTGTCCGTCGTCAGGAAGTTCGGATCGACGGCGGCGTACATCTTGCGCCAGGCGTCGATGTTGTCGCGCACGGCGTAGCCGTTGACGTCCATCCACGACTGCGGAACGCTGGCGATGTCCGTGCCGAAGCCCGAGTTGACGTACTGGTACTTCGCATCCAGCGTCGACAGGTTCTTGCCCAGGAAGGACGACTGCGTCCGGTTGGCCTCCGACGCCTTGCGGTCGTCGAAGCGCGCGCCGAAGTGGATCGTCTTGACCGCACCCCAGTCGGCGTCATAGGAGCCCCCCAGGCTGGCCGTCGCGGCACTGCCCTCGTTGCGGTTGGCGTTGTCGTAGAACTGCGCGACGTTCCAGGTGGACGCCTTGGTCAGCGCGGTGTCGTCGTCGAAATGGAACGACGTGTTGCCGCCGCCGGAATTGAAGTCGACGGTGATCGACGGTGCGACGCGATCGATCCGTTGGGCGGTGAACTCCGAGTGGTACTTGCTGGTCTGGTACGACACATCGCCTTCCAGGCGCAGGCGGTCACCCAGGTTCCACTTGCCATTCAGCGCGTAGACGAAGGAGTCGGTCGCCGACGTGGTGTAGTCGCCGCTGTTGAAGCCGTAGACCGAGCCGACCGTACGCGTCTTCATGATGTTCGTGCCGGGGAACGTGGTGAACGACGCCGCCGGGTTGCTGCCGAGAGCCTGCCACCAGTCCACGAAGCTGAACAGCAGCTGGTTGTAGTACTTGTTGCGGTACCCGTTGTACATCGCCTCGAACGTGTAGACGGAATCCTCGTTCGGCTGCCACTGCAGGGCGACATTCGCGGCCGGACGCTCGCGCTCGCCCCGGCCGTCGGCCTGGAAGACGGCGTCACGCGACAGGTAGTACGGGTAGGCCGTGCCGTTGAAGTTCAGCGTGGCACCCGCGGCCTCCGACAGGCCGGTGTACGTGCCAGCCGTCCACACGTTGGCGTCGAAGACGCGCTGCAGGGCGGTGTAGCCCGCCGGAATCTGGCCGGCCGTGGCGCTGACGAACGGCACCATGGCACCCGGCGTCACGCTTTCGTCGCGGTAGTTCGTCTTGTTGACCGACAGGTTGACCAGCGCACCGATGTCGCCCGCGCCGGTCTTCCAGCGGTTGCTGGCCAGCACGCTCAGCTGCGGGTTCGCCTTGTCGGCGGGTTGCAGATAGGTTTCACGCGCCGACAGCGAGAGCTTGGCGCCCTTGAAGTCGAACGGGCGCAGCGACTTCACGTCGATCTGGCCGGCGATGCCGTTTTCCAGCTGGCTGGCGTCGCGGGTCTTGTAGACGTCGATCTGGCGCACCAGCGTCGACGGGATGTCCTGCAGCGCGACCTGCGTGCCGGAGGCGGTGAAGATGTTGCGGCCGTTCCAGGTGGTGGCCACGTCGGGCATGCCGCGGATGGACAGGGCGCCGACCTCGCCGCCGCCACGGTTGGTGACCTGGATGCCGGTCACGCGCTGCAGCGCTTCGACGACGTTGTTGTCCGGCAGCTTGCCGATGTCTTCGGCGACGACCGATTCCACGACCTGGTCGCTGGTGCGCTTGATCGCCAGGCTCTTGGTCAGCGAGGCCTTCACGCCGGTGACGGTCACCGTTTCCAGCTGCGTCTCGGCGGGCTTGGCGGCTTCCTGGGCCACGGCAGTGGCGGACAGGGCGGCCAGGGCGGCGGCGGCCGTCAGGCTGAGGGCGAAGCGCTGGGTATCGGTGCCTGCACGCAGCAGCACCAGGGCTGGTTTCTTCATCTTGTCTCCGGGATCGTTATGGGAGGGAGCGGCCAACCTCGGCAACCGTCCAGAGCCTCTGTGGCGGGCCTGTGGGGCTGGGGTCTGATTTCATGCTATGGGTCGGACCGATCTGCGACTAATCACATTTTTGGATTTCTCGATGCCCGTTTTTGCATCGAGCGTCCGGGTTAGCCCCGAGATCTCCCTAGAAGAAACCGGCTGTACCTGGGACAGGACGGCCGTGAGACGCAGCTTGCTCGTCGCTGACCGATGTAGAGCTTTCACAACAGCGCCCATGGCGCACGGGCGGCGGGCCGTGGAAGAGGTCCCGCGCGGCCGGAGGCCCGGGCGCCGGCGGCGGCCGTCAGCGCGAGGCCGCGCCCGTTGCCGGCAGTGCGCCGGCCTGCTGCAGCGCCGCGCGGTGCAGCGACACCATGTGATACGGGTCGGGCTGTTCGTCCTTGCAGCCGCCGCTCTTGCATGGCAGGGCATAGGCCGCGCGCCAGCCCCCCTGCTCGGCATCGGCGAGCTGCTCGCGCACGAGCCCCAGCGTCTGCTCGTAGCGCCGCCACAAGTCGTTGCGGCCGCTGGTGCCGGCCGTGACGACCAGCGCGTGCAGGCACTCCGCCTGCTGCCACCAGCCCTTGCTCGCATCGGTGCGGGCGCCGTCCGGAAAGGCACGCTGGCCGCAGCCGCCGTCGTTGTCGTCATAGCCGGCCGACAACGCATAGGCCAGCACCCGCTCCGCGACCTGCGCGTAGACCGGCGACAGCGCCGCCCCCGACGTCAGCAGGTGGGCCCATTCGAACTGATGGCCCAGGTCGATGTAGCCGCCCGCCTCCTTGGTGGCCAGCGGCTGCCAGGCCGCGTCGTACCACTCGGGAATGCGCGCGCCGCCATCGGCCTGCCCCTGCAGCAGCCGGTAGCAGACGAAGTCGCCCAGCAGCCGCGCACCGGCCTGCACGCCCTTGTCCCCGGTCGCCTCGGACAGCGCCAGCAAGGCCTCGAACATGTGCATGACCGGGTTCTGCGTGTGCATGCCGCCCATGGGCTTGAAGTCGCGGTTGCACTCGTTGACGAGGCCGCCGCCGGCCTCGAAGAAGCCGGTCCGGATCGCATTCCAGGCCTTCAGCGCGGCATCGCGGTGGCGCGCGTCCCGGCCCGTCCGGTAGAGCTGCGTCAGCGCCAGCAGCACGAAGGCGTGGCCGTAGGCGCGCTTGATGGTGGCTCGCGGGCTGCCGTCCGGCGCCACGGTGTGGAAGAAGCCGCCGTGCACGGGGTCGACGAAGCGGTCCAGCAGGTAGTCCGCACCACGCCGCGCGGCGTCGAGGCAGCGCGCATCGCCCGTGATCTCGTGGCCGGCCGCGAAGGCGTAGACGAGGCGGGCTTGGCCGGTCAGCTCCAGTTCGGGCTGCGGCTGCGGCTGCCAGTCGCGGCTGAACAGCAGCTGGAAGCCGCCGCCCGGCTGCGGCGCGTGCGCCAGCCAGCGTTGCAACAGGCGGTCGAGGTCGGCGCGATGCCAGGCAGCGTCGATGCGGCTGCGGTCGCGCGAGGCCGGGTCGCTGCAGGCCGCCAGCGCGGCCAGCAGCGCCAGCACGGGCCGGCGGCGCAGGCCCGCCACGTCAGCGGCCATGTGGCCAGGTCGACTTGGACACCGGCCCCTTGGCCGTCTTGCCCTTGGCCGCCCACAGCTTGTAGGCGGCGGGCGTCAGCTCGCGCTTGAGCAGCGCCACCAGCTCGCCGTGGCCGATGCCGTGCTCGCGCAGTACCTGGCTGTAGGGCGGCTTGTCCTCCCACGCGGTGGCGATGACGCGCTTGATTTCGTCGGGCGAGAGCTTGGGTGCGGACTTGGCCATGGCGCGCATTGTCCGCGCGCTCACGGCCGCCGCGCTAGCGTGCCGCCGTGCCCAGCTCCTGCAGCAGGCCGCCCAGCGCGCGCTGCACCAGGCTGGCCTCGGCCACCTCGGTGGCCAGGCCCTCGCTGCGCAGGCGCTTGAGCGCACGGCGCGTCATGGAGTGCATGCCGCCGGCCAGGTTGCTGGTGAACATGAAGAAGGCGCCGTTGTCGCTGATCCAGGCCAGCTGCGCCGTGGCCCAGGCGCCCTGCAGGTTGAGCTTGCAGCGCAGGCCGGGCCGCAGCGCGGCGATCCAGTCGTTCGCCGGGTCGCCATCGGTGGCGCCTTCGAGTTGCATGGGCACCGTCGGCAGCGTGCCGACGTGGGTGTCGTGGCCCTGCCAGTCGCGCGGCGCCGCCGTCTCGAGGGGCGCCGCGGGCTCCGGCGGCCGGGCAGCGGGCGGTGCCGGCGGCGGGGTCGTTGCGGCAGCCACGGGCGCCGGGACCGGCGCCGTGGCCTGGGATGCAGGCTGGGCCGGCACGGTCTCGGCCAGGTTGCGGCGATGCGTCTGCATCAGCTCGGCCAGCACGCGGTTGCGATGCTGCTGCGGCAGGTCGATGAGGGCCATGCCCTGCTGCACGCGGCCGATCAGCGTCGGCAGGCGACGGCGGAGGTCGGCCCGCCCGTCGGCCGTCTCGGGCCGCTGCAGGCTGGCCAGCAGCTCGTCCACGGTACCCACCAGGGCCTGGGCCTCGGTCGATTCCGCACCCTCGGTCGCCATGACCTTGGCCAGCACCTCGATCCACGGGCCGCGCAGGAAGGTCTGCAACGCGGGGCTGACTTCCTGGGCCTTGCCCAGCTGCACCTCGACCTGGTCGCGCAGCAGCGGCAGCAGCCGGCGCTCGGCCTCCATCTGGCCCAGCGCGTCCATCGAGGGCCGCGTGCGCTCGATCTGCTCCTGCTGTTCGTCATCGATGTAGGCCTGCACCTGCTGCAGGGCTGCGGCGTAGGCCTCGGGCTTGTCGGGTGCGCCCTGGGTCAGCCGCGCGACCAGCGGGTCGACGAAGCGCTGGAAGGCCTCGCCGCGCTCGGTGTCCTGCGCCGGCAGCGCGCTGGAATGCCCCGCGATCTTGTTGATGAGCGCCCAGGCCGGGTGCTGCTCCGAGCTCAGCACGCCAGGGTCGCTGGCGGCCAGTGCGCGCACCGGCGTCTCCAGCCGCGCCAGCGACCCGCGCAGCGCCGGCGCCACCTGCGGGTCGGCCAGCAGCCGCTCGAACAGCCGGCCAAGCAGCGCATGGCTGACGCCCGTGCTCTCGGCACCCGCATCGCCCATGGGCTCGAGCCGGAACTCGGGCTCGCCCTCGGCCAGTGGCATGGCGGGCGCCGCGGCCCGCGCGCCACCGCCGGGCAGGCCGCGCTGCAGCAGCGGCATGCTGCGCAGCAGGGCCTGCAGCTGATCGGCCGGGATGGTGGTCAGGGCGGCGGCGCCGGCCTCGCCCGGAGCGTCCTTCACGACGCCACCGGAGTTGGGCGCCAGGATGGTTCGGTAGCGCGGCGCCTGCAGGCCGGCGGCCTTGAGTCGCTCTGTCACGCCCGGCAGGAAGGGCCGCAGCTGCGCGACCAGCATCGGGCCCGCGAGGCGCATCCACAGCGCCCGCTGCTCGGGCTCCAGCACCTGCTCGTAGATGGTCTGGCTGATGGCGCGCGCGAACACGGCCGGTCCGCAGGCGGTCGGGTCCTCGCCCCAGCGCACCTCCGGCAACATCAGCGCGGCCAGGCCCTGCAGCTCACGCAGCTCCCATTCGAGCTTGAGGTCGGCCAGCTGCACGACGCGCGAGATCTCGATGTCCTTCTCGGCCTGGGTCTCGTCGACGAGGGTCAGCTCGTCGATGTCGAAGCCGCTCAGCGCCGACGCCACGGCCGCGCGGCCCAGCGCACGGGCTTCGGCGCCCTGGATGCCGTGCAGCAGGTGGCCGGCGAGGCATTCGCCGATGTGCATGCGCAGCGGCTCGGTGGCGAGCAGCAGGCCGGAGAGGTGCTTGCGGTCCACCAGCCCCGTGAGGCCGGCCTCGGCCGGATCGCGCATGGCCTGCAGCATGGCCTCCACCCAGCCGGTGGCGAACGGAAGGGCCTGGGACTCCAGGTACCTCACGTGTCGGTCGAACTGCGGATGGACTTCCATGGACAGGGTCATGCTCCTTCGTTGGAGCACGGACTCTAGCGGCGCTGCCTTGCTGCGAGGCGTCCGTCAGCGGGGATCAGCGCCCGCGCGTGACGGGCGTCGCAGTATTCGGGCCGAGCGCCGGGCCGCTCCCAAGCCGGCCCGCGCGGCGATATGCGTGCGGCTCGACGCCGCACGCATCGCCGTCCCCTTGGGGGCTGAGGCCGGACACGGGGCGTCCAGTGGACGGCCTGTGCCTGCCGACGCTCTGCGGCCATTGGCCGCAGAGCGGTCCCGGCTGGCCCTGCCCGCGTTCAGCGTGGCAGGACCGGACGAGGGGCCTCAGCTCCCCCGCGTGACGGGCATCGTGATCTTGTCGGCGGGCAGCTTCATGTGGCTGGCCAGCTCCAGCTTGGCCAGCGAGTTGCGGTGCACCTCGTCGGGGCCGTCGGCCAAGCGCAGTGTGCGCTGATGGGCCCACATCATGGCCAGCGGCGTGTCCTGCGACACGCCTGCGCCGCCAAAGACCTGGATGGCCCAGTCGATGACCTTGAGCGCCATGTTGGGCGCGACGATCTTGATCATCGCGATCTCGGCCTTGGCGACCTTATTGCCCACCGTGTCCATCATGTAGGCGGCCTTCAGCGTCAGCAGACGGGCCTGCTCGATGGCGCAACGCGACTCGGCGATACGCTCCTGGGTGACCGTCTGTTGCGCGATGGTCTTGCCGAAGGCGGTGCGCGCGATGGCGCGCTCGCACAGCAGCTGCAGCGCGCGCTCGGCGGCGCCGATGCTGCGCATGCAGTGGTGGATGCGGCCCGGGCCCAGGCGCCCCTGCGCGATCTCGAAGCCGCGGCCTTCGCCCAGCAGGATGTTGGCGGCCGGCACGCGCACGTTCTTCAGCTCCACCTCCATGTGGCCGTGCGGCGCGTCGTCATAGCCGAACACGCTGAGTGGGCGGATGACGGTGATGCCGGGCGCATCGGCCGGCACGACGATCATGGACTGCTGCTCGTGGCGGCCCGCCTCGGGGTTGGTCTTGCCCATGACGATGTAGACGGCGCAGCGCGGGTCGCCGGCGCCGGAGCTCCACCACTTGCGGCCGTTGATGACGTAGTCGTCGCCATCGCGCTCGATGCGGCATTCGATGTTGGTCGCGTCGCTGGAGGCCACGGCCGGCTCCGTCATCAGGAAGGCCGAGCGGATCTCGCCGCGCAGCAAAGGCTCCAGCCAGCGGTCCTTCAGCGACTCGCTCGCGTAGCGCTCCAGCGTCTCCATGTTGCCGGTGTCCGGTGCCGAGCAGTTGAAGACCTCGGGGGCCCAGAACACGCGGCCCATGATCTCGCACAGCGGCGCGTATTCGAGGTTGGACAGCCCCTCGGGCGCACGGTCCGAGCGCGGCAGGAACAGGTTCCACAGCCCGGCCGCACGGGCCTTGGGCTTGAGTTCCTCGATGACCTTGGTCGCCTGCCAGGGGTTGCCGGCCCGGCGGTTGGCCTCGACCTCTTCCAGGTAGCGCCGCTCGTTCGGGTAGATGTGCTCGTCGAAGAAGGCGAGCAGGCGTTCGCGCATCTGCGCGACCTTGGGGCTGTAGTCGAAGTTCATGGCGCGGGTTTCCTGTGCGACGGCGCCAGTGTGGCGCAGCCGCGTCCGCGCGCTTGTCACCCAGGCATCAGCACGGTCAGCCGGCCAGCAGCTTCTGCTCGGCCAGCGCCAGCGCGGCCGGCATGCCGCTGAGCACCAGCGTGTCGCCGCCTTCCAGCGTGGCGCCGTCGACGAACTGGCCCTTGCCGTTGGCGCGGCGCAGCGACACGACGGCCACACCCATCGCATGCAGCGCCAGGTCGTCCAGCGGCCGGCCGGCATGCGCGCTGGCCGTGGGCAGCGTGACGGAGGACAGGCGGGCCTGCTCGATCTCGTCCACCGTGTCGTCGTCGGCGCCGTGGAAGTAGCCGCGCAGCAGGCCGTAGCGCTTGTCGCGCGCGTCGCGCGTGATGCGGATGACGCGGCGCATCGGCACGCCCACCAGCGCCAGCGCGTGCGAGGCCAGCATCAGCGAGCCCTCGATGGCCTCGGGCACGACTTCCGTCGCGCCGGCGGTCTTGAGCCGCTCCAGGTCGGCGTCGTCGATGGTGCGAACGACGACCGGCACGCGCGGTGCGTGGGCGCGCACCAGGTCCAGGATCTTCAGCGCCGACGGCGTGTCGTGATAGCTCACGACGACCGCGCTGGCGCGCGCCAGGCCAGCGGCCATCAGGCTCTGCACCTTGGCCGCGTCGCCGAAGACGACGCTCTGGCCCGCGGCAGCGGCCTGGCGCACGCGGTCGGGGTCGAGGTCCAGCGCCATGTAGGGAATGTGCTCGCCCTCCAGCAGGCGCGCCAGGTTCTGGCCCGAGCGGCCGTAGCCGCAGATGATGACGTGGGCCTCGGTCTTGATGCTCTTCTTGGCGATGCTGGTCAGCTGCACGGACTGCATCAGCCAGTCGCTGCTGGACAGCTTCATGACGATGCGGTTGCTGTACATCACGAGGATGGGCGTGGCCAGCATGGACAGCACCATGCTGGCCAGCACCGGGCTGACCCACTGCGCGGCGATGAGGTTCTGCTGCGCGCCGAGCGTGAGCAGCACGAAGCCGAACTCGCCGGCCTGCGCCAGGTACAGGCCGGTACGCAGCGCCACGCCCGGCGGCGACTTGAACAGCCGCGCCAGCGCCGCGATGAGCGCGAACTTGGCCAGCACCGGCAGCATCGTCAGCGCGATGACCAGCCACCAGCTGTCCACCAGCGGATGCCAGTCCAGCTTCATGCCGATGGTGATGAAGAACAGGCCCAGCAGCACGTCGTGGAAGGGCCGGATGTCGGTCTCCACCTGGTGGCGGTACTCGGTCTCCGAGATCAGCATGCCGGCGACGAACGCACCCAGCGCCAGGCTCAGGCCGGCGTGCTCGGTCAGCCAGGCCAGGCCCAGCGTGACGAGCAGCAGGTTCAGCATGAACAGCTCGTCGCTCTTGCGCCGGGCCACCAGCGTCAGCCACCAGCGCATCAGCTTCTGGCCGCCGAACAGCAGCAGGCCCAGCAACACGACGGCCTTCAGACCGGCCCAGGCCAGCGCCTCGGCCATCTCGCTGCCGCTGCTGTTCAGGGCCGGGATCAACACCAGCAGCGGCACCACGGCCAGGTCCTGGAACAGCAGCACGCCCATGACCAGCTTGCCGTGCGGGCTCTCCAGTTCCAGCCGCTCGGCCATCAGCTTGACGACGATGGCCGTCGAACTCATGGCCATCGCCGCGCCCAGCACGAGGGCGCCCTCCCAGCGCAGGTCCCAGGCGCGCCCCAGCAGCGTCAGGCCGGTCATCAGCAGTACGTTGCCCACGATGGCGCCGGCGATGGTCAGCACCACCTGCGACAGCCCCAGCCCGAACACCGCCGTCTTCAGCGCGCGCAGCTTGGGCAGGTTGAACTCCAGCCCGATGGCGAACATCAGGAAGACGACGCCGAATTCGGCGAGGTACTGGATGCTGGCCGAGTCGTGGGCGAAGGCCAGCGCGTTGGGCCCGATCAGCACCCCCACGGCCAGGTAGCCCAGCATGGGCGGCAGCTTCAGCGAACGGCAGGCCACGACGCCCAGCACCGCGGCGACGAGATAGAGGAGAGCGAGGTCCAGGGAGGTCACCTCCCGATGGTATTCGGGCGCCTCAGGGGCTTCCCTTGGGGGCCGCCTGGGAGTGAAATCCCTCACAGGTTCGCAAGGCCATGCGTTGCTTGCATAAGCCAATACTCACTTGGCTAGACAAGTTGTTGAGGCGAACCCAGCCTTCGCGCTACCGTTCGCCCCACTCAAAGTTACGGAGCGTTTCATGCCCAACCTGTCCTTCGTTTCGCCCACGCGCAACAGCCCGTGGGGGACGTATCTGTCCCAGATCGACGCCGTCGAGCCCTACCTCGGGCACCTGGCGCGCTGGGTCGAGACGCTGCGCCGCCCCAAGCGCGCGCTCATCGTGGACATCCCCATCGAGCTGGACAACGGCACCATCGCCCACTTCGAGGGCTACCGTGTGCAGCACAGCCTGACGCGCGGCCCCGGCAAGGGCGGCGTGCGCTACCACCCGGACGTCACGCTGGAAGAAGTGATGGCGCTGTCGGCCTGGATGACGGTCAAGAACGCCGCCGTCAACCTGCCCTACGGCGGCGCCAAGGGTGGCATCCGCGTCGACCCCAAGCTGCTCAGCCAGAAAGAGCTGGAAAAGATGACCCGCCGCTACACCAGCGAGATCGGCATCATCATCGGCCCGCAGCAGGACATCCCCGCGCCGGACGTCAACACCAATGGCCAGATCATGGCCTGGATGATGGACACCTACTCGATGAACACCGGCGCCACGGCGACCGGCGTCGTCACCGGCAAGCCCATCCCGCTGGGCGGTTCGTTGGGTCGCGTGGCCGCCACCGGCCGCGGCGTGTTCGTCGTCGGGCGTGAAGCCCTGCGCCGCCTGAACATCGACCTGGACGGCGCCCGCATCGCCGTGCAGGGCTTCGGCAACGTCGGCTCCATCGCGGCCAAGCTGTTCGCGGCCAACGGCGCCAAGGTCGTGGCCGTGCAGGACCACACCGGCACCATCCTGAACGAGAACGGCTTCGACATGGCCAACCTGCTGGAGCACGTGAACACCTACAAGGGTGTCGCCGGCTTTGCGGGCGGCGACAAGATCGCCGACGAGAACTTCTGGGACGTGAAGAGCGACGTGCTCATCCCCGCCGCCCTGGAAGGCCAGATCACCGCCGAGCGCGCCCAGCGCCTGCAGACCCGCGTGGTACTGGAAGGCGCCAACGGCCCGACCACGCCCGACGGCGAAGCCGTGCTGGCCGACCGCGGCATCACGGTCGTGCCCGACGTCATCGCCAATGCGGGCGGTGTCACGGTGTCGTACTTCGAGTGGGTGCAGGACTTCTCGTCCTTCTTCTGGACCGAAGACGAGATCAACGTGCGCCTGGACAAGATCATGATCGGCGCCTTCAAGCACATCTGGGAGACCGGCGAGCAGCACAAGATCCCGCTGCGCACGGCGGCCTTCACGGTGGCCTGCACGCGCGTGCTGCAGGCGCGCGAGGAGCGCGGCCTGTACCCCTGACCGACCGCGACGGGCTACCCGTCGACGCGTAACCCGGCCGAAACTTCGGACATCCGTGACGTAGGTACGTAGGCACAATTCTGTCAGCACCGATGGACGGACCGGGCCATCGGGCCCAGTCTTGCGGGCCTTGCGACTGTTGCCATGATGCCCGACCTGCCCCCATCCATCTCCACCGGCCTGGATCGTCGGCAACTCCTGCGCGGCGCCGTGGCGTCCGCGCTGCCGGCGCTGGGCCTGCCCGCGCTGGCGGCCGACAAGCCGCTGGTCGTCGGCGGCCTGCCCGTCACCTGCAACCTGACGCTGCCCATCGCGTGCACGGCGCGCAGCGCGACCAACAAGGCGTCGGGCAGCTCGGCCCTGCAGTTCGAGTACAGCAAGTACAACGGCTGGCCGGAGATCAAGGAGTCGCTGATGACGGGCGGCATCCAGGCCGCCTACATGCTGGCACCGCTGGTGATGGACCTGGCGGACAAGAAGATTCCCGTCAAGATCGTCTCGCTGGGCCACCGCTCGGGCGCCGTCATCATGGTGCGCACCGACTCGCCCTACAAGAAGTTCCGCGACCTCACGGGCAAGCGCATCGCCATCCCCAGCCGCTTCGCCGTGGACTTCCTGTTCCTGCGCAAGATGCTCGCGCAGGAAGGCATGAGCCCGAAGGACGTGCAGATCGTCGAGATGCCGCCCCCCGACATGCCGGCCGCGCTGTTCGCCAAGGCGGTGGACGGCTACTGCACCGGCGAGCCCTTCGGCGCCGCGGCACAGCGCGCCGGCTACGCCAAGCCGCTGCGCATGACGCGCGACGAGTGGCGCAACTACATCTGCTGCGTGCTGACCGTGCGCGAGGAACTCATCAAGAGCAACCGGCCGCTGGTACAGGACCTCGTCAACCACGTGCAGGGCGCCGGCAACTGGCTGGACCTGCAGCCCGCCAACCGCGAGAAGGCCATCCAGATCGCCGCGGGCCGCAAGTTCTTCAACCAGGACCCCAACATCCTGCGCTTCGTCATGGAGAACCCGACGGACCGTGTCACCTACGGCGACCTGCGCATGATCCGCGCCGAGTTCGACGAGCTGATGCAGCTGTCCATCGAGGCCGGCACGCTGAAGGCGCCAGTGGCCTACGAGCGCTACGTCGACGACAGCTTCGTCAAGGCCGCCAAGGCCGCCCCCATCCCGATATGAAGCGCCGGACCTTGCTGCTGGCCACGCTGCCGCTGCCGTCGCTGGCGGCGACGGAGCGGCCGAAGGCCGGCGTCTTCGAGCCCGCCCAGGCCGCGCCGGAGTTCTCGCTCAAGGGTACCGACGGCGGCGCGCTGAGCCTGGCCCGCTTCAAGGGCAAGCTGGTGCTGCTGGCGTTCGGTTTCACGAACTGCCCCGAGGTCTGCCCGACGACGCTCGCGACCCTCGCCCAGGCCCGCAAGCAGCTTGGCGCCGATGCGGCCGACGTCCAGGTCGTCTATGTGACCGTGGACCCCGAGCGCGACAGCATCGAGCGCATCCGCCAGTACCTCGCAGCCTTCGACACGACCTTCATCGGCGGCACCGACACGCCGGCCAGGCTGGCCGAGATGCGCAAGCGCTACGGTGTGGTCGCCGAGAAGGTTCCGCAGGCCAACGCCTACGGCATGAACCACTCCACGTCGGTCTGGCTCATCGACCGCACGGGCAAGCTGCGGGCCATGATGCCCTACGGCCACGACGCCAAGGACTTCGTGCACGACATCCGACTGCTGCTGGCGAAATGAGGCCCCTCGTCCAAGGAGTCCCTTGGCCGTTCCCCCGGGGGAACGGCGATGCTTGCGGCATTGAACCGCAGGCACATCGCCAGGACGGGCCGGCTCGGGAGCAGCCCAGCGCTGGGCCCGCATGCATAGCCCGAGTTAGGCAAACCACGTGAAGCGCTGGCTCTGGCTGCTCCTGTCAGTCATCGTGCTGGCACCCCTCGCCTGGGCCGCCTTCGCGCCCATCGAGCCGCCCACGCGCGACGAGCTGTTCGAGATCCCCAAGGGCACCTACGCCCGCCGCATGGCCGGCGACAAGGTCGAGATCCTGCCCGACACCATCCACCTCACGCTGGGCCTGAACGACCAGCTGCTGCTGCGCAACCTCGACGACGTACCGCAGCAGTTCGGCCCGGTGCTGGTCATGCCGGGGCAGAGCTTCCGGCTGCCGTTCGAGGTCGCCTCGACCTACAGCTTCGCCTGCACGGCGCACGCCAGCGGCCAGATGAGCATCGTCGTCGCGCCCACGCCCGCGCGTGGCTGGCCGACGCTGAAGTGGCGCTGGCAACAGTGGACAAGCAAGAAGGAGAACCGGTGAACCTGCGCCTGAGTCGCATCCTCCCGCCGCTGGCGGTCATCGCCCTGGTCATTGCGGCCTGGTGGGGCATCGTCGTCTATACCGAGAGCCCCATCTTCCCGACGCCCTGGGCCGTCGTCACCGGCACGCTGGAGCTGGCGCAGGACGGCACGCTGTGGGACCACATCAGCGCCTCGCTGATCCGCGTGGGCATCGGCTTCGGCCTGGCCATGCTGGTGGGCATTCCGCTCGGGCTCTGGATGGGCTGGGTGGGCGGCGCGTACCGCACCTTCAACCCGATCTTCCAGATGCTGCGCCCCATCTCGCCGATCGCATGGATTCCGCTGGCCATCCTGTGGTTCGGCGTTGGCGACGCGTCGCCGATCTTCCTGATCTTCATGGCCTCGGTGTTCCCGCTCATCGTGCAGACCACGTCGGGCGTGCACACCATCGACCGGCGCTATCTGCGCGCGGCAGCCAACTTCGGCGTCACGCGCGGCGTGCTGTTCCGCCGCGTCGTCATCCCGGCCGTGCTGCCCGAGATCATCATCGGCATGCGCATTGGCATCGGCGTGGCCTGGCTCGTGGTCGTCGCTGCCGAGATGATCGCGCTGCGCTCGGGCCTGGGCTATCTCATCATGGACTCGCGCAACGCCGGCAACCGCTACGACCTCGTCATCGCCGCGATGGTCCTCATCGGCATCATCGGCCTGCTGCTGGACGGCATCACCCGTCTGCTCGAAAAACTCAAGACCGTGCGGTGGCGCTATGTCCGCTGAAAACAAGCCTCCCAAGATCGCCGTCAAGGCCCTGAGCAAGAGCTTCAAGGCCGCCAAGGGCAAGCTGCTGCCCGTCATCGACGGCGTGGACTTCGACGTCGCCGAAGGCGAATTCGTGGCGATCGTCGGCCCGTCGGGCTGTGGCAAGTCCACGCTGATGAACATCCTGGCCGGCTTCGAGCAACCCGACGCCGGCAGCTTGGCTCTCGACGGCAAGCCCCACCCCGGCCCCAGCCCGCAGGGCATCGTCATCTCGCAGCACGGCTCGGTGTTCCCGTGGCTGACCGTGCAGCAGAACCTGATGTTCGGCCTGGACGCCAGGGCCAGCGGCACGGCCAACGCCGAGCTGGCCGACCACTACGCGGCCATGGTGGGCCTGAAGGGCTTCGAGAACGCCTACCCGCACGAGCTGTCCGGCGGCATGCTCAAGCGTGTGGAGCTGGCGCGGGCCTTCATCGTCAAGCCCGAGATCCTCTACCTCGACGAGCCGTTCTCGGCACTGGACGCGCTGATGAACCTGCGCATGCGCAACGAGCTGCTGCGCATCCTGGCCGAGGAGAAGCACACCGTGCTGCTCATCACGCACGACGTCGACGAGGCCCTCTACATGGCCGACCGCGTGCTGGTGTTGTCGCCCCGGCCCACGCGCATCCAGGCCCGGTTCGAGCTGGACATGCCTCACCCGCGGCGGCTCATCAGCCCGGAGATGGACCAACTGCGCGAGGCGATCCTGAAGGAGCTGGGCCTGGAGATGCCGGCTTAGGAAGCACTGAGCCCGTCCCGGCGAGCGGGCGCGTCTGGCAGCGGGACGCAACGCCGCGAGGGAGGGGTTCAGCGCTTCCTCAACCCTTCAGCACGGCGCCCGTGCTGTCCAGCACGCGCAACGTGACGGGAATGGCCGGCGCGACACTCTGCGTGACGGTGCAGTAGTCCTCGAAGGTGTCCAGCACGCGCTGGATGTGGCCCAGCTCGGCGGCCGGCCGGCCCAGATGCAGGCCCACCGCCAGGCCTTGCACGCGGTTGCGTCCCTGCGCGTTGCGACCGACCGTCGCCTTGACCTCCGTGCGCAGCGGCGAGGGGTCGTCCTTGTACTTCTGGCAGGCGAACCACAGCGACGCGCTCAGGCAGTTGCCGACGGCCGAGGCCAGCAGCTCGACCGGGTCGGGGCCAAGGCCCGTGCCGAACGGTGCAGGCTCGTCGGACAGCAGCACCGGCAGGTCCGGCGCGTAGTGGTGTTCGAACTGGTAGCCCTGACGCTGGATCAGGGTGACGCTGGGGTTGTCCATCGAAGGCTCCTGCTGAGATAGGTAGTTGATAACAAAATGTCGAACTGGGGATCAATGTATCGAACCACCTGGCCGAAGCCAGCAGCCGGCAGATGTCAAAGTATCCAAGCGCTTGGTTGCTGGTGCCGTTCAGAGTCAACCGCCAGGGCTCTGGCGGGCACCCACCACGTTCCTAGTGCCGAAGCTCGTGTGGGCGGCTGCTCAGCAGCGGGTACCCAAACGCCATGAGCACCGCCCGTGTCGGCCTGGAGAAAGGCCCCGAGGAGCTCGTCGCCCAGCTGAAGTAGGCTACCCGTCGGGCACAGCGCTCATGTCCCCGCAGGCGCCCCCCAGGCAAGCGTCGGCTCAACGCAGGTCCGTATGGCGCGAGCTCGCCGTCTTCACCTGCTTTGTGACGCTCGCGCGCATGTCTGCGGCCTGCCTGATCGCCGCCAGATGCGCCTCTTCGCTGGCACGACTCCTGCTTTTACTGCTTAGTCAAAGTTGTCTCCTCCATCCGCCTGGATGGATTCATGCCCCGGGTTGAACCAACTCGGGGCTTTTTTTCGTCGCGCACGGAAACCGGGCATGTTCATGGTGCAAACATGCCCAGTTTTCGAAGGTGGCCAGGACATTGACGGCGATGCGATGCTCGCTCGGGCTGCCCCCTCCCGCCGTGCCATCCGAGCCGGGTCGGCGTCAAGTGAGCGCCGGCTCACCAGGAAAAGACCAGCCCCTGTCATCGGTGGTGGTACCTGGCGCGTTGGCGGCTATCGACGACTGCCGCCATGCCGGCCCGCGGTCACCCCGGGCTCACCCGACGACGGAATAATCGCGACATGCATCGCCTCAGTTCCCTGATCCTGACCCTGCTGCTCGGCTCGCTGCTGGCCGGGTGCAACACGCTGCCCCCGTCCTCGGCCGAGAAGGCTGCCGGCCGGGTCTACCAGCGTGAGAGCTTCGCCGCCGAAGAAACGTTCTCGCGCCTGTTCGACGCCGACGTCGACACCACCTGCGAAGCCGCGCGACGTGCGCTGCTGAGCCAGGGCTACGTGATCAGCAAGGCCGAGAGCGGCGTCGTGCGCGGCAGCAAGCATTTCCAGCCTGGTGGCGAGGTGCACGTGGAGATCGCCTTCAACGTGGTCTGTGTCGGCGACGGCCCCAAGCAGCAGATCGCCACCGCCTACGTCAGCGCCCAGCAGGACCGCTACGCGCTGAAGAAGAGCACTCAGGGCGCCAGCCTGGGCGTCAGCGCGCTGGGCTCGATCTCGGTGCCGCTGTCGTCCAGCGAGGATTCGCTCGTCAAGGTCGCCTCCGAGACGATTCCCGCCGGCGAGTTCTACGACCGCTTCTTCACGCTGATGCAGCGCATGCTGCGCGAGAACACGACCGAGCACTGACCTGCGCCCGTTGCCGTCAGCCCAGGCCATGCCGCGCCGGCCGTCCCGCGACCACCACCACGTCTACGTCGTGCTGCTGTCCGAGCAGGTCTGGAACGAGCCGGCGTTCCGCAAGGCCAACCCGGGCCACGACATCCTCAAGCCCTGCCTGTACGTCGGCATGACCGGCCTGGACCCCGACCTGCGCTTCGACCGCCACATGGCCGGCGTGCAGGCCAACCGCTTCGTGCTGAAGTACGGCGTGAGGCTCGTTCCGGAGCTCTACGAGGTCTACAACCCCATGCCCTACGAGGCGGCACGCGACATGGAAGTGGAACTCGCCATCGCGCTGCGTGAGCAGGGCTACGCGGTGTGGCAGGCTTAGCCCCTCGCTTCGCCTGCCTCTCAAAACCATCGCCATGAACCGACTCGAGTCCGAGCTGCAACGCCTGTACCGGCTACCCTCCACCGCCGCGCCGGGCGATGTGCGCGCGCTGGTGCTGGAGCTGGGCCGCCCGGCCGACTGGGAGGCGCTGTCGCGCGTCTGGCGCGGCGTGCAGGCGGACCTGGCCCTGCCTGCGCCGGCCATCGCCGTGTCGGGCAGCGACGGGCTGCAGCTGTGGTTCTCGCTGCAAGCCCCGGTGAACGCAGCCCGGGGCGCGGAGTTCCTGGCGGGCCTGCGCGCCCGCTACCTGGCCGACATCGCCCCGGCGCGCCTGCGCCTGACGCCGCCCGCGGCCGAGCTGCCACCGGTGCCGGCCGAGCAGCCGGCCACGGGCAACTGGTCCGCCTTCGTCGCGCCCGACCTCGCGGCGGTCTTCGTCGACACGCCATGGCTGGACATCCCGCCCGGCGCCGAGGGGCAGGCCGACCTGCTGGCCCGGCTGGAAAGCATCAGGCCCGCCGCATTCGACGCCGCGATGCAGGGCCTGCAGCCCGGCGATGCCGCTGCTGCCATGCCACCTGCGACGCTGGCCCCGGCCTCTGGCGACACCCCCGACGTGGACCCGCGGCGTTTCCTGCAGCGTGTGCTGAACGACGAGACCGTCACGCTGGCGCTGCGCATCGAGGCGGCCAAGGCGCTGCTGGCACGGTCCTGACAGGCCGCGCCGGCACGCGTCGTCAGGCGGCCAGCGAGAGGTTGTGCGAGTCGCGCGCCAGCAGCCAGCGGCCGTCGGCGGCGCGGCGATAGACGGTCAGCCGGTGGCCGGCCAGGTCGATGGCCTCACCGCCGGCCCTCGGCACGAGGTGCAAGGCATCGCGGCACAGCGTGTACGCCAGGTCGCCGGCGACGCTGACCTCCAGCGGCTCGCTGACACAGCGCAGCTGGAACTGCTCGTGCCCGGCCAGGAACTTGTCCGGGAACTCGCGCTTGCCGAGCGGCGGGCCGCCGGGGTTCAGCAGCACGACGTCGTCGCTCATCATCGTCAGCAGCCGGGCGAGATCGCCGGCGTTGACGGCGGTCATCCAGACCGCATGCATGTCACGGATCGCCTGTTCGTCGGAGGTCATGGCCGGTCTCTCCAGGTTCAACTCGCGAGCCGCTTCGCCCGCGCCAGCAGCAGGTCGCGCTGCACGTCGTTGTCCGTCAGCTCCGCGGCGCGCAGGTAGGCGTCGCGCGCGTCGCTGACGCGGCCCAGGCGTTCCAGCACGTCGGCCTGGGCGCCGGCCAGGAAAGGGTAGCGCTTGAGCTGCGGCTCGGCGGCCAGCGCCTCCAGCAGCGGCAGCGCCGCCGCCGGCCCATGGGCGAAGCTGACGGCCACGGCGCGGTTCAACGCGATGACGGGCGAGGGATTCAGCGCCAGCAGGCGGTCGTAGCCAGCAACGATGGCGTTCCAGTCCGTGTCCTCGCTGCGGGCGGCGCGCACGTGGCAGGCAGCGATGGCGGCCTGCAGCGTGTAGGGACCGGGTTCGCCCAGGCCCAGCGCCGTCTCCAGCGCGGCCAGGCCGCGGCGGATCAGCAGCGCGTCCCACTTGCGACGGTCCTGGTCGGGCAGCAGCACGGGGCGGCCTTGCGCATCCAGCCGCGCTGGCAGGCGCGAGGCCTGGATCTCCAGCAGCGCAGCCAGGCCGTGCACCTCCGAGTCGCCCGGCAGCAGGTGCTGCAGCTGGCGCGCGAGACGCAGCGACTCGTCGCAAAGCGCCGGGCGCAGCAGCGTCGCCCCGCTGCCGGCGCTGTGTCCCTCGTTGAAGATCAGGTAGACGATGGCCAGCACGGCGCCCAGGCGCTGGGCGCGCTCGGCCGGGCCGGGCAGCTCGTAGGCCTGGCCGTGCAGGGCCTTCTTGGCGCGCACGATGCGCTGCGCGACGGTGGCCTCGGGCTGCAGGAAGGCGCGCGCGATCTCGGCCGTCTCCAGGCCGCCCAGCAGCCGCAGCGTCAACGCGACCTGGGCCTCGCGCGGCAGCACCGGGTGGCAGGCAATGAAGATGAGGCGCAGCTGCTCGTCGCCGATCTCGGCCTGGTCGCGCGCGGCATCGAGGTGGTCGCTGAAGTCGGGCACGACATGGGTGCCCATTGCCTCGTCGTCGGCCGCGAGGTGCTCGTGCTCGCGCTCCAGCATCGCGCGGCGGCGCAGTCGGTCCAGGGCCTTGTTGCGGGTGGCGGTCATCAGCCAGGCGGCAGGGTTGGCAGGCTGGCCGTCGCGCGGCCAGTGCTCCATCGCGGCGATGAGGGCGTCCTGCGCACAGTCCTCGGCTTCGTCGAGGTCACGCAGCAGCTTGGCCGCCGCGCCGACGAGGCGGCTGCGCTCGATACGCCAGACGCCGGCAGCAATGTCGGCATGGCTCACGGCCGTGGCGCCCGGCCGCCCGAAGCCACAGGCGCGCCCCCTCGGGAGGCAGCAAACGCAGTGCGCGTGGGGGCATTCATGTCATGCGCCGTCGTAGGCCAGCTGGAGGGCCGCGAGGTCGATCTTCTGCATCTGCCAGATCGCCTGGAAGACACGCTGCACGCGGGCGGCGTCAGGGTCGCGGATCATGTCGAACCAGGCCTTCGGGATGATCTGCCAGGACAGGCCCCAGGCGTCCTCCACCCAGCCACACGCCTTCTCCCGGCCGCCGCCGGCGGGCAGCCGCTCCCAGAGGTGGTCGACCTCGGCCTGGTCCTCGCAGGCGACCATCAACGAGAAGGCCTCGCTCAGCTTGAAGTGCGGGCCGCCGTTGAAGGCCGTCATCTGCTGGCCGAGCAGCTCGAACTGCACGACCATGACGCTGCCCGCCGCGCCGGGCGAGTTCTCGCCCCAGCGCTGCGTGTGCGTCACCTGGCCGTCGCCGAACACCTTCAGGTAATGCGCCACCGCGTCCTCGACGCCCTTCTCGTACCAGATGAAGGGCGTGAGCTTTTGCTGGATCTTCATGGGAAGCTCCTCAGCCCTGTGGGGGCATGCCGCGCATGTGGACGAGCTCCCAGTGATGGCCGTCCGGGTCCTCAAAGCCATGGCCGTACATGAAGCCGTGGTCCTGCGCCTCGCTCGGGATGGTGGCGCCGGCGGCCCTGGCCTTGGCGACCAGCGCATCGACCTCCTCGCTGCTCTCGCAGGAGAGGCACACCCAGCCGGTCGTCGCCGTCTTGCCATCCGGGAAGGCCTTGGGCGTGAAGGTGCGCGCGAAGTCCTCGGACAGCAGCATCGCGTAGAGGTTGTCGCCCAGCTCCATGCCGGCGGCCTTGTCGTTGGTGAACTGCGGGTTGAAGCGATAGCCCACGGCCTCGAAGAAGGCCTTGGTCCTGGCCAGGTCCTTGACGGGCAGGTTGACGTAGATCTGCTTGTGCATGAGGTTCACTCCGGCTTGATCAGCGGTTGGACGAGATGGATGAGATTGCCGCAGCCGTCCTCGAACATGACGGCCTTGATCGGGCCCATGTCGACGGGCTCGCCGCGCACGACGACGCCGCGCTCGCGCAGCTTCTGCGCCTCGGCCTCGACGTCGTCGGTGATGAAGGCCGTGCAGGGCATGTTGGCGTCGTAAAGTGCCTTCTGGAAGGCCTTGGCCGGCGCAAAGCCCAGCGCCTCCAGCGCCAGCTCCACGCCGTGCGCGCCCTCGGGCGAGACGACCGTGAGCCAGCGGTAGGTGGGGCCCATCGGGATGTCGGCCATCTTCCTGAAGCCGAGCTTCTCCGTGTAGAAGGCCAGCGCCTTCTCCTGGTCGTCGACGAAGACGGTGGAAATCTTGATCTGCATGGTGTGTTCCCGGTCAGATGGGCGTTGTGGCGATCGCTCCGCGGCTGCGCAGCTGAATGGCGAGGTGCATGCCGGCGGGCCCCGCGATGTCGACCCCGAACTGCAGATCCTTCACGGCCTGGCCTCGGCGATCTGGCGCAGGTTCTGCAGCCCGTCCTCGAAGTCGCGGCCCACCATCCGGTCCATGTCGATGAAGATACCCATCAGCTTGCTCATGAAGTTAGCCGGGCCGTTCATCGTCCAGCAAACCTCGGTCGAGCCATCGGGCGCGGCCTGCAGCGCGAACTCCGCCTGGTTGTGGGCCTCGAAGGGCTTCACGAAGTCCAGCCTCATCTGCACGGCGCGGCCGGGCTGCTGGCCGGTGATCTCCAGGCTGCCGGTGCCGACCGCCTTGCTGTCCCAGTCGTAGCGCGATCCGATGCCGCTGGCCGCGCCGCTGTAGGCGCTCTTCAGCATCGGGTCCTTGCGCTCGTAGGGATTCCAGCGGTTGAAGCCGCGCAGCTCGCCGACCAGCGGCCACAGCGCTTCGGCCGGCGCGGCAATGCGCAGGCGGCGCTCGACGCGGAACTCGCCGGGCCGCGTCGCGGCATAGGCCAGCAGCATCAGCAGCGCGACGCCGAGACCCACGAGGATGAGTGAGAGGTTGCTCATGGCCGCCCCCTTCATTCGCTGCGCAAGGCCATGTCGCCGCCGGGCGCGAAGTCGGCGTCCTCGTAGAGCCGGCGCACCTCGATCTCGCAGGCCATGCCCACGAACGGCATCGGGAAGCGGCTGGCCCAGGCGCGCGCCTCCTCTTCGGAGCGCACCTGGATCAGCGTGTAGCCGGCGATCAGTTCCTTGGACTCCGTGAACGGGCCGTCGATGACCTGCACGCGGCCGTCGGCCTCGTAGCGCTGGCGCCAGCCGTCACGGCTGGGGCGCAGGCCGGCGCCGTCCAGCAGCACGCCGGCACGCGCCATCTCGCCGTGGAAGGCGCCCATTTCCTCGAACAGCTTGGCGTACTCGGGGCCGGGCGGGTCGCCGCGCTCGCTGACGGCAGTGGCGCGGACCTGGATCATGAATCGCATGGCATTTCCTTCCTGGGATGGCTGAGGCGGCGCGGTCGTCTGTTCGCGCCTTCATTCCCACGACGATCCATGCGCGCCGGATTCGACAGTCTTCGGGTAACTACCCGTATTTCGAAGCTTGGGGTATCCGGCCCGCGTTCAGCGGTACCCAACCGGACGAGGGGCTCACATGTAACAGGGCCCCACGCCCCGGATCTCGACCGTCGCCCACTCTGCCGCCGGGCAGCGCTCGGCCCAGGCCAGCGCGACGTCCGGGTCCTCGGTGTCGAGCAGGAAATAGCCGCCCACCATCTCCTTGGCCTCGGCGAAAGGGCCGTCCCAGACCTGGGCAGTGCCGTCACGCTTGGCCAGTCGCTTCGCGGCGGTACCCAGCGAGTTGACGCCCAGCAGCAGCCCTTCGGCCTGCAGCTCGGCGGTGAAGTCCAGCATGCGCTGGTAGACGGCCTCGCCCGCGGCGCGGCCGCGCTCGGCGCGCTGGCCGACGGGTTCGACGATGAAAAGCATCTGGGGCATGGCAGGTCCGCGGTCGAGAAACGATGGCCGAGATTCTGGCGGCACCGGTGTCACGGATATGTCAGTTGCCCGCGCATCCGGGCCGAGCGCCGCGCCTGTGTTCAGCGGCAACAGGCTGGACGAGGGGCTCCGGTGAATTCGGTTGCGTCATCCCCCAGATGCGGCACAGTTGGGGGCCTAGCGGCATTGCTCCGGCATAAGGCCGCAACTCAGCGGAGGCCGAGATGGACGACATGACCCGTGTCGCAATACTGCTCGTGAAGGCCGCACCTGGCTTGCCCATCATCGGCGCGGCCTCGGGCCGGGCCAAGGTGCTGGGCTACGACCCGCAGGCGCTGCGCGGCATGCCACTGGCGTTGCTGTGCCCGCTGCGTCAGCCCGATGGCCGCGCCTCCGGCGAGACGCTGGACGACGTGCTGGCCCAGGTGCAGCAGGCCGGTTCGCTGAGCCTGCCATGGCACTTCCAGACCCGCACCGGCGAGTCCCGGCCCCACGTGCTGCACCTGACGCTGAGCGAGCGCGATGGCGAGCCGCAGCTGGCCGTCTGCCTGGTGGACATGAGCCGCATGCAGTTCGCCGAAGCGCTGAACCAGGCCAAGAACGAGCTGCTGGAGATGGTCGCCACGGGCCGGCCACTGGACGAGGTGCTGAACCGGTTGACGGCCGTCGTCGAGTCGCAGTTCGACGGCCTGTACTGCAGCGTGCTGCTGCTGGACCTGGATGGCCGCCATGCCCACGTGGGCGCAGGCCCGCGCATGCCGCCGGAATACCTGCAGTCGCTGGAGGGTTTGGAGATCGGCCCTACCGTGGGCTCCTGCGGCACGGCCATGTTCGACGACCGCCTCGTCGTCGTCGACAACATCGCCACCCACCCGCTGTGGACGAACTTCCGCGACCTGGCCATGCCCCACGGCCTGCGGGCCTGCTGGTCAGCGCCCATCCACGGGCCGGACCAGCGCGTCATCGGCAGCTTCGCGATGTACTACCGCGAGGTACGCAAGCCCAGTCCCGATGAGCTGGCCGCGATGAACGCCGCCAGCCACCTGGCCGGTATCGCCATCGACCAGGAACGCCGCACCGAGGAGCGCCGCCGCGCCGCGCAGTGGCTGGAGATCCAGGTCCAGGCCCGCACCAAGGAATTGCTGGCCACGCAGGACGAGCTCGTCAACAGCCGCAAGCTCGCCGCCCTGGGCCAGTTGCTCGCCGGCATCGCGCACGAGATGAACACGCCTCTGGGCAACGCACTGCTCAGCGCCAGTGCGCTGCGCGACGGCAGCGCCAGCTTCGCCGAACGCATGGCCGACGGCGCGCCGCTGAAGCGCCAGGAGCTGGCCGACTGGGTCGCGCAGACACGCGCGGGCACCGAGCTGGTGGAGCAGAACGTCGAGCGCGCGCTGCGGCTCATCAACCGCTTCAAGCAGCTCACCGAGGACAGTGGCCGCGCGGTGCGCTCGCGCTTCGACCTGCGCGGGGCCGTGCTGCTGGCCTGGGCGCGCGTGCAGACCCGCCTGAGCGTGGACCGCGTGCGCCTGGCCTGCGAGCTGCCCGACGGCTTCGTGCTCGACGGCTACCCCGAGGTGTTGCAGCAGGTGCTGGAGCAGGTGCTGGAGAACGCCTGCGTGCACGGCTTCCGCGACGACCGCTCGGGCTACATCCGCGTCAGCGCGCGGCGCAGCAGCGATGCGCGGCTGACGCTGGAGGTGCATGACAACGGCGTGGGCATGCCCGCCGCCGACGTGGCCCGCGCCTTCGAGCCCTTCTTCACGACCACCTTCGGCCAGGGCGGCTGCGGTCTGGGCCTGTTCGTCGCCCACAGCCTCGTCAGCGGCATGCTGGGCGGCAGCCTGCAGCTGGAGAGCCGGCAGGGCGAGGGCACGGTGGCGACGCTGGAGCTGCCGATGCAGGCCACCGCGTCGCTCGCCCTCGCCGCCTAACGCCGGATCGGCGAGCCACCGCGCCAGGCCGGGTCACTCCAGCGCTGGAAGGCCCCCATCAGCGCCGGCTCGGCGGACTGGCGTTCGGTGGCCAGCGTCGCCAGCGACACGACCTCGAAGCTGCGGCGGTACTTGCCCTCGGCGCGGAACTCGCGTGCCACCAGCATCTGCGCGCCGCCAGGCACCCAGCCGGCGAACTCGGCGACGCCCAGGCCCGGCTGGGCCGGCGCAGGCGGCATGACCTCGACATGCCAGCCTTCGCGATCCTTGACGAACAGCCACAGCTCGCGCCAGCCATCCAGCGGCTGCACGGCCAGCGCCAGCGCGCGGCCCTCGCGGTTCAGCGACGCGGACGCCAGCGCGACCTGGCCGAAGCTGCAACGGCGTACGGCCAGCTTGCTGCCCTCCTTCAGCTCGACGCAGCGCTCGCCGTCGGCACCCGGCAGCAGCGCCAGCTGCACCGCGCCGAAGTCACGCGACGCCTGTGCCGTGCCGAGCCAGCGCGCGGCGTTCACGCGCATCGCGGCGTCGGCGTAGGCGGCCTGGTCGTCCTCGGTCAGCTCCGTCGGCACGATGCCGGCAAAGTCGGCCAGCGCCTGCGGCTGCACCGCATCGCCCCGGCGGGCCTGCGCGAAGGCCAGGCTCGCGGAGACGGACGCACGGCGCATCAGCAGCCGGTTCTTCCAGTGCACGGGCAGCGTCGCCGCATCGACCTGGGCCAGCACCTGCGCACGCCACTGGTCGCGCGCTTCCTGCTCGCGCACGGTGGCCTTCGGGTTCAGGCAGTCGGGCCGCGTGACGGCCAGCGCGGCCCGCACGCGCTGCTCGGGCGTCGCGGCGGTGGCCAGCACGCGGCGGAAGGCATCGCCGTCGTAGCAGACCTGCACGCGGCCGTCCTCGGCGTCGAACTGCTCGAACTTCAGGCCGTAGCGCGCCGCCACGTCCAGCTGCGCGGCGAGCTGGCCCTCGCCGAGCTTGGCATTGGGCAACGACGCACGGTCGGCGATGCGCTCGGCGAAGGTGCCAAAAGCGTCCAGCGCCTCCGCGCCGCCGGGGCCGGCCAGCTCGGCCGGCGTGGCCGCCTGCACATAGGCCGCGGCCAGGCCCAGGCCGAGGCCTTCGGTGCCCCACTGCTGGCGAGCCAGGCGCAGCTGCGACAACAGCTCGGCCGTGGCGCCGTCGCCGCGCGGCATGACGAGTACCTGGCTCTTGCGCAGCCAGCCACCGCGCTCGCGGCGGTAGTCCCACACCTGCCAATGATCACCGCGCTCGGCGCGGATCTCCAGCGCCTCGCCGCGGCCCAGCTGGGCCTGCAGCGACGCGGTGTCGCGCGGCGCGCCGCGCAGCGGCGAGTCCTGGGACACCAGCCCGGCGCGCGGGAACTCGGCCGCACGGGCCTCGGTCATGAAGACGGCGGCCAGCGTGGCGGCCACCACGACGAGAGCAAAGCGACGCATGGCGGTTTACTCCTTCTGCGCGTCGGCGTTGCCATCGGCCGGCGCGGCCTTCGGCGCCGGCGACACGCCGGCCAGCAGCGCGCTGCCGATGAAGCCGCCCGAGCCGGGCGGCGCGATGATGACCTGCACCTTGTCGGACAGCTTGTCGGCCATGGCCTTCTGCACCAGCAACGGGTGCTTGGTCAACAGCTCGCCCTCGGTGGCCATCTGGCCGGCGTTGGCCTTGCCGACCTGGGCCACGCGGTAGGCCTCGGCGTCGGCCAGCTTCTGGCGCGCGGCGGCCTCGGCGGCCACCTCGATGCGGCGCGCCTCGGCCGCGCCTTCGGCCTGCTTCACGCGCGCGGCGTTCTCGGCCTGGGCCTCCAGCGCGCGCTGCTCGATCTGCTTCTGCTTGAAGGGCAGCACGTGCTTCATGGCTTCTTCCTGCGCCTGGGCCGCGATGATCTGCTCGCGCCCGGCGGCCTCCGCGGCCGTCTCGCGGCGCACCTTGTCGGCGGCGGCCTGGAACTCGGTCTCCTTGACGCGCTTCTCGCTGATCTCCAGCGTGTAGCGCATGCGCTCGCTGGCCAGGCTGTCGGCCAGCAGCCGGTCCATGCCCTGGCGGTAGTCGGGCGGCAGGTCCACCGAGCCGATCTGTACGCCCTTCAACTGGATGCCGTCCTGCGCCAGCCGGGCGCGCAGCTCGGCCTCCAGCGACGCGGCGATCTCGGCGCGCTGGCTGGAAAAGATCTCGCGCACCGTGTGCTTGGCGATCTGCTTGTAGACGACGGCCTGCACGGCAGGGTTGATGACGTCGCCCTCGATGTCGTCCGGCAGCTTGCGCGACAGCTCGGCCAGGCGGGTCGGGTCGACCGTCCAGCGAACCGTCATGTCCAGGCCCAGCGACAGGCCCTCCACCGACTGCAGCGGCGCCGGACCGGTGGCCTTGGCCAGCGCCTCGGGGCGGAAGCTCTGGTCGCGCAGCGGGAACAGCCGCACCTCGTGCAGGCCGGGGATGCGGATGAAGCTGCCGTCGCGGAACTCGCTGGTACCGCCGCTGAACTGGTTCGTGCGCACCGCGGCCTGGCCGTGCGGCACGGCCTGGACGGGCGGGTGCATGACGACGGCGTAGCCAGCCGCCGTCACGGCCGTGAGCGCCAGCAGCGGCGGCAGCGCGCGGCGCAGCGAACGGCCGGCGCCCGGCGCGGCAGTGGACGCGGCCTCCAGCCCACGGCTGGCACCGCGGCTGAAGGCGTGACGGAGGGAGGCGGCGAGGGTCTTGAGGCGTTGCAGCATGGTGGCTCCTTGGGCCGGTTGCATCGGCTTGATGCATGGCGGCCATGGTTCCCGGTGCTGCGGGAAGGGACGAGAGTGCCGCAGGGTGGGTGTCTTCCGCGCGGGCGGAAGGATTCTTCCGGGCCGGTCCTGCCCTCGAACGCGGCACACGGCCACCAGCGGCCGACGGAACAGCCCTGGCGCCGAAGGGGTGCTGTAGCCCCAAGCCGGGACGCGCCGGCTATCCATCGTCACGACGGCTGCTTATCCTCGGCGACCTCACCTGAAGGGAAACACCGATGAAAGCCACGTTCATTGCCGCCACCTGCCTCGCCGCCAGCGCGCTGGCCCAGAGCGCCGAGATCACCGTGCCCGTCAACGCGGCCGAGAAACAGGGCACCGGCCAGGCGCTGGGCACCGTGCGCATCGTCGAGACACCCTACGGCCTGGCCTTCTACCCCGACCTCAAGGGCCTGCCGCCCGGCCTGCACGGCTTCCACGTCCACGAGAAGCCCTCCTGCGCGCCAGCCGAGGCCAACGGCGCCACGGTCCCGGCCGGCGCCGCCGGCGGCCACCTGGACCCGGCCGGCACCAGGAAGCACGGCGAGCCCTGGGGCGACGGCCACCTGGGCGACCTGCCGCCGCTGTACGTGAGCGCCGACGGCGCTGCCACGTCTCCCGTGCTGGGCCCTCGACTCAAGCTCGCCGACGTGAAGAACCGCGCACTGATGATCCACGCCGGCGGCGACAACCATGCTGACCATCCCGCGCCGCTGGGTGGTGGTGGGGCGCGGGTGGCGTGTGGAGTGATTGGCAATTGACCTTGGTGTCCGCAAGCCAGCCGCGCCCATCCATCATCCTTTGCGTGCCAGGGATGTGGTCATCGCGCACCGAACTGATCGAAGCCATCGCCCGCAGCGAACGCGGCTACCTGTATGCCGGGCAGATCCTGATGCACGCGCCCACCCGGCAGGCGTTCGAATTGGAGTTCCACGCCCACGACCCGCGCATGGCCGACGCGTTCCGCGCGGCGGGGCCGCACTGGCGCGACACACCGGCGATGAACGCCATTGGCCAGCACGCCAGCGTCGTCTATCTGATCGGCCCCGGTGGCTTCCGCGGCGACGCCCACGCGCTGATGCTCGCCGCCGCAGCGCTGCTGGACGCAGGCGGTCTGGGCGTCAAGGTCGAAAGCAGCGGCGTCGCGCACAGCCCCGACGACTGGCGTGCCCTTTGCACCGACATCCATCTGTTCAGCGCCCACCGCGCCTATGTGCTTTACATCACCGGGCCGCAGGTCTACTCCTGTGGCATGCACAACCTCGGTTTGCGTGATGCCATCATCGAGAACGCCGGCACGGCAGCCGCGGTCGAGTTGCTACGAGTCTTCACGCGCTACCTGGTCATCGAATCGCCCACCCTGCTCGCAGGCCAAACCTTCAGCACGGAAAACGGGGCTCCTGTGTATCGACTGCATGACGATCCCGGCCCCGACCACGGCGACAACTCGCTTTACACCAACCCTTGGGGCAGCTGGCGCCTGGTGCCGATCTCGATGGATCGCACCACTCGATGGTCCGGCTTGCGCACGGCGATGCGACGCCTCGTTTCATGAGCTGAAGCAAGGAGCACGCGGAAGAATCCTTCCGCCTGGGCTTGGGGCTCGCTCCCCATAATCAACGCCATGCCCCGCATCGCCGTCATCGAAGACGACCCCACCACCAGCGAGCAGCTGGCCGGCTGGATTCGCACCGCCCGCCCCGAGCTCGTCGTCGACCAGCACTTCGACCGCGACGCCGCCGAGGCCGCGCTGCTGCGTGAGCGCTACGACCTCGTCGTGCTGGACATCGAGCTGGGCCGCGAGCGCAACGCCGGCGTCGCGCTGATCAACGAGATCAACAAGCAGGGGCTGGGAACGCCGGTGCTGGTGGTGTCGGCCATGCCGGCGGCCATCTACCGCAGCATCATGAAGGCGCTGGACGCCTGGGACTACCTGCAGAAGACGACCTTCGACGAGGCCGAGTTCGTCGAGACCTTCCTCGACATCCTGCGCACCGCGCGGCTGAAGGAACCCGCGGCCAAGCCGGCGTCGGCCAAGGCCGACGAGAGCCTGCAGCTGGACCCGCTGAAGCAGCGCACGCCGATGTGGCGCGGCCAGCGCATCAACCTGCCGCTGACGGCGCAGCGCATCCTCGCGACGCTGCACGCGCGGGCCGGCGAGGTGGTCAGCTACGAGGAGCTGTTCGACGTCGTCAAGAGCGGCCGCAACCGCGACAACGTGCGCAAGCACGTCGCGACCATCCGCGACGCCTTCCGCGACGTGGACCCGACGTTCGACGGCATCGAGAACGTCCCGATGCGGGGCTTTCGCTGGACGCCTGGCGGATGAAGCTGGGCCGGGTCGACTTCCCGCTGCCCGACATGCCGCGCCTGGGCCTCGCGGCGTTCCGCAACCGCATCGTCTTCCACCTCGTCTTCATCGCGCTGACGCTGGCCACGCTGGCGCTGGCCGTGGCGCTGCTGAACGAGGAGCGCCAGCGCAACGCGCAGCGCTACGAGCAGACATTCGCGAAGTCGCTGGCCGAGGTCGTCGCGCAGCTGCGCCATCCGTCGGGCCAGCTCGCCCTGCTGAACCCCGAGCCGCCGCAGGTCGACGCCGGCTGGGTGGCGCCGCTGGTGCTGCCGTTCGGCGCCATCGACTTCGACGACGCGACCAAGGCACAGCGCGCCATCGAGATGGCCGGCTGCGGCCTGCAATACCCCGGCGGCGCCAGCCTGTGCGCGGCCGTCGGCAGCAATGCCTACGCGGGCGGCTTCGTCTACCTCGTGGCCAGCCTGGACGCGCCGCCGCTGGTGTCGCGCGAGCGCGGCGCGCTGGACATCGCCGACGTGCACCGCGTGCGCATCAGCCTGACGCGCAACGGCGCCGAGCAGCACTGGCTCGCGCCCGTGGAGATGCTGGACGCGCAACGCGGTCAGCTGCCGGGCTTCACCGTCGGGGCCGGCGACACCGCTGTGCTGCCGCACAAGGCCCGGCCGCAGCGCGACTTCCGCGGCTGGGTCTGGCGCGAGGGGCCCTGCCTCGCCAACGGTGAAGGCGCCGGCGGCGAGCCCTGCCCGCGCCGCACGACGATCTCGCTGCGGCTGCCGGTGGAGGCCTTCCGCGAGGCGCTGTTCCGCCCCGGCGGCCCACAGTGGCCGCCCGCCGACCTGGCCCGCACCGGCCTGCAACTGGCGCTGCTGGGCCCCGGCGGCACGACGCTGTTCGACAGCGCCGCCGCCGGAGCGCAGCCGCCGCTGACGCTGGCGCGGCTGTCCGGCACGCTGTCGCCCGGCGAGACGCTGACGATCACGCGCGGCAGCCACGTCGTCGCGCTGCTGCAGGGCGCCGACGACACCAGCACGCCGCCGTCACCGTGGCTGACCGCGCTGATCCAGCACCTGCCGGCGCCAGCCACGCCGCGCACGCTGACCGCCCGAGACACCGTGACGACGCCCGTCGGCCGCTTCGAGGTGACGCTGACCGGCGACCTGCAGGGGCTGGACCGGTCCTTGAGCGCCAGCGCCGCGCGGCTGGCCTGGCCGGTGGGCGCGATGCTGGCCGCGCTGGGCCTGGCCTGGCTCATCATCGAGATCGGGCTGATCCGCCGCGTGGCGACGCTGACGAAGCGCGCCGCCACGCTGTCGCACCAGCTGCAGCAGCCCGAGCGCTTCGAGCTGGGCACGCTGGACGTGGCCGACCTGCGCGGCCGCGACGAGCTGGGCATCCTGGCCGGCACGCTGGCCGACCTGCTGCAGCACGCCCGCGACAGCCTGCGCCGCGAGCAGCTGCGCGCCGAGCGCGAGCACGACCAGTGGCACGCCGTGGGCCACGAGATCATGTCGCCGCTGCAGTCGCTGATGCTGCTGCACGGGTCGGAAGACGACCCCAGCCGCCGCTACGTGCAGCGCATGCAGCAGGCCGTGAAGGTGCTCTACGGCCAGGCCTCGCCCAGCGAGGCGCTGGCCGCGGCGACGCTGGCCATCGGCCGCCTGGACCTGGACGCCTTCCTGCGCGGCGTGGCCGAGAACGCGGCCTACGCCGGCATCGCCGACGTGAGCTACACGCCAGCGCCCGAGCCCGTCTGGGTCCAGGCCGACGAGTACCCGCTGGAGGACGCCATCACCCATGTGCTGACCAACGCCGACCGCTACCGCGTGCCGGGCACGCCGATCACGCTGACGCTGCGCGTCGAGGCGGAGCTGGCGGCAGTGGACATCCACAACCAGGGCCCGCAGATCGCGGACGACGTGATCACGCGCGTCTTCGACTACGGCGTCAGCGACGCCGAACCGCAGGACGGCGTGCGGCGCGGGCAGGGCTTGTTCGTGGCAAAGACGTACCTCGCGAAGATGGGCGGCAGCATCGGCGCGCGCAATGTGGATGATGGCGTCGTCTTCGAGATCGCCCTCAGGCGTCAGGCATAGAACTCATGAAGCTAGACACTTCCCGTCTCCGCAGCATCGCTTCGATCGCGGCCCTGTCGGCCTGCACGTTGGCCTCACCGACCAGCGCGCAGACCTGTGCTCACGACGTCGCTCAGGCCAGCGAAATCGACATGCCACCGCCCAGCGACCGGGTCTCACATGCGCTATGGACCTATGCCGCCAACTACTCGCCGCAGGCGTGGCGTGTCTCGTTAGTGGACGGCCGCATCTGCGCCGACACCTACAAGCGGGGCGATCTGGTCGGCGCGCGCCCTGCATTCAAGGCCGAAGCCGACGGTTTTCGGGGCGCGTCACGCTTCGCGCGCGTGGCGGACGGCTGGCTCGTTGCGTTCAATCACGGCGAGTTCGGCGCTGCGCTGTACTGGTTCAGCACGGACGGGACGCGCCATTACCGGATGTCGGAGAACCAGCTCGATCCGCAGGTGGTCGATTTCTTTGCCCTCGGCGATGAACTGGGGGCCATCCAAGGCCTGAACCACATGTTGGTCTCCAGGGGTTCCATCATCCGCATCGTTCGCGACACGCTCCAGGATCGATGGCGAGTCGACACGGCGGCACAGCTGCCTGCCGCGCCCTACGCGATCGCCGTGACGAAACAGGGCGAGAGCCTGGTCGTGCTGTCGGACAGCCTGGTCGCCTTTGACGGCGGACGCCATGTCGATGTGCTCGCCGCCGACATGCCGTGGAGCGGCCTGTATCCGACCTCCGCCGTGCTCTCGCCCGATGAGAAGAAGCTCTACATCGGCATGCGCCAATTCGTTGGCGAGTTCGACCTGTCGACGCGAACGCTGCGCTTCCTGCTGCCTTCGGGCGCCATGCTGAACCGCTTGTCAAAACAACAGGAGGAGCAGATCCGGGCCGGTGCTTTCCGCCGATGACGAATCACCCGCGCCGCACGCGCTCCAGCAGATCCCTCGCCGCCAGTTCCGAATCCAGCGACTGCTCCAGCGGCGCCCGCACCAGCCCGGCATGGGCGTACTGCAGGTTCTCGTAGATCTCGGCGCTGGCCGGGAAGTGGTCCAGCAGCGCGGGCAGGGCCTCGTGGCCCTGATGGGATTGCAACTCGGCGCCGATCTTCTGCACCAGCAGCCGGTACTGGTGCGGGTCGGCCGCGCCGCCCTGGCCGTCCAGCGCCTGCAGCAGCTGGGCATAGCGCACGAACGGCAAGAGTTCGGTGGGGACGGTGAGACGGATGACGGAAGCCATGACCCGCAGATGCCGCCACGGCGCCGGGTTTCAAGACCTGGGGGCGTGACAAGCTGACGGTGCAGGCGCAGACGCGCCAGTGCCTGACCAACATCGCCGCCGTCCTCGAGGCGCCCGGCAGCTCGATGGACAAGATCGTCAGCGTGACCCTCGTGCTCGCCGACGAGGACGACTTCGCCGGCATGAACGAGGAATACCTGCGCTGGTTCCCGAGCAATCCGCCAGCCCGCCAGGGCGCCAAGCTGCCGGCGCGCGTGCCGGGGTTGAAGGTGTCGGTCGCGGCGATTGCCGAGGCCTGAGCCCGGCGTGGCTCGCCATCAGGCAACATCAGCCCTCCGCCGCTCCGAGATCCCCCATGCTCAAGACCGCCGCCGCGCTGGTCGCGCTGATCCTGGCCCTGCCGGCCCTCGCCGCCGAGTTGCGCGTGCCGCTGCCCAACCGCGACGATCTGGTGATCGACGTGCCGGACGGCTGGCACGGCCAGGTGCAGCGGCCGCGCGCTGACCTGCCGCCCACCGTCGCGATCACCGGCCCGAACGCCGCGACGCTGCAGGTGCTCGTCACGCCGCTGTGGCCGACGGGCGGCGCCAAGGCGCCCACGCCGGACGACATCCGCTCGATGGTGCAGCGCTCGGCCGACCGCATCCGGCCCCGCGCGGTGGAGCCCGAGCTGAAGCTGCACGACCTGGATGCGACTGGCAAGGTGGGCTACTACTTCTCCGCCACCGACGCGGCGCCGGAGCCGGGCGGCTTCAAGTCGATGTCGCAGGGTGCCGTCGGCATGGGCGAGTTACGCGTGACCTTCACCATCCTCGTCAACGGCGAGCCGGCCGAGCCCACGTCACAGGCGCTCGCGCTGGTGCGCTCGATGCGGCGCGCGCCCGGCCAGAAGGCGCCGTAGCGCCGTTGGCCGTGGCCTACTTCTCGCCCACCACCAGCAGCGTGAACGAGCCGGGCTTCATGGTGCGGCGCGGGCGCGTCTGGCCCTGGGCTGGCGGCTGCTCGTCGAACTCCGCCGTCACCAGATAGACCTCATGGTCGGCGGTGTTGACCGCCATCGTGCGGGCACCGCGGGCCGTGGCCACGGTCTGCCGGACCTTGAAGCTGTCGGCCCCCGCGGCCTGGATGACCGACAGCGTGCCGTCGGCCTGCGAGCTGAAGACGAGCTGGCGCTGCGCGTCGATGGTGTTGGCATCCACGCCCTCGCCGATGGGCAGCTGCGCCACGGTCTTGCCGGTGTCGGCGTTGACGACCAGCAGCGTCTTGTTGTGGCAGCCCACGAAGAGCCGGCGCGCGCTGCGGTCCATGGCCAGGCCGGCGGGCTCGTCGCAGCCGGCCAGCGGCCATGTGGCCACGACGGCGCCGGTCTTCAGGCTGATGACCTGCAGCGCGTTCTTGTCCTCGATGTCGACGAAGACGGTGCCGCGCCCATCCGGCACGGCGGCCTCGGGCTTGCCGGCGAGGGCAATGGTCGCCACCAGCTTCTCGCCCACCGCGTCGATGACGCTGGCGTTGTGGCTGCGGCCGTTGAAGGCCAGCACTTGCCGGGTGCTCTCGTCGTAGGCGATGAAGTCGGGGTTCTGGCCCAGCGGCGTCGCGATCCTGCCCGTCGTCTTCAGGCTGCTGACGGTGAAGACGCTGACCGAGTTGTCGCGGCCGTTGCTGGTGAAGCCCTTGTCCAGCTCGGGCGCCAGCGCAATGCCATGCACGCCCGGTGTGTCGGGGATGTCGCCGACGACGTTGCCGCTGCGTGGGTCCACCACCTGCACATGCTGGCCGCGGGAGATGAAGAGGCGATGCGACGGCGCGTCATAGCTCAGGTAGTCCCAGCCACCTTCGCCGCCGAGGGTGTAGCGGTGCAGCACCTCGAGGTCGCCGGCGACGGCGGTCAGTGGCAGCAGCACGCAGGCCAGCAGGCCGGGCAGCAGGGACTTGGCGCTCATGGACATCGTGGAAACTCCGGCGGACGGAAGATCCAGTGTAGGCAGGCCCGGGCTCAGCGCCGGCCCGGCAACCTGGCTGTTCACCTTCACCCGCCGCGACCGCATGACACCCCCGATGGACGACGAATTCGACTGCCAGCGCTGCGGCGCCTGCTGCGCCGTCTTCCGCGTGTCCTTCTACTGGGCCGAAGCCGACGACGCGCCCGGCGGCACGGTGCCCGTGGCGCTGACGCGGCCGGTCGGCGCGCTGCACCGCTGTATGGCCGGTACCGAGGCGCGGCCGGTGCGCTGCGTCGCGCTGCAGGGCGAGGTGGGGCGGTCGGTCGGCTGCGGCATCTACGAGCAGCGCTCCAGCACCTGTCGCGGCGTGCAGCCGGGCGACGCGCAGTGTTTGAAGGCGCGGGCGGCGCATGGGCTTGAAACGCTGGCTGGCGCCGCCACATCGGCTGGTCTTGCAGCTGCTTCGGCTCCCCGATGAAATCCCTCGGCAAACGCGCCACCGGCCTCCGCCTCGAACGCATGCGGGCGTCGCCGCGCTACCGCGTCACCGACAGCGGCGAAGGCTTCCACAACGTCCATCCCATCCAGCCGGGCCTGCGGGACCGTACCGAGCGGCCGTCGCTGTCCGACTTCCTGTGCGCCGAAGGCCGCCGCACGCCGGCCGGCCCACTGCCGTCGGTCAACCCGCTGGACGCCTGGCTCAAGCCCGCCGGCAGCGGCCTGCGGGCGACGTGGCTGGGCCATTCCACGGTGATGATCGAGATCGACGGGCTGCGCGTGCTGACCGACCCGGTCTGGGGCAAGCGCGCGTCGCCGTCGCAGCTGGCCGGGCCCAAGCGCTTCCAGCCCGTGCCGCTCACGCTGAAGGCGCTGCCCCCGCTGGACGCCGTCGTCATCTCGCACGACCACTACGACCACCTCGACATCGGCACCATCAAGGAACTGGTGACGCTGCAGGACGTGCCCTTCATCACGTCGCTGGGCGTGGGGGCGCACCTGCAGGCCTGGGGCGTGCCGGCCGAGCGCATCGTCGAGCTGGACTGGTGGGAGCACTGGCAGCACCCCGCGGCCGAGCTGCGCATCCACGCGGCGCCGTCGCAGCACTTCTCGGGCCGCTCGCTGAACGACCGCAACGCGACGCTGTGGTCGTCCATCGTCATCGAGTCGCCGAAGCACCGCGTGTTCTTCAGCGGCGACACCGGCCTGACGAGCGAGTACACGGCCATCCGTGAGCGCCTCGGGCCCTTCGACCTCGTCATGCTGGAGGTCGGCGCCTTCCACCCGTCGTGGGGCGACATCCACCTCGGGCCGGAGAACGCGCTGAAGGCGCTGCAGTACCTCGGCGGCGGCGCCTTCCTGCCGGTGCAC
This sequence comes from Pelomonas candidula, assembly GCF_043555985.1. NCBI lineage: Bacteria > Pseudomonadati > Pseudomonadota > Betaproteobacteria > Burkholderiales > Sphaerotilaceae > Roseateles > Pelomonas candidula. The sequence continues at coordinate 661,192 of NZ_JBIGIC010000001.1, read as the reverse complement.
TGGGGCACGTTTTCGCTGGCGCTGCACGATTGGGACCAGCCGGCCGAGACGCTGCTGGAGCTCGGTCCGAAGCAGGGCGCTCAGCTGCTGATGCCGCGGCTGGGCGAGGCCGTGGAGCCATCGCACGGCGAGCGGGCTGCGCCGTGGTGGCGGGCGGCGGACAAGCCCGCCGGCAAGCGCGTGAAGCCGGCCGAGCCGGACGACCCGGGCAAGATGCCCAAGGGCGTGCCCTGGCCGCTGGACTGAACCTGCCGGCGCGATTGGGCAGTGCTCTCGCGGCTCAGCTCGCCGCCGCCATCCTCTCCGCCACCCAGTCCACAAACACCCGCACCCGCGACGACAGCTGCCGCGCGTGCGGGTACAGCACGTAGACCGGCATTGGCGCAGGCTGCCAGTCAGGGAAGACCTCGACCAGCTCGCCGCTGGCCAGTGACGCCTCGAAGTTGTAGCGCGGCGCCTGGATGAAACCAAGGCCCGCGAGGCAGCAGGCGCCGTAGGCCGACGCGCTGCTGACGGTGACCGGGCCCGCCAGCGTCAGGCTGGTGGGCTGGCCGTCGACGACGAAGTCGAACGGCAGCACGCGGCCGCTGCTGCCGACGTAGTTGACGGCCTGGTGCGTCGCGAACTCGGCCAGCGTGGCGGGCAGGCCGCGGCGGTCGATGTAGCCGCGGCTGGCGCAGGTGACCTGGCGCAGTTGCGCGACGCGCCGGCCCACCATGGACGAGTCACGCGGCTCGCCCGAGCGCAGCACGCAGTCCACGCCTTCGCGCACCAGGTCCACCAGGCGGTCGCCGAGGCCGATTTCCAGCTCGATGTCCGGGTAGCGGGCATGGAAGTCGCCAAGGAAGGGCAGCACGAAGCGTTGCGCCTGGTTGCCCTGCATGTCCACGCGCAGCCGGCCGCGGGGCTGCAGCTGGGTGCTGCGGAACAGGTCCTCGGCCTCGCCCACGTCCTGCAGGATCTGCTGGCAGCGCGCGTGATAGGCCTCGCCGTCCGGCGTGGGGCTGACGTGGCGCGTCGTGCGGTTCAGCAGCCGCACGCCCAGCCGGGCCTCCAGCTGCTGCATGGCCAGGCTGACCGAGGCGCGCGGCAGCTGCAACTCGTCCGCCGCCTTCGTGAAGCTGGCCAGGTCGACGATGCGGATGAACAGGCGCATCGCGTCAAGTCGGTCCATGGCAGCTCCGATTGTTTAGACGGAATGGATTGTGATGTGTTGGACAGCCTGTTTATCCGACTAGGGGCGATCAATACAGTGACTTCACCCCACCGAACCGGAGCCCTGTCATGACCCAGACCCACGCCTCTTCCTCCCCCGTCGCCATCGTCACCGGCGCCTCGCGCGGCATCGGCGCGGCCATTGCGCAGCGGCTGGCGGCGGACGGCCATGCCGTCGTCGTCAACTACGCCGGCAGCCGCGCCGAGGTCGAAAAGGTCGTCGCCGCCATCACCGGCCGCGGCGGCCGCGCCATCGCGGTGCAGGCCGACGTGGCCGACGCGAACGCCGCCCGGCTCCTCTTCGACGCCGCGACGGAGGCCTTCGGCGGCGTCGACGTGCTCGTCAACAACGCCGGTGCGATGGCGGGTGAGCTGCCGCACCTGGCCGACACGTCCGACGCGACCTTCGACCGCCTGTTCGATATCAACGTGAAGGGCAGCTTCCTCGCGATGCGCGAGGCGGCGAAGCGGCTGCGATCTGGCGGCCGCATCGTCAACTGCTCGACCAGCGTCATCGGCCTGGCGCTGCCAGGCTACGCCGTCTACGCGGCGACCAAGAGCGCCATCGAGACGATGACCAACATCCTGGCCAAGGAACTGCGCGGCCGGAACATCACCGTCAACGCGGTGGCGCCCGGCCCCACGGCGACGGCGCTGTTCCTGGACGGCAAGACCCCGGAACGCGTCGAGCAGCTCGCGAAGATGGCGCCGCTGGAGCGGCTGGGCCAGCCCGAGGACATCGCCAACGTCGTCAGCCTGCTGGTCGGGCCGCAGGGCGCGTGGATCAACGGGCAGACGCTGCGCGCCAACGGCGGCATCGTCTGAGGCCGGCCTCAGCGCAGCACGTCGTAGACCAGCATCTGGATGCCGCTGGCCAGCGAGGTCGCCGACACAAGGCTCAGCCGCTGCCGCGGCCCTGGCGGCAGCAGTGGAATGCCGTCGCGCAGCAGCACCGGCATCAGCGCGACCTCGACGCGGTCCACCAGCCCGGCTTCGAGCAGTTGGCCGGCCAGGTCGCCGCCGCCGAACAGCCAGATGTCGCGCCCGCCCGCCTCGGCCTTCAGCGCGGCGATGTGGCCGGCCATGTCGTCGCGCACCAGCGTCACGTCCGGGTGGTCCGCCGCCGCCAGCGTGCGCGACGCCACGACGACGCGTCTGCCGCGCAGCGGATTCGCGTCGCCCTGGGCCTGCATGACCTCGTAGGTCTTGCGGCCCATGACGAAGGTGTCGAACTCGGCAAACAGCGCGCCGAAGTCGATGCTCGCGTCATCGACGATCCAGTCGTAGCCGCCGTCGGCCGTGGCGATGAAGCCGTCCAGCGTGGCGGCGCAGTTGTAGCGGAGCCGGCGCATGGTCAGCCGCGCCGCCGGCCATGGTCCACCACGACCTCGCCGTCACTCTTCGTGAACGGCGGCAGCGGACCGACCGGCAGCAGCTCCAGCACCGCCTCCGACGGCCGGCACAGCGCCGTGCCCAGCGGCGTCATGACGATGGGGCGGTTCAGCAGGATGGGATGCTGCTCGATGGCGTCCAGCAGCGCGTCGTCGCTCAAGCCCGGGTCGGCCAGGCCCAGTTCGGCGAACACGGCCTCCTTGTCGCGCAGCAGCGTGCGCAGCGGCTGGCCGGTGGCCGCGGCCAGCGCGCGGAGCTCGTCGCGGCTCGGCGGCGTCTTCAGGTACTCGACGACGCGCGGCTCCAGGCCGGCGTGGCGGATCAGCGCCAGTACGTTGCGCGACGTGCCGCACCTGGGGTTGTGGAAGAGGGTGATGTCAGCCATCTCGCGAGTCTGCCCCAAGACCACGATGCACCCACAGCGCCAACGCAGCACCGGCCAGCTCGGCCGCGATGAAGCCCGGCACGCTGGCTGGCGCGATGCCGGCGAAGCTGTCGCTGAACATGCGGCCGAAGGCGGCGGCCGGGTTGGCAAACGACGTGGAAGCCGTGAACCAGTAGGCCGCACCGATGTAGGCCGCCACCATCGCCGCCACCCGGGAGGGCGGCGCGCGCAGGATGACGAGCAGCAGGCCGAACGTGGCCACGGCTTCGGCGATCCACTGCCCCGTGCCGCCGCGCGGCCTGGTGGAGAACTGAAGCAGGCTCATGTCGAACATCGCGTGGGCCAGCCAGGCCCCCAGCACCGCGCCCAGCAACTGGGCGGCGACGTAAAGCCCCAGCGCGGCGGCAGACAGCTCGCCGCGCACGGCCAGGGTCAGCGACACCGCCGGGTTGAAATGCGCGCCGCTGACCGGCCCGAACACCTCGATCAGCACGTACAGGCCACCCACCGTGGCCAGGGTGTTGGCCAGCAGCGCGACGGCGACATTGCCGCCCGACAGGCGCTCGGCCATGACGCCGGAGCCGATGACCACGGCCAGCAGCAAGGCCGTGCCGAGGCACTCGGCCAGCAGGCGACGGGGCAGGGCCATCGTCAGGACGCCGCGATGGCGGTGAGCTGCTGCTGCTGCTCGGCCCGGCTCAGCGTGGCCAGGGGCAGCCCCAGAAGCTGCAGCATGCGATAGCCGATGGCCTGGCGGGTCAGCTCGAACGCGCGGCGCTTGCCTTCGTCGCCGCCGTCGGCGTTGGACGGATCGGGGTAGCCCCAATGCACCTTGACCGGCTGGTTGCCGTCCCCGAAGAAGACGGGGCAACTCTCGGCCGCGGCGCTGTCGCAGACCGTGATGACGATGGACAGCGGCGGCGCGTCGGGCGTCGTGAACTCGTCCCAGCTCTTGCTGCGCACACCCGCAGTGTCGACGCCGGCGCTCCGCAGCGCCTCCAGCGCGAAGGGGTTGATGCGGCCACTGGGCGCGCTGCCGGCGCTGTGGGCGCGCACGTCGACGCCGAGCCTGGCGGCCCAGTGGTTGAGCATGCCCTCGGCCAGCACGCTGCGGGCCGAGTTGTGGGTGCAGAGGATGAGAACGTGCGTGGTCATGGGTCAGCAGCAGTTCGACGCGGGCTTGACGGCGATGCCGACCGGCTTGCCGCGCGGCGCATCGCCGGGGCAGCAGGCCGAGGCCGCCTGCGGCGCGGTGGCCTGGCTGGCGCTGAAGGTGGGGATGTCGGCCAGCGTCTGGAAGTGTTCCCAGGCGATGCCCTGCGGGTCGGTGACCCAGTGCTTCTCGCTCTGCGCGTAGCAGCAGGTCGTGGCGCCCTCGTCCAGCACCGGCGCATCCGCCGCGCGGGCGCGGGCCTTCAGCTCGGCCAGCTCTTCGGCCGTGTCGGCCTGGATGCCGAGGTGGTCCACCCCCGGCTTGCCGCCGCGCGTGGAGATCGCGAAGTTGATGCGCGGGTCGTCCAGCATCCACTTGGCGTAATCGCTCTCCAGCCGCGTGGGCGCCGCGCCGAAGAGCTTGGCGTAGAAGGCCACGCTGGCCTGCAGATCCTCGACATGGGCATGCACGTGAAAGCGCTTCATGGGAACTCCTTGTTCAGCAGCAGGAAGATGAAGAGGCGGGCACTGCGCAGGCAGCACCCTGGCAGCAGTTCTCGGTCAGGTAGCCCAGCAGCGCGTTCATGCGCGGATAGGCGGCGCGGTAGATGAGGTTGCGGCTGGACCGCTCCTGCGTCACGAGGCCGGCGTTGACCAGCTCCTTCAGGTGGAAGGACAGCGTGTTGGCCGGGATGTCCAGCCCCTCGGCCATGGTGCCGGGCGTGAGCCCGGCTTCGCCCGTGACGACCAGCGCACGGAAGACCTTCAGCCGCACCGGCTGGGCCAGCGCGGCCAGGGCTTTGACGACGTCTTGTTCATCCATATTTCCAGAATACTCGAAGTAACGAATGCCGGCAAGCGCGCAGATGACGGGCAGCACAATCACGCCCGTCCTCGGCCCCACCCTGACCATGCCCGTCCTGCGCCACGCCCCGACCGCCCTGCTGCTGACCGCCGCCCTCGCACTGGCCGCCTGCCAGCGCGTCAACGATGTTCCCGCCGCCCTGCCCGCGGCCTCCGCCCCGCAGGACGCCAACGCGACGACGCAGCTGCGCACGCAGGCCGACGGGCTGCTGACGCTGCACCGCCAGATCGTCGTGCTGATGGACGGCGAGGCCGCGCTGCCGGCCGCCCAGCGCCGCGAGGTGCAGGCGCTGGGCCAGCAGCTCTTCCACGAGCTGCTGCAACGCCAGCAGCAGCTGGCCGACGCAGCACTGAAGCCCGAGGCGCTGGACGCGACGACGGCGCTGCTCACACGCATCGAGAGCCTGCCTGACTGGTTCGACGCCGACCGCCTGGCCTTCAAGGAGGTGCTGGCCCAGCTCGCCACGGGGCTCAAGAGCGCCCAGACGCTGGACGGCATCAAGCTCTCGCGCCGTGCACAGGACGACCTCGACACGCTGGCCGAGGTGGAGAAGGCCTACGAGCAGGAGCTGAAGGAGGTGTTCGGCGGCTTCGCCAAGCGCGGCATCGAGCTCAAGCGCGAGAAGTGGGCCGACTACATTGCCAAGCTGAAAAGCCTGCACACGCGCGAGGCCATCATGAAGCAGTACGGCGCGCAGTTGCCGGCTGCCGCCGACCTGGCGCCCGAGCCGCCGGCGTCCGCCGCGTCAGGCGCGATGCGTGGTGTCGCCGCCAAGGACCGCGAGGTCTTCGGCGACAAGCTGCCGCCCAAGACCGTGCTGCTGACCTTCGATGACGGCCCGCACGCGCGCTACACCGACGAGATCCTGGAGATCCTGAAGCGCTACAACGCGCCGGCCGTGTTCTTCGAGCTGGGCCAGAACCTCGGCAAGGTCGGCCCCGACGGCAAGCCGCTGCCGGGCAACGGCAGCGCCGTCGCCAAGCGCGTGCTGGCCGCCGGCCACCAGATCGCCAACCACAGCTTCACGCACGGGCTGATGAGCAAGTTCGAGCTGGTGAAGGTCAAGGAAGAAGCCGCCAACACGGAGGCGCTGCTGGATGCGGCGGGTCGCAACGGCGACGCCTTGTTTCGCTTCCCGTACGGCGCGCGCAACGACGGCGCTCTGAGCACCATCGAGGCACTGAAGCTGCGCTCGATGATGTGGAACGTCGACTCGCTGGACTGGAGCGACCCCATCCCCAAGAGCATCGCCGCGCGCGTGCTGGACGAGCTGGACAAGCAGCAGCGCGGCATCGTGCTGTTCCACGACATCCACGCCCGCACCGTGCAGGCGCTGCCGCTGGTGCTGGCGCAGCTGGCTGCCGACGGCTGGCGCTTCGCGAGCTACCAGAACGGCCAGTTCGTCGTCACCAGCGACAAGACCGCCGCCGCGCCGCCCCCCGCGCCGGGCGAGCTGTACCGCGAGAGCCATGCGCTGGTTATCGGCATCAACAGCTACACGGCCTGGCCCAAGCTGTCGCACGCGGTGCGCGACGCCCAGGCCATGCGCGACACGCTGGTCACGCGCTTCGGCTTCGCGGCCGACCACGTCACGCTGCTGACCGATGCCGACGCCACGCGTGCCAACATCCTGAAGGCGCTGAACGAACGCTTCGGCGACCCCAAGCGCGTCAAGCGCGACGACCGCGTGTTCGTCTTCTTCGCCGGCCACGGCAGCACGCGCCAGCTGCCCAGCGGCCGCGAGGTGGGCTACATCGTGCCGGTGGACGCGGGCCTCAACGACCTGCAGGCCGACGCCATCGCGATGCCGCAGCTGCAGGAGGTGGCCGAGGCCATCACGGCCAAGCACGCGCTGTTCGTCATCGACGCCTGCTACTCGGGGCTGGGCCTGACGCGCGGCGGCAGCGCTGCGGCGGACAGCAACTTCGCCCGCACCAACGCGCGCCGCATCGGCCGCCAGATGATGACCGCCGGCGGCGCCGACCAGCAGGTGGCCGACGACGGCCCCGGCGGCCATTCCGTCTTCACGTGGACGCTGCTGCAGGCGCTGAGCGGCAAGGCCGACCTGAACGGCGACGGCCTCATCACCGCCACCGAGCTGGCCGCCTACGTGGCGCCGGCCGTGTCGGCCATCGCGCACCAGACGCCGGCCTTCGGCAGCCTGCCGGGCAGCGAAGGCGGCGAGTTCGTCTTCGAGCTGCCGCAGTCGGCCGAGCCCGCGCTCAGCGGCGCCGTGGCGCAGCTGGACGACAAGGCCAGCCAGCTCGCGTTGAAGGTCGACGAAGCCAGCACCGCCGGCCGCCAGCCGTCGGCCGCGAGTGGCGCGGCGAGCGCCGTGCAGGTGACGATCAAAGGGCTGGACGGCAAGGACCAGGCGCTGGCCGCGCCGACGGCCCGTGTCGACGCCAGCGCCCGTGTGACCGCCCAACGCGCCAACGACCGCGGCCTGCAGCTCTACCGCGAGCGCCGCTACGACGAGGCCGAGGCCGCGTTCAAGGAGGCTTTGACGTTGCAGCCGAAGTTCGCGCTGGCGGCCAACAACCTCGGCTTCGTGCTGTATCGCCGCGGCAAGTTCAGCGATGCGGCCGGCTGGTTCGAGAAGGCAGTCGACATGGACGCGAGCCGCTCGCTGGCTTGGCTCAACCTGGGCGACGCGCGCCTGCAGGCCGGCGACGACACCAAGGCCATGGCGGCCTACAAGACCTTCCTGGAACTGGCGCCCAAGCATGCGCGGGCGGCGGAGCTGCAGGGGTGGATCGCGAGTCCGTCGGATGCGACGAGGCCGAAGGCCTTGTGATTTCACCTCAACACCAGCACCAAACAAATGGCGCTTGAATCGCCGTTGATGCTCTGCGCCTTGGCAATCGGCGCTGCGCAGGTGCTGGATTGCTGCTTGATTCGATCAGGAAAGCTGCACGCCGCAACAGTCACTGTCTTTTCCATCATCGAATGGATTTGGAGGGCCTTCTGCGTCTACCTGCTTATCACGAAGCGTGACGGTTTCCCGCCTTGGCTTGCCGGAGTCTTTGTGGCGCAACTTGCTGCATGGTTGCTCTACGTACTCGTCCAAACGCAACAGGGACGAGCGGTGGAGACCTTCGAGCTTTCGCGTACAGAGGCTCTGGCGGGAGGGCTCTTCGGCGCTTTCTATGCAGCAGCGGCTTTATTCGCCTGGGTTGGTGCCAGCTCGGTAGGTTGGGGTGAGCCCGCGAACCCCAACGTCGGGCCGGCACGGTTCGGTGGGGTTCACTCCGTTCACCCCAACCTACCCGGGCGCCGCCACGCCGATTTCGCACCCCTGACATCAACCTTCCCCCCACCTGTGTTCCACTCCGGCACGAAGCCCCGTCCGCGTTGATCCTTTCCGGAGATCTCGATGACCTCATCCGCCTCGTCCCCCGCTGCAACGCGACGCGACGTGCTCCGTGACCGGTTGCTACCCACCGTCGACCTGCTCAAGCAGCGGCGCGCGGGCGAGATCCCCGAGGACTACATCGACGACTACGTGGCCTTGCACTGGCTCGAATGGCAGGGCGGCACGCTGCGCCTGACGACGACCGGCGAGAACGTGTGCAAGCACCTCACGACCTTGCTGAACCGCGCCGGCGGGCGATCCCTGCGCTGAGGCTGCCCGGGCCGGCGGGCAGGCGCCGACGCGCCTGTGTTCCACTTCCGCCGTGAATTCCGAAGTCCCTCCGTCCCCCCAAGCCGCCAAGCCGGCCCGGCCGCCCGCACCGGCCTTCCCCCTGCCCCAACCCCGTCACGCCGCGCGCCTGCCGGCAGGTCTCGCGCCCGAAGACTGGGCCCGCATCCGTCAGGCCGCGCACGCGCTGCCCCAGGTGCTGGTGCCGGCCGACCTCGACGACGGCAGCGACGACGCACTGGACCGTCTGGGCTGCATCCAGGTCTCCAAGGCCGCCGGCGGTGGCCGGCCGAGTCGCTGGCTGCTGCCGCAGCACGTCGCCGTCGCCATCGCTCAGCTGGACGCCACGCCACTGGCCAACACGCTGCGCCCGCTGATGCAGCAGCGGCTGCACCAGCTCGAAAGCCTGGGCCTGCGCCGCGAAGGCCTGGTGTTCACGCGGCTGTGCATCCACCCGATCACGCTGGCGCACGCCGGCTGGCGCATCGACCTGTCGCACCGCGTGCCGGTGCCGGAGGAGCCCGTCTGGGCCTTCTTCCGCGACGGCGACCAGGCCGCGCTGCGGCACGCGCTGGGCCAGGCGCCCGAGTATTCGTACACCGCCGAGCTGGCGCTGCACCTGAACCACCTCGTCGCACGCAGCGAGGCCTTCGGCAACGAGGCGCAGCTGGCTTCGCTGCTGCCGCGCCTGCAGGCCGAGTGCGGCGTGCCGATGCCGTTCGGCGACCTGAAGGCCGCGCTGACGCGCGCGCAGGACCGCTGGGAACAGCAGGTCGAGGAGCAGGACACGCTGGCCAGCCTCGGGCGCGAGCTGGCTTTCCAGGGCTACCCGGACAGCTTCGACTCCGCGCGCAAGTTGGGCCGCAAGGTCACGCTGTACCTCGGCCCGCCCAACAGCGGCAAGACGTATGCCGCCTTCGAGCGGCTGGCGCAGGCGCTGGACGGCGCCTACCTCGCGCCGCTGCGGCTGCTGGCGCTGGAAGGCCGCGACCGGCTGGTGGGCCGCGGCGTGCCGTGCTCGCTGCTGACCGGCGAGGAGAACGTGCCGGCGGCGGATGCGCGCGTGGTGTCCAGCACCATCGAGATGGTCAACACGCGCGACGAGATCGACGTGGCCGTCATCGACGAGGCGCAGATGATCTTCGACGACTCGCGCGGCTGGGCGTGGACGCAGGCCATCGTCGGCGTGCCCGCGCGCGAGGTCATCATCATCGCGTCCGCCTACGCGGCGCCCGCCATCGAGCGCCTGCTGCTGCTGTGCGGCGAGAAGCCCGAGATCCGCGTGTTCGAGCGCAAGCAGCAGGTGCAGCTGATGCCTGCGCCGGTGCCGATGACGCACCTGCAGTCGGGCGATGCGGTGGTGGCCTTCAGCCGCCGCGACGTGCTGATGCTGCGCGACCAGATCGCGCAGGACGGCCGCGCCGTCAGCGTCATCTACGGCGCGCTGCCGCCCGAGGTGCGCCGCCGCGAGGCCGAGCGCTTCGCCGTCGGCGCGAGCGACGTGCTGGTGGCCACCGACGCCATCGGCATGGGCCTGAACCTGCCCATCCGCCGCGTGCTGTTCTCGACGCTGACCAAGTTCGACGGCGTCGGCGACCGGGAGCTCTCCGTCAGCGAGGTGCACCAGATCGCCGGCCGCGCGGGCCGCTACGGCATGCACGACGAGGGTTTCGTCAGCGTGCTGAAGGAAGCCGAGGCCGACGCGATGAAGACGCTGCGCCAGTTGCTGCCCAAGGAGCCACGCGCGCCGCGCGACTTCAAGTGCCCGGTGGCGCCGAACTGGCGCCATGTGCACACCATCTCCAAGCGCCTGGGTGAGGACAAGCTGCACGCCGTGCTGAACATCTTCATGCAGCAGCTGCGCCTGGACGACGCCCACTTCGCCGTGGCCGAGCTGGAGCAGATGCTGGAGCTGGCCGAGATGCTGGACCGCAACGCCGGCGCGCTGCCGCTGCAGGAGCGCTTCCGCTACGCGCAGGCGCCGGTGGACTCGCGGCTGCCGATGCTGGTGGAGCAGTACGGCAGCTGGGCCGCCAACCACGCGCGCACCGGCAAGGCCGGCGAGCCCTACTTCCTCGACGACGTCGACCAGCACAGCCGCCTGGACCGCATGGAGCAGGCACTGCGCATCTGCACGCTGTGGCTGTGGCTGGACCTGCGCTTCCCCGGCGTGTTCGGCTACGTGGAGGAGGTCATCGACCTGCGCGGCCGGCTCAACGACGGCATCGAGCGGCAGTTGAAGGGGAAGAAGGCGTTGTGGCAGCGGCGCGGGCGGTGAGCGCCCGGCAGGCGTGCCGCAGGGCCTGGCAGTACATTAGCCGCTTACCGGGGCACGCTGCAGTGACACCGCCCCGCACTGGCTAGCTTGAAGCGCCACCGGCGGAAGCGTCGCCCTTGTCGGGACAAGTCCTTGAGAGGAGTTGTCCCATGTCGTCCCGATCCGATACCCCCATCGCTGATGCGGCTCCGGCTGCCGCCAGCGAGCAGCCGGACAACACGCCCGTTGCGACCGTTTCCGCAGAGCACGCCGAACTGCAGCGCCAAGGCGCCAAGTCGGCAGCGCGCGGCGAGTCGCTGGCGTCGAACCCGATGCTCGATGCCGTCAACCAGCCCGGCGCCACCGGTGAGACCGAGCAGGTGTGGTCCGACCGGCGCGACGCCTGGGAGCGCGGGCACGGCTCGCGGCAGCTGCCCGTGGCGTTGCTGACCCGCCCCGGCACCGCCGCCAACGAGCGCACCCAGGACGAAGCCCTTTTCGGCGTGACACGGGTGCTGACCTTCTCCGGCAACACGGCGCTGACGGCCGCCAGCGGCTTCTTCTTCGAGCGCGATGGCCGGCTTTACCTCGTCACCAGCCGCCATGTGCTGTTCGACGCTCCCACCCAGCATGCGCCGGATCGCATCGAGATCGAGCTTCACACCGACGCCAGTGACCTGACGCAGGTGAGCCGGCTGTCGATCCTGCTGCACCGTGACGGCGTGGCCGTGTGGCGCCAGGCTCAGGACAGCGGCGGCGAGATCGACGTCGCGCTGCTGGAGATCGACCGGGCGGCGATGCCGACCCACTGCGTGGTGTGCGCCTTCGGGCCCCAGCACCTGGCGGTCGGATTCGACCTGTTCGAGGTCGGCGACCGACTCGCCATCCCGGCATTCCCGCTGGGGTTCTTCGACACGGTGCATCACCTGCCCGTCGTGCGGCAGGCCAGCGTCGCCTCCTGCTACGGCATCCGCTTCCAGGGGCTGGGCTACTTTCTGACCGATGGGCGCATGCACCGGGGCTGCAGCGGCTCGCCGGTGCTGACGCGGGTCGACCCGGCCACGCCGGCCCGGCCGCGCTGGTGCCTGCTGGGCGTGCACTCCAGCCGCATGGACATGGCGACGCGCGACGCCGTACTGGACGAATCACTGGGCCTGAACTGCGCCTGGTACGCCGACGTGCTGATGACCCTGACCACCGGCGAGAGCCCTGCCCGACCATGACGCAACCTCTTCTGCAAGCCGCCGACCTGCGCGGTGCCGCGCATCTCACGGCCGACACCGTGGCTGGCCTGGCCAGCCTCGTCGAGGCGATACATACCCGCGTCAGCAGCCTCCCGCAGCAGCCGGGGCCGGGCGCCACCGCGCCGCACGAGCACGGCGCGACACGCAACGCGGACGACAGCGCCGAAGCCCTGCTGGGCTGGCTGGCGCCGGCCCTGGCTGGCCCCGATGCGCGCCAGGCCCCGAGCCCGGAGCGGGAGGCCACGCTGGCGGCGCTCAACGGCGTGCTGGGCGACCATCTCGCGACGACGGACCACCCGCTGGCCATTGCCATGCAATTCCGCCATGCCGGCCGCCCGCTGCCGCTGGAGCGCCATGCGCTGCGCTCGCGCCCGGGCGGAACGACGCCAAAGCTGCTGGTGCTGCTGCACGACCTGTGCCTGAACGACCTCCAATGGCAGCGCGCCGGGCACGACCATGGCGAGGCGCTCGCGCGTGAGCTGGGCTACACGCCTGTCTACCTGCACTACAACAGCGGCCTGAGCGTCTCGACCAACGGCCGAATCCTGGCGCCCTTGATGGAGGGGCTGTACAGCGCCTGGCCGCAGCCGGTCGAACGGCTGGTGATGGTCGGGCACGGCATGGGTGGCCTGGTCGCGCGCAGCGCCATCCATCACGGCCCGCTGATGCAGCGCGGCGGCCTGCGCTGGCCGGGGCGCGTGGACGATCTGGTCTGCCTGGGCACGCCGCACCTCGGCGCGCCGGACCCCACGGGTCATGGCGTGGACCCACTGCTCGGCGGCGCTCTGTACGCGGCCCCGCTGGCCCGGCTGGGCCAGATGCGCAGTGCTGGCATCAACGACTTCCGGCTGGGCAACGTCCTGAAAGGTCCGGCCAGCGACGATGGCACGACTGAAGCCGACCGGATCGGCTTGCCGGGCGGTGCCCGCTGCTTTGCCGTTGCCGCCTGCGTCGGCCCGGCCGGCGGGAGCGCGAAGGCATCGCTGCAGGGCGACGGCCTGGTGCCGGTCACCAGCGCGCTGGGCCTCGGGTTCGAGCCGGAGCACCAGGCCCTGGTGCACGACACGGGCCACCTGGACCTGTTGTCGAGTGCCGAGGTGTACGCCTGGTTGCGCCAGTGGCTGGGCTGACGGGCGCCAGCCGCCGCATCAGCGCGCCGGCCGCCCGGCCGGGGCGTGTGCCAGCGCGATCAAGTCCCGCGCCGACGCCAGGATGGCCTCCCGCGGCGGCCGTGGCACCCAGCCCAGCACGTCGCGCGCATGCGTCGAATCCTGGTGCCGCACGACGCCCAGCTCGCTCGCCGCTGCACGCACGGTCGGGCTGACCTTCGCCAGCAGGCGCACGGCCCAGTCGGGCAATGGCCGCGTCGGCACCCGCCTCGCCTGGTCGCCCAGTTCCTCGCGCAGCAGCGCCGCGGCATCGCGCAGCCACGTGAACCCGCCACAGGCGATGAAGCGTTCGCCGGCCATGCCGGGCGCGTTGAGCGCGCGCCAGTGCAGCTCGGCCACGTCGCGCACGTCCACGACGCCGAAGCCGATGCGCGGCAGGGCGGGCAGCTTGCCCTGCAGCAGGCTTTGCACGAGGAAGACGCTGGCCGAGTAGTCCGCGCTGGCCACCGGGCCCAGCACGACGGACGGGTTCACGGCGCAGAACTCCAGCCCGCCGCCCTCGCGCGCCACCCAGTCGCGCGCGGCGCGCTCGGCGATGGTCTTGGACTGCACATAGGCCGGGATGCCCGGCGTCTCCAGCCGCGTCCAGTCGCGCTCGGTGAAGTGGTGCTCGCCGGGACCGTGGCCGTAGGCGATGGCGGCAACGGACGATGTCATGACGACCCGCCGCGCGCCCGCATCCCGCGCAGCCTTCAGCGCCCGCAGCGCGCCGTCGCGGGCGGGCACGATGAGCTCGTTGGCATCGCGCGGCACGCCGGGCGGCAGCGGCGACGCGAGATGGGCGACGTGGCTGCAGCCGGCCGCGGCCTCGGCCCAGCCGGCGTCGTGCAGCAGGTCGGCCCGGAAGCAGCGCAGCTGTTCGTCACCCGGCGCCACGCCCAGCAGCCCGCGCAGCGCGGGCTCGCGCGCCAGGTCGCGCACGGTGGTGTGGACCTGCCAGCCCGCGGCCAGCAGCTGGCGGATCAGCACGCCGGCGATGTAGCCGGTGCCGCCGGTGACGAGGATGCGTGGCAACGCGGTCACGTGGCGGACTCCACATCGGCGCCATGCGTGTCTGGTACCAGCTCGATGCGCCGCTGCGTGTCGTCTTCCTGGAAGGCCAGACCCTCGATCTTCCATTGCCCCAGCGACTTGCGCGCCGCGACGTAGGCCGTGCCCTTGCCGCGGGGGCCTTCCACGCTGAAGGACAGCTGCGCCGAGCCGTCAGGGCCGGACACCTGGATGCTGCCCATCGGAATGCCGGTCGACATCGGCTGGCCGACGATCTCCACGATGCGCGCGTCTGCGGCGAGGCGGGCCTGCGCCATCTTGTAGGCCTCGGAGTCCTTCAGCAGGCCGAAGACCAGCACGAAGATCAGTGCGAAAACCGCCAGCGAGGCGCCCCACACGATGGCGCCCCACTTAGCCCACTGGCGCTGCGTGGCGTGGAACTGCTCGACGCTTTCCCAGCGCTTGTTGCGCCAGGCCCATTCACTGCCCTTGGCGCCCAGCACGAAGATCCAGATCAGGCCCACGAACGGCACCATCACCAGCAACGCCGCCAGCGTGTTGTTGCCGATGCCCCAGATCCAGTTCAGCAGGAACGCACCCCAGTTCCAGCGCCGGATTTCCGGTGGCACGCGGCTCGCCGGACCTTGGCCCGATGTGTTCTCGACGTCCATTCGATCTCCCCTTGATGCGGCGCATTGCACCAGAACTTGGACGGTGCTCAGCCGACAGGACCATGACCCTCGTCACCCGCGGGCGACTGCGAATTGCCAGCCCGGGCACGGCAGGAGACAGTCGCGGCTTTCGAATCTGACGGGACACCCCCTTGACCTCCGCCACCCTGAAGGCGGCCGCCGACGCCACAAGCGACGCACGCGCCCGCCACGACCGGTCCTTCCTGGGCCACCCTGCCGGCCTCGGCTGGCTGTCCTTCTGCGAGCTGTGGGAGCGCTTCAGCTACTACGGCATGCAGGCGCTGCTGATCCTCTATCTCAGCAACTACCTGTTCATGCCCGAGCATGTCGGCGTCGTGGCCGGCATGGACGGGTTCCGCCGCCTCATCGAAGGCATCACCGGCCCGCGCTCGACGCAGCAGCTGGCCTCCATCGTCTTCGGCCTGTACACCGGCTTCGTCTACCTCACGCCCATCTTCGGCGGGCTGCTGGCCGACCGCGTGCTGGGCCGCACGAAGACGGTCGTCATCGGCGCGCTGCTGATGTCGGCCGGCCACTTCCTGATGGCGCTGGAGGCCGCGCTGCTGCCGGCGCTGGGCTGCCTGCTGCTGGGCGTGGGCTGCTTCAAGGGCAACATCGCCGCGCAGGTAGGCGACCTGTACGCGCCGGGCGACAAGCGCCGCGCCAGCGCCTTCCAGATCTTCATGCTGGCGGTGCAGATCGCCGTCATCGCTGCGCCCATCGTCTGCGGCACGCTGGGCGAGCGCGTGGGCTGGCACTGGGGCTTCGGCGCCGCCGGCGTGGGCATGCTGATCGGCCTGGTGGTCTACCTGTCCGGCCGGCGCTACCTGCCACCCGAGACACCGCGCCAGGCCACCGCCGAGGCGGCGCCGCGCCCGCCCATCGGCCGCCGCGGCGTGCTGCAGGTGGTGCTGCTGGTGGCCATCCTGCCGCTGCTGATGCTGTCCATCGTCGGCAACCAGCAGTTCAACAACGCCTACCCGCAGTGGTCGCAGAAGTTCATGGACATGTCGGTCGGCGGCTTCGAGGTACCCGTGACCTGGCTGCAGGCCGTGGACGCGACGGTGAGCTTCGTGACCATGCTGGGCTCCATCGCCTTCTGGCGCTGGTGGTCCACGCGCCGCCGCGAGCCCGACGAGGTCACGAAGATCGCGCTGGGCTGCTTCGTCGCCGCCGGTGCTCCGGCGCTGCTGCTGATCCCGGCCATGGCCATCGAAGCCGGCGGCGGCAAGATCAGCATCCTGTGGACCTTCGCCTACACGCTGGTCAACGACATCGGCTTCGCCAACATCATGCCGGTAGGCCTGGCGCTGTACTCGCGCGCCGCGCCGCGCGGGCTGCAGGGCGTGATGATCGGCATCTACTACCTGCACCTGTTCTTCGGCAACAGCTTCGTCGGCTGGTTGGCTGGGCTGCTGGACGTGCTGCCGGGTTCGCAGTTCTGGGGTCTGCACGCGGTGCTGGTTGCAGCGGCAGGCGTCGGGCTGCTGGTAGTGAAGCTGCTGTTCGGGCAGTTGCTGGCGCCGGAGGAGACGCCGCCGGCGCCCGCCTGACGCCACCCGGCCATCTCACGTGATTTGGGTCACGGGTCGGATTGCAATCGATGCGCAATTGCCGGGCAGCACTGGCACATTGGCAGACTCTGGGAGGTCATCCATGCGCGCTCAAGAGTTGCTCAACCCCGGCATGTGGGCCGTCCGGCAGCTGCGATTCGGCACCAAGCTGACGCTGCTGTTCATCCTGGCGGCCGTACCGCTCGTGAGCATCGTCACCATGATGCTGCTGCGCAACCAGGACGACCTGCGCCTCACGGCAACCGAGCTGGAGGGCATTGGCTGGATCGAGCAGTCCAACACGCTGACGCGGGCCCTGCAGTCCCACCGGGGCCTGACGAACATGATGCTGTTGGGTGACGACTCGCTGGCGGCGCGCCGCGATGCCGTGCGCGCCGAACTCGACAAGGCCATCGTGGCCCTGGATGCCTCCATGCAGGCGGCCGGTGCCGACGCGCCGCCCGCCTGGCCCGCGCTGCGCGACCGGCTGCGTCAGCTGTACGGCAAGCTCGAGGGCCAGCCCGTGGGCGCGGCCTTCAGCCTGCACAGCGAGCTGGTGGAGGAGCTGTCACGGCTGACCTACGAGCTGGCGGAACGCTCCGACCTGCTCTACGACCCCGACCCGCTGACCTACCTGCTGATGGACATGGCCGTGATGCGGCTGCCGAGCTGGCGCGACCAGCTGGGCCTCGTGCGGGGGCGCGGCGCCACTGTCCTCAGCTCGCCGGGCGCCGACGGCGCCGACATCGCCACCATGGGGCTGCTGGTCGACGAGCTCGCCTCCGACACGCGCACCGTGCGGCAAGGCCAGCGCATCCTGGCCGAGAAGGGTTTCACCACGCCCACCTTCGACAAGGCCGTCGCGGCGGTGGACCAGCTGGTGCAGGACCACCGCCAGCGCTTCAAGACCGGCATGCGCACCGACGAGGCCGAGCGCTACTTCGCCGACACGGGTGCCGTCGTCGAGGTGCTGGGCGCCTACCAGCACGACGTCAACACCGCCATGCGCGAGACGCTGCAGGCCCGGCGCGGCGAACTGGTGCGCAAGGCCTGGCTGGTCGCCGGCGGCTCGGGCCTGGTGATGCTGCTGTTCACCTACCTGATGCTGGCCTTCCAGGTCAGCTTCCTGGCCGACCTGCGCCAGGTGCTGCGTTTCATGGAGAGCACGGCCGAAGGCAACCTGCAGCACCTGGTGCGCTTCCGCGGCCGCGACGAGCTGT
The DNA here is from genome assembly GCF_043555985.1 of Pelomonas candidula. NCBI lineage: Bacteria > Pseudomonadati > Pseudomonadota > Betaproteobacteria > Burkholderiales > Sphaerotilaceae > Roseateles > Pelomonas candidula. Next base: position 643,415 of record NZ_JBIGIC010000001.1, on the reverse strand, counting down.
CCGACATGTCCGGCGCCATGGCCGTGATGGTTCACAACATCGCCTTCATGGTGGCCACGGTGCGCAGCAACGCAGCCCTGCTGTCGGGCTCGGGAGACCAGCTGGTGCAGGGCAACCAGGCGCTGTCGGAGCGCACCGAGCAGCAGGCCGCCAACCTGGAAGAGACCTCGGCCAGCGTGCAGGAGCTGGCCTCCACCGTGCAGGTCAACGCCGAGGCCGCGCAATCCTCCGACGCTTCGGCCCAGCAGGTGCGCGAGACGGCCGAGCAGGGGGCTGCGGGCATGAAGGACGCCATTGCCTCCATCGAGGCCATCGCCGCCGGCGCCAAGCGCATGGACGAGATCGTCGGCGTCATCGACTCGCTGGCCTTCCAGACCAACATCCTGGCGCTCAACGCCGCTGTCGAGGCGGCCCGCGCGGGCGAGGCCGGCCGCGGCTTCGCGGTCGTGGCGTCGGAGGTACGCACGCTGGCCCAGCGCTCGGCCGCATCGGCCAAGGAGATCCGCCAGCTCATCACCAGCTCCTCGGACCAGGTCAACGCCGGCGTGGGGCTCATCCGCACCGCCGGCAACCGCATCGAGGCCATCGCCGGCGGCGTCCGTGCAGTGGCCCAGCACATGTCGCAGATCTCCGCGTCCAGCGCCGAGCAAAGTGCCAGCCTCACCGAGATCACCACCGCCATCCGCCAGCTCGACACGCTGACGCAACGCAACGGCGCCATGGTGGAGCAGGCCGTGGCCCAGGCCAACGACCTGCAGAACCGCGCCCAGCTGCTGACCGAGTCGGTGGCCGTGTTCAAGCTGCCCCAGGGCACGGCCGACGAGGCCCGCGCGCTGGTGGACCGCACGCTGGCCCTGCACCGCGAGGGCGGCGGGCGCGAGGCGCTGCTGCGCCGCATCAACGCACCCGACAGCGGCCTGTTCGACCGCGACATGTACGTCTTCGCCCTCGATGCCGACGGCCGCTACCTGGGCTTTGCCGGCAACCCCGCCCGCGTGGGCCAGCGCGTGCAGGACGTGGCGGGCGCGGCCGGCGCCGGGCTGGTGCGGGCCATCATCGAACAGGCCGATGCAGGCCCGGGCTGGGTGCAATACACCATGCCGCATCCGCAGACCCAGAAGCCGCAGGAGAAGATGTCCTACGTGGTCAAGGCCGGTGACCTGTACGTGGGCTGCGGCGTCTACAAGAGTTCCATGATGGCGCTCTGACTGCCACGGCACCGGGCGGTGGTCCGTCCCTAAACTCACGGCCATGATCACCGTCCACCACCTCAACAACTCCCGCTCGCAGCGCGTGCTCTGGCTGCTCGAAGAGCTGGGCCTGCCCTACGAGATCAAGCACTACCAGCGCGATGCCAAGACCTCGCTGGCACCGCCCGAGCTCAAGGCCGTGCATCCGCTGGGCAAGAGCCCGGTCATCACCGACGGCGGGCTGACGGTGGCCGAGAGCGGCGCCATCCTGGAGTACCTGGTGGAGAAGTACGGCCAGGGCCGGCTCAAGCCGACGGGCGAGCAGGACCTGCTGCACTACCGCTACTTCATGCACTTCGCCGAAGGCTCGGCGATGCCGCCGCTGCTGATGAAGCTGATCTTCAACAAGATCAAGCGCGCACCCATGCCCTTCTTCGTGAAGCCCATCGCCAAGGGCATCGCCGACAAGGTGCTGACCAGCTTCGTGCAGCCCAACATCGACGCGCAGTTGAAGTTTCTCGAAGCCGAACTGGCCGCGCGGCCGTGGTTTGCCGGTGCGGAGATGTCGGCCGCGGACGTGCAGATGAGCTTCCCGCTGGAAGCCGCCGCGGCGCGCGGTGGGGCGATGGACGGCTACCCGAAGATCAAGGCGTTTCTGGAGCGCATCCACGCGCGGCCGGCGTACAAGAAGGCGCTGGAGCGGGGCGGGCCGTATGACTTGATGAGCTGAGACGTAGCCGGTGCAGTTGCCCTTTTTGTTGACCTGTTCCGAGCCCGCCGTCGGGTTATACGAGCTTGCTGACGGCAGGTTTCAGCTGATCAAGCAGGGGCCTATCGCTCCGCTAATGACCGGCTATCGCCATCTGCTTGTCGAATCCAGTCTTGCCGAATTTCTGCAATGTCTTCCGATAGAACGCGTACGCTACGAGCCAGCGGTGCTCGTCAATCGCGGAACGGGCGAGGAGCATAGAACGCACTCCCGCATCGTCGTCAGCCAGTTTTTCAGGCCAGACGATTTACGGGATATCCCCCTCGAAGGCATGCGCATCCTGACGATGAACGACGAATACTTCTTCGTCACCGCCGAGCTGAAGAACGCGCTCGAGGCCAGTCCGTTCCAGTACCTGCAGTTCAGCGAAGGTCTCAGCAACTTTGCAGCAGGATAGCGACTTGACGAGCTAAGACGCTAGCGGACAAGCGTCTCGTCGAGCCAGCTCGCGAGGACGGCGAGTTCGTCGGCCTGGTCGAAGGTGTGCGACCGTTGTTCGTGCAACTGCCTGCCTGTGCAATCGGGCGGGTATTCCCACATATCCATCCAGCCGTCGCGATGGTCGCTGACGACCTCGAACCCGCGCTGGCCGTGGCTGAAGCGCGCTCGCCAGTTGCCAAAGAAGTGGGCGTGATGCTCAAACGCCTGCATGACGCAGCCTCTAGACTGCAGCACCTCGGCGACCACCGCCTCGTTCACCGCCGCGCGTCCTTGCGGCCGTACTCCACCACCCTGCACCCCGCCCCCTTCGGGTCCTTGCAGCACGCCGCCAGCTTCTTCAGGCTCTCGCTGAACTGCTCGTCCCACTGCGCGCGGCTGTGCAGGTTGCCGGGGCTCATCCAGTGCGACTGCGGGTACTTCTTCGACCACTCGTCACCGCCCTCCTGAACCGCGTTGCCGGTGGACTGCTGCATTGCCACATTGCATGAGTTCATGTTGCCCATGCGGTGGCAGGCCGTGCAGGTGTTGCCGCGCGTCGTGATGCCAAAGGCGTGCAGCGTGGCCCAGGCCCGCTTGAAGTCTTCGCCGATGGCCTTGGGCTCGTAGAAGCCGAAGGGGTCGCCGGGCAGCTGCGTCGTCTGCGCGATGTAGGGCGAATACATGAACGGCCCGCTGTCGTGGCAGTGGATGCAGGCCGGCTTGCTGGTGGCCACCTGCTGCGGCGTCTGCCAGACCTTGTCGGGCGGCAGGGGCTGCAGGCCCTCAGGGCTCGAAGGCTGGGGCTTGCGCGTCAGCGTGCTGGGCGACGGCACCCAGCGGCCGTCGATGCCACTGGCCGGCGTGGACGGTGGCGGCGGGGTGACCTTGGCGGTGAACCAGCAGGTCTTGCCGTTCTTCAGGCTGTGCGAGACGACGTTGATCTCGTCGAACCACGGGCTGCCGGCCGGCCGCGGCAGCTGCTTGCGGCAGATGGCGCTGATCTGCGCCGTCTTGTCGTCGCGCAGCACCAGTGCGCGGCTGCCCGGCACGCATTGGCTGACGGCGTCAGGCTGGTGCAGCAGCGACGGACGGTCGCAGCGCTCCGGCGCGGTGTCGGCCCGGACGGGCTTGCCGTCGACGGTGATGGGGATCTCCTGCCCGGCCATGCAGCTGAACGCGGGAATCTCGGTGACCTGTTCAGCGCACTGGCGGCCGTACTCGAACAGCGTTTCGGCCTGGGCGGTGCCGGCCAGCAGCAGCAAGAGGAGGGCGCGTGTCATGCGGTCACCAGCCCTTTCTCCGCCAGCACGACGGCACGGATGGCCTGGTGGTAGCGGGCATAGCCGGTGCAGCGGCAGATGTGCTGGCCGACGGCGTCCTCGATGGCCGCGTCGATCTGCTCGCGCGCAATCGGCTGCACGCGCAGGCGCTCGACGAGCATTTCCGTCGCCATGACGAAGCCGGGCGTGCAGTAGCCGCACTGGAAGGCGAAGTGGTCGAGGAAGGCCTGCTGGATGGCACTCGGTTTTTCCGGGCTGCCAGTGCCTTCCACCGTCGTGATGGACTGGCCCTGCAGCAGCGCCACCGGCGTGGAGCAGGCGAGCATCGGTTGCGCCTGGCTGGTGGGCACGCGGCGCGCGGCGACGGTGCAGGCCTTGCAGACACCGATGCCGCAGCACAGGCGGGTGCCGGAGAGGCGCAGTTCTTCCTGCAGGAAGTCGACGAGGGGGAGGTCGGTGGGGACCTGGGCGTCGACGGGTTTGCCGTTGACGTGGAATTGGACTTTGACGAGGTCGGTCATTCGGAGGCCTCTCGTTGGGGTTGGTTTTTGCCGAGAGTGGTGCCGGGATTTCGGCCCGGCGGCCGACCTACTTTCTGGACCGCCAGAAAGTAGGCAAAGAGCTCCCCCCGACCGCACCGCCCACCGCTGCGCGGCGGGTTCCCTGCGGTACTCAGACCCGAGGCCCCGCGCCGAACTCGCGCCGCTACGCTCTGCTCAAACAGGCGGCGCGAGTCAGTTGACGAGGCGTGCTGCGCACGCGGGCCTCGGGTCTTCCGTTCCTCGGCGGTGCTAAAGGGGGCATACCCAACAGCCGGCACCAGCCGGCCTCCTGGTTTGGCTGTTGGCTGTTTGGCTGTTCCATCACTCCCCTTTGGAGGAGCCGAGAAGCACAGCGGCCCGAGGCGCGCGCGCAGCGCGCTGCGTGGACTGACTTCGCGCAGCTGCCTGAGCGCAGCGTAGCGAAGCGAGTTCTGCGCGAGCATCGGGTCGCGAGCATCGCAGGGAACCCCTCGCGCAGCGAGGGGCGACGGAGCAGGGGCGACTTTTTGCCTTCTTTTTGGTCGCTCAAAAAGAAGGTCGCCCGCCGGGGCGAATTCCCGGCTGGGCGCAGGCACGAAGCCACTCATCCGAAGGCCCTCCCGATGTCAGCCGCCGTGATCGGCAACGCCCGAAACCGCTTTCCCGTGGCGTGCGCGATCGCATTCCCGATCGCCGGTGCAATCGGGCACAGCACGGCCTCAGCAATGCCCTTGGCCGTCGGCTCATCGGAAGGCAGTGTCGTGATGTTCAACCGTCCCAGCGGCACATCGCCCGACAACGCCACGTGATACCGGTCCAGGTTCCAGCGCCCGTCGCCCGCTCCGCCCGCCTCCAGCGGCAGGTTCTCCAGCAGCGCGTAGCCGATGCCCATCGCCACGCCGCCCTGGGCCTGGCCCAGCAGCAGGTCGGGCTGCAGCACCTTGCCGGCATCCACCATCAGCTCGACGGCGACGACGCGCGGCTCGAAGTGCTCGGGCCCGATCTCCACGGCCACCAGCACGCCCGACGGCGCGTACAGGCTGCGGCCGTACAGCCCAGCCTCGGGCCTGGGTGGCACCACGTCCTGCCGCAGCACCGAGGTCCACGCCGACGTGCCGCCCGCGCGCAGCGACAGGCCGTCGATGGGCAGCTTGAGCGCCGGCCCCGTGGGCACGGCGTAGGTGGCCGACACCCAGGCCGCTTCGTACAGGCCATGAACCATGGCCGCGGTCGTCAGCCCGGCTTCCTGGACCTTGGCGGCCAGCGCGGCCAGATGCAAGGCCTTGAACCCCGGCGCCTCCAGATGACCACCGACCCAGCGCGTCTTGCCGCTGACCTGCGCCAGCGGCACGCCCCAGAGCGCCGCCGCCGCCGGCAGCAGGCCGGCCTCGAACAGCACGCGGCTGGCCTGCTCGGTCACGTGGACCTGGTGGAAGGCCGTGAGACACGCGCTGCTGGACATCGAGAACGCGGCCGTCCAGCGCGGGTCGTTCCAGTTGCCCTTGGGATCACTGTTCAGGTCCAGCGCGTTGAAGCTGCCGACATCGCCCATGACGACGTCGTGCGCGTTGCGGCCCAGCCAGCCGGCGGTGGAGATGGCCAGCGTCGTGGCCGAGCCGTTGCCCATGTCCACGCAGTTGGTGCGCACAGTCAGCCGCCCGTCCGGCGCCAGCGCCACCTCGGCCATGACGCCGTCCTTGCCGGTGCCATAAGCCTGATTGGCGAGCGCGAAGCCGACGCCGTAGCGGATGCCCTCGCGCGCCTTGCGCGCCTTCACCGCCTCGCGGTCGCGCCACAGCGCGTGCCCGCGCGCACGGCGGCAGATCTCGTGCAACCGCATGGTCTGCTCCAGCGGCGCGCCGGTGATGGTGCGGTCGCCCTCGCGCAGCGCGTTGAGTTCGCGCAGCTCGATGGGGTCGCGCTTCAGCGCCACGGCCACCTCGTCCACCAGCGTCTCGACGGCAAAGCTCGCCTGCGGCCCGCCGAAGCCGCGCATGGAGCCGGCCACGACGCCGGTGCTCGGCTGCGCGATGGCGTCGACGTAGGCCTGCCTGATGTCGTAGCCGCTGAGGCCGCAGTAGGCCGCCAGCATCGCGACGAACTGGCTGTAGTTGTTCTGGCCGCCGGAAGGCAGCACCTGCTTGCTCGCGAAGGCGAGGAACTTGCCGGTCTTCGCGTCGACGGCAATGCGCTGCGTGATGTTGCTGGCGAGCTGCTTCAGGCCGCCCTGGAACTGCTCGTAGCGGTCCTGCGCGATGCGCACGGGTCCGTCCGCCAGCGCGGCCGTGACGGCCAGCAGCGGCGGGAAGGTGGACACGTCACGCCCGCCGAAGCCGCCACCGGGGTAGCAGGAGTTCAGCACCACGGTCTTGACCGCTATGGGGCAGTCCTTGCTGAACATCGTCCAGCTGTCGCTCGCATCGCCGTTGGTGGCCTGGGTGCCGAGCACGAGGTTCAGCGTGCCGGTGCCGGAACGGTCCAGCCAGGCCAGGCCCGCCTCGGGCTCCATGAACATCGGGTCCAGCACCTGCGTGCTGTAGCTGCCGCCGAGCTGGAGCACGTGTGGGTCGCTCGCCTGCAAGGTGGCGTTGATGCGCAGGCGCAGCTCGCGGGCCGTGCTGTTGAAGGGCTGGCTGGAGGAGTCGGGCTGGTAGGGGTCGGACGCGTAGCCCACCTGCACCTGCGAGAACGGCTTGAGGCCGGGTGCGTCGTAGCGCGTCAAGTAGTTGACCGGGCTGTAGGCCATGACCCACGGTTGCTTCGGCGCCGGAGCCGGTCCGCCCGTCAGCACGACGTCGGGCTGGAACTGCAATGCGCGCTTGGCGCGGCGGTAGGTGTTGGCGTCGGCAAAGATCAGGATGGCCACCGGCTGGCCGTAGAACTGCGGCGCCTGGCCCACCGGCACCAGCAGCTGGCTGACGCCGTCGGCACCCGCGCTGGAGAACGGCAGCGTCAGGTTCAGCGAGGCCAGGTCGCGCTGCGACCCGGTGTAGTCGCCCAGCGGCGTCTGCGTGATGACGAGCAGCGGCTCGGCCTTGGCCTCGGTGAGCCGCTTGAGGTCCAGCCCCGTGAACGCGAGGTTGGGCGTCGTCGCGCGCAGGATCATGGCCATGCGCTCGGTGGTGGGCCAGCCGGGCATGTCGGCGGCGCGGAAGTCGCGGGCGTAGATCTTCTGGCCCGTCACCTTGGCCAGGCCGTCGATGCGGAAACGCGCCTTGCCGGGGCCGCCGGACCAGTCCGGCGCGCCGGGCGGCATGTGCGGCTGCGTGGGCGTGCCCTCGGGCTGCGGGCGGGCGCCGGTCAGGCGGGGCGTGGGCGGCTTGAAGGCCAGCGCCAGGTCGTGCACCAGCAGCGTCACGGCGGCGGCACCGCTGCCGATGACGCGGCGCCGCGTCAGCTGGAATGGCCCGTTCGGGGTCTGCGACACACCGGTCTCCCTCTGTTCGATTTGGAGCGCGAGTGTGTCACCGCGCCGGCGCGGCGGTCAGAGGATCAGACCGGATTCGGGTCGGGATTTGCCCGCGCTGCGGGCCGCGTCTTGTAGAACGTCATCGGCTCGGCCTTCAATGCTTTCAGCACGTTCTTGCGCATCGCGCCGACGACGTGCATCTCGCAGGGCTTGCAGTCGAAGCGCAGCGTCAGCGTGTCCTCGCCGTGCGTCAGCGTCAGCGGCTCGGCGCGCACGGTGCCCTGCACACCGGTCACGCCCTTGGCCTGCTTGGGGCACAGGCTCAGGCTCCAGCGCACACAGTGCTTGGTGATCATCAGCGGCACCTCGCCCAGCTCCTCGTGGCTCTCGTAGGCGGCACCGATGACCTTGACGCCATGGCGGGCGTAGAACGCGGCGGCCCGTGTGTTGTAGACGTTGGCGAGGTAGGTCAGCGTGTCGTCGGGGTAGGGCGCCGGTGGCTCGTCGGGCGTGGCGCGCGGCAGGCGCTCGAACGCGGCGTCACGGGCGGCCTCCAGCGCGGCCACGGCATCGCGGCGCAGCGCGTTGAGCTTGCTGGCCGGCAGGAACAGCGGCTCGCCGCGCATCGCCAGCCGCACGCGGCGGGCCTCGAAGATCGTGTCGCCCAGCTTGGCGAGCGCGTCCTTCATCTGCGCGTCGGCTTGGCTTGAGTCGCGTGCGGGTTCGTGCGCGTGCGGCAGCCGCACCGACGCCTTCACGCCGGTCTCGTCCTTCAGCGTCAGCTCGAAGCCGTCGTTCACCTGCGCCAGCGTCACGTCCACGGCGATGCGACGCTCGGCGCTGGGCTTGGCGAGCAGCCGCTCCCAGGCCATGTCGCGGTTGCGGCTGACGGCCGTGCCGGGGAACAGATCCTTCAGGTCGGCAAAAGATTGACCCTTGGACAGGTTCGGCTCGATGCGCCAGCGTGTGCCGCCGATGGGCGTCGCGACGTTGACCGGCACGCCCTGCAGCTCGCCCTGGCGATCCCACCAGGTCAACGCGTCGCCGTTGTTGACGACCTTGACCGCGTCGCCGGTGTCGAGTTCGAAGTCCTCGGTGCCGACGCGCACGATGTCGCCCAGCGGCAGGCCGGCGTGCTTGGGGCTGTCGAAGGCGCCGATGTCGATCTTGCGGCCGTTGACAAAGTAGTCGGTGCCGCCGCGGTTGAAGGCCTGCTCGGGCTCGGGCGCGAACGTGAAGCTGCAGCGGCCGTGGCCGGTGGAGGCCAGCTCGGGCCGGCGTTCCATGATCGCGTCCAGCAGCGTGCGGTAATGGGCCGTCACGTTCTTGACGGTGGCCATGTCCTTGTAGCGGCCCTCGATCTTGAAGCTGCGGATGCCGGCGTCGATGAGCGCCTCGAGGTTGGCACTCTGGTCGTTGTCCTTCAGGCTCAGCACATGCTTGTCGTGCGCGACGACGCGGCCCTTCGTGTCGGTCACCGTGTACGGCAGCCGGCATTCCTGGCTGCAGTTGCCGCGGTTGGCGCTGCGGCCCGTGTGGGCATGGCTGATGAAGCACTGGCCGCTGTAGGCCACGCACAGCGCGCCGTGCACGAAGAACTCCAGCGTCGCGTGCTGCACCTGCTCGCGGATGGCGATGATCTGCTTCAGGTCCAGCTCGCGGGCCAGCACCATCTGCGAGAAGCCCACGTCCTGCAGGAAACGCGCCTTCTCGGGCGTGCGGATGTCGGTCTGCGTGCTGGCGTGCAGCTGGATGGGCGGCAGGTCCAGCTCCAGCAGGCCCATGTCCTGCACGATGAGGGCGTCCACGCCCGCCTCAAACAGCTGCCAGGCCTGCTGGCGTGCGCCATCCAGCTCGTCGTCTCGCAGGATGGTGTTCATCGTGACGAAGATGCGCGCGTTGAAACGGTGCGCGTGCTTCACGAGCCGGGCGATGTCGCCGATCTCGTTGGGTGCCTTGTCCCGCGCGCCGAAGCCGGGGCCGCCGATGTAGACGGCGTCCGCGCCGTGGTTGACGGCCTCGATGCCGATGTCGGCGTCGCGGGCGGGGGCGAGAAGTTCTACACGGATACAGGACTTGTCGAGCATGCCGGATTCTAGAAAACCGCCGCGACAGGCCCCGCGTTTGTTTCAGCGCAAGACCCTCACATCTCGCCCGGCTAACCTTTGTTCTCCACTGCGGGAGAGGCCGATGAGAGGCTGGATCGAGCGACTGAGCGTACGCGCCAAGCTGAGTTGGGTGGCACTGCTGTGCACCCTGGCGACCGGCATTCCAACGGGGCTGTTCCTGCACCGGGCCATGCTGTCGCAGGCGCAGATGAGCAGGGAAGTTCATGCGCTGCCCGCCATCACGCTGGCTTTGAAGCTCACACGGCTGACGGCGCAGCACCGCGGGCTGGCCAACAGCCAGCTCAACGGCGACGCGTCGGCCGAGTCCAAGCGCAGCGCCGTCTGGACCGAGCTGCTGGCGTTGAAGGCACCCAGCCTCGCTGCGACCGAAGCGGCGCTGAACCCTGCACTCACGCAGGATCTGCAGGCCTATTGGCGCGCCCAGGAACAGCTGGCTGCCGATGTCGGCAGCCGCGCCACCAACGCGGCCGACAGCTTCCGCCGCCACACCGAGCTGATCGACACCCGGCTGGCCTGGATCTACGAAGCTTCGGTCACGTCCGAGCTGGTGCTGCATCCGTTCTCCAACGGCTATTTCCTGCAGGATGCCGCCCTGCAGCATCTGCCGCACAGCGCCGAACTGCTGGGCCGCCTGCGCGGCGCCGGCATGGGCATGCTGGCCAAGGGCGAGCTGGCACCGGCGGACCGGCAACGGCTGGCCGTGCTGGTGGAACGCGCGATGGCCGATCAGGCCAACGCACGGCGTGCGCTGTCGCATGTGACGCTGGAAAACACCGACCAGCAGCGGCTGAAGTCGCTCGCCGAGCAACTGGACAGCCGCCTCGCCGACGCACGGCAGTTGGCGCTGAAGGGCGTCATCGAGCCGGACACGCCACAGATCAAGCCCACGGACTGGTGGGCCGCCACGACGGCGGCCATCGATGCGCAGTACGCGCTCGGCGACGCCGCCACAACGGCGCTGCAGCAGGATCTCGAGCGGCAACTGGCCAGTGACCGCCGGCTGCTCGTCGGCGGCGCCATGCTCTGCCTGCTGCTCGCCGCGCTGGGCGGCTGGCTGTTGTGGACCATCGCGCGCCAGACCTCGCGCTCGATGAACCGGGCGCTGGGCATCGCGCAGGCCGTCGCCGACGGCGACCTGTCCCACAGTGCCGACGTGGACCGGCAGTCGCGCGACGAGGGCGAGCGCCTCACGGTGGCCCTGCAGGACATGGCGGTCCGGCTCAGCGAGGTGGTCGGCACGGTGCGCAGCCGCGCCGACGAGGTGGCCACCGCCAGCCAGGAGATCGCCTCGGGCAGCGCCGACCTGTCCTCGCGCACCGAAACGCAGGCCGCCGCTCTGGAGCAGACCACGGCGTCCGTCGACACGGTGCGGCAAGGCCTGGAACACGGCGCGCGGCAGTCCGGCCACGCGGCCGAGCTGGCGACCGAGGTGCGCCAGCTGGCCGAGTCCGGCGGCAGCCTGGTGGGCACGCTGGCCAGCACGCTGCGCGACATCCAGACCAGCTCGCAGAAGATCGCCGACATCATCGGCACCATCGACGGCATCGCCTTCCAGACCAACATCCTGGCGCTGAACGCCGCCGTCGAAGCCGCCCGCGCGGGCGAGCACGGCCGCGGCTTCGCCGTGGTGGCCGGCGAGGTGCGGGCGCTGGCCCAACGCGCCGGCACGTCGGCGCGCGAGATCCGCAGCCTCATCGGCAGCAGCGTGGAGCGCATCGGCACCGGCCATGCGCAGGGCGAAGAGGCCGCCATGCTGATGCAGCGCGTGGTGGGGGCCGTGGGCCGCGTGGCGGGCGTGATCGGCGAGCTCAGCACGCTGTCGCGTGACCAGCACCTCAGCATGGACGAGGTCGGCGTGGCCATCCACCAGATGGACGACACGACCCAGCAGAACGCCGCCCTCGTGGAAGAGAGTGCCGCCGCCGCCGAGAGCCTGCAGCGCCAGGCCCAGGCGCTGCGCGAGCTGATGGCCCGGTTCCGCACGGCGGCGCCGTGACGAGCGGCATGGCGGCGGCGGCCGGGTAGCGTCGCACGGCCGCCACCCCATCCAAGCCCTCCATGCGACGCCGCCTGCTGCTGACCCTGCCCCTGCTCACCACCCTGCCGGCGCGCGCCGCGGCCTCCACGGCGCTGCCGAGCGTCCGGGTCATCGAGCCGCCGCTGGCCATGCCCGGCCTCGACCGCCAGCGCACGCTGCGCCTGTGCCTGCCGGCCAGCTACGCCAGCGAGCCGGGCCGGCGCTACCCGGTCATCTACATGCACGACGGCCAGAACCTGTTCGACGCGGCCACCAGCTTCGCCGGCGAATGGGGCGTGGACGAAACGATGCAGACGCTCGGCTTCGAGGCGCTGGTCGTCGGCATCGACAACGGGGGCGAGCACCGCAACACCGAGATGGCACCCTACGACCACCCGGAGCTGGGCAAGGCCGAAGGGCGGGCCTACCTGGACTTCATCGTGAAGACGGTCAAGCCGTTCATCGACGCCGGCTGGCGCACGCAGGCCGGGCGCGAGCACACAGCCATGATCGGCAGCTCGATGGGCGGCCTCATCAGCCACGCGGCGATGCTGTGGCATGGCGACACGTTCAGCCGCTTCGGCCTGTTCAGCCCGTCGTACTGGGCCGCTCCGCAGCTGTTCGACGACACGGCCCGGGCCACGCTGCCGACGGATACGCGCGTCCACCTGTACTGCGGCGGCCGCGAGGGCGGCAGCATGGCCGGGCAGACGCGTCAGATGCACAGGCGGCTGGCACGTCAGCTGCCGCCGGAACAGCTGGGCATCCACATCGCCGCGGAGGCACAGCACAACGAGGCTGCATGGCGCGCCGAGCTGCCGGCGGCGCTGAAATTCCTGTTCAGGCCGGGCTGAAGGCGTCGTCGTCCACGCTGCGGGCCACGTCCAGCCGCGTCTCGCGCTGCCAGGCCTCCAGGCTGTCGGGCGCCTCCCGCGGGCTCAGCCCGTTGCTGCGGACGGCGCCCACGTAGCCGTCACGCCCCTGTGCCTTGGCGGCGTACAGCGCCGAGTCGGCCAGGCCCAGGCAGGCGCGCCAGTCCCACAGGCGCGGATGGCGCGGGTCCAGCGGGAAGGCACAGAAGCCGATGGACACGGTCACGTGCACGGTCTCGCCGGGGCCGATGTCGAAGGGCTTGTCGCGCACCGCGGCGCAGACGCGCGCGGCCAGCTCGGCGGCGTCGCGGCGCTCGGTCTCGCGGGCCAGGACGAGGATCTCCTCGCCGCCCCAGCGCACCAGCGAGTCGGTCTCGCGGAACACGCCGCGCAGCCGCTCGGCCAGCTGCACCAGCACGGCATCGCCGGCCGCGTGGCCGTGCTGGTCGTTGATGCGCTTGAAGTGGTCCAGGTCCAGCAGCAGCAGCAGCAGGTCGGCGTCCGGGCCCGGGCCGGCATCGTCGGGCGTCTCGAAGCGGCGCAGGCACAACGCAAGGTCGTCGTCCAGCCGCAGCTCCAGGTAGCGGCGGTTGCGCAGGCCGGTCAGCGTGTCGGTGAGGCTGAGCTCGCGCAGCTCGGCGGTGCGCTCGTCCACCAACGCCTGCAGCTCGGCCTCGTTCTGGCGCAGCTGGCGGGTGCGCCAGCGCGTCCAGCCCCAGACGCCGGCGAGCAGCGCGACGAGGCCGGCGGCGCGCGCCAGGTCCGTCTCCCACCAGGCGGGCTCCAGGTCGATGGGCAGCTGCAGCGTCTCGCCGCTCCACAGCGACTGATGTGCCGTGGCGCGCACCTGCAGCACATAGTGGCCGGGCCGGAGCGGGCCGAAGCTCGGGTTGCGGCCAGCAGCGTCGACGCGCGTCCAGTCGTCTTCCAGGCCCTGCAGCCGGTACTCGTAGCGCAGGCGGGATGGGTCGGCGTAGTCCAGCGCCGCGAACTCGATGGACAGCGTGCGCTTGCCTGGCGGCAGCGTCAGCGCCTGGCCCGGCGTGCCCGGTGGCGCCCAGCGATGGCCGTTCACGCGCAGGCCGCTGATGACCAGCGGCGGCGCACCGCGCTCGGGCTGCCAGGCATCGGGCAGCACGCGCAGCAGGCCGCGGCTGCCGCCGAACAGCAGGCCGCCGCCCGGCAGCTCGGTACTGGCAAAGAACCAGAAGCTGCCGAAGTTGGCGCCTTCGGCATTGCCGAAGCTGTCCAGCCGGTCGGTGCCGGGGTCGTAGACGTAGAGCTGGCTCCAGATGCGGCCCTGCGCATCCTCGTGCAGGTGGCCGCCGAACACGCCCTCCAGGCCGAGCCGCTCGCTGACGCGCTCGAAGCGCGCGCGGCCCTGGGCGTCCCACCCCTTCAGGCGGTGCAGGCCGGCCGCCGTGGTGTCCACCCACAGGCGCCCGTCGTGCGCCCACAGCAGCGCGATGACGGCCGGACTGCCCAGCCCCTCGTCCGGTGACTGCGGCACGGGCTCCAGGCCGCCGCGGCCGGGCTCGCGCTCGCGCAGCAGCCCCGGCTGGCCGCCCACCCACAGCCGGCCGTCCGGTGCCTGGCGCAGCACGTAGATGCCACCGTGCAGCTTCTGGTCGTTCAGCGCATGCACGCGCTCCAGTGCCGCCGCGTCGGGGCCGGCGAGCCGGTACAGGCCTTCCTGCATCCCCAGCCAGACGCTGCCGTCCGCGCGCAGCAGCAGTTGCTGGGCACGGCCGCCGTCCAGCGCCCAGTCACGCAACAGGTGGCCGTCGGCAGCGCGATGCTCCAGCCGGCCGGCCGCGGCCATCCACAGGCTGCCGTCCGCCGCCTCGGCCATGATCTCGACAACCGTGTGCCGCTCGCGCGGCCATTCGCCCAGCGTGGCCAGGTCGCGGCCGGGGCGGCCGTCCAGGCGCACGACATGGCCGGTCTGCGTGGGCGCCAGCACCTCACCGTTCTTCAACGCCAGCAGCGCACGCACGTCGGCCTCGGCCAGCGGGCCGCCGGGGTCGGCGTCCGGCCCGCGCACGGCAAGCGCCGGGTGGCTGAGGTGGCGCTGCACGCCCAGGCCGTAGCCGCTGACCCACATCGCGCCGCTATGGTCGCGCAGCAGGCCGCTGATGTCGTTGCCGGCCAGACCCATCGCGCGGCGCGGGTCCTGGCGCAGCCGGGCCTGGACGGCGCCGCTGGCCGCGTCGACCCAGAACACACCGTTCTTGCTGCCCACCCACAACCGGCCGTCGCCCCCCTGCGCCAGCGCCTGGATGGGCAGGCCCAGCGCCTGCACCCAGCGCACGCGGCCCTGCTCGACGACGCCGAGGTGCCCGTCCTGCGTACCCAGCCACAGCCGGCCCTGGTTGTCCTCGGCGAGAGCCAGCACCGGCACGCCCTGGGACGGGTCGGGCAGGTCCGGCAGCGGCAGCTCCTGCCAGGCCTTGCCGACGCGCCGTGCCAGGCCGCGCCAGTGGCCGGCCCAGACCGTGCCGTCGGCACCGGCCAGCAACGACAGCACGCGCGTCTCGGGCTCGCCGTGCGAGGCCAGCACCTGCGGCTCGACCTGCTTCGTGCCCGGGTCGTAGCGGTACAGGCCGCGGCCCATCGTGCCGACCCAGACGGCACCGTCGCGGCCCTCGGCCACGGCCCGGATGGGCGCCTGCGGTGCACTCTCGGCGTGGCGCTCGACGCGGTCGGTCAGCGGGTCGTAGGCCACCAACCCGAGGAACTCCGTGCCAATCCACATCCGCCCGCCGGCCGATGGCGCCATCGCCCGCACCCAGCCCAGGCCCCGCTTGGGCGAAGCCTCGTCACCGGCCAGCTCGATGGGCCGCAGCCGGTAGCCGTCGTAGCGTGTCAGGCCCTTGCTCGTCGCGATCCACATCAGCCCCGCCCGGTCCTGCGCGATGGCCGGCACCGAGTTCTGCGGCACCGTCACGCTGCGGAACTGCACCTCCAGCGGGCCAGCCCCGGCATCGGCCCGGGCCACGCCCAGGACGAGCACGATCAGCAGGGCCACCAGGGGCCCACGAACTAGGGGGTGGAACATGAGACGCATCCTAAGCGCCGGGCCGGGCCTCGGGCGGTGCCGGCGCCCCTCAGGACAGCAGCCGATCCAGCATCCTGCACGGATCTGCCATGAATTCCCGCATCACGCGGAAGTGCTCCGTGTCTTCATAGCCCACGCGGTGGATGCCGTCGGCGTCGAAGCGGTAGACCCAGGCGTCGGGGTAGGCCATCAGGATGGGCGAGTGCGTCGCGATGACGAACTGCGAGTCTTGCTGTACCAGATCGTGCATGCGCTCCAGCGCATCCAGCTGGCGCTGCGGCGAGAGGGCCGCCTCGGGCTCGTCGAGCAGGTAGAGGCCTCGGCCGCCGAAGCGCTCGGTGAGCAGCTTGAGGAAGGACTCGCCATGGGACTGCTCGTGCAGCGAGCGGTTGCCGTAGAAGTCCACGACCCCCAGACGATCGATCTCGGTGGCGACGTTGAAGAAGCTCTCGGCGCGCAGGAAGTACCCGTCCCGCCACCGCTTCACGCCCTTGGCCACGCGCAGGTATTCGTGCAGCACGGAGTGCGACGCCCGCGTGCCGAAGTTGAAGTTGCGGCTACCGCCCTCGGCGTTGAAGCCCAGCGACACCGCCAGCGCCTCCAGCAGCGTCGACTTGCCGGAGCCGTTCTCGCCGACGAAGAACGTCACCTTGGGGTGCAGCTCCAACGGATGGTCCAGCGTTCGCACCGCCGGCAGGTTGAACGGATAGCGGTCGAAGGACTCGACCTTGTCGCGCTGCAGGGCGAGGTGGAAGACGAATTGGGAGGCGAGCATCACGGTTCCGCACATCGGATGCGGAACTATGCAGCAGCGGTTTTTCGCCAAGGCCCATGCCGGGATTTGCCTTCGGCGAAACCTTCGGTTTTCGTCCCGGCACGTCTCAGACGCGCCAACCCTAAGCATCACACCACCGCCGCCACCGCATCCACCACCACCCGCCCATCCAGCAACCGCAACGTCCGCGACGCCTGCGCCGCATGCTCCAGCGAGTGGGTCACCATGACCAGCGTCGTCCCGTCGCCATTCAGCTCGCGCAGGATGCGCATGACCTCGGCGCCATGGGCGCTGTCGAGGTTGCCGGTGGGTTCGTCAGCCAGCAGCAGCGCGGGCCGCGCCGCGATTGCGCGGGCAATGGCCACGCGCTGCTGCTGGCCGCCGCTGAGCTGGCTGGGCCGGTGGCCGGCACGGTGGGTCAGGCCCAGGCGCTCCATCACCTCGGCGACGCGCGCCCGCCGCTGCCGGGCGGGCAGCTCGCCGTACTCCAGCGCCAGCGCGATGTTCTCGGCCACGGTCAGGTCGTCGATGAGGTTGAAGCTCTGGAACACGAAGCCGATGCGGCCACGGCGCAGCGTGTTGAGCTGCTTCTCGCTCCAGCCCGCCACGTTGTGGCCGTCGAACCAGTACTCGCCGCCGCTGGGCGCATCCAGCAGGCCGAGGATGCCCAGCAGCGTGGACTTGCCGCAGCCCGACGGTCCGGTGATGGCGAGGTATTCGCCGGCCTCGATGTCGAGGTCGATGCGATCCAGCGCCGTGGTCTCGATGTCGCCGGTGCGGAAGGTCTTGGTGAGGTGCTTGAGCTGGAACATGTCAGTTGAGATCCAAGGCTGATGCGCCCACGAAGGCGCGGTAAGGAGAGACGACGACCTGATCGCCGGGCTGCAGGCCGCCGAGGACTTCGATGACGCCATCAGCCCGGCGGCCCAGCTGCAGCGGGCGGCGCGGCGCGTGGCGGCCGTCGGCGTCGAGCACGAAGGCCCAGGCGCCGCCGGTGTCGGCGTAGAAGCCGCCGTCGGGCAGCAGCAGCACGGGCTTGGCCTCGCCCAGCGTGAGCCGCACGTCCAGGCCCTGGCCGACCTGCAGCGGCGGCGGGTCGGCGTCGAAGGTCAGCTCGACGCTGAAACGGCCGTCCTTGACCTGCGGGTCGATGCGGGCAACGTGCAGCGCGTGCTCGCGGCCCTCGTGCGTGAGCTGCGCGGCCAGGCCTTCGCGCACGCGGCCGAGGTGGAACTCGTCCAGCCGCAGGTCCAGCTTGAAGCGGCCCAGGCTGTCCAGCCTCGCGATGCGGGTGCCGCTGCGCACGCTCTCGCCGACCTGCAGCGCCAGCCCGGTCACGCGGCCGGCCACCGGCGCGCGCACGGCGAGGCCCGCGCTGGCGGCGCGCATCGCGTCCAGCCGCTTGTCGAGGTCCGTCACGGCACGCTGCATGGCCTGCACGGACTGCTCGCGCACGGCCAGCTCCTCGCGGCCGTCGGCCTGCTGCTGCGCGAACAGGCGTTCAGCCATCGCCAGCTTGTCCGCCGAATCCTCCAGCGCCGCCGGCGACAGGAAGCCCGTGGCCGCCAGCTCGCGGTTGCGCCGGTGCAGGCGGCGCACGCGCTCCAGCTCGAACTGCGCCTCGGTCAGCGTGCGGCGCTGCGCTGCCTGCGCCTGCATCCACGCGGCGCGTAGCGTCGAGAAGTTGGCCAGCTGCTGGGCGGCCTCGCTGCTGCGCGCCATCAGCTCCTGCGCCCGCTGCGTGCTGTTCAGCACGACCAGCAGTTGCCCCGCCTCGACGCGGTCGCCGTCCTTCACCAGCACCTGCTCGACGCGGCCGTCCTCCGTCGCGTCGAGCAGCACGGACTGCAGCGGCTGCGCCGTCGCGCGGCCGACGACGACGTCGCGGAAGACGCCGGCCCTGGCCGCGGCGATCTCCACGTCGGCCCGTGACACCGGCACGCCGCGCGGCCAGTAGCGCACCAGCAGCCAGGCCGCCACCAACGCGACCAGGACGGCCGACGCGGCCAGCCCATAGCGCCGCGGCACTACCACGCGGCGGTCCATCGCGGCGCCGGAATTCGCGCCCACGGGCCGAGCGCCGGGCTGCGCCCGAGCCGGCCCGTCCTGGCGATGTGCCAGCGGCTCAACGCCGCTGGATTCGCGGTCCCCGCGGGTGGCCGACCAAGGTACTCCTTGGACGAGGGGCTTCATTGCCGCAACGCCTGCAGTGGCCGCAACGCCAGTGCAGCATGCAGGTGGCGCGCCACGGCGCCAGCCGTGACGACGGCCAGCAGCACGACCACCGCCAGCAGCACCCGCAGCGAGCCCGGCCCCATCGGGGCGCGTTCGACAAAGCCCGCGAGGTAGCGCTGCGACAGCCAGGCCGCCACCGGCAGCGCGACGATGCAGGCCGCCGCCAGCACGCCGGCGAACTCCATCGTCAGCAGCCGCGCGACGGCACCGGCCCCCGCGCCATGCAGCTTGCGCAGCACGATCTCGCGCTCGCGCAATCGCAGCGTGTAGGCAGCCAGCGCGTAGATGCCCACGGCCGCCAGGCCCAGCGCCATCAGGCCGGCCAGGCCCACCAGCCGGCCCAGCCGCGTGTCGTCGGCCATCCGCTGCAGCACCATGTCGCGCGCCGGCAGCGCGCTCGCCTCGGCGTCCGGGAAGGTCTTGTTGATGAGGGCCGTCAGCTTGTTGCGCGTGGCCAGCGGGTCACGCGAGTGCACGCTGATGACGCCGGCACTTCGGCCGGCCACCGGCGCGATGGCATGCGGCCGAGGTGGGCTGCGCGGTTCCTCCAGCCGGATGTCGTCGATGACGGCCACCACCGTGGCCGGCTTGCCGTCGCGGTAGGTGGGCGCCACGCCCAGCGTCTGGCCGATGGCCGCCTCGGGGCTCGCAAAGCCGAGGGCACGAACGGCGCTGCGATCCAGCACGATGGCGTTCTGCGCGGCCTCGGCCACGTGGTCGGCCGACAGCCGGCCGGCGACGATGCGCATGCCGTAGGTCTGCAGATAGCCCGGCGTGAAATCGACACCGGTGCGCAGGTTCGCCGCCACGCCGCCAGGGCCGCGGAAGTCCGAATACCAGCTGGCGAAGTCGCGCCCCGGCACGTCGTCGGCCGCCGCTGCGGCGATGACCTCGGGCCAGCGTCGCACCTCGTCAAGCAGCGATGTCGTCTGCGCGGGCTCGCACCACCACGGCAGCTCGATGGCCACGCGGTCCTGCAGCTCGAAGCCCCGCGGCATCGTGCCGGCGTGCTCCGTCTGCCACAGCACCGTCAGCGCCAGCGCGGCGAACAGCGCGGCAGCGCTGAACTGGCCGGTCGTCATCAGGCGGCGCAGCCAGCGGCTGGCGGCGCCCTCGGTGTGGCTGCGGCCGGCCAGCGACTCGGCGGGGCGCACGCGCAGCGCGATGGTCGTCAGCGGCAATGCGCTGAGTGCGGCAACACCGGCGCACAGTGCGCCGGTCAGCGCCACCATGCCGGGGCTGAGCACCGGCGCGTGGAAGGAATGCTGCATCAGCACCTCGGCGAGCGGCACGGCCCACCAGGCCAGCAGCAGGCCCAGCATGCCGGCCAGGCCGGCGACGACGGCTGCCTCGCGGAAGAACTGCATCGCCAGCCTCGCCGCCCCGGCGCCGAGCGACTTGCGCAACCCGATCTCCCGCTGGCGCCTGAGCGTGCGCACGCTCCACAGGTTGACGAAGTTGATGACCGCCAGTGCCAGCACACCGGCCGCCGCCGCGGCCAGGCTGCCCAGCTGCAGCCGGCGCTGCGGGCTGCCCGCGCCGTACAGGCCCACGTCCACGACAGGCATCGCGCGCAGGTAGGCCCAGGCGCCACCGCCCTTCAGAAAGTCAGCGGGCAAGCCTGGGGGCGTAGGCTGCTGCGCCAGCAGGCGCTGCGCCAGGGCCGTCATCTGCCCGGCCGTGGCGCCGGGCCGCAGGCGGGCGAACAGCTGGCCGTTGGACGAGCTCCAGCTGTCCGACAGCTTGAGATAGGTCTTGGCGGCAGGCGAGTGGAAGCCTGTCAGCACGTCGAAGGTCAGCGAGCCGTTGAGGTTGGGCGTGGGCAGCACGGCCCGCACGGTCAGCGGGAACTGCATGGCCGGCGCGCTGCCGTCGGGCGCGGGCGGCAGCGAGATGGTGAAGCTGCGGCCGAGCACCTTCGTCGTGCCGAAGAGGCGCTCCGCGGCATCCACGCTCAGCGCCACAGCGTCCGGCGAGCCCAGCGCCGCCTGCAGATCGCCGGCCAGCGGACGCAGCGCGAACAAGGCCTGCACATCGGCGTCGGCCAGTGCGATGACGAGCCGGGTGCTGCGCTGCACGCCCTGCGATTCGGCCGCCTGGGCAGGCAGCTGCGAGCGCAGCACCCGCGTCGCGGCCTCGATGGGCGCGCCGTTGGCCAGCAGCGCGGCGTGCAGGGGCACGGCCGGCACGTTGCCGAACCAGGGGGTCGTGCTGCCGCCGGGGCCCCGCACCCGCCACTCGAAGGTGACCAGGCGCTCGGGCTCGGGCAGGTCGCCGTCGGGCCAGAGCATGTCGTGCAGGAAGCTGGCCGTCAGCAGCGTGAGCGCCAGGCCCAGCGCGAGGCCGGCGATGACGAGGGCGGACGTGCCGGGCTCGGCGCGCAGCTGGCGCCAGGCGCTGCGCCAGGTGGTGGCGGTGATCAGGGTCATGGTCGGGCTTTCTGCAAAAGGCGGGCCAGCGGGTTCTGCCCGGGAAGCGAGGTCATTCGGCCGCTGAGCGTCCGCTTGCGGACACACGCACTGTCCGGTTCCGGACACCGCCTTGCCGAGGCGGACACCGCACACCTACAGTCGCGGCCTTCCATGCCCGGCATCCTCATCCTCGACGACGACCCCGACGTGGCGCTGGCCGCGCGGCTGGCGCTGCGCAGGCTCGGTGCCGTCGCCGTACGCAACGACCCCGGCCAACTGATCGCGGCGCTGGACGAGATCGCGCCCGACGTGCTGCTGCTGGACATGAACTTCATGCCCGGCGCCAGCGACGGCGCGGCCGGGCTGGCGCTGCTGCGCGAGGTCGTCGCGCGTCGCGACGCGCCGGCCGTCGTTGTCATGACGGCCTACGCCGAGGTCGAGCTGGCCGTGCAGGCGCTCAAGGGCGGCGCGGTGGACTTCATCACCAAGCCCTGGCCCAACGAACGCCTGGTCGCCTGCGTGCAGGCCGCGCTTGCCCGCCGGGCGCCGGCAACTGCCGTCGGCGAGCTGCTGGGCGAATCGGCCGCGATGCAGTCGCTGCGCGCGCAGATCGCGCAGGTCGGCGCGAGTGAAGCCAGCGTGCTGATCCTCGGCGAGAACGGCGTCGGCAAGGAGCTGGTGGCCCGTGCGCTGCACCGTGCGTCGCCCCGCGCGGCGGGGCCGCTGCTGGCCGTGGACATGGGCTCGCTGCCCGAGGCGCTGGTGGAGAGCGAGCTGTTCGGCCACAAGCGCGGCAGCTTCACGGATGCGCGCGAGTCGCGGCCGGGGCGCTTCGTCGCGGCGGCCAGCGGCACGCTGTTCCTGGACGAGATCGGCAACCTGCCCTTGCCGCAACAGGCCAAGCTGCTGGCCGCGCTGGAGCGCCGCGAGGTGACGCCCGTGGGCAGCGACAAGCCGGTGCCGGTCGACGTGCGTGTGCTGGCCGCTACCAACGTGCCCGAAGCCGAGCTGTTCGACGCGCGGCGCTTCCGCCCGGACCTGCTGTACCGCCTCAACACCGTGGTGCTGCGCGTGCCGCCGCTGCGCGAGCGTGGCGCCGCTGACGTGACGGGGTTGCTGCGCCACTATCTCGCTCACTTCGCTGGCGCAAAGCCGGCGCGCGACATCGATGCCGACGCGCTCGCGCGCCTGGCCGCCTACCGCTGGCCCGGCAACGTGCGCGAGCTGCGCCAGGCCTGCGAGCGCGCGACGCTGCTGGCGCGCGGACCGGTCTTCACGTGGGCAGACTTCGGCCTCGTCGACAGAACGGCCCCGGCCGCGCCTGAGGAGCCCACACTGGACCTGGAGCAACGCGAGCGCGAGGCCGTGCAGGCCGCGCTGGCGCAGGCCGAAGGCAATATCAGCCAGGCCGCCAGGCTGCTGGGCGTGAGCCGTGCGGCGCTGTACCGCCGGCTCGAGAAGCATGGGCTCTGACAGGACACGCACAGCCCTTGCGGCGCTGCTGCTGGCCGCCAGCACGGCCGGCGTGGCCGCGTGGCCAGACTCGCCGCGGCTGCTGGTCGCCTGCGGGCTTGTAGGCCTCCTCGCTGCGGCCTTCGGCTGGGCCGCGCTGAGCCGCCTCGCCCACCGGCCCGCGCCACTGCCACCCGACCCGCCGCCCGTGCCACAGCCCAACCTGGACGCCGCGCTGGAGCACGCGCCGCTGGCGCTGTGGCGCCTTGTCGCCGGCCATGCGCCGCTGGCGCTGAACGCCGCCGCGCGCCGCCTCATCGCACCGGGCCGCGCCGTCGAGCCCGCGGCGCTGCTCGCGCTGCTGGACGCCCAGCCCGGCCGGCGCGTCGTCACGCTGCCCACCGAGCACGGCCAGGAACGCGCGGTGCTGGCCGTGTCGGCGCTGACCGTGCAGGGCCAGGCCTGGCGGCTGGCGGCGCTGGCGCCCATCGAGTCGGAGCTGGAGACCGAGACGCTGGTGGCGTGGCGCCAGCTGGTGCAGGTGCTGACGCACGAGATCATGAATTCGCTGACGCCCATCGCGTCGCTGGCCGCCAGCGCGCCGGCACTGCTGGAGGCGGGCGAGCACGAGGAACTGCAGGCCGCGCTCGCCGCACTGGCGCGGCGGGCGGCGCATCTGCAGGGTTTCGTCGAGCGCTACCGCAGCGTCAGCCAGCCACCGGCGCCGACGCTGGTCGATACGCCGCTGCAGCCGCTGCTGCAGGCCGTACAGCGGCTGGTGTCGCCGGCCTGGGAGGCGGCGGGGGGTTCGGTCGTCGTGACCGTGGCGCCCGAGACGCTGGCGCTGCGCACCGACGCGGCCCAGCTGGAGCAGGTGCTCATCAACCTCGCGCAGAACGCGCTGCAGGCCTGCGCCGGGCGGCCGTCGCCCCAGCTGACCGTCGACGCCCGCCTGAGCCGCGGCGCACGGCTGCGGCTGACGGTGGCCGACAACGGCCCGGGCGTCGCGCCGGGGCTGGAGCAGCGCATCTTCACGCCCTTCTTCACGACTCGCGAAGGCGGCAGCGGCGTGGGCCTGGCCGTCGTGCGCCAGCTGGTGCACGGCCTGGGCGGCACGGTGCGCCACGCCAAGCGGCCGGGTGGCGGCGCCTGCTTCGTCGTGACCTTTTGACCCCTCGCCCGCCGCCGGCCCACTGTAAAAACTGCGCAAAGAGGGGAAATCTGCGGCCCATGCCCCCGGAAAAGTCGGCTTTCCTCGATGGTGAGGCATGGTGACGGGTGATAGGCTTCCCGCCCAAACACCCCGGGGATGGAGTCGATGTTTCACGAGTTGCAGGAGTTGTTGGGCGCCTACCTGATGCCGGTATTGATCGCGATACCGCT
This sequence comes from Pelomonas candidula, assembly GCF_043555985.1. Taxonomy (NCBI): domain Bacteria; kingdom Pseudomonadati; phylum Pseudomonadota; class Betaproteobacteria; order Burkholderiales; family Sphaerotilaceae; genus Roseateles; species Pelomonas candidula. The sequence goes on along the minus strand of NZ_JBIGIC010000001.1, from coordinate 619,494 downwards.
GGCGGTCATCGTGCTCATCGCCGCCTTCAAGCGTGACGACTACCGCCCGCCGCGCGAGTACACGCCGCCACCGCGTCCGCCCGAGGGCCAGCGCCCCCGGGCCGCGCAGGCACCGGTCGTGCTGCCGCCGCTGCCGGGCCAGCCCGGCGCCGGCCCGACGATGGCCAGCGCCTTCGTCACCGCCCCCACGCCGATGCTGCCGCCGCCCCCGCCGGTGCCCGAGGGGCCGCCGGCCGTGCTCATCGCCGACGACTCCGCCGTCGTGCGCACCAAGCTCAAGCGCCTGCTCGAAGGCGCCGGCTTCACGGTCGTGCAGGTCAACGACGGCAACGAGGCGCTGGCCGAGCTGGAGAGCCGGCCCGAGATCGCCGTGCTGATCACGGACCTGGAAATGCCCAACAAGGACGGCTTCGAGCTGATCGCCGACGTGCACGGCAGCCTGGCCACCGAGGACCTGCCCGTCATCGCCATCACCGGCCACGACGAACTGCACGGCCGCGTGGGCCAGATCGAGGGCGTCTACGGCATCTTCAAGAAGCCCTGGAACGACCGTGAGCTGCTCAAGCGCGTCGAATCGCTGATGCACCTGCGCACGGCGGCGTCGCGGCGCGGACGGCGCGCCACCGATCTGCGGCCCAGCGCCGGCTGACCGGCGCACAGCGCTCCCCCGGTCCAGGCCGAGGTGCCCGACAAGGCGCCTCGGCCTTCGTACTTGGGGGCCGCGTTCCAGCGGCCATAAGTTCTGCGACGCTGCGCTAACCTCACAGCCCATGAACACGTTCATTCCCGATCTTGTCGCCCCTGACGAACTGCCCACGCAAACCGCGCTGGAAGACAAGTTCGGCGGCCTACCTTGGGGCCTGCCACCGCAGTTGTGGCCCGTCTGTGCCGACTGCGGTCTACCGCAAACATTCCTCTCGCAGTTCGTGCACCACCCGCAGCGGCTGAATCTCGGCCGCCCCGGACGCATGTTGTTCGCGTTCCAGTGCATGCACGACCCGGGCGTGTGTGAGACGTGGGATGGCACGTCCGGCGCCAACGCCTGCCTTGTCTTGGAACCCGAACAGCTGCAGGACAGCCCGACGGCGGTGCCCGAAGACGGCGTGCCTCTGGAACTGGAACTGCGCGTGGTGGACTGGATCGCGCAGGACGACGGCATCACACCGGAGCAAGCGCAGTCCTTCCTGGCGCGCGACTTCGACACCTACCTGGCGCTGCCCGACGCGGTGCGTGATCTGCCCACCGGCGTCACGCGCCTGGGCAGCGTACCGCTGTGGGTGCAGAGCCCGGAAGAGGCCCCCGACGGGAACGGCTGGCGCTTTGTCGGCCAGTTGGAGGGCGCCCACCGCTTGCAGCGCCCGCCCCGCACGCGCCTGAACCCAAACGACGAGGACGGCACCTCGCTGTGGTGCGACGGCCCAAACTTCGGCGGAGGCCTGGCCTACCTTTTCGTGGACACCGAGGCATCACCGCCCCAAGGGCATCTGTTCTGGCAGTGCTAGCCGACGCGCCAGACCCGCGGGCTCAGCGCCGACGCCACGCCAGCCAGCACCCAGGCCATCGCCAGCACCGGCAGCACCTGCTGCGTCGATGGATCGAACAGCAGGCCGGCCAGCGCCAGCGCGGCGCTGCTGACCAAGGCGTCGCTCAACTGCAGCGCGGACGTGTTGCTGCCCTGCTCGGCTGGCGGCGACAGCTTCAGCAGCAGCACCGACAGCATCGGGAACGACAGCCCGATGCCCAGCCCCACGCCCACCCAACCCACGAGCGCCAGCCACGATGGCAGCGCTGCCCACACCACCGGTGTCATGACGACGGCCAGCCCCGCTGCCGCCAGCGCAAAACCTGACGGCAGCAGCCGGCGCCGCGCGGCCTCGCCGCTGACGCGCGCCTGCACGGCGCTGCCGATGCTCCACGTGACCGCGCCGGCACTGAGCGCGACGCCGGCCTGCGTGAGGCTCCAGCCGAAATGCTGGGTCAGCAGCAGCGGCAGGAAGGCCTCGGCGCTGGCGAACGCCGCCGCGATGAAGCCGCGCAGCAGGATGACCGTCGGCAAGCCGCGCGCGGCCCTGAGCGTGCCGGCCGGCAGCAGCCGGCGTGCGGCGATGAAGGCGGCCAGCAGCCCCAGCCCGAACAACCCGGCCGCACCGGCGCCGCGCTGCTGGCTGGCCGCGTGCAGCATCAGCGCCCCGGCGCTGGCCAGCAGCGCCCAGCGCATCGCATCCCACCGCAAGGCCTCGCCGCTGCCGCGGCCCGCGCGCTTCAACGCCGGCAACATCAGCGCCGCCGCCACCGGCACCGCCGCTGCGACGGCCAGGAACACCGAGCGCCAGCCCAACCCCTGCACGAGGAACGACGCCAGCGCCGGCCCGACCAACCCGGGCACGACCCAGGCGCCGGCGAACATCGCGAACAGCCTGGGGTGCAGCGGCGCCGGCACGACCTGACCCACGCCGACGTACAACGCCACGCCCAGCACGCCGCTGCCCAGGCCCTGCAGCGCCCGGCCGGCAACCAGCACCGTCATGTCGGGCGCGAAGCCGGCCAGCAGCAGCCCGGCAAGAAAGGCCGCCAGCCCGGCCAGCGACGCGCGGTAGGGCCCGCGCTTGTCGCACAGCTGGCCGGCGGCTGTCATGCCCAGCACAGAGGTCGCCAGCGTCGCACCGAAAGCCAGTGCGTACAGCGGCAGCCCATTCAGCGCCGTGGCGACGGCCGGCATCGCGGTAGCGACGGCGATGGATTCGAAGGCCAGCATGGAGATCAGCGCGACGGCGCCGATGCAGGCGGCGCGGCGGCCGGGGGCGAACAGGCTTTCGGAGGCAGCGATGGGCGGGGTCACGGGATCGGCGAGGTTCATGGCTTGCAGCGTAGAAGCTCAAGCCCACTTCAAGTCAAGCAGGTTCGGGAACCCCGGGGGACAATCGGGGCATGTCAGTTTCGGTCCTCCATTGCGCCTCGGCCGGCTTCGAGTCGGCCTGCCGCATTCCCGCATTGCCCGCCTCGCACCGCAGCCACGGCCTGCATGGCCACAGCTATTTCGCCACCGTGCGCACGGCCTTGCCCGCCGGCTGGGCGGCCTTCCCTGGCGGCGAGGTCGAGGCGCTGCGCGCCCGCATGGCCGACACCGTCGCACCGCTGGACCACGCGCTGCTGAACGACCACCTCGCCGAGCCCACCGACGAGAACCTGGCCCGCTGGGTACGCAGCCGGCTGAACGCCGACGTTCCCGGCATCGTGCAGGTCGGCGTGCAGAGCACGACGCACAGCGGCGTGGACCTGGACGGCGCCGGCCACGCCCATGTGTGGCGGCGCTACCGCTTCCAGGCCGCCCACCAGTTGCCCAACGTGCCGGCCGGCCACCAGTGCGGCCGCATGCATGGCCACGGTTTCGAGGTCATCCTGCATGCCAACGCGGACCTCGGCGAGCGTGACCTCGCTATCGACTACGACCACCTCGACGAGGTCTGGGCGCCGCTGCATTTCGAGCTGAACTACCGCTGCCTGAACGACATCCCGGGCTTGCAGAACCCGACCAGCGAGAACATCTCGGCCTGGCTGTGGGATCGGCTCAAGCCGACGCTGCCCGAGCTGAGCTGGGTGACCGTCTACGAGACCGGCTCCAGCGGCGCCAACTTCAACGGCCAGAGCTACCGCATCTGGAAGGAGATGACGCTGGACAGCGCCGTTCGCATGAAGCACGCGCCCGGTGGCCACCCGCTGGCCGGTACGCATGGCCACACGTTCACGCTGCGCCTGCACCTGGCCGCGCCGCTGGACCAGGTGATGGGCTGGACGGTGGACTTCGGCGACGTGAAGTCGCTGTTCAATCCCATCTTCAAGCGGCTGGATCACCACCCGCTGTACGAGATCGCCAACCTGCCGGACGGTGACGCCTCATCGATTGCCGCCTGGGTGCTGCGCGAAGGCGGCGGCGTGCTGCCGCAGATCGACCGCGTGGACCTGTACGAAACCCGCGGCTCGGGTGCCATCGTCAGCCGGGCTGACTCCGAGGAATTGATTCCCGTATGACGTATTCGGTCAAAGAGCTGTTCTACACGCTGCAGGGCGAAGGCGCCCAGGCCGGCCGCGCGGCCGTGTTCTGCCGCTTCACCGGCTGCAATCTCTGGACCGGCCGCGAGCAGGACCGCGCGACGGCGGTCTGCACCTTCTGCGACACCGATTTCATCGGCACGGACGGCGAGGGCGGCGGCAAGTTCGCAACGGCCGACGAGCTGGCGGACACGATTGCGAAGACGTGGCCCGGCGGCGGGAAACCGTACGTCGTCTGCACCGGCGGCGAGCCGCTGCTGCAGCTGGACACACCACTGATCGACGCGCTGCACGCCCGCGGCTTCGAGATCGCCGTCGAGACCAACGGCACTCAGCCCGCGCCGCCCGGGCTGGACTGGATCTGCGTCAGCCCCAAGGCCGACGCACCGCTGGTGCTGACATCGGGCCACGAGCTGAAGCTCGTCTATCCGCAGCCGTTGGCCCAGCCCGAACGCTTCGCCGGGCTGAACTTCCAGAACTTCTTCCTGCAGCCGATGGACTCGGTGCTCAAGCGCGAGCACACGAAGGCGGCGGTGGACTACTGCATGCGGCACCCGCAGTGGCGGCTGTCGGTACAGATGCACAAGGTGGTCGGGATCGCCTGAGGTCAGCCTCGGTTAGGCAGCTTGCGAACGCCGAACTCGCGGACGACCTCGATGAGGCCGACGATATTGGCGTTCAGTTCTTCCAGCCGTTCGGCGGGCACCCACCATTCCGTGTGAAGGCCGCCGCCCACTTGCTGCACGGGAAACTCCGCCATGAATTCGGCCTTGACCTCGAAGCGAGTGACGCAACCGTAGCCACTTGCCGGCACGTTCCAGTCTCTTGCGATCTGGATGGCGTAATCCTCGTTCGTGACCGGATAGAAGATCGGCTGATCCGGCAAACGCGGCGGCCAGGCACGAAAGCCTGACTGTTCGACCAGGGCAAGTTCCTCCGGCCCCGTGGGGCGGTAGAGGACGACGACGTCGGCTTGGTTCATGAAGTTCAGTATGCAAAAGAAAAGGGAGCCCGCAGGCTCCCTTTCGTTGATCGGCGTGAAGCGCGATCAGAAGCGGTAGCCGACGCCGAACTTGATGGACACCGGGTCCAGCGTCGTCTCGATGGTCTGGCCGGTGGACAGCGAGCCCGTCGTCTTGATGAAGGTCTTGGTGACCGACAGGCTGGCAGACCAGTCCTTCGTCAAGTTGTAGGCGCCACCCAGTTCCACCGTCGTGCCGAAGCGGCTCTTCATGGACAGCGTGGTCGGGTTGCTGGGCGTACCGCCGGTGATGCCGGACAGCACCGACGTGGCCTTGGGCTTGTAGAAGTAGCCGTAGGTGACACCCGCACCGACGAAGGGACGGAAGGCGCTGCTGGCTTCGCCGAAGCGGTACTGGGCCAGCAGCGTGGCTGGCAGCGACTTGACCGTGCCGAGCTTGCCGACCCCCTGGATCGCGCCCGCGCCGACGATATCGTGCGTGAACGGTGCCGAGATCGGCAGGTCGATACTGATGTGATCGGTCCAGTAGTAGGTGATGCCACCGACGAAGGCCGTGGCCTTCTTCACGTCGATCTTGGTACCGGCCAGGCTGGGCGCGCTGAGGTCGCCACTGTCGACCTTGGGCGTGATCTGGGCGGCGCCGCCGTAGACCACGATGCTGCCAGCCGACTGCGCAAAGGCGCTGCCAGCGGCGAAGAGGGCGGCCAGCGTACCGAAGAGGAATTTGGTTTTCATGGGAAGTCTCCGATTCTGTGATGCCGCGGCTTACAGCCAGCCCTTGATGGACAGGGACTTGGCGATGAGCTGCTGCGTCAGCTGGTGGCCGTAGGGCGTGGGGTGGAAACTGTCGGAGAAACCGTAGCTCTTCCACCAGTCGGTGCTGGTCTTGCCCGCAGTCGCCGACAGCGCGGTGTCCGTGCAGGTCGGGAAGGTGTAGGACGGCAGGCCGCTGCTGTCGACACCGGTGGCGGGGCAGGCCGGCGTCGACACGTTGGTCAGGCCGAACTGCGCCGGCGTGGCGATCTGATCCTGGAAGGCCTTGTAGAAGTCGACGACGATGACACTGTCGTTGCCGGCCAGCTTGGCGGCGAGCTCGGTGTTGAAGGCCGAGATCCAGCTCTGGAACAGCGCCTGCGACTGCGCGCGCGCCGTGGCGCCGGCCGTGCCGCCGCCGTAGGCCGCGGCGACGCTATCCAGCACCATCTGGAAGCGCGGCGTGAACGTGATGTCGGGGATGTTCATGACGACCACGTGGGTCGCACCCTTGTCCAGCACGCTGGCCTTGATGGACGCGTAGAACTTGTCGGCCAGGGCCGTCATGTAGGCGCCGCCGATGGCAGCCGTCGTCGTCGCACCACCCGTCAGCGCCGTGGTGATCTGGGTAGGCGTCAGCAGGGTGCCGAGCAGGGCCGAGTAGCTGGCCGCACTGTCCTTGGGTGCCGCGAGGTAGGCACCGACCAGATCGGCCGCGTCGTTGCCGCCGCCGTCGACGATGACCAGATCGCTGGCCGTGAAGCTGCCTGCTGCAGCAAACGTGGCCATCTGCGTGCCGATGGTCTGCGGGTTCGCGGCGCCACCCTGGCTCGCGGCCACCGTGATGCGGCCACCACCGATGGCGAAGTTGGTGCAGCCGGTCTTGGCCGTGTTGGCGACGAAGGTCGTGCCGTTGTAGGCGAAGAAGTTGCAGAGCGTCTGACCGTAGTTGGACGCAATGCGCTCGACGTAGATGGGATTGCTGGCCGCCTGGACCGTGAACTTGTAGCCGAAGGTACCGCTGTCCTGCAGGCTGTCGCCGAACACCTTGACCGAGCTGATGGAGACCTTGGGCGTCGTGTCCGCCGTGGCGCCGCCACCGCAGCCCGATACGAGCAGGCCGCTCAACAGCGCGGCAGAGGCCGCAGCGATCCGGGTCAGGAAGGGTTTCATCAATGTCTCCTAGGCGACAGCACTACATCAGTCGCATGAAATTCGGGGAGGGCAACTCTATAGCGGCATTTTTCGAACGGTCGTTCGTTTTTTCCCTGAATGCGCGTAAAGAACAACGTAGAAGGGCTCTGGAAGGGTCGGAAAACCGCTTTAGGTTGCAGCCTCTAACTCGGCCTGAGCAACCCTGTGGATGGTGCTGGGACAACCGTCCAGATATCCACAGGCCGGCCGCGGTCCGCGGAGTTGTTCCCAAATGCGAGACAACTCGTCCGGGGGGTGGCGCACAGGCTTTTGCTGCAGCCAAGCGCTTGCCACGCAACGGGTTTTTGGTCTTGTCCACAGCGCAGGCGGCCCTCTACCACCACGACTACCTTTAAATCTTCAATACAGTTTGGAATACATAGGACAACTTTTCCTCCATGGACATCCCCGCCCTGCAGCGTCGGCTGCGCCACTTCGCCGACGAGCGCGACTGGCAGCCCTACCAAACCCCCAAGAACCTCGCGATGGCGATGACGGTGGAAGCCGCCGAACTGCTGGAAATCTTTCAGTGGCTGACACCCGAGCAGTCGCTGTCGCTCAGTGACGACCAGCGTCGCCATCTTGGTGAGGAGTTGTCGGACGTGCTGCTCTATCTCGTCCAGATCGCCGACCACGGCGGCGTGGATCTGGAAACCGCGGTCGAGCGCAAGCTGGCAATGAACGCCATCAAGCACCCGCCACTGAAGAAGTCTTGATGAGGACGGAAACCATCGCCGTCGTCGACTTCGAGACCACCGGACTCGGGCCGACGAGTGGAGGGCGTGCCACCGAGATCGCCGCCGTGCTCGTGCGCGAAGGCGTTGTCGTGGACCGCTGGAGCAGCCTGATGAACAGCGGCGCCTGGGTGCCGCCCTACATCCAGGCCCTGACCGGCATCACGAACGAGATGCTGGCCGATGCGCCTGACTCGACCTCCGTCATGCGTGAGCTCGCGCGCTTCACCGAGGGCTGCCCGCTGGTGGCGCATAACGCGTCCTTCGACCGGGGCTTCTGGCAGGCCGAAATGGCCCAGGCAGGTGTCGCGTCCGACCCGGCACACGAGTTCGCCTGCACGGTGCTGCTGTCGCGGCGGCTGTGGCCCGAGGCGAAGAGTCACTCGCTGGGCGCCATGACGGACTTTCACGGCATCCGCTTCAGCGGCCGCGCGCACCGCGCCATGGCCGACGCACTCGTGACGGCCGAGCTGCTGCTGAAGGTGCGTGCCGAAGTCGCAAGCCGTTTCGCGATGGACCTGAATGGCGCGGAAGTCGATCACGCGCTGCTGTCCTGCCTGCAGCGCACGCCGCTGCGCTGGCTCAGGCGCGGCCTGGTGGAGCATGTAAAGGCGCAGAAACAGCCGGCTTGAGCAAAGGAAAAATTTCTGTCAAGAGCCAACGGCACCGACTTGGGCAAGGACAATCCCGGCCTTTCGTGCCCGTGTATTGCTCAAGAAGAATTCCATGTCCGTGATCCAGGTTCGCCCCGCCACCCTGCGCGATGCCAAGGCCATCGCCGAGATCCACGTCGCCGCCAGCCAGGATGCCTACAAGTCCCTGCTGCCTGCCGCCGCGCTGGACGCGATGTCGGTGCAGAAGCGCCAGGCCTTCTGGCGCGAGGCCATCGACCTCTGCGAGCCGCAGGTCATCGTGGCCCATCTGGACAACAAGATCATGGGCTTCGCCGGCTTCGACCGTTCGCGCGACAAGGGCACGCCCGCCACGACCGGCGAGGTCTGGGCGCTGTTCGCCAGCCCCGAGCATCTGGACAAGGGCGTCGGCCTGGCGCTGTGGGATGCCACGCGCGATGGCCTGCAGGAAGAAGGCTGCACCAAGGCTACGCTCTGGTGCTACCTGCGCAACGAGCGTGCGCTGCGTTTCTTCGAGCTGGCCGGTTTCAAGCGTGAGCTGGGCAGCGCCCGCACGACGGAAGTTGGCGGCGCCCGCGTCGAGGAAATCCGCCTGTTCCGCTCGCTGGTCTAAAAGAGTTTTTCGGGACGAGCGCCGGGCCGCCCCAAGCCGGCCCGCCTTGGGCGATGTGTTTGCGGCTCGATGCCGCAAGCATCGCCGTCCCCTCGGGGGACCGACCAAGGTACTCCTTGGGCGAGGGGCTCACATGTAGCCTCCCGTTGCCAGCGCCCAGCCGTCGGTCGCGTCGTCATGACGCTGCACATGCACGGGGCACAGCTTCTTCGCGGCGGCACGTTCCACCAGCGCTTCGGCCTGCTCCGGTGTCAGCTGCAGCGCAAAACGCGCCCAGCGCTTCTGCACCAACGGCAGCGCCCAGGCGTCTTCCAGCGCCCAGCGGATTTCGTGCGGCTCCTGCAGCTCCGCAGCAGCCAGCACGCGCGGCGCCAGCGCCAGCAGGAAGCGATTGAAGTCGCCGCGCAGCGCGTCGGTCGGCAGCAGCGCCTCGAGCCGGCTCAGGCGGGCGCTCCAGCCCGGCGTGGCGAGTTGGCGTGTGACCAGGGCCTGCAACGCCTGGATGGGGTTGAACAGGCGCAGCCGGTTCGGCGGCAGCACGCGCAGCGGAATCCGCGCGGCGTCCTCGTGGCTCAGCGGCGTGACGAAGCTGGCCAGCACGGCCAGGCGTTCCCATTCGGCTTCAGCCAGACCGCCGATGCGCGTGATCGGGCCGGCGGCGCAGCTGGCGGCCATGTCCAGCAGTGCCTGGTGGCCGCGGCTGCCCTTGGCCCGGTTGGCGTGCTGGCTCATGACGGCCAGGTTGCCGGCCGCGTAACCGGCGTCGTCACGGACGCGGTCGATGCTGCGGTTGTCGTCGCCCAGCAGCTCGCGGGTGATGGGGCAGTGCGTCGTGTCCAGCTGGGCGAGGTGGTGCGGCGTGAGCTGGATGTCCTCGAAGCTGCGGCCACGCGTCCAGGCGTGGGTGCGCAGCGCCAGCCAGAGTTCGACCTGCGGACTGGCCGGCGTGCGCACGGGGCGGCCGCGGGTGGCCATCCAGCCGCGCTGCAGCGGCGACTGCGGGTAGAGGTGGGCGATGGGCGGCGTGATGCCGTGCAGTGCGTAGTCGCGGCCCAGCGCCAGGCCGATGCGTTCGTGGGCGCTGATGGCGGCAGGGGCTTCGTCCATGTCCAGGTCGAACTGGACGAAGGCGGTCTGGACGGCGGCTTGGGTGTTGAAGACGGCTTGCATGTCGGTGCTCCTGAGGTGAGAGGCACGCCGATGAGTCGCGGGCCTTGCAAGCAGTCTGTGAGCCTGGTGGCTCATGAGATGATCCACCGAGAAAACACTGTGGATATTTTCAGGAACCCGCCGCGCCATGGATCGCACCGAACGCTTCTACAAGATCGAGCACCTGATCCGCTCCCGCGGCTGCGTGTCGTTCGCCGAGTTGATCGAGGCGCTGGAGGTGTCGCCGGCCACGCTCAAGCGTGACCTGGCCTATCTGCGCGAGCGGCTGGACGCGCCCATCGAGTACGACGCCGGCGAGAACGGCTACCGCTTCGGCCAGCAGTGGCGCGGCGGCAAGCACGAGCTGCCGGGCGTATGGTTCAACGAGGCCGAACTGCACGCGCTGCTGACGATGCAGCAGATGCTGGCGGGGCTGGATGAGCAGGGCGTCGTCGGCCGCCACCTGCAGCCGATGTTCGACAAGATCACCGGCATGCTGGGCGTGGACGCTGCCGAGGCCGAGGAACTGCGGCGGCGCGTCAAGCTCATCGGCACGGCCAGAAGGCGCATGGCCAGCGACAGCTTCGAGACCGTCGGCAGCGCCGTCGTGAAGCGGCGCCGGCTGCAGATCCGCTATCGCAAGAAGACCGGTGCCGGCGGCGTCAGCGAGCGCGAGGTGTCGCCGCAGCGGCTGGTGCACCACCGCCACGCCTGGTACCTGGACGCCTTCTGCCACCGGAGCCAGGGCCTGCGCCGCTTCGCGCTGGACGGCATCGAGGCGGCGACGCTGCTGGACGCCGAGGCGCAAGCCCTGGCCCTGGACGAGCTGGAGGCCGAGCTGGATCGCGGCTACGGCATCTTCGCCGGCGGCACGCCGCGCGAGGCCGAGTTGCTGTTCAGCCCGGAAGCGGCGGCCTGGGTGTCGCGCGAGGAATGGCATCCGGCGCAGAAGAGCGAGTTCCTGCCCGACGGCCGCTGGCGGCTGCAGTTGCCCTACGTCGACGACACCGAGTTGCTGATGGACCTGTTGCGCCACGCTGGGCAGGTCGAGGTGGTGGCGCCGGCGGCGCTGCGCGAGGCTTATGCGCAGCGGCTGCGGCAGGCGGTGGCGGGCCTGTAGGACAAGCCCGCTTCGTTTGAGGGATGTCATGTCGGCCGGCGGGCAACCGCGTTAGGCTTGACCCGTCATCCACGACTGAGGAGCTGGCAATGAGTGATGCAATCCAGGCGAAAGAAAAGCTGGCGTCGGACTTCCGCGCCGTGATGGACGATATCGATGCGCTGATGACGGCCACCGGCAAGGAGGCCACGGGCGAAGCCAAGGCGCTGCGCGAGCGCATCCGGGACCGTCTCGACGGCGCCAAGGACAAGCTGCTGGACGCCCAGCATGAGGCGGTGAAGCGCGCCAAGGATGCTGCGATCGCGACCGATGAGTACGTGCATGCCAATCCCTGGCAGGCCATCGGCGCTGCAGCGGCCGTCGGCCTGGCGCTTGGCGTGCTGATCGGCCGCCGTTGAGCGATTCCAAGGAGCCCGTTTCCGGGCCGCTGCGGCGGCTCGGAACTTCCTTGCTGACGCTGGGCCGCATCCGGCTCGAACTGCTGGCCATCGAGGCGCAGGAAGAGAAGGAGCGTGTCGCCGGCCTGGCGCTGTGGGCCGTGCTCGCGGCGTTGCTGGCGGGCTTCGGCCTGTTGATGGTGCTGCTGCTCGTCGTCGTGGCGCTGTGGGACAGCTACCGGCTGCTGGCCATCGGTGGAGCTGCCGTGGTGCTGCTCGCGGCCGCGGCTGTGGCGTTCGCCAAGCTCAAGGCGTTGCTGGCCCAGCCAACGACGTTGTTCCGCGCCAGCATCGGCGAATTGTGCGAGGACGCGGACGCGCTGCGCCGCCGGCCATGATCCCGACCATCCCCGACGACCCGCGGCTGCGTGACGAGCGCAAGGCCAACCTGCTGCTGGCATCGGAGCTGTTGCGAGGCCAGGTGGGCCGCGACGTGGACGATCTCGGCGAGCGCGCCGACGCCGTGGTGCACCGTGTGCTGGTCGTGCGCGGCTGGCTGTCCGACCCGACCGTGCTGGCAGCGGCAGGCGGCGCGGCTGCCTTCTTCGCGACGGCGGGGCAGAAGCGCCGCGGCAAGTTGCTGGGCGCCTTGCGCTGGGCCTGGCTGGCCTGGCGGATCTGGCGCAGGCGCTGACGGATCAACGCGGCTGGAAACGCTGGCCGTCCCACACGAAGCGCTTCTCGACCTGACGCGTCGTTGCCCGCGGGGCAGCGCTGTTCTTCCAGCTGGAACACCAGTTGGCCGTCGCTGTCGGACCGCACGCTTTTCACTTCGGCGGCCGAGCCCTTGCTCACGTGGGTGCCGCACAGGCCGGATTCGGGGTCGGCTGCACCTCGATCACCTTTTGCAGCGCGAAGCTGCCGGTGCCCTTGCCGCGTTGCAGCAGCAGCACCTGATAGCCGGTGAACCACTCGCCACCCCCCAGGGCTGAGGTCTTCAGCAGCGCGAAGTGCTTGCCGGAGCGATCATCGAACTCCATGGCCACGCTGATGCCCCGGCGTTGCGCACCGTCCGGGAAGTCGTAGCTGCCTGTCCTCGCGTCGAAGAAGTAGAGGCCTTGCGCGATGGGCGCCGTGTCGGCGACCACGACGAGGAATTCGCGGTTGTTCAGGCGGAAGCAGGCGTCGGGCTTGGGCAACTCGGGCTTGCCGGCGTAGAACACCTGCAGCGCGTTGAACGCCGGTGTCTTCAGCGCCGACTCGCAGGGCTCGAAGAAGGCCGTGGCGTGTGCCGCTCTGGCGGTGGCGAGCAACGCGATGGCGAATCCGTGCTTCATTCCACCGCGTCCAGCCGCTTCATGCGCTCGCTCTGCCAGTAGACGTCGTCGCCGCCCAGGCCGTCGAGGTTGGCGCGGTTCAGCACGCGGGCCAGCACGAAGAGCAGGTCAGACAGGCGGTTCAGGTATTGCCGCGGCGCGGCGCGGATCTGTTCGGTCGCTGCGAGTGTGATGACGGCGCGTTCGGCGCGGCGTGCCACGGTGCGGCAGACATGCGCGATGGCTGCGCTGCGCGTGCCGGCCGGCAGGATGAATTCCTTCAGCCGCGGCAGATGCTCGTTGTAGTGCCCCAGCGCCTCGTCCAGCCGCAGCACGGCGGCGTCCTTCAGCAGTTCGCCACCAGGCCATGAGAGCTCGCCGCCGAGGTTGAACAGCTCGTGCTGGATCGTGATCAGCAGGTCGCGGATGTCGTCGGGCAGTGGCTCGGCCAGCAGCAGGCCGAGGTTGGAGTTCAACTCGTCGACGTCGCCCATGGCCTGCACGCGCAGGTGGTCCTTGGGGACGCGGCTGCCGTCGCTGAGGCCGGTGGTGCCGTCGTCGCCGGTGCGGGTGGCGATCTGGGAAAGGCGGTTGCCCATGGTCGGATGCAGGTCGTTGGACGGACCTGCATCCTGCCACTCAATGCCGTGCGGCCGGCATGCGGAAGGTGTTGACCAGCCCGGCCAGCTTCTCGGCCTGCTGTTGCAGGCTCATGCCGGCGGCGGCGGTTTCCTCGACGAGGGCGGCGTTCTGCTGGGTCAGCTGGTCCATGTGCGACACGGCCTCGCTGATCTGGCCGATGCCGCTGCTCTGCTCGCTGGAGGCGCGGCTGATGCTGGCGACGAGTTCGGCCAGCGAGCGGATGGTATCCACCGTCTCGCGCATCGTCGTGCCCGCATCCTGCACGAGGCGGGAACCGCTCTCGACCTGGCCGACGCTCTCGGAGATGAGCTGCTTGATCTGCTTGGCCGCCTCGGCCGAGCGGCCGGCCAGCGCACGCACCTCGGACGCGACGACGGCGAAGCCGCGCCCCTGCTCGCCGGCCCGCGCGGCCTCCACGGCGGCATTCAGCGCCAGGATGTTGGTCTGGAAGGCGATGCCGTCGATGACGGCAATGATTTCCTCGATGCGCCGGCTGCTGGTCTCGATGGCGCCCATCGTCGTGACCACCTGCTCGACGGCCTGGCCGCCCGAGGCCGCGACCGTGCTGGCGCGCTGGGCCAGGCTGCTGGCGTCGCTGGCCTGGTCGGCGTTGCTGCGCACGGTGGCGGTCAGCTCTTCCATGGAGCTGGCGGTTTCCTCCAGCGCCGAGGCCTGCTGCTCGGTGCGCTGCGACAGGTCGCGGTTGCCGGAGGCCAGCTCCTGCGAGGCCTGGGCCACTTCGCCGGCGTTGCTGCGCACCTCGCCGATGACGCCGCACAGGCTGTCGCGCATGGCCAGCAGCGCGGTCGTGAGCTGGCCGATCTCATCGTGGTTGCGCACGACCACCTCACCGCTCAGGTCGCGCGCGGCGATCTGCTCGGCCAGGGCGGCGGCGTGCTTCAACGGCTCGGTGATGCTGCGCGAGATGCTGCGGGTGATGACGAGGACGACGATCAGCATGCCGGCCAGCAGCGCGCCGACGATCCAGCTGCTGCGGCGCAGGCCGGCGACGCGCTCGGCGAGCAGCTCGTCCAGCGCCGTCATCGCGTCGTCGGCGACAACGTACATCGCGTCGATGGTGTGGGTGTAGCTGGCGATGTAGTCGGGCGCGGCGTAGCCGAGTTCATCCTTGCCGATGAGCTCGTCGCGCGTGAGCTTCAGCGAGCCCTTGACCTGCTCGTCCAGCGCGGCGATCTTGCCGCTGAGTCGCGTCCTCAGCGCGTCGTTGACGGCGAAGCTCTTGTCGAACGCGATGCCCATGCCGTGGTGCTGCTCCTCGGCCTGCGCCACGAGACCGGCCAGCAGCGTGCGGCCTTCGGGGCCGATCCTGCCCTCGGCCAGGAAGCCGGCGCCGCGGGCGCGTGTCTGGCCCAGCGCCTCGGTGGCGGTGGGCAGGCGGGCCAGCGTGGCGCTGATGAGGAAGTAGGTGTCGGCCTGCGGGTCGAGGATGAGGCCGGTCTGATCGATGAGTTGGTCCAGCAGCCGGAAATAGACCTGGATGAGCTGGGCGTGCAGCGTGCTGCTCTCGGCTGCCTTCAGGCCCCTGGCACCGACCTGGCTGGACAGGGACTGCCAGCGCTGCTGTGCGTCCGACCATGTGGCGCGCATCGCGTCGGTGGCGCCGCTGTCTTTCAGCAGGGCGTCGACGTCGGCGAATTGTTTGATGACCTCGGCGTTCTTGGCCGAGCGCGCAGCCTGCACGGTGTCGTTGCCGCCCAGCAGCGCCGCCGACAGACCGCGGTGCTGCTGCGTCAGCTGGGTGAGCCGCACGAGCTGGCGTGCGGGGGCCAGGCCGTCGAGCTCACCTTGCGCGGCCTGGGCCAGCTGGCGGGCCTGGCGTACCTGGAAGGCCGAAGGGATGCTGATGGCGATCAGCACCAGCAAAGCCAGCAGCAGCAGCTTGCGGCTGATGGTGAGGCTGGTCCTCGTTGAGTTGGTCTGCGGGGTCATGGTGTTATCTCCCTGAAGTCGTGCGTGACCCCGCACGCCGACGGTCAGTGTCGGCGGCCGCTACGGTGGAAGGCCGGCTTGCGCGTGGGGGCGTCGTGTGGCTGAAAGCCTGAAGCTGGACGCCACCGTGGCGCCGGCGAGGCATTTTGCGGGGGCTTGGGTGCGCTATCAGCGACCTCGCGCCAAGGAATGCTCAACAAGTCGAAGCGCGTCGCGCCGACGATGATGAGGACGGCGGCGGCGATGAGCAGCAGCCAGGTCAGGGTGGGGTCCATGCGGCTCTCCCAGGACATCGGTGTGGTGATGCTGTCACTGCGGCGCGGGCGCTGCAACACAATTCCTGCTTCGCTCCTGGAAGCCGCCATGAACGCGCCCGACACGCCCTTCTCCGCTCCGCCGCTGCCGGCCGCCCTGCTGGACGCGTTGCGCACCGACTTCGCCGAGCGCTGCTCGACCGCGCTGGCCGTGCGCGAGCAGCATGGCCGGGACGAATCCATCTTCGACGTGCCGCCGCCGCAGGCCGTCGTCTTCGCCGAGACCGAGGCGGAGGTGGCGCGTGTCGTGATGTTGTGCGCCTCGCACCGCGTGCCGGTCATCCCCTATGGCGCCGGCTCGTCGCTGGAAGGCCACCTGCTGGCCGTGCGTGGCGGCATCAGCCTGGACGTGTCGCGCATGAGCCGCATCCTGCGCATCGACGCCGAGGACCTGACCGTGACCGTGCAGCCCGGCGTCACGCGCAAGGCGCTGAACGAGGCGCTCAGGCACGAAGGCCTGTTCTTCCCCATCGACCCCGGCGCCGACGCCAGTCTGGGCGGCATGGCCGCCACGCGCGCCAGCGGCACGAACGCCGTGCGCTACGGCACGATGCGCGAGAACGTGCTGGCGCTGCGTTTCGTGGCCGCGAACGGCGACATCGTGCGCACCGGCTCGCGCGCGAAGAAGAGCAGCGCCGGCTATGACCTGACGCGGCTCGTCATCGGCAGCGAAGGCACGCTGGGCGTCATCACCGAGCTGACCGTGAAGGTGCATCCGCTGCCTGAGGCCCTGTCGGCGGCGGTGTGCTTCTTCCCCAGCATCGACGCGGCCGTGCGCACGGCGATGCAGGTCATCCAGATCGGCGTGCCCATTGCCCGTTGCGAGCTGCTGGACACCAACGCCATCAAGGCCGTCAACGCGCACGACAAGCTGGGGCTCAAGGAAGCACCGATGCTGCTGATGGAATTCCACGGCAGCGAGGCTGGCGTGGCCGAGCAGGCGGCCGTCGTGCAGGATGTGGCGGCCGAGTTTGGTGGCGAGGCCTTTGAGTGGGCCACGACGCCCGAGGCCCGCACGCGGCTGTGGACGGCGCGGCACCACGCCTACCTTTCCGGCCTGCAGATGCGCCCCGGCTGCCGCGCGATCACGACCGACACCTGCGTGCCGATCTCGCGGCTGGCCGAGAACATCAATGCGTCCATCGCCGAGGTCGAGGCCGCCGGCCTGCCCTACTTCGTCGTCGGCCACGTGGGCGACGGCAACTTCCACATGGCCTATCTGCTGGACCCGGCCGATCCGCAGGAACTGGCCACGGCGGAGCGGCTCAGCGCCCAGATGGTGGCGCGAGCCATTGCCATGGAGGGCACCTGCACCGGCGAGCATGGCATCGGGCTGCACAAGCAGGGCTTCCTGCTGGACGAGACGGGTGAGGAAGCGGTGGCGGTGATGCGGGCGGTGAAGGCGGCGCTGGACCCGGCGGGGATCATGAATCCGGGGAAGATATTCGCCGGTTGAAGTGGTCAGCGGCTGCTGGAGAACTTGTCACGACGTGCCGCTTCCGCCGGAAATTCAATGCTGTAGGGAATGCAGCCGAAAGGGAGAGTTTCTATGGAGATTCAATCACTTGGCAATGACGCCACGCGGCGATTTATAGCGCAGTGCGCCTGCATAAGCGGCGTTGGCTGTTTCCAGAAAACACGTTGGGCGAAATGAGATTCTTAACTCCATTTCAGCCACCAGATGAACTAGAAATGTTCGATCACGGCTTTGGGCTAGCCGCCGAGCATGATCCAGAAGAGGCTGTTCTGTCATTCTGTCGAAGCTATGAAGACTTCAGGCTACTTACTGTCACGTTCAAGATGGGTTACTCGTCGTCGGTTCATGTCTTGATTACCGAAAAAGAGGGCACTACTTCAAACTTGTCGGTTGAAGAAGTTGCCACATGGGGTTTCCAGTCATGGGAAGGCGAGTCAATATTGAGGTTTAGCTTTTCCAATACATTCGAGCACTTTGATCTGCGTCTTCACTATGAGCCAGCACCAAGAGTTTACTTTTGCGCACTTCCTCAAAGCGCCTGAAAATTCCGTCGAGAGGGACCGTAAGCTTCCCCAAAAATCTCGGTAGGCTGGGGTGAGTTATGCGAACCCCAGCGTTTTCGCAAACAATCTATTGGGATGAGCACGCGAATACCAGCATCTGGGCCAACGGAATTTGTTGGGCTTCACTTCGTTCAGCCCAACCTACCGAACTGCACCCAGTCCCGAAACCCTCGTGGCGCCGTCCTCAAGTTGAACGACCCGCGCGGCAACCTCGGCTCCTAGACTGGCCCGATGGACAACACCACTACCGCCCCGCGCCGTTTCGACGACCTGCCCGGCCCGCGCGGCGTGCCGGTGTTCGGCAACCTGCTGCAGATGGACTCGACGCGCGTGCACCAGCAGGTGGAGGCCTGGTGCCAGGCCTACAGCGGCGTCTTCAAGTTGCGGCTGGGCAAGCGCCGCGTCGTCGTCGTCGGTGACCACGAGCTGATCAGCACGTTGCTGCGCGACCGGCCGGATGGATTCCGGCGCACGGAGCGGCTGGAGCAGGTGGGCTCCGAGATGGGACTGACTGCCGGGCTGTTCGCGTCCAACGGCGAGGTGTGGAAGCGCCAGCGCCGCATGGTCATGGCCGGGTTCGACCCGGTGCATGTGAAGCGCTACTACCCGGCGCTGCTGCGCGTAGCGCAGCGGCTCGTCTCGCGTTGGCAGATCGCAGCCAGCGACGGCCGGCGCATCGAGCTGCAGGCGGACCTGATGCGCTTCACGGTGGACGCCGTGGCGGGGCTGGCGTTCGGCGAGGACGTCAACACGCTGCAGTCCGACGAGGACATCATCCAGCAGCACCTGAACCGCATCTTCCCGGCGCTGTTCCGGCGAATGTTCGCGCCGTTCCCGACCTGGCGCTGGTGGCCGTCGGCCGAGGACCGGGCGCTGACGAAGAGCGTGGCGGCGATCGACGTGGCCGTGCAGGGCTTCATCACGAAGGCGCGCGGGCGGCTGGCCGCCGACCCGGGTCTGCGTGCCGAACCGTCCAACCTGCTGGAAGCGATGCTGGTGGCGGCCGACGAGCCCGGCAGCAGCATCGATGACGCACAGGTGGCCGGCAACGTGCTGACGATGCTGCTGGCCGGTGAGGACACGACGGCCAACACGCTGGCCTGGATGATCTGGCTGTTGTGGCAGCACCCCGAGGCGCTGGCCGCCGCGCGCGAGGAGGTGGACCGCGTGCTGGGCGATGCGGCGCTGCCGGATCTGACGCAACTCGCTGCGCTGGACTTCGTCGAAGCCTGCGCGCACGAGACGATGCGGCTGCGGCCGGTGGCGCCCATCAACACGATGCAGGCGCTGCGCGACACGCGGTTGGGTGATGTGGAGATCCCGGCGGGCACGCTGGTCATGGCCGTCATGCGGCACGACGCCACCAGCGAGCGCCACCTGCCCGACGCCGCCGCGTTCGACCCCGGTCGCTGGCTGCGCGATGCCAAGCAGGCTGGCATGGCCAAGCGGCTGTCCATGCCTTTCGGCGCGGGGCCGCGCATCTGCCCGGGGCGTTACCTGGCGCTGATGGAGATCAAGCTGGCTTGTGCCACGCTGCTGCGCCACTTCGACATCACGTCGGTGGACACGCCCGACGGCCAGGCGCCGCGCGAGCTGCTGCAGCTGGCGATGGGGCCGGTGGGCTTGTCGATGACGCTGAAGGCGCGAGTGCGCTGACCCGTGGGGTCAGTGCCCGAACTCGCGCCGCAGCAGCAGTGCCGATGCGAGGCCGGCCAGCGACAGGCGCAGTTCGGGCGCCGCGTCGGGCTTGATCCACACGGTGCCGGCACCGTGCGTGGACACGGCGGCCACCGCCTGCCCCTCCAGCTCGAAGGCGTAGCCGAATGCCTGCCCCTGCGCGAAGCCGGGCATCGTCGCCGCGCGGCCATCGCGGCCCTTGAACTGCTGCAGCGGCGTCAGCGTGACGCGCCGGCCGGTGTCGTCCTCGGCCCAGCCTTGCAGCGGCAGCGTGCCGTCGTCTCGCAGCGCGAAGCGCCAGCCAGGCTGGGCCGCATCGGCCGGTTGCACGGTGCCGATGACGCTGATTTGGCGCGTGAAGTCGGCGCCGAAATCCGTGGGCACGCCGAACCAGCGGGTGATCCAGTCGCGGCGCTGCTGGTCGAGCTGGCTGGTGAGCTGCACGTCGGCCTCGGCGCCTGCCGGCCCGACGAGCGTGAATCGCAACTGCTGCGAGGCCGTGCGGAAGGCGTCGTCGTAGCGGCGTTGGTAGAGCCCCAGGTCCACGTGGGTGCAGCCGCCGGGGCAGGCCGTGGTGCGATCCCTTTCGCGGGACTTGAGGTCGCGCGTGGCGTAGTCGCCAAAGCGCAGCGCGCGGTTGGGCATCCAGCCCTGGCGGCCGCTGACGGCCCAGGGCGCAACGCCGGCCAGCGAGGCTGGCGGCATCACCTCCAGCGGCGCCACGGCGCAGGCCGCCAGGCTGGCGGCGAGCCACAGGGTGATGGGGAGACAGCGCAGGGTCATGGGGCCGCAGCGTAGCGGGTGCCGTGCGGCGCCGGCGTGACAGCGGCCCGGGCGGACTTGACCACAATGCAGCGCTTTTCCACCTGATCCAGGAGACAGACGATGTTCAACCACATCATGGTCGGCAGCAACGACATCGAGCGCAGCAAGCGCTTCTACGACGCCGTGCTGGCCGTGCTCGGCGCACCGGCGGGCTTTCCCAACACCGGGCCGTCGGGCCACCAGCGCGTGTTCTACCGCCATGCAGGCAACAGCTTCGGCATCAGCCAGCCTATCAACGGTGAGCCGGCCTGCCACGCCAACGGCGGCACGATCGGCTTCAAGTGCGAGTCACCCGAGCAGGTGAAGACCTTCCACGACGTGGCGGTGGCGAATGGCGGCACGCCCATCGAGGAGCCGCCGGGCCTGCGCGAGAGTGCGATGGGCGCGATGCACCTGGCCTACGTGCGCGATCCGGACGGCAACAAGCTCTGCGCGGTGTACCGACTGCCCAAGGCCTGATTGCTTCCCAGCGAGTATTGCGGGCCGAGCGCCGGGCCGCTCCCAAGCCGGCCCGCGCTGGCGATGTGCTTGCCGGTCGAGCCGGCAAGCATCGCCGTCCCCTCGGGGGACCGCCTGGACTCGCTCGCGTGCAGCGTGCGAGTCCAGGCGAGGGGCTTCAGAACAGCGCCTTGAACTGCACGCCGTAGGTGCGCGGGTCGTTGATGAAGCCCGTCAGGTTGTTGAAGTCGATGGCACCCGTCACGCGGATCTGGTTGGTGATGTTGCGGGCGAAGCCGGCCACTTCGTACTTGCCGTTGTTCCACAGGTAGCCCACGCGCAGGCCGCCTTCGGTGAGGGCCTTGCCGGTGAACTCGGTGGCCTCGTACAGGAAGAAGTTGACCTTGGAGCGGTAGGCCCAGTCGGTGTAGACGTAGACCTCGTCGCCGCTGGGCAGCGGGTAGCTGTAGCGGGCGGTCAGGTTGACCGTGTACTTGGGCGCGTTGGGCAGCGGGTTGCCGTCGACCATGGCGTTGCCGTTGACGACGGGGTTCAGCACCGTCGGGTAGGCGCCGTTGACCTTCAGCGAGCCGCCCGGGGGCACGCCCAGCGCCGGGTCCTTGATCTTGGTGTTGTTCAGCGAGCCGCCGAAGGTGACCAGGAAGTCCGGCGTGATCAGCGCTTCCAGGTTCAGCTCGGCACCGTTGCCGGTGGCCTTCTTGGCGTTGAGCAGGCGGGTGGCGTTGCTGCTGCCGCCGACCGCGGTCAACTGCAGGTCCTTGACGTCATAGGTGAACAGCGAGCCCGACAGGCGCAGCGTGCGCTTGAGCAGTTCGCTCTTGAAGCCGATCTCGTACGAGTTGACGGTCTCCGGGCCGGCCTGCGACTGGCCGGCGAAGGCCGAGGCGTTCTGCATCGACGACGCGCGGAAGCCGTTGGCGTAGCGGGCGTAGAGGTTGGTCGTCGCGTCGAGCTTGTAGGTGGCGGACAGGTCGCCGCTCCACTTGCCGTCGTCGGTGCTGGCGGTGGTGCCGGTGGAGGTGTTGAACAGGCCGCTGCCGACGTGGGTCGTCGACAGGTCCTTCTTGTCCTTGGTGTAGCGCAGGCCGCCGCGCAGCGTCAGGTCCTTGCTGACGGCGTAGTTCACCGAGCCGAAGGCAGCCCAGGCCTTGTTGGTCTGCGCGGTGTAGATGTGGTCGGTGTCGACGTGGGAGGTCGTGTCGTAGGTGATGTTGTCGATCGTGTACTTCTCGTCGAAGAGGTACACGCCGGCCTGCCAGCTCAGTGGGCCGGCGGCGTTGGACTCCAGTCGCACCTCCTGCGTCAGCTGGCGGTGGCCGTTCATGCCGCTGCCGGTCTCGGACTGGAAGGGCACGCCGGTCTGGCCGGGCACGCCGCCGTCGATGTCGCCGCGGGACAGCGGCTTGACGTGCTCGTAGCCCGTGATCGAGTAGATGTTGATTTCGGGCAGCGACCACTTCAGGCGCAGGCTGCCGCCGGTCTGCTTGAGCGTCTGCTGGTTGACGCCGTTGAAGGCCACGGTGTCGGCCGAGAAGCCGTCGGCCAGGTCGTTGGTGCCGCGCTTGATGGCGTTGGCGCGGAACAGGCGGGGGCTGCCGTCCAGGTCGCGGAAGTGCAGGTTGGCCAGCGCGCTGAACTGCGCGTGCGGCTGGTACAGCACCTGGGCGCGCAGGGCGCTGTCGCGGTAGCCCTCGGTCTTGGGCGTGGCGGCGTTGGCGGCGGTGTTGTCCACCCAGTCGCCGCGGCGCTGGTTCTGCGCGGAGATGCGCGCGGCCCAGTCGCCGGACAGCGGCAGGTTGGCCGCGCCTTCGAGGTTGACCGTGCCGTAGTTGCCCACGGTGGCGCTGACGTAGCCGTCCTGCTTCTGGCTGGGCTTGACGGAGTCGAACTTGACGACGCCGGCCGGCGTGTTGCGGCCGAACAGCGTGCCCTGCGGGCCGGCGACGACTTCCACCGCGGCGGTGTCGAAGATCGGGAAGCCCTTCAGGATGGGGTTCTCCTGGATCACGTCGTCGACGATGACGCTGACGGGCTGCGAAGCGTTGAGGCGGAAGTCGGTGTTGCCGTAGCCGCGCAGGTAGAAGCGCGGGAAGGCGCGGCCGAAGCTGGACTCGATGTTCAGGCTGGGCACGCGGCCCGACAGGAAGCGCAGGTCCTGGCCGCCGGAGGCCAGCACGTCGAGCTTCTCGCCGCTGATCTTGCTGACGGCGTTGGGCACGTCCTGGATGTTCTCGGCACGGCGCTCGGCCGTGATGACGACGGTGTCGAGCTGGCTGCGGTCCTTGGCCGGGGCTTCTTGGGCCAGGGCGGGCAGGGCAGTGACCAGGGCAATGGCCAGCAGGCTGAGGCGCGGTGCATTCATCTGACAACAACTCCGGAAAGGAAAACGGCCCCAAATCCAGGGCCGGCGGCGATTGTGCGGACCGTTTCGTGACGTGAAACCCGTCACGTTGGGGGCTGTTGCGCAAGTCTGACGGAGTAGTCAGTTTCCAGACGGGCGAGCTTGGTGCGCACCGCACCGGGATCGGGCCAGGGGCCCCGGCGGGAGGCAAACTGCGCCGCATGCAACGTCGCCCCCTGCTCGCCGGCCTGGCCCTCGTGCCGCTGGCCGCCCACGCGGCCCCGCTTCCCGACCTCGCCGCGCTGGAGCGCGAAGCGCAGGGGCGGCTGGGCTTCTTCGCCATCGACACCGCCGGCGGCCGCACGCTGGGCCACCGCGCGGACGAGCGTTTCGCGACCGCATCGACGTTCAAGATCCTGCTGGCCGCTCGCGTGGCTCATGGCGTGGACGGCGGGCGCTGGCGCTGGGAGGACGAGGTGGCGCTGAGCGCCGGCGACCGGGTCCCGCACGCGCCGGCCTTCGACCGCCTGCTGCCGCGCGGCCGGGCCACGCTGGCGGCGCTGGTGCAGGGCATCGTCGTCGAGAGCGACAACCCCTGCGCCAACGTGCTGCTGCGCCATTGCTGCGGTTCGCCGGCGGGCCTGACCGCCTGGCTGCGCGAGCAGGGCGACGCCGTCACGCGGCTGGACCGCTGGGAGACCGAGCTCAACGAGAACGCGCCCGGCGACGAGCGCGACACGAGCACGCCGCGCGCCTTTGCGAAGACGCTTCAGCATCTGCTGCTCGGCCCGGGCCTCACGCGTGCCAGCCAGGCGCGGCTGTGGGCCGACCTGCAGGCCTCGCGGACGGGTTTGCAGCGGCTGCGCGCGGGCGTGCCGGACGCCGGCTGGCGCGTCATCGACAAGACCGGCACCGGAAGCCGCGGCGCCATCAACGATGTGGCGTTGGTCTTCCCGCCGGGCGGGCGCGCGCCGTGGGTGGTCGTCGCGCTGCAGTCCGGTTCGGGCGCATCGACCGACGCGCTCTCGGCCGTGCACGCGGGCGCGATGCGCTGGCTCGTGAAGGCCTGGTCATGAGCAACGCCAGCCGCCGGCAGTACGAGGTCCGCATGCACCGCGTGCAGGCCTACATCGACCTGCACCTGGACCAGCCGCTGGACCTGGAGGCGGTGGCCGCCGTCGCGCATTTCTCGCCCTATCACTTCCACCGCCTGTTCCTCGCCTGGACGGGGCAGACGTTGGGCGACTACCTGGCGCGCCGCCGGCTGGAGAAGGCCGCCCAGCGGCTACGTGGCCAGCCGGATTCGACGGTGTTGAGCATCGCGCTGGGTGTGGGCTATGGCTCGGCGGAGGCGTTCACGCGGGCGTTCAAGGCGCGCTTCGGCCTGCCGCCGACGCAGTGGCGCAAGCTCGATCAGGCCGACAGCAATCCGGATCAGGGTGGCGCGTGGAGCAACGACGAGCATGGCTTCTCCCGCAACCCTGACGAAGGAGATCCCGTGAACGTCCGCCTCATCGACCGACCGCCCGTCCGCATGGGCTATCTGCGCTACCAGGGCGCCTACGGCCCGGCGCTGGGCCGCTTCTGGGCCGAGACCTTCAACCCCTGGCTCGCCACGCAGAACCTCGGCCCCGTGGCGCGCTTCGGTATCGGCCACGACGACCCCAGCCTCGTGCCGCCCGAGCAATGCCGCTACGACTGCGGCGTGGCGGTGCCCGACGATTGGGTGCCCAACGGCGGTGCCCTCGTCACCGAACTGCCGGGCGGCCGCTATGCCGCGCTGGATTTCGAAGGCACGGCCGCCGACATCGGCGCGGCCTGGCAGGCCATGATGGGCCGCTGGCTGCCCAGCAGCGGCCTGCAGCTGGACGCGCGGCCCTGCTTCGAGCACTACCGGCCGGCGTCGAGGTTCGACTACCAGACGGGTGTGTTCGACTGCGAGCTGTGCATTCCTGTCGCTCCGCTGTGACCCGGTCTTGCGGGCCGAGACTGAGCGAGGGGCTCACAGCGGTGCGAACTCGCTGACCGTGCGGTCACGTCCCGTCTGCTTGGCCTGGTAGAGCGCGCGGTCGGCGCGGTCGATGGCCAGGTGCAGGTCCTCACCCGGCGCGCATTCGGCCACGCCGGCCGAGAAGGTGATGCGCAGGCCCGGCACGGCGGTGTCGAACGACGTCGCCGCCAGTGCCTCGCGCAGCCGCTCCACCAGCGCGGCGGCCGTGTCGGCGCTGGCTTGCGGCGTGACGACGAGGAACTCCTCGCCGCCCCAGCGGCCGGCGAAGTCGGTGCTGCGCAGCGTGGCCTGCAGCGTCGCCGCGAAATGACGCAGCACGGCGTCGCCCGCCGCGTGGCCGTGGCGGTCGTTCACGAGCTTGAAGTGGTCGATGTCGATCAGCACCAGGCTCATGGTCTGGCCGCTGTGGCGCTGGTTCAGCTGCTCGGCGGCGAGGCGCTCGCTGAGGTGGCGGCGGTTGCTGATGCTGGTGAGCTCGTCATGGTGGGCCAGGTACTGGATGCGCTCCAGCGCCGCGTGCAGCTCGGCCGTGCGTCGGCCCAGCTTGGCGCGCAGCCGCGCCATGTTGACCGACAGCACCGATACCGCCGTCATCAGGATGGCCGCGAAGCTGAAGTGCAGCGCCTCCACGGCCGGCGGGAAGCGGACCGGGTCCGTGGTGGCGCCGAACGCCATCGCGCCGCCCAGCGCGAACAGCCCGAACAGGTAGAGCCCGAAGGCCTGGCGCTGCGTCAGCACGAACATGCCCCACACGAGGTTGAGCAGCATGATGGCGATGATGGCGCCGCGCAGCGGCGGGTCGATGGCATAGCCCCAGGCCGTGATCAGCACGCCGAAGACCGACTGCGGTAGCGTCAAGGTCGGGTCGCTCGCCAGGTGGCGGCTCAGGCCGCTGCGAAGCAGCAGGTAGAAGGCCGCGATGCCGGCCAGGCTGATGCCGCTGACCCAGGCGCCGGGGCTGGCGTCCATCAGGCCCAGCCTGACCTGCACGGCCACGTTGACCGCGAACAGGCCGTAGACCGCAAGCGCCAGCAGCGTCAGCTTCACGGCGCCGCGGCCGTGGCCTTCGGGACCCAGCAGCCAGTCCAGCCAGCCGGTGGCGGCGGGCGAGGAGCGGGGCGGGGTGTCCGGCACGGTGGAGGCGGTGGGTGAAGGCGGGCGCCGACGAGGATAGCCGCCGCCGCGCCGCCCGGGGGAGAGGGCACACAGTTCGTTGCACGGCGAAGCATCGCGGGGGCGCTGCGGCACAGACTGGCGCCCTCCTTGTTGAACACGAGCCCGCCATGCCCATCACCTGCTTCATCTGCTACGAGATCGATCCTTTTCAGCGCGAGGCCTTCCGCCGCTATGCCGAGAGCTGGGGCCGCATCATTCCGCGCCTGGGCGGCCGGCTGCTGGGCTACTGGCTGCCGTGGGAAGGCACCAACGACGAGGCCTGGGGGCTGGTCGGCTTCGACTCGCTCGCGGCCTATGAGGCCTACCGCACGCAGCTCAAGGCCGACCCCGAGGCGCGCGCCAACTTCGAGTTCGCACAACAGCAGCGCTTCATCCGCCGCGAGCAGCGCACTTTCTGTGAGGATGTGCAGCCATGATCGCCGTCATCTTCGAAGTGCAGCCGACCGCTGAAGGCCGCGCCGCCTACCTCGACCACGCCGCCGCGCTGAAACCGCTGCTGGTGCAGATGGACGGCTTCATTTCCGTCGAGCGCTTCCAGAGCCTTCACGACCCGGACAAGCTGCTTTCGCTGTCCTTCTGGCGCGACGAGGACGCCGTGCGGGGCTGGCGTGAGATGGCCCTTCACCGCGAGGCGCAGGCGGCCGGGCGCGGCGGGCTGTTCGCCGACTACCGGCTGCGCGTGGCCCATGTCGTGCGCGACTACGGCCTGAACGACCGGGCCCAGGTGCCGGCATGAGCGCAGAGCCGCGACTGGCCCGCGTTGCCGCGGCGATCGCCGATCCGACACGGGCGCGTGTGCTCGCTCGGCTGCTTGACGGCCGGCTGCACACCGCGGGCGAGCTGGCCGCGCACGCGGGCGTGACGGCCGCGACGATGTCGGCCCACCTCAAGCTGCTCGTCGACGAAGGCCTGGCGCGCGTGAGGCCGCAGGGCCGGCACCGCTACTTCGGCCTGGCCGATGGCGACGTGGCGCACGCGCTGGAAGCGCTGCTGCGTGTGGCCGATGGCCGCGATGCCGGCCCGGCCGCCGACCTGAAACGCTGGCAGAAGCCCGAGATGCGCGGTCTGCGGCATGCGCGCAGCTGCTACGGCCACCTGGCCGGCGAACTGGGCGTGCGGTGGCGCGAGACGCTGCTGACGAGGGGCTGGGTGACGGCATCTGCCGAGGGCCGTTACGACCTCAGCGCCGAAGGCCGCGTGGCGTTGGCCGAACTGATGCCCGAGGGCTTCTCCGCGTCGGGCCGCGTGCTTTACGACTGCGTGGACTGGTCCGAACGCCGCGACCATTTTGCGGGGCCGTTGGCGGTGGTGTGGTTGGAGGCGATGGTGGCGAAGGGGTGGCTGCGGCGAGCTCCCGATTCGCGCGAACTGCGGGTGACGCCACCGGGAAAGAAGGTGCTGGCGTGCAGCGTGTTACGAGAGGAATCCGAGGGTTGATGCGTGATCACTGATGACCGGTCCCTCTGCATAGTGCGAGGACACAATTTCGTCAGGGAGACGACATGCGCCGATTGCTCGCCTTTGCGCTGGCCTTTCATGCGTTGGGCGTGATGGCGCAGGAGCCAGCGCCTCAGGAGCTGGCCAAGCTGCGGCAGAAGCTGATGGCCGAGACCCAGGTCAACGCCAGGATGGGTATCGACGGGCCGGTCGCGAAGTTCAAGTCGGATGGCAACCCGGACACCTTGGAGATCGTGTTCCTCGACAAGCCCGATCCCGACGCCAACACTGTGTCGGAGGACGGCGAGGTGATCTTTCTGTACAAGGCCTCCGACGAAGTGCAGACCAAGCTCATCGGCAAGGCTTTCGAGTTGAAGGCTCGCCTGCGACTGGCGGCTTCTTCTCCGCGCTGATCGATGGGCTGAGCAGCGTGCGGCGCAACGCCGCATTCACCCTTGGCGCAGAGATTGCTATCAGTGCGGCGGAACGACTTGCCACCTCCGCATGCCCATTCATCCCCGCCTCTTTGCCACGCCGCTTGCTAGCCTGCTTGCCGCACCCGCGCTGGCCACCGAGCAGGTTCCCGTCACCCAGATCAGCGCCGGCGACACCGCCTGGATGCTCAGCGCCACGGCGCTGGTGCTGCTGATGACGTTGCCAGGTCTTGCGCTGTTCTACGCCGGCATGGTGCGCAAGAAGAACATCCTGGCCGTCATGGCGCAAACGCTGGCCTGCGCGGCGCTGGTGTCGCTGCTGTGGGCCGTCTGCGGCTACAGCCTGGCGTTCGAGCCCGGCGCGCCCGGGTGGGAGCGCTGGATCGGCGGCCTGGGCAGCGCCGGGCTGGGTAATGTGCTGCACGACAAGGCGGCCGGCACGGTAGCCGTGCATGCGCTGATGCCCAGCGTGCCGGCGGCCGCGTTCGTGCTGTTCCAGCTGAGCTTCGCCGTCATCACGCCCTGCCTGATCATCGGCGCGGTGGCCGAGCGCATGCGCTTTGCGGCACTGCTGGCCTTTCTCGGGCTGTGGTCGCTGTGCGTCTACGTGCCGGTGGCGCACTGGGTCTGGGCGCCGCAGGGCTGGCTGTCCCAGTTGGGTGCGCTGGACTTCGCCGGCGGCACCGTCGTGCATATCAATGCAGGCGTTGCGGGCCTCGTGGCTGCGTGGATGCTGGGCCCGCGCCAGGGCTTCGGCCGCGCGCCGCTGACGCCGGCCAACCTGGCCTACACGATGACCGGCGCCGGCCTGCTGTGGGTGGGCTGGATGGGCTTCAACGGCGGCTCGGCCGGCGCGGCGGACGGCCGTGCCGGCATCGCGATGCTGAACACCCAGCTGGGCGCGGCCGCGGCGGCCATGTCCTGGATGGCGACTGAGTGGGTGACGCGGCGCACGCCGACGCTGCTGGGCCTGTGCAGCGGTGCTGTGGCGGGGCTGGTGGCCATCACGCCGGCCTGCGGTTTCGTCACGCCGGGGTCGGCGGCGTTCATCGGCCTCGTGGCCGGTGCGGCCTGCTTCTGGGGCGCCACCGGGTTGAAGCGCTGGCTGCGCGCCGACGACTCGCTGGACGTGTTCGGCGTGCATGGCGTGGGTGGAATCGTCGGCGCGCTGCTGACCGGTGTGCTGGCCGACCCGCGTGTCGGCGGCGTGGCGGGGTCGCTGGGCACGCAGGCGCTGGCGGTGGTGGCCACGCTGGCCTTCAGCGCGGGCATGACGGCGGGCATCCTGCTGCTGGTCTACCTGATGCTGGGCGGGCTGCGCGTGGATGCCGCGCGCGAGCAGCAGGGGCTGGACCTCAGCCAGCATGGCGAGCAGGTGGCGTGAGGGTGGCGACGATGCACAGCGACAGCGAGAAGATGGCCGTGGCGGCCCACCTGCACGTGCTGATGCGGCGCAAGATGGGCCGTGTGACGGACGTGGAGTGGCTGGTGCGCAATGCGGACTACGCGCAGGAAATCATCCGCCTGGCCTGCCAGCAGGCCGAGCACCCGGAGGTGGCCGACTGGGGCGCGCGGCTGCGCGCCATGCTGTTCCCCAAGCCACCCCCCGCGCCGTCGCCCAAGAGCGCCAGCGCGGTGCCGGTGGCGACACGCTACGTCGGCGGCCTGCGCTGAGGCGTCAGCGGCGAGTGGGTCGCTCCGTGTACAACGCGCGCCATGAACACGCTTCGCACCCGCATCGCCACGCTGGCCGACCTTGAGATCGTTGCCCCGCTCTTCGATGCCTACCGCCAGTTCTACGAGCAGGCGCCCGACATCGCGGCGGCCCGGCACTTCATCCGTGACCGCCTGCAGCGCGATGAATCCGTCATCCTGCTGGCGCTGGACGAGGCCCAGCAGGCCATCGGCTTCTGCCAGCTCTACCCCATCTTCTGCTCCATCGACGCCAAGCCCATCTACTCGCTGTCGGACCTGTTCGTCGCGCCCGAGGCCCGGCGGGTGGGCGCCGGCCGCGCCCTGCTGCAGGCCGCCGAGCGCCATGCGCGCAACACCGGCCGTACGCGGCTGGAGCTGACGACGGCCCGCACCAACAAGACGGCGCAGTCGGTGTACGAGTCGCTGGGCTGGCAGCGCGACGAGGTCTACTACGCCTACGCCAAGCGCGTGGAGGCCTGAGGTGGCCATGCGCCTGTCGAAGCGGCTGTTGCCGCTCGTTGCCGCGCTCTGCGCCTCGACCACGGCGCTGGCGGCGGACGTGGGTTGCGCCGATGAGCGTCCCACCACCGGGCGGTATCGGAACTACTCCTACGGCTTCACCGTCGTGATTCCCAAGGGCCTGGAGGGCTGGTGGAATTCCGCGAGATGCGTGCCGCAGACGCCCGACGGCTGTATCTGCATGGGCGACCATGGACGCAGCCTGCCCTTGCCCGGCGGCGGCTCGATCTCCATCGATGCGGCGCCCGAGGTTTTCGAGGCGACCCTGGCGACGGCGGCCTACAAGGACCTGCACGGCTTCGAGGCCCGCACCGAGGCTTCGGAGTTGGCGCTCCAGCGGTTCGAGCCACGTCGGTTGCGCGCGTTGGCGAGCTATCGATTCATTGCCACGTCGGTCACGGCGGGGGCTGCCGTCGTCCGCGAGTCGGTGCATGTCCTGCTGCCCTCCGGGGGCTACGTGGCCATCAGCATCGAGGCCCCGCAGGAGCAGTACCGCAAGTACCACCCGGCCTACACCACCTTGCTGGGCAGCCTGCGGCCTTCATCACGGCGCTAGCGTGGGTCGTTCGCAGCCGTCTCGCCGACTTCGGCCACAACGCGCAGTGCATGGCTTCCTACCCCGGCAAGCCGGCCTGGCTGACGAAGGGATTGCTGCCGCTGCCCGCCTCGGTCATCCTGCCGGCCAGGCGCCTTGCCGCCATCAGGGAGATGACATGGCCACGCTCGACCACCTGATCCTCAAGGTCAACGACCTCGAGGCCAGCCTGCGCTTCTACACGGAGGTGCTGGGCTTCACCGACGCCGGCCGCGACGGCCCGTTCACGGTGGTGAGGGCCGGACCGGACTGCCAGCTGCAGCTTGCGCCCTGGGGCACGCCGGGCTTCGAGCACTACGCCTTCGCGGTGTCGCCCGCCGAGTTCGACGCGATCTTTGCGCGCATCCGTGCCGCGGGCCTGGGCTACGGCCCGACCTTCGATGCGGTGGGCACGAATACCGGCCCGGGCAGCGAGGTCGGCGCGCGCGGGCCGGCGCCGACGCTGTATTTCAACGACCCGAACCGGCATCTGATCGAGATCCGCACCTACGGCGGCTAGCCGTTGCGCATGGCCTCATGGGCCGTGGCGGCAAGGCCGGGTCGGCAGAATGCCAGGCTTTTCTTCATCAACGGATCATTGACCATGGCTTGGCTGTTGCTCGTCGTCGCTGGCTTGCTGGAGGTGGGCTGGGCCATCGGCCTGAAGTACACCGAGGGCTTCACGCGGCCGTGGCCCACGGTGGGTACGGTGACGGCCATGGTGCTGAGCGTCGGGCTGCTGGGCGTGGCGATGAAGTCGCTGCCCGTGGGCACGGCCTACGCGGTGTGGGTGGGCGTGGGCGCGGTGGGCACGGCGGCGCTGGGCATCGTGTTGTTCGGCGAGCTGGCCAGCGTGGGCCGGCTGGTCAGCCTGGGGCTGATCGTGGCCGGCATCGTGGGGCTGAAGCTGGCGTCCTGAGGGCGACGCAGGCTCAGCGCTTGCGAGGCGGCGGCACGAATGGAGCGCCGCGCTTTTGCAGCGTGGCGTCCCACTCGTAGGCCTCTCGTGTGACCTTGTCGACGGCGTAACGGCCCAGCAGGTGGCTGGCGTCGGCCGGCTCCTTCGGGCCGTCGAAGCGCAGCGTGAAGACGAAGTCGTTCTCCACGTTTGCATCGCGGCGGCAGCGGTAGTCGCCGCGCCGGTTCGGCCCGGCCAGCTTCACGGCGTGTGCGGTGGCGATGAGCTTGAGGCAGGCCTGGCGTTCGGTCAGGCCGGCGGCGTGGACAGGTAGGGCCGCGGTGATGGCGGTGGCGACGAGGGTGGAGAGCAGCAGGGGCCGGAGCATGCCGGCCAGTATCAGCCCACCTGCGCCGGCACGCTCCAGCGCCGAGTCACGTCGCCGCGGCCGTTGACGCTTTCCAGGTTCACTGCGAAGCCCCACAGCCGGCCGACGTGGCGCAGCACTTCCTGCGCGCTGTCGTGCAGCGGGCGGTTCAGGTGCTGCTGGTGGCGCAGCGTCAGCGACCGGTCGCCGCGCAGGTTGACGTTCCAGACCTGGATGTTGGGCTCGCGCGTGGACAGGTCGTACTGGCGCGACAAGGCTTGGCGCAGGTGGCGGTAGCCGCCTTCGTCGTGGATGGCGGAGATCTCGTACTCGCTCTTGGCCTCGTCGTCGAGGATGGCGAAGAGGCGGAAGTCGCGCATGATCTTCGGGCTCAGGTACTGGCCGATGAAGCTCTCGTCCTTGAAGTTGCGCATCGCGTGGTCCAGCGTGGGCAGCCAGTCGCTGCCGGCGATGTCCGGGAACCAGTCGCGGTCTTCGGCGGTCGGGTTCTCGCAGATGCGCTTGATGTCCGTGTACATCGCGAAGCCCAGCGCGTAGGGGTTGAGGTTGGCGCCCGGGTGCTGGTAGACGACGTTGGTGTGGGACTTGAGCCACTCGATCATCATGCCGTCCGACAGGTAGCCGTCGTCGTACATCTGGTTGAGCAGCCGGTGATGCCAGAAGGTGGCCCAGCCCTCGTTCATGACCTGCGTCTGGCGCTGCGGGTAGAAGTACTGCGCGATCTTGCGGACGATGCGGACGATCTCGCGCTGCCAGGGTTCCAGCAGTGGCGCGTTCTTCTCGATGAAGTACAGCAGGTTCTCCTGCGGCTCCTCGGGGAAGCGGCGGCTCTCGGCGGCCTCGTCCGGGCGGTCGGCCTTCTTGGGCAGCGTGCGCCAGAGGTCGTTGATCTGCATCTGCGCGTGGTGCTCGCGGTCCTTCAGCCGCGCGCGCTCCTCGGCGAGCGAGAGCTTGGCCGGCCGGCGGTAGCGGTCCACGCCGTGGTTCATCAGCGCATGGCAGCTGTCCAGCAGCGTCTCGACGGCGTCCAGGCCGTGGCGCTCCTCGCAGTCGGCGACGTAGTTCTTCGCGTAGACGAGGTAGTCGATGATGGACGACGCATCCGTCCACATGCGGAACAGGTAGTTGCCCTTGAAGAAGCTGTTGTGGCCGTAGCAGGCGTGAGCGATCACGAGGGCCTGCATGGCCAGCGTGTTCTCCTCCATCAGGTAGGCGATGCAGGGGTCGGAGTTGATGACGATCTCGTAGGCCAGGCCCATCTGACCGCGCTTGTAGCTGCGTTCGGTGGCGATGAACTCCTTGCCGTAGCTCCAGTGCCGGTAGTTCACCGGCATGCCGACGGAGGCGTAGGCGTCCATCATCTGCTCGGCGGTGATGACCTCCAGCTGGTTGGCGTAGGTATCCAGGCCGAAGCGCTCGGCGGTCTCCTTGATGACGGCGTGGTAGTCCTCGATGAGCTGGAAGGTCCAGTCGTTGGGCGAGGGCAGCGGTTGGCCGGGCCGTTGCAGCAGCGGCTTCATGCGCTGCAGCGGCTGGCGCTGGCGGCGGTCAGGCATGCCGTTGGGCGGCGTGGCATGCCGTTCAGGGTGGCGTCGATCCTCTCGGGTGCTCATGCTGTGGCCCCTTCCTTCTTGAACAGCTCGCGGAAGACGGGGTAGATCTGCGATGCCTCGACGGCCTTGCGCATCGCGAAGTGGCCGACGTCTTCCTGCAGCTTCTGGTATTCCTCCCAGAGGTTCTGTTCGGGTTCGGCGACCTGAACGTAGGCGAAGTAGCGGCACAGCGGCAGGATCTTGTCGGCCAGCAGCTCGCGGCAGCGGCCACTGTCGTGGTGCCAGTTGTCGCCGTCGCTGGCCTGGGCGCCGTAGATGTTCCACTCGGTCGGCGAGTAGCGCTCCTTGATGATCTGCTCCATCAGCACGAGGGCCGACGACACGACGGTGCCGCCGGTCTCGGTGGCGTGGAAGAAGTTCTGTTCGTCGACCTCCTGCGCCTGGGTGTGATGGCGGATGAAGACGACGTCGATCTTCTCGTAGTGCCGCGTGAGGAACAGGTAGAGCAGGATGAAGAAGCGCTTGGCGAGGTCCTTGCGGCCTTCGTCCATGGAGCCTGACACGTCCATCAGGCAGAACATGACGGCGCGCGTGGTCGGTACCGGGATGCGCGTGCGGGCGCGGAAGCGCAGGTCGATGGGGTCGAGGAAGGGGATCGCGTTGAGGCGTTCGCGCAGGTGCTGGATGCGCTCGCGCGTCTCGGCCAGCAGGCGCGGTGTCTCCGGGCGGTCTTCCTTCAGCAGCTCCTGCTCGCGGGCTTCGAGCTCGTGCAGCTCGCGGCGCTTGTCCATGCCCAGCGCAATGCGCCGGCCCAGGGCGCCGCGCATCGAGCGCACGACGTGCAGGTTGGTGGGCGTGCCGTCGGACACGAAACCGGCGCGCTGTGATCGCCACTCGGGCGTATCGGCCAGCGTCGTGCGGGCGAGGTTGGGCAGGGCCAGGTCGTCGAAGAAGACCTGCATGAACTCTTCCTTGCTGAGGTGGAAGACGAAGTCGTCGTCCCCCTCGCCCTGGTCGCTGGCCTCGCCGCCGCCCCCGCCGCCACCCTGCCCACCCTTGGGCTTGGCGACGCGGTCGCCCTTCACGTACTCGGTGTTGCCGGGCCGCACGACCTCACGCACGCCACCGTCGCCGTGGCCGAAGACGGGCTCGTTCAAGTCCTTCTTCGGGATCTTCACGTCCTCGCCGCGCTCCATGTCCCGGATGCCGCGGCCGTCCACCGCGCGCTTCACCGCCTCGCGGATCTGGTCCTTGTGGCGGCGCAAAAAGCGCTCGCGGTTGCCGATGGACTTGTTCTTGCCCGACAGCCGTCTATCGATGATTTGCTGAAGCGACATCGAGCGCCTGCTTTCTTAGCTGCTCTTCCTCACGCGCAGATACCACTCGCACAACAGCCGCACCTGCTTGGCCGTGTAGCCCTTGTCCACCATGCGCTGCACGAAGTTCTCGTGCTTCTTGGCGTCCTCGGCGCTGGCCTTGGCGTTGAAGCTGATGACGGGCAGCAGCTCCTCGGTGTTGGAGAACATCTTCTTCTCGATGACGGTGCGCAGCTTCTCGTAGCTGGTCCACAGCGGGTTCTTGCCCGCGTTGTTGGCGCGCGCCCGCAGCACGAAGTTGACGATCTCGTTGCGGAAGTCCTTGGGGTTGGAGATGCCGGCCGGCTTCTCGATCTTCTCGAGCTCGGCGTTCAGCGCCGCGCGGTCGAAGACCTCGCCCGTGTCGGTGTCGCGGTACTCCTGGTCCTGGATCCAGTAGTCGGCGTAGGTCACGTAGCGGTCGAAGATGTTCTGGCCGTACTCGCTGTAGCTCTCCAGGTAGGCGGTCTGGATCTCCTTGCCAATGAACTCGGCGTAGCGCGGCGACAGCTGCTCCTTGATGAAGCCGACGTACTTCTCTTCCTGCTCCTTGGGGAACTGCTCGCGCTCGATCTGCTGCTCCAGCACGTACATCAGGTGCACCGGATTCGCGGCGACTTCCGCCGAGTCGAAGTTGAAGACCTTGGACAGGATCTTGTAGGCGAAGCGCGTGGAGATGCCGCTCATGCCCTCGTCGACGCCGGCGTAGTCGCGATACTCCTGATAGCTCTTGGCGCGCGGGTCGGTGTCCTTGAGGTTCTCGCCGTCGTAGATCTGCATCTTGGAATACAGCGACGAGTTCTCCGGCTCCTTCAGCCGCGTCAGCACGGCGAACTGGCTCATCATCTTCAGCGTGCCGGGAGCGCACTTGGCCTCGGCGAGGGACGAGCCGCGGATGAGCTTCTCGTAGATCTTGACTTCCTCGCTGACGCGCAGGCAGTACGGCACCTTGACGATGTAGACGCGGTCAAGGAAGGCCTCGTTGTTCTTGTTGTTGCGGAAGGTCTTCCACTCGCTCTCGTTGCTGTGCGCCAGCACGATGCCGTCGAAGGGGATGGCGCCGAAGCCCTCGGTGCCCTTGTAGTTGCCTTCCTGCGTGGCGGTCAGCAGCGGGTGCAGCACCTTGATCGGCGCCTTGAACATTTCCACGAACTCCAGCAGGCCCTGGTTGGCCAGGCACAGGCCGCCGGAATAGCTGTAGGCATCGGGGTCGTCCTGCGCGTAGGTCTCGAGCTTGCGGATATCGACCTTGCCGACCAGCGAGCTGATGTCCTGGTTGTTCTCGTCACCCGGCTCGGTCTTGGCCACGCCCAGCTGCTTGAGCACGCTGGGGTAACGCTTGACGACCTTGAACTTGCGGATGTCGCCGCCGAACTCGTCCAGACGTTTGACGGCCCAGGGCGACAGGATGCGGTTCAGGTAGCGGCGCGGGATGCCGTAGTCGCGCTCCAGCAGCGCCGCGTCCTCGACGGGGTCGAACAGGCCCAGCGGGCTCTCGTTCACCGGCGAGCCGGCCAGCGCGTAGAACGGCACCTGCTCCATCAGCTGCTTGAGCCGCTCGGCGATGGAACTCTTGCCGCCGCCCACCGGGCCCAGCAGGTAGAGGATCTGCTTCTTTTCCTCCAGCCCCTGCGCGGCGTGCCTGAAATAGGACACCACCTGCTCGATCGCTTCCTCGAGCCCGTAGAACTCGGCGAAGGCCGGATAGATCTTGATGGTCTTGTTCGCGAACAGCCTCGACAGCCGCGGGTCGTTGCGCGTGTCGAGCATCTGTGGCTCGCCGATGGCCTGGAGCATGCGCTCGGCGGCCGTGGCGTAGACCAACGGGTTCTTCTTGCATTCTGCGAGGTACTCCTCCAGCGAGAGTTCCTCGACCTTCGTGCGCTCGTAGCGCGCTGCGAAATGGCTGATGACGTCCATGCCCCACCTCCTGCGGTTTGAACTCCACAGGGCCGTGAGCACGATACGTGCCCATGGTCGGCTGGGGGGTTCTGATCGCGCCTCAACTGCAAGGCGTCATCAGAACTCTCCACTCGGTTGATCAGCAGCTTCCGCTCGCCGTCACCTCGTCAATCTCAAGAATAAGCCGTCGTCTGCCCTCCAACAATCGATGTCGATGTTTGGTTGACAGGATCGGTCCAGCATACGCCCGGCTTTCAGGCAAGACCTGGCACTTTTCGGGCAAACCACACGAACCCGGGGGCCTTGTGGCGCTGTGCAGACAGGGGTGAAGAACTGTTGAGAAAGCCACACTCTTCCGTGACGGCGCGAGGCATCGCCGTTACGTCGATCCTAGTGTTGGATGGCTGGCCCCGTCACGATGTCGGACACCGCCGCGTTGCGCGGCGGCGAGGTGGCGGCTCAGCTGCCGCGCAGCTTGTCGAGGATGCCGGACAGCGCGTCCAGCGAGTCGAAGTGGATGGCCAGCTCGCCGCTCTGGCCGCCGCGCTTGGTGGCCTTCTTCACGCGCACCTCGACGGTGGCGCCCAGCGCATCGGCCAGTTCCTCTTCCAGCCGCAGCACATCGCGGCTCTTGTCGGCCTTCACGCGCAGCAGCGGCGCCTGGCGCGCGGCGCCCTGCGTCTTGGCGACGAGTTTCTCGGCCTCGCGCACGCTGAGCTTCCTGGCCGCGATCTCGCTGGCCGTCGTGATCTGCGTGGCGCCGTCCAACGGCAGCAGCGCGCGGGCGTGGCCCATGTCCAGGTCGCCGGCCATCAGCATGTTCTGCACCGGCGCGGAAAGGTTCAACAAGCGCAGCAGATTCGATGCGGCACTGCGCGAACGGCCCACGGCCTGCGCGGCTTGTTCGTGCGTCAAACCGAACTCGTCGGTCAGCCGTTTGAGGCCTTGCGCCTCTTCCAGCGGGTTGAGGTCTTCGCGCTGGATGTTCTCGATCAGCGCCATCGCGGCGGCCGATTCGTCGGGCACCGCCTTCACCAGCACCGGCACCTCGCGCAGGCCGGCCAGCTTGGCGGCGCGGAAGCGGCGTTCGCCGGCAATGATTTCGTAGCTGACGCCACCGGCCGGCGTGATCGGCCTGACCAGGATGGGCTGCATGATCCCCTGGCTCTTGATGCTCTCGGCCAGCTCGTACAGCGAGCCCTCGTCCATGCGCGTGCGTGGCTGGTACTTGCCGGCCTGCAGCTGCTCCAGCTTCAGCGTCGACGGCGTGCCGTCGCGCTCGGGGGCGGGGGTGTCGCTCACCTTGGGGCCCAGCAGGGCTTCCAGACCGAGGCCGAGGCCTTTGGGTTTCTTCGTTGCCATGGGGGCGGATTGTCCTTCAGGCCCTGGCCAGGCTTTCCAGCAGCGCCCGCCCCTCGGGCCAGTCGCCCAGGCCGGAATCGGCGTTCAGGTGCCCCCGCGGCCCGGCGATGACGACGCTGGCGCCCCAGTCCGCCGCCATCTGCGTGCTGCGCTCGGCGGCGCCGAAGGGGTCGTCGCTGCTGATGACAGTGATGCTGGGGAAGGGCAGGCGCGGGCGGCGGATGGGCCGCCAGTTGTGCAGCTGTGGCGGCATGTCCTCGCGCTCGGTGTCGGGCGGGGCGACCAGCAGGGCACCCTTCACGCGGGCCGTGTGCTGCGAATGCTCGGCCCAGCTCGCCACGAGCTGGCAGCCCAGCGAATGCGCCACCAGCAGCGCCGGCGCGTCGCCCGCCAGCAGCACCTCGTCCAGCCGCGCCATCCAGTCGCCGCGGCGCGGCCAGTCCCAGTCGTGCTGCTCGACGCGCTGGTCGCCATACAGCGTCTCCCAGCGGGTCTGCCAGTGGGCGGGGCCGGAGTTTTGCCAGCCGGGGAGAAGCAGTACACGCTCAGATTTCATGGTTTGCCCTTATCCTGCACAGTTCGATTTTCAGTGGTTGGAGCAGTGGCGATGACGTTCAAGGTGTTTGTGGATGGCCAGGAGGGCACGACCGGCTTGCGGATTCACGAGTACCTCGCGGCCCGCACCGACATCGAGGTCCTCAAGATCGACGCCGACAAGCGCAAGGACCCGGCCGAGCGCTCGCGCCTGCTGAACGCCGCCGACGTGGCCTTCCTGTGCCTGCCCGACGCGGCGTCGCGCGAGGCCGCGTTCATGGTCAACAACGACCGCACCTGCCTCATCGACGCCAGCACGGCTCACCGCACGGCGCCGGGCTGGGCGTTCGGCCTGCCGGAGCTGGCCAAGGGCCAGCGCGGCGCCATCCGGGCGGCCAAGCGCATCGCCAACCCGGGCTGCCATGCCAGCGCCTTCATCCTGGCGGTGCGGCCGCTGGTGGATGCCGGCCTGCTGCCGAAGGATGCGGCGGTCAGCGCCACGTCCATCACCGGCTACTCGGGCGGCGGCAAGTCCATGATCGCCGAGTACGAGCAGCAGCCGCTGCCCGAGCACCTGAAGGCGCCGCGCCCTTACGCGCTGGGCCTGAAGCACAAGCACCTGCCCGAGATGATGGCCCACACCGGGCTGGCCTCGCCGCCGGTGTTCATGCCCATCGTCAGCAGCTTCTACAAGGGCCTGGCCGTCAGCGTGCCGCTGCACCTGAGCCAGCTCAAGGCCGGTACGACGCCCGAGCAGATCCAGGCGGCGCTCGCCGCGCACTACGAGGGCGAGCGCTTCATCAGCGTGAAGCCGCTGCGCGACGCGGCCACGCTGGAGACCGGCTTCTTCGACGTGCAGGCCTGCAACGACACCAACCGCGTGGACATCTTCGTGTTCGCGAGCGACACGCAGGCGCTGGTCATCGCGCGGCTGGACAACCTCGGCAAGGGCGCCAGCGGTGCGGCCGTGCAGAGCATGAACGTGCACCTGGGCCTGGAAGAAAGTCTGGGCCTGGTCTGAAGCCGAAACGTGGCGTTGCGCGGGAGCGCGGCGTCGCGATACTGCGGGCCGTCTTGATGAAGAGGCCCGACCGTGAGCACCTCCGGCAGAGCGAAGAAGACCCGCCAGCCCCCGCCCGAGCGCAGTCCCGGGCATGAGCGGCTGCTCGAAGCCGTGCACATCGCCAGCTCCGGTGATGCGCAGGGCCTGGCACTTGCCAGCGTGGACGAGCGCTCGCGCCAGAGCATGGCCCAGCAGGCGCTGCGCTGGACCTATGTGCTGCGCTCGCGCCAGCGCTGGCTGCGAGACGCCCAGGTGCGCGAGCAGCACCAGCTCGACGCGGCCGAGACGCTGAAGCTGCTGGGCCTCAGCGCGGCCGATCTGCAGGCGCTGGGTGGCGCTGACACGCTGGTGGTGCGTGTGCCCTACCGGCACGAGGCGCTCTGCTGGGAGGGGCGCGTCTTCCCCTGGGAGTACGTGCTGGCCGCCGCCACGCGCGAGCAGCGCCGCGCCGACGGGCGCAAGCCGCTGACCGTCATCCGCGAACTGCAGGTGCAGCACGAGGTGGAAGGCCAGTGGCGGCCGGTGCCGCGCGAGGCGGTCGTCTTCCCGGCGTGGAAGGACTTCCGCGTGCTGTTCGTCAACGCGTTGCCCACCGAGCTGGGTGAGCGCTGGACGGTGGACGCCGAGCTGAAGAACCTGGCCGCGGCGCTGCCGCCCGGGGTGCCGGCCCCGCGCGTGCTGAACTACCCGAGCCTGGACGAGCTGACCGCCGAGCTCCAGGCCCGGCCGCCGCACCTGCTGCACTTTGCGGGGATGGACAGCCACCAGGGCCTGCGTGAGCTGGTCGAGGCCAAGGGCGATGCGGCGTGGGTCGAGCCGGTGGGCTGGGATGCGGCCTCGCAGCGCATGGTCGGCCTGGGCGAGATCTGCCGCGCGGCCGAGGTCATCGCCGACCGGCAGCGCATGGTGGACGGCCTGCTGCTTCGCGGCAGCAACGGCATGCCGCAGCTGGTGCCGGCGCAGACGCTGGCGCTGCGGCTGGCGAGCGTGGGCAGGCCGGCCTACCTGACGACGCTGAACGTCTGGAACAGCGCCGCCCGCCTCGCGCCCATGCTGGTCGCCGAGGGCGCCACGCGCGCGGCGCTGGGCTTCCAGGACGCCTTCGACGACTCGCTGGCCGAGTATGCGTTGACGAGGCTGTGGCGCCACCTCTTCGCCGGCGGCTTCGACCTGCCCGCGGCCTTCGCCGCCGCGTGGGGCGAGGTGAGGGTGCTGCCCGAGTCGGTGGACGCGACGGGCGTGACGTTGTGGCTTGACGGGCCGGTCTTTGTGGACGCGGCCACGCACCGCGCCCACCAGGCGCGCGCCAGCGCCGCAGCGGCCGCCGCCGGGCCGCCGGCCACGGCTGAGGTGCGCTGCGTCATCAAGCCCTTCGATCAGCTGAACTACGCCGTGCTGCACAACGCCGAGCCGCTGTTCGAGGACTTCGTGCTGCTGTGCGACCAGCCCGCGCGCGCCGAGCCGCTGGACATCGAGGTGACCGTGCACATGGGCAGCGAGGAGGCGCGCTACGCCAGCCGCTTCGTGCTGCAGCACGTGCGCCACAACCTCAAGCGCGACATCCACGTGCCGCTGACGGCCGACGTCGCGCGCGGCGTGCACGAGGCCATCAACACCAGTCTGCAGGTGCGCGTGCGCCAGGGCGACAAGGTGCTGTACCACGACAGCCACCGGCTGCGCCTGCTGCCGGTGGACCAGTGGCGCGACAACCGCCGCGACGGCCAGTGGCTGCCGTCCTTCGTGCTGCCGCGCGACCCGGCCGTGGTGCGTGCGGTGTCGCAGTCGCAGCGCTACAACCGCGTGCTGCGCGACGACCCCACGGCCGGCTTCGAGGGCTACCAGTGCGTGCCTGACGGCGCCGTGCCCGCCGATGGCCGCATCGACGAGGAACTGCTGCGCGGCGTGGACCGCCAGGTCGAGGCCATCTGGGCCACGCTGCTGCACGACTGGCAGCTCGCCTACATCAACCCGCCGCCCAGCTACAGCAAGCAGCTGGACTCGCAGCGGCTGCGCACCCCGTCGACCGTGCTGGCCGAGCGCGCCGGCACCTGCATCGACCTGGCGCTGCTGTTCGCGGCCTGCCTGGAGCTGGTGGACATCTACCCCGTCGTCTTCCTGCTCGAAGGCCATGCGCTGCCGGGCTGGTGGCGGCACGGGTCGTTCCGCGACGAGTACATGCAGATGACCGGCAACTACAGCGGCGCCGTGCAGGCGAACGAGACCAGCAGCTCGGCTGCCAACGCGCAGGTGGTGCCCTGGCACGCCGGCCGCGCCAGCTGGGACGAGGTGCGCGACCTCATCCGCCAGCGCAAGCTGGTGCCCATCGAGACCGTGCGGCTGACCGAGCACTGCGGCTTCATCGAGGCCATCGAGGCCGGCGTCGACGCGCTCTGCGACCGCGCGGACTACGACTCCATGCTCGACATCATCACCGCGCGGCAGCGGCAGATCACGCCGTTGCCGCTGCTGATGGACATGAGGGACGCATCGTGACCGCCGCCAGCCAGACCTTGTGGGCCGACGCGGCCGGGCAGCTCGACGTGGCTGCGCCCGCCGGCGACGCGGTGCGCGCGCCCATCCAGCAACGCCGCCGCCGCGGCTTCGACGCTCAGGCCGCCGATGGCCGCGCCGCCGTGCGGCTGGTGCGCGACGAGGGCCTGCTGCGCTGGGTCTACGAGCCGCCCGCCCGCGCGCTCGCCATGCCGGGCCGGCGCGCCTGGCGGGCCTTCGGGACCGAGCCGCGCGAGACGGTGCAGCGCATCGCCTTCCCCGAGCAGGGCGCCAACCGGCTGACCGAGGCGCTGCAGGGGCTGGACCGCCGACTCAACCCGGTGCTAGCCGCACTCGCCACGCCCGGCCAGGGGCTGCGCCGCTGGAACGGCCAGGGCTGGGCGCCGCTGGCCGCCGGCGAGCTGGCGGCGCTGACCGGCCGTGTGCTGGTGCTGGTGCACGGCACCTTCAGCGCCAGCGCGATGTACGCGAAGGAGTTCACTGCGACGGTGGATGGCCAGACGCTGCTGCAGCGCCTGGCCGACGCCAGCGGCAGCTACGCCGCCGTGCTGGCCTTTGACCACCCGACGCTGTCCGTTGCGCCGTGGCTCAACGCGCTGGCGTTGCGCGACGCGCTGGGTGCCTGCCCGGCCGAGTTCGACTTCGTCGGCCACAGCCGCGGCGGCCTCGTCATCTCGTGGCTGCTGCGCCTGGCGCCGGGGCTGCGGGCGCGCCAGGCCTTGTTCGTCGGCTCGCCGCTCGCGGGCACGTCGCTGGCCGCGCCGGACAAGCTGCGCCAGGCGCTGGACACGCTGGCCAGCTTTGCCGACGCGATGGCCGAGACCGCGCTCAAGGCCGGCAAGGCCGCGCCGCCGGGCCTGCAGCCGCTGGCGCTGGGCGTGGCCGGCCTGGCCTGTGTGCTGGGCAAGGTGCTGCAGCTGGGCGCCCGCACGCCGCTGGCCGACGCTGCCGTGGGCCTGGTGCCCGGGCTGCTGGCGCAGGGGCGCGTCAACAACAACCTCGAGCTGGCCCAGCTCTACCCGCTGCCCGTCGGTGTCGAGGTGCGCGCCATCGGCGGCAGCTTCATGCCGAGCGAGGTCAACGAGCCGCTGTGGAAGTTCTGGAAGCGCGTGACGAACCTGAAGGGCCAGGCGATGTACTACGGCGCCGACCTGATCTTCGACCAACCCAACGACCTCGTCGTCGACAGCGCGGCGATGAACCGGCTGGGTGACCTGACGCTGGCCGCGCCGCAATGGGAAGACCTGGGCGTGAGCGCCGAGACGCATCACACCAACTACTTCCAGGACCTGCGGGTGCTGAGCTGGCTGGACGGGCGGCTGCGGTGAGCGCGGTGCCGCTTGCAACTGTGGGGCCAAGCAGAATCGAGCCAGAGCCTATTCCATCATGCTGACCTTCAGAGGCATTTCCAGTGCAGCCGTCTTGCTGCTGGCGTCAATGATTCCCGTGATGACGACGGGTGCGCAAGCGGAAGGCGCGCTCAAGGTCGCCCGGCCCATCAAGAAGGCGCATGGGCCGGCTCAGCCACCGCGACCGCTGCCGGATTGCAGCTTCACCGAGAGCGAGGAGGCCACGCGGCACATGCAGCGCGTCAGACAGCCTGCTGACATGACCGAAGTCGTCCTGATCAGCTGCCCGCTCGATGACACAAGGTACCCGGATCAGAGCTATCTGCTCGACATCAGGTACGGTTCCGGCGAAGTGCTTCAGAAGCTGGTGGTGCAGTCGCCTCTCAGTACTGAGATGTTCAGCGCCAGTCTGCTCGACGCCACGGGTGACGGCTACCTCGATCTCATCGTCAGCACCGACATCGCTGGTGGCGGCCCCTATGTCGAGTTCGACCTCTACGTTTACGACCCCGAGGCCAAGAGCTTCCGGCGCGACCCTTCGTTTGCAGGAACGTCGGCGCCGGCCCTGGCCCGAACGAAAGGTTGCGTTGTGACCGAGTTCAGGGGCGGCCCGGGTGCGTAT
Source organism: Pelomonas candidula (assembly GCF_043555985.1). Classification (NCBI taxonomy): domain Bacteria; kingdom Pseudomonadati; phylum Pseudomonadota; class Betaproteobacteria; order Burkholderiales; family Sphaerotilaceae; genus Roseateles; species Pelomonas candidula. The sequence continues at coordinate 574,943 of NZ_JBIGIC010000001.1, read as the reverse complement.
GTAGCCACCCGGTCTTGTTTCGACACCCAGTCGAATCAGTGGAGGTCGGTCGAGAGTTGCAGCGTTGTGCCCGACGTTGGCTGCCGAAAGCAGCTCACCCGCTAGACAGGCAGGCGGCGGCCGGCGCAACCGTCGACGATGTAGGAGGGTTCATGTTCGACCACGTCAAGTTCGGCGTCAGCGACTACAGCGCTAGCAGGGCGTTCTACCTGCAGGCCCTGGCGCCGCTGGGCGTGAAGGCCGGCGCCGAGGGCTCGCCTGCATACGGCATCGAGCTGTTCGTTGATGGCCACGTGTCGACGCTGTGCCTGTTCCAGACGGACGAGAAGCCGGCGCACCTGCACCTGGCCTTCGTGGCGCAGACGCGCGAGCAGGTCGATGCGTTCCACCGTGCGGCGCTGGCCGCGGGTGGCGCGGACAACGGGCCGCCGGGGCTGCGCCCGAATTACCACGCGAACTACTACGCGGCGTTCGTCACCGATCCGGACGGGCACAACATCGAGGCGGTGTGCCATGCACCCGGTGCCTGATCCGGCGCGGCCTAGCGCCGCAACTGTGCTGACTTGAACCGGCTGCCCTTCAGGGTCAGCGGGGTCGTCGCGCGGATGTCGTCGGAGCCGGCGCCGAGCTGCACTTCGTAAGTTCCCGGCGCGATCACCCATTCGCCGCTCGCCGCGTCGAAGGTGGCCAGCAGGCGGGGGTCGATCGTGACGGCGCTGGTGCCGGCCTGGCCCGGCTTCAGGCTCAGCTTGTCGAAGCCGGCCAGGCGCCGCGGTGCTTCCCAGCGGGCGCTCTGCGGCGCGCGGACGTAGACCTGGCCCACGGAGGAGCCGTCGCGGCTGCCGGCGTTGCGGGTCGAGAAGCTGACGGTCACCCGCGCGCCGGCCTGCCGGGCCTGGAGGCCGCCCAGCTCGAAGCGCGTGTACGACAGGCCGTGGCCGAAGGCGTACAGCGGCTTGTGGCCGTGCAGGTCGAACCACTTGTAGCCCACGGCCGCACCCTCGGTGTAGCGCACGGTGAACGGCGGGCCTTCCGACTTGCCGCCGATCTGCGAACGCACCAGTTGATCGGTGCCGGCGGGGAAGGTGATGGGCAGCCGGCCGGACGGATTCACCGCGCCGGTGAGGATGCGTGCGATGGCTTCTCCGCCGGCCTCGCCGGGGTAGAAGGCCGCGAGGATGGCCTTCACGTCCTTCTGCCAGGGCATGAGGACGGCGCCGCCGCTCTCGACGACGACGACCGCATTCGGGTTGGCCTTGGCGACCGAGGCGACGACGGCGTCCTGGGTGCCCTCCAGGCTCAGCGAGGCGTCCAGCGACTCGGCGGTCCACTGGTGCACGAAGACGATGGCGACGTCCGCCGCGGCCGCGGCCTGGGCCGCGGTGGTGGCATCGGTGCCGGCGTCGAACGTGAACTGCGTGTCCGGCAGCAGCTTCTGCAGGGCCTTCATCGGCGACGAGGGTTGCCACACCTGGGTCAGCCAGCCGCCCGGGCCGAGGCCGGGCACCGCGTTGCCGCCGATCGGCGTGACGGAGGCGGAGCCGCCGCCGGCCAGCACGGCCTTGTCGGCGTACGAGCCGATGAGGGCCACGCGCTTCGGCGTCGTCAGCGGCAGCATGCCGGCCTCGTTCTTCAGCAGCACCAGCGACTGCTCGGCCGCCGACAGCGAGACCTGCGCGTTGGCGGCGAAGTCGATGGGGCCGGCCTGGGCCGGGTGATCCATGACGCCCTTGTCGAACAGCGCCCACAGGATGCGGCGCACCATGTCGTCGACGCGGGCCAGCGGCACCGAGCCGTCCTCGACGGCATCCTTCAGCGGCCTGGCGAAGTAGGGCACCTTGTCGAACGGGAAGCCGGACTGCTGGTCCAGCCCGGCCGTGGCGGCGCGCACCGTGGAGTGCACGGCGCCCCAGTCGGACATGACGTAGCCCTTGTAGCCCCAGTCGCCCTTGAGCAGCCGGTTCTGCAGCCAGTCGTTCTCGCAGGCGTAGACGTCGTTGATGCGGTTGTACGAGCACATCACCGAGCCGGGGCTGGACTTCTCGATGGCCAGCTCGAACGCCAGCGCGTCGCTCTGGCGCAGCGCGGGCTCGGAGACCTGCGCGCTGACGATGTGGCGGCCGGTCTCCTGCGAGTTGATCAGGTAGTGCTTGATCGTCGAGACGATGTGGTTGGACTGCACGCCACGGATCAGCCCGGCGCTCATCTCGGCGGCAAGCAGCGGGTCTTCGCCGGTGTATTCGAAGTTGCGGCCGTTCTGCGGTTCGCGCGTGAGGTTGATGCCGCCGGCCAGCAGCACGTTGAAGCCCGACAGCCGCGCCTCCTGGCCGATCATCCTGCCGCCCGCCTCGGACACGCGCGGGTCCCAGCTCGCGGCCGTGGCCAGCGACGAGGGCAGGGACGTGCGCGGCATATTGGGGTTGCGCACGCCGATGGAGGCGTCGGCCTCGTGCTGGGCCGGGATGCCCAGGCGGGGGATGCCGGGCACGTAGCCGGCCGAGCCGGGGATGGCCGCTGCAACGACTTCCTTCACGTTGACGCCGGGGATCACGCTGCTGTCGATCTGCGCCAGCTGGTCGCCCGACGCATAGCCGAACACCAGCAGCAGCTTCTCGTCCAGCGTCATCGCCTTGAGCAGCAGCTCGGTGCGTTGCGCGGAGGTCCGTGTTTGGTCGGCCCAGGGCTGAGCGGTCGTCGGCGGCGCCGCAGCGCCGGTGGCAGCATGGCCCGCCGGGGCCGCGCAGAGCATGAGCGCCACAGCCGTGGCCACCAGGGATGCATTCATCGATTTCATGGCATGCGGCGCTTCCCCGCCGTGCTTGGAAGCGCTTTCAAAGAGGGCCGGCGGACTCTACCCGGCTGGCGGTACAGCGGCGCGTCAATCGGGGCCGCCGGAACTGCGCGTTTGCCCGGGGGTGAGGCGCTTCGGCCTCAAGCCGCCGGGCCTTGCCGCTCCACGCGCCCGTCCGCATGCCGCGCGAAGCGGGTGGGGTCGTCGCCATGCACCGGGGCCGCGTCGGGCCAGGGCCAGCCGCCGAACTGGGTGCGGCGGTAGTCCTCGAAGGCTTGCCGCAGTTCCTGCTCGGTGTTCATGACGAAGGGGCCGTACTGCGCCACCGGCTCGCCGATGGGGCGGCCCTGCAGCATCAGCAGCTCGGCGGGTTCGTCGCCGTTGACGAGCGTGACGGCGACACCCGCCTTCACCTCGATGCCCGAGCGCACCGGCACCGACTGGCCGTCGATGGTGAGCGTGCGGCCGGCGAAGAAGTAGAGCTTGCGGCGCGTGCCGTCGCCGAGGGCGGCGGGCAGCGTCCAGTGCGCGCCGGGCGCCAGGCGCAGCGTCCAGATGGCGACGTCGGCCTGCTCGTGCGAGGCCCAGGAGTCGGGCGGCGGGGCCAGCGGCTGCAGCGCGCCGTCGGGCGCGGGCAGGGCGCCGGCGATGCAGACGACCTCGGTCTCGCGGCCGGCGTCGTCGCTGAAGCGGTGGCGGGGGATGTCCTGGGCCCAGAACATCGTGAAGTGCGGCGCCACCATCTTGCTGTCGGCCGGCAGGTTGAGCCAGATCTGGAACAGCTCCAGCGGGTTAGGCTGGTCCTCGTGCAGCAGCGGGAACATCTCGGCGTGCACGATGCCCTTGCCGGCCGTCAGCCACTGCACGTCGCCGCCGCCGAAGCGCGCGCCGGCGCCGAGCGAGTCCGAGTGGTCGACGCGACCCTGGCGCACGATGGTCACGGTCTCGAAGCCGCGATGCGGGTGGGCGGGGAAGCCGGGCACCTGCTCGCCGTGGTACATGCTCCAGCCGGCCTGGCCGGAGAAGTCCGAGCCGATCTGGCGGCCGGCCAGCAGCGCGGGGTCGGGCCCGTGATGGCCGTTGCCGGGCGGGTAGGCGTCGTCGTGGTGGACGCAGAAGAGGAAGGGGTCGAGCGTGGCCCAGGGCATGGACAGCGGGGCGACCGAGAGGATGGTGGGCGTGGTCATGGGGAGGCTGGTCTGAACGCCCGCATCAGTGCGAGCAAAGCTGGGTGTGCCATTGCGCCGTGCGACCCTGGGGGTCGGGCTGGCCGTAGACGCTGAGCTTGACGCCCTGGGCGCGGGCCCAGCGCGCGAGCCAGGACGGCCCGAACCGGCCGCTGGCGCGCGCCGGCAGGCGGTAGGCCTCGTCACGCAAGGCCTCGTCCAGGGGAACGAAGCTGTAGCCCAGTTCGGTGAGCGTCGTCAGCGTGCGGTCGAGGGTGTCGGCGTTGAGTCGGCTCGCGTGGATCAGCAGGATCTGCGGGACCTGCCGGCCGAGCAGTTCCTGCGACATGGTTTCAAACACCTGCACGGACGCGCGCAGGTGGGCGTCGTAGTCATCGGCCACGGCCTGGCGACCCGGGTCGTCGCGCTGGGCGACCAGGTGGTCGTAGACGCAGGCGAAAACGTAGTCGTCGTGCTCCACCGTCATCGGCGCCACGGTGTAGCCGTGTGTGGCGAGAAAGGTCTCGAAGGCCTCCCGCTCCGCCTCGGTCCGGCCCGTCTGCGTGTAGGGGTGCCGGTAGTAGCGCAGCGGTGCGTGATGGGCCTCGGCGGCCCGGCGGGTGAGCACCTCGCCCTTCAGCACGGCCGCTTCGACATCTTCCAGGGACGACTGCCAGAGACCCAGATGGCCGAAGTTGTGATTGCCCAGTTCCATGCCGGCCGTCAGCCAGGCGTCGAGGATGGCGATGCCTTCGTCGACGTGGCCGGGAACCAGCAGGCGGTCTTCGTTGACAAAGCCCACCGCCTTGGCGCCGTGGCGCTTCAGGGCGGCCAGCAGCGCCTGGTTGAGCCGTGTGGTTTCGTCGGGGGTGATGGCCGTGGCAGATGCCGCGGGGACGTCGTCGATGGTGATGGCGATCCGCTTGCCGCCTCCTGCGGCGAAGGCGCTGCAGGCAAAGGCCAGCGAGAGCAGCGAGAGGAAGTACGAGACACGGGGCATGGGCTCACTTTAGGGCCAGCGCCGCGTCCGTCCGCCCGATGTTCGCGGCCTGCCGTAATCTCGGCGGCGGCACGCATGGCATCACTGCGCCACCAGCTCCACGCGCCGGTTCTTCGCCTTGCCCGTGTCGTCGCCGTTGCCCGCCACGGGCGCCAGCGAGGCCAGGCCCTTGGCCGTCAGCCGCTTGCCGTCGACCTTGTACGGCGCCGCCGTCAGCGCCGCGACGACGGCCTGCGCGCGGGCCAGGCTGAGCTTCTCGTTGGCCTCGAAGGCGCCGACGTTGTCGGTGTGGCCGACGATCCAGGCCTTCAGCGTGGGCTGGCTCTTCAGCAGCTCGGCCATCGCGTCGAGCTGGGGCTTGGACTCGGTCTTGAGCTCGGTCCTGCCGGTGTCGAAGAACAGGCCGGTCAGCGTGACGCGGCCTTCCGCGGCGAGGCCGGCCTGCAGCGCGGCGGGGTCCACCGTGACCTGGCCGGTGGCCATGGACTTGGGTTCGATGATCTCGAGGTAGGTCGCGACAAGGCCGGTCGAGGCGTTGGCGGCCAGCGAGTTGTAGAGCAGCACATGCGTTTCCTGCCCCGGCTTGCCCAGCGTGCCGACGAGCATGCGGCCGTCCTCGACGGACGTGGCCGAGGTGAGGCTGTAGCGGTTGCCGGTGGGGGTCTCGATATCGCCCCTGGCCCAGGTCATGCCCTTGTTGGGCTCGCTGGTCTTCCACCACGCGAAGTAGAGGTCGGCGCATTTGGCCTCGCACGCGAAGCGCTTCCTGAAGCCGGCAGCGGTGAGCGCCTGCTCGTAGTTGCGCCACACCTCCAGCGCCGACTTGCCGCGCGGCGCGATGTAGAGCGTGCGGGTGATCCTGCCTTCGAGGTTGATCGGCTCGCGGTACTGGCGCGCGTCGGCCTTGGACAGCTCGGCGCTGCCGGGCAGCTGGGCAGCGTCCCAGTTCGAGATGCGTTGGCCGGCCAGCCAGGAGCCGGTGAAGCGTTTGATGAGCGGGTGGTCCGTGGCGCCGGTGACGTCGGTGACGGGCTTGTCGGCGGCCGAGGCTGCGGTGGCGAAGGCGGCGGCCAGCAGCGTGGCGGCGAGGCGGGAGGTGGCTTTCATCGGTCAGCCGGATTGAAAAGTTATTGCAGCACCATCTCGACGCGGCGGTTCTTCGCTCGGCCGTCCTCGCTGGCGTTGGACGCCACCGGCGCGTAGCCGGCGTTGCCGTAGGCGGCCAGCCGGTTGGCGGCGATGCCGCGCTGCGTGAGCGCCGCGACGACGGCCTGCGCACGACCCTGGCTGAGCTTGACGTTGGCGTCCACGCTGCCGACGTTGTCGGTGTGGCCGACGATGAAGACCTTGGCCGCAGGCTGGGCCTTCAGCGCGGCCACCATCTGGTCCAGCTGCGCGTTGCTGTCGGGCTTGAGCTCGGTCTTGCCGGTGTCGAACAGGATGCCATTCAGTGTCACCTTGCCCTCGGCCTGCAGCCCCGACGCGATGGCCTTGGCGTCGACGGTGACCTGGCCCGTGGGCATGGCCTTGGGCTCGACGATCTCGATGTAGCTGGCGGCGCGGTCGGTGTACTCGTTGGCGGCCTGCGACGTGAAGACGAGGACCTGCAGCGTCGTGCCGCCGCGGCTCAGCGTGCCGGCCAGGATGTGGCCTTCCTCCCAGGTGATGGACATCGGAATGCCCCAGCGCGCGCCCTTGAAGTTGCTGCCTCTGACACCGACGAGGTAGCCCTTGGCCCAGTTCATGGACTTGCCGCGGTCCTCGTCAGTGATCGCGAAATAGGCGGGCGCGAGGCAGTCCTTGACCTCACACAGGAAGCGCGGCTTGAAGCCGGCGGCCATCAGGGCCTGCTGCTGGTTGCGGAACACTTCCAGCGGCGTCTTGCCTTCGGGGCTGAGGTAGAACAGCCGCGTGATCCTGCCTTCGAGCTGCACCGGGTCGGCGAACTTGTTGCGCTCGGTCTTGGAGGTGCCGCCGGCACCCGGCAGCACGGTGGCGGCCCAGTCCTGCTGGCCGTAGCCGACGAGCAGGCTGCCGGTGAAGCGGCTGATGACGGGGTGGTCGACGCCGCCTTTCACGTCGGCGGTGGGCATGCCTTCCATTGCGCGGGCAGCGGGTGCGGTGAGCGCCAGTGTCAGCAGGGCAGTGGGCAGGGCGAGGGTTCGCATCGTCATGGCGTGGGCTCCGTGAGGGGTTACTGGACGACCATCTCGACGCGCCGGTTCCTGGCCCGGCCGTCCTCGGCGGCGTTGGACGCCACGGGTGAGAAGTTGGCGATGCCGCGGGCCTGGAGGCGGCCGGCCGCAATGCCGCGTTGCGTGAGCGCCGCCACCACCGCCTTCGCGCGCCCCTCGCTGAGCGCGAGGTTGGCGTCGATGCTGCCGACGTTGTCGGTGTGGCCGACGATCAGCACCTTCAACGCCGGCTGGGCCTTCAGCACGGCGGCCATCTGGTCCAGCTGCGCGTTGCTGTCGGGCTTGATGTCGGTCTTGCCGGTGTCGAAGAACAGGCCGTAGAGGGCGATCTTCCCCTCGGCCTGCAGGCCGAGGCCGAGGGCCTTGGCGTCCACCGTGACCTGGCCGGTGGGCATGGCCTTGGGCTCGACGATCTCGATGTAGGTGGCGGCGCGGCCGGTGTGGGTGTTCTCCGCGACCGAGGTGTAGAGCAGCAGGTTCAGCGAACGGCCACCGCTGGCAAGCGCGCCCACCAGCATGCGGCCCTGCTCGTAGCTGATGGCGCCGGCCAGGCTCCAGCTGCTGCCGGCGTGTTCGCCGCCGGTGGCGGGCAGGTCACCCTCGGCCCAGCGCATGCCCTTCATGCGTTCGTACTTGTCGAGGGCGAAGTAGGCCTTGGCGCAGCCCTGGGCCTCGCTTTCGCACTGCCAGGTCACCTTGAAGCCGGCAGCGGCCAGCGCCTGCTGGTAGTTGCGGTAGACCTCCAGCGGACTCTTGCCCACGGGCGCCAGGTAGAACAGACGTGTCACCTTGCCTTCGATGTTCACCGGGCGGTTGAACTTGTCGTCGCTTTTGGACACGCCGCTGGCGTCCGGGAAGCTGCGTTGCTCCCAGTCCTGCTGCGCGTAGCCTGCAAGCACGCTGCCGGTGAAGCGCTTGAGGACGGGGTGGTCCGCGCTCCTGGCGACGTCGGCCTTGGGGGCTTCGGCCAGTGCCGTGGTGGCGAGCGAGAGAGAGGCGAGGAGGGCGAGAGCGGCGCGGGTAGGCGTCATGAGCTGCAGGGGGTGGGGTGGCGCGATGTTGACGCAGCCAACGCGCCGGCCCGTGGCGGGGCCGACCTGCAAACATGGGACACGGGCTGGTGAATCCGGCCGAATTGGTGACAAGGTCTGACGCGGCCCCTGGCCGCTGCCTTCAGACCAGCTCGCGCTCGGGGCTGCGGTAGTGATACCGATAGGCGAAGACGAAACCCATGCGCGCGTAGAGCCGCTGGGCGACGGCGTTGTCGCTGCCCACCTGCAGGTAGGCCTGCCGGGCGCCTTGTGCGTGCGCGAGGGCCAGCAGCGCGCGGCACAGGCGCTCGCCGTGGCCTTGCCGGGGCACGGCCGACGCGATGTCGTAGAGGCCGACGAGGTCGCCGTCGACGACCATCTGGCCGCAGGCCAGCACCGCGCCGGCCGCGTCGTTCAGCGCGAAGCCCTGGTAGGTGACTGGCGCATTAGCGATGCGCTCGGCGTGCGCCGCGATGGCCGTGTCGGATGATCCGCGCAGTGCGCCGACGAGGGCGGCGTAGGCCGGGGCGTCCAGCGCCTGGAGCGTGACCGGTGCGGGCTCGGGCACGAGGCGGTCCAGCAGCATCACGTCGGCCGCGTCGAACGCGCCCCAGCCCTTGGCGGCGAGGCGGGCGTCCAGGTCGGCCGGCTGGCTCCAGGGCGTCACGCGCACGGCCAGCGGCAGGCCGGCGGCGTCGTAGGCCTGCTGGCAGCGGGCCAGCAGATCGTCCAGCGGCACCGTGCCCTGGCGCAGCGCGTTGATGCAGCGCGAGCGCTTGGCCTTGCCAGGCGACAGGCGGATCAGCCAGCCGTCGATGTTTGCTTCCTGTGGTGGCGCGGAGGCGTCCAGGCCGGCGAGTTCGGCGCGGAGGGCTAACTCTGGCTTTGGGACGCTGCTGCGAATGTCAGTCATCGGTAGCTGCGAACTCAAACTCTCTGTCCGAGCGATCGCATGGCAGATTTGGCATGCACACCGTCAACCTAAATTTCGCGCGCAAAGCAGGGCCATCTTGTTCGACCCTGACGACGCAGCTCACGTGATGGCCGTCAGACATCGACAGTCTCTCCCCCGGTTTTACAAGCAAGTTCCCATCGTTCGCAGCAATCGGAACATCACGCTCCTGGCCGGCGGCGTCGGAAACGATCCTTTTTCTTCTAGGAAAGGCAGGATCCGGTACGTCGAAATAGACGCGCAACTCTGTGCGCGATGGCCTGTCCATCTGTGCAATGCCGCAGAAGTGGACGAGTTGTGCCGCGTGTGCGGCCGACGCAATGCCGCATGTCAGACCCAGTACGGCTAATCGCGACCAGCAGGTCAAGCCAATGGGTTTCACCGCATCGTCTCGATCCGCCTCACCATCTCCTTGGCGAAGTCGATGAAGGCCTGCGCGCCCTTGGAGCTGGGGTCGAACACGACGCCCGGCAGCCCGTAGCTGGGCGCCTCGGCCAGGCGCACGTTGCGCGGGATGACCGAGTCGAAGACCTTGTTGCCGAAGTGGGCCTTGAGCTGGTCGCTGACCTGCTGCTGCAGCGTGATGCGCGGGTCGAACATGACGCGCAGCAGGCCGATGATCTCCAGGTCGGCGTTCAGGTTGGCGTGGATCTGCTTGATGGTGTTGACCAGGTCCGTCAGGCCCTCCAGCGCGAAGTACTCGCACTGCATCGGCACGATGACGCCATGCGCGCTGCACAGGCCGTTCAGCGTCAGCATGGACAGCGACGGCGGGCAGTCGATGAGGACGAAGTCGTAGTCCTTGCCGGCCTCGGCCAGCGCGGCCTTCAGTCGGGCCTCGCGGCGCTCCAGCGCCACCAGGTCCACCTCGGCGCCCGCCAGTTCGCGGTTGGCGCCCAGCACGTCGTAGCCCGCCTTGTCGGCATGGGCCTTGGCCTCGGCGATGGAGGCGGACTCCAGCAGCACGTCGTAGACGGTCAGCTCCAGCTTGCGCTTGTCGATGCCGGAGCCCATGGTCGCGTTGCCCTGCGGGTCCAGGTCGACGACGAGGACGCGCTGGCCGATCTGCGCCAGGCCGGCGGCGAGGTTGACGGTGGTGGTGGTCTTGCCGACGCCACCCTTCTGGTTGGCGATGCAGAAAATCTTGGCCATGGCGAGGGTCCCGGGAACAACCGGCATCGTACCGGGCGGAAGGCGGGCCAGCCCTGGGGCTCGACCCGCGAAAGTGCGTCAGTCAGGGCTCAGCGCGGCCGCATCCAGACGATGCAGCGCTGGGCATCCAGGCCGGGCACGGCCAGTTGTTCCACGTGAAACACATCCACGTCGGCCGGCAGCGCGGCGATCTCGTCGGCCGGATGCTGGCCCTTCATGGCCATCCAGACGGCACCTTCGGCGAGGTGCTGGCGGGTCAGCGTGGTGAAGTCGACCAGTGACGCGAAGGCGCGCGACGTGATGACGCCGAACGGCTCAGTGGCCAGCTGCTCTACGCGGCTGTGCACGCCATGCAGGTTGGGCAGCTTCAGTTCGGCCGCCACCTGCTGGATGAAGGTGGCCTTCTTGGCGACGGCGTCCACGCAGCTCACGTCGGTATCGGGGCAGCAGATGGCGATGACGACGCCCGGCAGGCCGCCGCCGGCGCCGACGTCCATCAGCCGGGCCGGTGCGCCGTGGCGCTTCAGCGGCGCGATGACGGAGAGGCTGTCCACCAGGTGGTGGCTCAGCATCTGCGCCGGGTCACGCACGGCCGTCAGGTTGTAGACCTTGTTCCATTTCTGCAGCAGGGCCAGGTAGGCCAGCAGCTGGTCGACCTGGGAGTCACTGAGTTCGAGGCCGAGTTCGCGGGCGGCGCTTCCGAGCGTCTCCCTCATGCCGCTTCCGCCTCGGTGAAGCCCTTGAACTTGCCCTTCTTCAGGTGCACCAGCAGCAGCGATATCGCGGCCGGCGTGATGCCGGAGATGCGCGAGGCCTGGCCCAATGTCTCGGGGCGGTGCTTGTTCAACTTCTGGCGGGCCTCGAAGGAGAGCGCGTGGACCAGGCTGTAGTCCAGCTCTTCCGGCAGCTTCAGGTGCTCGAAGTGGGCAGCACGGGCGACGTCGTCGACCTGCTTGTTGATGTAGCCGGCGTACTTGGTGCTGATCTCGACCTGTTCGGTGACGAGGGCCGCCAGTTCAGCGCCCAGCTCGGTGTTCAAGGTTTCACGTGAAACACCGGCGTCAGGTCGGGCAATCGCGGCGACCTCGGCGACCGTGTCGAACACGACACCCGGCCGGCGCAGCAGGTCGGCCAGGTTGTACTCACGCTCCAGCGCCTTGCCGACCAGCCGCTCGGCATCCGCCGCCGGCAACACGCCGGGGTGAACCCACGTGCTCTTGAGCTTCTCGGTTTCACGTGAAACAGCGTCGCGCTTGCGGTTGAAGGCGGCCCAGCGTTCGTCGTCCACCAGGCCCAGCTGGCGGCCGACCTCGGTCAGGCGCAGGTCGGCGTTGTCCTCGCGCAGCTGCAGCCGGAACTCGGCGCGGCTGGTGAACATCCGGTAGGGCTCGGTGACGCCCTTGGTGATGAGGTCGTCCACCAGCACGCCCAGGTAGGCCTGGTCGCGCGCGGGCGTCCACGGGCCGTCGCCGCGGACTTGCAGCGCCGCGTTCAGGCCGGCGAACAGGCCTTGGGCCGCGGCCTCCTCGTAGCCAGTCGTGCCGTTGATCTGTCCGGCAAAGAACAGCCCCTGGATGACCTTGGTCTCGAACGACGCCTTCAGCCCGCGCGGGTCGAAGTAGTCGTACTCGATGGCGTAGCCGGGGCGCAGGATGTCGGCGTTCTCCAGGCCGGGGATGCTGCGCACGGCGGCGAGCTGGATGTCGAAGGGCAGGGAGGTGGAGATGCCGTTCGGGTAGAACTCGTGCGTCGTCAGGCCCTCGGGCTCCAGGAAGATCTGGTGCGAGTCCTTGTCGGCGAAGCGGTTGACCTTGTCCTCGATGCTGGGGCAGTAGCGCGGGCCCACGCCCTCGATGACGCCGGTGAACATCGGGCTGCGGTCGAAGCCGCTGCGGATGATCTCGTGGGTCTTCAGGTTGGTGTGCGTGATCCAGCACGGCACCTGCTGCGGGTGCATCTCCCGGTTGCCGATGAAGCTGAACACGGGCACCGGCTCCAGGTCACCGGGCTGGGCCTCGCACTTCGAGAAGTCGATCGTGCGGCCGTCGATGCGCGGCGGCGTGCCGGTCTTGAGCCGGCCCTGCGGCAGCTTCAGCTCCTTCAGCCGGGCCGACAGGCTCACGGCCGGCGGGTCACCGGCGCGGCCGGCGCTGTAGTTCTGCAGGCCGACGTGGATGCGGCCGTCCAGGAAGGTGCCGGCCGTCAGCACGACGGCGCGCGCGCGGAACTGGATGCCGGCCTGCGTGACGGCGCCGACGACGCGGTCGCCCTCGACCATCAGGTCGTCCACCGCCTGCTGGAACAGCATCAGGTTGGGCTGGTTCTCCAGCCGGCGACGGATGGCAGCCTTGTAGAGGATGCGGTCGGCCTGGGCGCGGGTGGCGCGCACGGCCGGACCCTTGGAACCGTTGAGGATGCGGAACTGGATGCCACCTTCATCGGTGGCCAGCGCCATCGCGCCGCCCAGCGCGTCGACCTCCTTGACGAGGTGGCCCTTGCCGATGCCGCCGATGCTCGGGTTGCAGCTCATCTGGCCCAGGGTCTCGATGTTGTGGGTCAGCAGGAGTGTGGCCGCACCCATGCGCGCGGCGGCCAGCGCCGCCTCGGTGCCGGCATGGCCGCCGCCGACGACGATGACATCGAATTCCTTGGGGTAGAGCATCTGTTTCCTGCAAGAGCGATCGCTTGGGCAGGGCGCCCAGGCGAACCGCGAATTTTACGAAGTGGCTGTGGATAAGTCACCCGCCGGATTTCTCGGGCAGGGAGAATGCCGGCCTGCACGATGGCCGTCGTGCAGGCCTTCATCACGAGGTCTCTGCATGACACGCTCCCGCCCCGCTTTCCCGTCAGCATTCGCGCTGCTGCTCGCCGGCGCACTCGCCATCACGGCCCACGCCCAACCGGCCGCGCCCGCAGCGTCCGCGCCGCAGGCCGAGGCGGGCGATCCTCCGGGCAGCGGGCCGTTCCCGGCCTTGAAGGAGGAAACCGTCTCGTTGCCCGATCACGTCGTCTACCGTCCCGCAAGGCTGGACGGCGTGAAGCCGCGGCAGCTCGGGCTCTACGTGTTCGGCAATGGTGCCTGCTCCGACGATGGCGCCATGGCGCGCTTGCACCTGCTGGAGATCGCCTCACACGGCTACGTGGCGATTGCGCTCGGCCGCATCCACGTCGGCCCGGGTGCCGCAGCGCCGGCACAGCCCGCCGCGCCGCGCCAGCTCGACGCGCAGGGCCGCCCCATCATGGCGGCGCTGCCCACGAGCTACACCGGCATGCTGGCGGCCATCGACTGGGCCACGGCGCAGAACGCCGACCCGAAGAGCCCCTACTTCGGCAAGTTCGACGAGCGGGCGGTGGCCGCGTCCGGCTACAGCTGCGGCGGCATCCAGGCGCTGCGCATTGCTGGCGATCCGCGTGTGCGCACGGTGGTGGTCATGAACAGCGGCCTCTTCAGGCCGGGCACCGGCTTCAACGTCCCCGAGATGGATGTGCCCAAGTCCCATCTCGATGTACTGCACACGCCGACGCTCTACATCCTTGGCGGCCCGAGCGACATCGCCTATGACAACGGCATGGACGATTTCGCCCGCATCAACCACGTGCCGGTGGCCATGGCCAACCTGCTGGGTGTCGGCCACGGCGGCACCTACGGGCAGCCCAACGGCGGCAAGGCGGCAACCGCCGTCGTCGCCTGGCTGGATTGGCAGCTGCGCGGCGACCGGCAGGCCGCCCGCGCCTTCGTCGGCGCGCAGTGCGGCCTGTGCACCGACCCGGCTTGGGAGCTGCGCAAGAAGAAGATCGACTGACCGGGCCAGCCCCAGCAGCGCTGAGGGCGCTCGTCCGCCACGACAATCCGGCCATGGACTGCCGCCCCCATTGCGCCGCCTGCTGCATCGCCCCATCGATCAGCTCGCCCATCCCGGGCCACCCGCAAGGCAAGCCCGCAGGCGTGCGCTGCGTGCAGCTCGACGATGAACTGCGCTGCCGCATCTTCGGCCGGCCTGAGCGCCCGGCCGTCTGCGGCTCGCTGCCGCCGCACGAGGAGATGTGCGGCGACAGCCGCGAGCAGGCGATGCGTTGGCTGGGCTGGATGGAGCAGCAGACGGCGCCGTCTCAGGCCTCCGGCAGCAGCTGAACGGCCCGGCCGCGGCCGAAGCTCGCCCGCCATGCCTCGAAGCGCGGGTGGTCCCAGTACTTGTCGAAGAAGTAGTGCAGCACCGTGTTGGCCAGCGGCTCGACGAACGTGACCGCACCGGCCACCGCGATGCTGCCGGTCAGCGCATAGGTCACCGTGAACGAGGTGCCCAGGTGCATGACGCCGAAGCTGAGAGTCTTGGCCATGGTGGCTATCGCTTGAGTGAATCGAATAGCTGGATGCTAATGATTCTCATCGCCGCCGGCCAATCGCTTGCGGCTATCCCGGCGATGGGTGCCGGTGGGCCTAGCGGCTCGTGCCCGGCCCGGTGACCTTCCCGGTGACGGGCTGCTTCGTCTCCAGGTCCTCGATCCAGACCTCGCAGGCATCGGCGGCGATGCGGCCGTTGACGGTGTAGCGCCTGCCTTCCACGGGCGTGAAGCTCACCTCGCCGACCGTGCGGCAACTCGGGTTCGACATGGACACCACGGGCGAGGCGTACTGCACCGCGGCCTGCAGCCGCACCCTGGTTTCGCGCAGCGGCAGCTCGTTGGTCAGCGAGACCGGCGTCACCGTCATGCCGCTGCCCTTGCCGGCCCGCGTGCTGGCCGTGCTGCTGCTGGCGAGGCGCCGGCCGTCGACCTGCGTGATCTCGAAGACGTGCAGCCGCTGCGGGCTGACGACGACGACCTGGTCGGCCACGTTGGCCGTCGCGCCGGTGTAGTCCGGCGGCGTGGCGGGTTGGAAGGCTTGGAAGCTGCCGCAGCCGGACAGCAGCAGCGCCGTGGCGGCCAGGGAGACGATGCGTTTCATGGGCCGCGCAGCTTACCGCGCGACCGCTGCCCGCATGGACCGCGCCACGTAAAGCAAAGCAAGGGCCGCCATGGCGAAGCCGACAACCACGCCCGGCAGCACCTGGCTCCAGCGCAGCACCTCGCCCTTGAGCACTTGCAGCATCAGCGTGTTCTGCGCCAGGCCCGGCACCCATAGGTACCAGGGTGCGTCGCCGCCGGGGTTCAGCAGGCTGACCATGGGCGTCAGGCTGATGGCCGTGACGACCAGCGTGCTGCCGGCCTGCGCCTCCTTGAAGGTCTTGGAGCGGATGGCCAGCGCCATCAGCAGCGCCGACAGGCCGGCGGCCAGCGGGAACTGCAGCAGCCAGAAGGCCAGCACCTCGCCCATGCCGAACTGGAACTGCGCCTGCAGCACATCGCTCTTCAGCAGCCACTGCGCCGGGATGAAGCTCAGCGACGACAGCAGCGCCACCACCAGGCCCAGCAGCGCGACGGCACCCCACTTGCCGACGACGATGGCGCCGTGCGGGGCCGGGTTCATCAGCAGCGGCTCCAGCGAGCCGCGCTCGCGCTCGCCGGCGGTGCTGTCCAGCGCGGCGGTCAGTGCGCCGTAGAGCACGGCCATGACGATGAACATCGGGATCATGCTGGTCAGCCGCGTGGCGCGGGCCTGCACGCTGGCGAGGTCGCGCTCCTCGATGTCGACCGGCTGCAGCAGCGAGATGGACACACCGCGCATCGCCAGGCTCAGCGACGCCCGCTCGTTGTTGAAGCCCTGCAGCAGGCGCTGGATGGGGCCGACGCCCGCGCCGGCGCGCTGGTTGGCGCTGTCGCTGACGATCTCCACCGTCGGCGCCTCGCCCTTGAGCAGCTTGGCCTCGAAGTCGGCCGGCACCACCAGCACCGGCTCCAGCAGCGTCGTCGCGCGCAGCCGGGCCTCGTAGTCCTTGGGCGCCTCCTTGACCGTGTAGGTCTGCCGCTCGATGAAGTTCT
Source organism: Pelomonas candidula (assembly GCF_043555985.1). NCBI lineage: Bacteria > Pseudomonadati > Pseudomonadota > Betaproteobacteria > Burkholderiales > Sphaerotilaceae > Roseateles > Pelomonas candidula. The sequence goes on along the minus strand of NZ_JBIGIC010000001.1, from coordinate 558,737 downwards.
GCAGCGTCGGCGCCTGCGCCATGCCCACGACCAGGATCTCGCGGCGGTCCGCGCGTTCCTCCAGCGACGCGATCAGGCTGGACAGCGCGGCCAGCAGCAGCGGCCCCATCATCAGCGCGGGGATGAGGATGCGCAGCAGCGTGCGACGGTCGCGCAGCGCGTCGGCGAGTTCCTTCGCAAAAACGATCCAGGTCTGAGTCATGTCAGCCCCTCGTCCGATGAGTACATCGGCCGATCCCCCGAGGGGATGCGGGCCGGCTTGGGAGCGGCCCGGCGCTCGGCCCGCGTATGGCCAGTCGTGTATTTCATGGTGTGACCTCTTCAGGGAATGCGAGCTTCACGAAGGCGTCCTCGAAGCGGGACGCCTGGGCCTGTTCCAGCAGTGCCGGCACGCTGCCCCGCGCCACGCTGCGGCCTTTGGAGACGACGACCACCTCGTCACACAGCTGCTCCACCTCCTGCATGATGTGCGTGGAGAAGACGATGCATTTGCCGCCGCCCTCGGGGCTGCGCAGCCAGCGCAGCGCCTCGCGCAGGCCGCGCGTGGCCAGCACGTCCAGGCCGTTGGTGGGTTCGTCCAGCACGATGTTGGCGGGGTCGTGCACCAGCGCGCGCGCCAACGCCGTCTTCATGCGCTCGCCCTGGCTGAAACCGTCGGCGCGGCGGTCCAGGATGGCCTGCATCTCCAGCAGCTTGCCCAGCTCCGTGGCGCGTGCGTTGGCCGTGTCGGCATCCATGCCCTGCAGGCGGCCGAAGTAGACGATGTTCTCGCGCGCCGACAGCCGCGGGTACAGCCCGTGCGCGTCGCCGAGGATGCCCATGCGGGCCAAAGCCTTCAGTGACTCGTCCTTCACGACGATGCCGTCGACGGCGATGTGACCTGCGTCCGGCGGGAACAGCCCGGCCAGCATGCGCAGCGTGGTCGTCTTGCCGGCCCCGTTGGCGCCCAGCAGGCCCGTGATGCGGCCGTCGCCGGCCTGCAGCGTCACGCCCTGCACGGCCTGCACGACGCGCTTGGTGCCGCGCTTGAACAGGCCCGCACCGGTGCGGCTGGTGAACTGCTTGTGAACGTCCTGGATCTCGATCATGGCGTGGCCTCCTGCTGCACGGGCTGGAAGGCGGTCGGGCGGGGGATGCGGGTCGCGCAGCCGGCGTCCTGCGGCAGCGCCGCGGCGTCCGTCTTGGCGTCGATGAAGCGGAACATGACGTCGCGCATGCAGCCGATGGCCATCACGCCGTGGCCCGACTCGGGCACGACGACATGCTGCACGCGCTCCGGGTGGCCGCTGGCCAGGGCCTTCGCCACATGCTCGCCGTGGCGCGGCGGCGTGACGGGGTCGGCGCCGCCGCTGAGCACGAGCACGGGGCTGGGCGCGGGCGGCAGCGTGTAGAACGCCGCCGGCACCTCGCCCTGGGGCCAGGTCTTGCAGACGCGGGCGTAGAGCTCGGCGTCCAGCCGGCCGTAGTCCGCGCCGGGCCGGTCGGTGGCCTGCGGCAGGCGCGGGTAGTCTTCCGCGCAGATGACGGAGAAGTGCATGCCCGTCGCCAGCTGCACGCCCTTGCCGCCGCCGAACGCCGACGTGAGGCCGAACAGGCTTTCGAAGCGGCCCTCGGTGGCAGCCGCGTGCAGCGCGGCCGGCAGCGCTGCGGCCAGCGACGGCTGGTACAGCGGTGCACGCACGGCGCGCAGCAGCAGGTCGCGGTCAACGGTGAAGTGCTCGGGCTTGCCCGTCAGTGGGTGCGCCACCGTGACGGCGCGGGGCAGCGAGGCCAGCAGCGCCTGCCAGTCGGCGCGCAGCTGCGGGTGGGTCTTGGCGTTGGCGTCGAAGAGCTTTTCCAGCGCGGCCTGCGTGTCCGGCGAGAAGCTGGCGGGCAGCACCATGTCCGGCGGCGCCACGCCGTCGATGACAGTGCGGCGCACCTTGGTCGGGAACTGGCGCAGGTACTCCAGCGCGGCGCGCGTGCCGTAGCTGCCGCCGATGAGGTTCCACTGCGGCACGCCCAGTTGTTCGCGCACGGCGTCCATGTCCTGCATCGCGATCGTCGTCGTGAAGAAGCGCAGGCCGCCGTCGCGCCCGTAGGGCAGCGTCTCCAGCGCCGCGCGGCAGGTGTCCAGCCGCTTCATCTGCGCGGCGGTGTCGAGCTGCTCGGTGTCGGCCGGCTTCTTGTCCTCGTGGCATTCCAGCGGCGCCGACTTGCCGGTGCCGCGCTGGTCGATGAAGACGATGTCGCGTCGGTTGTTCAGCCGTGACAGCCGCGGCAGCACGCGCGCGGCGATGCCGATGGCGCTCTGGCCGGGGCCGCCGGCCAGCATCAGCACGGCGTCGGGCTGCTTGTTGCGCGCCATCGCCGGTACGACGAGGTAGTGCACGTCGATCTTCACGCCGTCCGGCCGCGCCGGGTCCAGCGGGCGCTGCGCGCTGCCGCACAGCAGCTCGTTGGGGATGCCGTCGATGCGGCAGGGCTTGAGGGGCGGCGAGGCGGCCAGCGCTGGCCAGGCCAGCAGGGACGTTGCCGCGAACAGGGCGAGGCGGCCCAGGGTGCGCATGCGTGAACTCTCGGAAGCTGCGGTGGGCGGCAGTATGCGGGCCGCCGCTGCGGGCGGTCCGGCTCCTCGGTTGGATGGCGGGTTGCGGGGCGCGAATGGCACCGGCCGCGGATGGCCGGTGTTCAGTGGCCCGCCAGCACGCCCACCATGACCAGCGTCATCACGCCCAGGCTGATGAGCCCCCAGTGCAGCACCGCCAGCAGTCCGGCCCGCAGCAGCGTCGTCATCCAGCCGGCCGCGTGCACCCGCTTCAGCGCCACGACGGGGTAGAGGTTGGACCACAGCCAGGCCGCGAAGACCACGCCGCTCCAGGGCAGCAGCACCGCCACCAGCAGCATGCCGTACCAGGCCGCGTGCAGGTGCATCGCGAACACGAAGTGCGCGCCATAGGGCTGGCGCCAGAACAGCAGCTTCAGCAGGCCGGCGAAGAAGGGGAGCGAGCACAGCACCGCGTAGGGCGCCAGCCCCAGCATCGTGGCGCCCATTGCGCGCACGGCGTCTTTGGGGTCGGCGCGCCAGCGCGCCTCGGCGTGGTGGACGCGCTCCTGCAGGCTCTGCGGCAGCCTGGCCGCCAGCTCCGGGCTGAGGATGCGGGCCTCGACGTCGGCCTTCGCGATGCGGGCCCTGGCCGTGTCGAGCTTGGCCGCAGCCCGGGCGGCCGTCGACGAGGCGGCAGCGGAGGCCGCTGCTGGTGCAGAGGCCGGCGCGGTCACCCCGGTGATCTGTTCGTCGACCTCCCGCTCCAGCCCCAGCGTCTGCGTGCTGCCGGGCATGAGCTTGAGCGCGAGGAAGAACAGCAACCCCAGCGTCAGCAGCAGGCGCAACGGCAGCACGTAGCGCTGCTTGCGGCCGGCGAGGTACTCCCGCGTCAGGAAGCCGGGCTTGGCCATCAGGCCCCACAGGCTCTTCCACAGCGTGCCCTCGACGGCGATGTAGTGGCTGACGAACTCGTGCACGAACTCGAACAGCGACGGCGGGTGGTTGGCCGTGTCCTGGCCGCACTGGCTGCAGAAACGGGCGTCGGGCGCCAGCACCGTGTCGCAGTTCAGGCAGCGCCCCGTGTGGCCATGCCGCCCGTGCTTGCTGCTGCCCGCGGCCAGCCCCGCCAGCTCGGCCGAGGCCGCCACGGCGGCGGTGCCACCAGTCAGGCCGTTCAAGCCCGCGTCGTCCATGTTCGCTCCCTCCCTGCGTCGGTCATGCGGCCACCGGCGCCAGCGGCCGGGGCGGGGTCATCGCTGGCGCGGAGTTTGCCGCAGGTGTTGGCGCAGGCCATCGGTGTTCACGTGGCTGGGTGGTTGTCGCCGGGAACAGGCGCTGGCAGGTGTGTGCGTGGCAGTGCGTGGCAACGGCCTGGCGGCCAGCCTGGGCGCATGCTCAAATGTTTTGGCGTAAATCGTCAACGATCTGCCTAAAGCGCGTTAGAACGCATACAACAAAGGGAGTATCAATGCCTGGAACTCAATACACGGGGAAGGCCGGCCACCTAGCGGTAATGGGTGAGTTCTGCTTGCGCGGCTACAACGCTGCAATGCCAGAGATCGACAAAGGCGATGATGTCTTCGTAGTCAACGACGCCACGGGTGCAATGTGGCGTCTACAGGTGAAGACTTCGCTTGGTCGAACACAAGCAACCTCGCGCGCGTATCAGTTTCGGGTGCGGGAGACTGCGATTCAGAATGCACAGACGCCGGAACTTCACTTTGTGTTCGTCATGCGCAAGGGGCGTGTTTGGCACTTCTTGCTCATGGATCGGCCGGTTCTCAGAGCCTACGTGCGGAACAATCACCTGGGGACACCGGCCGGCGACTACCGGCAACTCAATATGGTGCTCCACGACGACGGTCGCCTCATTTGTTCCGGCGTAGATCTCCAGAACCATCTCGAAGACTGGGCTACATGGCCTCGCCTGTAGCGATGCACCCTAACCCGCAGCTGCAGCCGGTGCCTAACGGCGCGGAAGAACGCAATCGTTAGACGTCAGAAAATATGCGTCCGTCGACCGATACCCGCCTTATCCGCTGCCTCGATGGCCTAGCGATGTCGTTCGCGGTCATCGACTACCTTCACGCCGATTTGCATCCACTCTGCTCGACATTGCAGTCGTCGCCAGAGAGGCTGCCGGTCGCGTTCGAACGCTGCTGGTCGTTCGTTGATGCAGTACATCGCATACGCGAGATTGCGCAGTCCATTCCAGGCCTGAGCGTCAAGACGACAGAAGTGCGAATTTTCCTTGATGCCACGTCGCTTGCAGAGGATTTTCGGCACTACATCCAGCACCTTCGCAAGGAACTGATGAAGCAGCCGGGCAACAACTTTCCGGTCTGGGGCTCGCTGTCCTGGATCGCCCCTGATGATCCAATGCTTAACCACACGGTATTGGCTGGTGCGCAGATCGGGGAGACGACATACAACGGTTGTGTGTTCGATGTGGTGAATCGAACATGGGTTAGCAAAGTGGCGTTGTCTGTTGGGGGCCGCACGTTCAATTTCGACTTGATGCACGAGGCGTGTGCTCGTTTCCGGACGTTCGTTCTTCCATGGATCGGTACAACATACACGGCTGGCATCCAGGTACAGACGCAATCGCCGGTGGTTTCTATGCGCCTCAATTTGACAGGGGGCGATGACGTCCCACCCTGCAATGACTCGGGCAGCCAAGAGCCGGCCGCCCGTCTGGAACGTTGAGCCGCAAACTGATCGTGCTTGTCTTACTTCAACGCGGCAGGCTGTTGCGAAGGCGATGAACCCCAGCCAATCCAGACTCAGGACGTTGGGGTTCGCAAGCTCAGCCCAGCCTGCGCCCTGTGCTGCAACGCCGGCAGCCAGTCGCTGCCGGCCTTCCCAACGGCGTCTCCGCGGTGAAAGGCTCCGCGCGCAGACACTCGACGAGACGCGTGACCGCTGCCTGCTGACCGATGAACAGCATGCCGAGATCGGCGCCTGGGTCAGCCAGGCGCGCACCCCGAGGCCATCCTGGCCATGCCCGAAGGGTTGTGGCGCACGCTGGAGCTGGCCAGCGTGTGATGGACGTGGACGCCAACCTGCGGCGCGAGCCGCTGATGTCGGACGGCTAGGCCCTGTTTGCATCGCGGCAGCGGGCGACGACCTGGCGCGCCAGCGCCGCGGTGGCATCCACCACCGGCAGGCCGCAGGCGGCCGTGTCCAGCACCAGGGGGATCTCCGTGCAGCCCAGCACCAGCACGTCGGCACCGCGCTGCGCCAATGCCCGCGCTGCAGCGGCCAGCAACGCCTGGCCATCGGGCAGGCGGCCTGCTTTCACGGCTTCGATGCCCGGCATGACCAGCTCCAACATCTCACCGGCCGTGGGCAGCAGCCAGTTCGGCGGCGGCGCGTCGGGCAGGCGGCGGTTGATGTACAGGCCCGAGGCGATCGTCGCGTCCGTCGCCAACAGGCCCATGCGGGCGTCGGAGCCGGCCAGGTCCAGCGCCTCGCGCAGTGCAGCGTCCACCAGGTGCAGCATGGGCAGCTGCAGTTGCTGCTGTACGTCGTCGAACCACAGATGGGCGGTGTTGCAGGGCATGACGATCAGGTCCGCGCCCGCCGACTGCAGACGCCGCCCGCACGCGACGATGGCATCCAGCGGCGAATCGCCGTCGCCCCGAAAGGCTGCCGTGCGGTCCGGGATCTGCGGCAGGCTGCACACGATCATCGGCACGTGATCCTGGTCGCGCGCGGCGGGCGTGGCTTCCAGCACCTTGCGCATGAAGTCGATGGTGGCCAGCGGGCCCATGCCGCCGAGAACGCCGACGGTGTCCATGCTCACACGGACGGCTTGTCCGACAAGGCCTTGAGGTTGTCGCGCAGATCCTTGCTCATCGGCGCATTCAGGTTGATGCCGCGCGGCGGGATGGGCGACAGGAACCACTTCTTGTACAGCGCCTCGAACTCGCCGTTCTTCATCATCGTCGCCACGGTGTCGTCCACCAGCTTCTTGAATGCCGGGTCGTCCTTGCGCAGCATGATGGCGTAGGGCTCCACCTGCAGCGGATCGCCCACGATGGCCAGTGCGGCAGGGTCGGGCGCGCTGGCGCGCAGGCCGAACAGCAGGATGTCGTCCATGCCGAAACCATCGGCGCGGCTTTGTTCCACCAGCAGCGCCGCCTCGGCATGGTCCTTGGCGCCCAGCAGCTCGAAGCCGGCTTCTTCCTCGGCATTGAACCGGCGGAGCACCAGCATGTTGGTGGTGCCGGTGGTGGACACGACCTTCTTGCCCTTCAGGTCGCCGAAGCCATGCACCGGTGAGCCCGCCTTCACCAGCAGCCGCGTGCCGGTGTAGAAGTAGTTGATCGAGAACGCGACCTGCTTGCCGCGGCTGCTGTTGTTGGTGGTGGAGCCGCACTCGATGTCGATGGTGCCGTTCAACAGCAGCGGGATGCGGTTGGCCGACGTGACGGCCTGCGTGGCCACGTGCAGGTCCGCGCGGCCCGTGGCCTTCTTCACCTGCTCCACCACCTTGGCGCAGATATCCCAGCCGAAGCCCGTGGGCTTGGCGTCGGCGCCGAGGTAGGAGAACGGGATGGACGAGTCACGGTAGGCCACGGTGAAGGTGCCGGACGCCTTCACCTTGTCCAGCGTGCCGGGCTCGGCATGGGCGCCGTGTGTGGTGCAGGCGAGGAGGGCAGCAGCGTAGGCGACGAGTTTCATGGCGTTCTCGGGTGTGTGGATCGGATGCATTGAATGCTAGGAAAACGACTCCGCGCCGTGCATCGCATTTGACCGCCACTTCATAAGCTGGACTAATGAAGTCGCCATGAGGATCAAACACGTCGAAGTCTTCCACGCCGTCATGCTGACGGGCAGCGTCGGTGCCGCGGCCAAGCTGCTGCACGTGACCCAGCCTGCCATCACGCAGACGCTGCAGCATGCCGAGCTGCAGCTGGGCTACGCCCTGTTCACCCGCCAGAAGCGCCGGCTCGTGCCCACGCGCGAGGCCCAGGCCCTGTACCCGGAGGTGCAGGCACTGATGCTGCAGCTGGAGTCGCTGCGCCGCATGGCCGCGGCCTTGCGCGAGGGCCAGGACAGCCCGTTCCGCATCCTCATCGTGCCGTCGCTGGCCGTGCGTGCGCTGCCGGACGCGCTGCGCATCTTCCGCAAGGTGCATGCCGGCATGGAGGTTTCGGTGCGCTCGCTGCACTCCAACGACATCGCCCGCGCGATGGCCTTGCAGGAGGCCGACGTCGGCATCGTCTACGGCAAGTTGTCCCACCCGGCGCTGCAGGACGAGCTGGTGGCCACCGGCCGGTTGGTGTGCGTCTCCGCCCGCAAGACGCGCGCCGACAAGCGCACGACGGTGACGCTGCAGGAGGTGTTGCGCGAGCCCTTCATCCGCATCGACGAGCGCGACCCGCTGGGCGCCGTGCTGGCCGACCATTGGTCACGGCTGGGCCTGACCGCCAAGGCCGGCATGACGGTGCAGACGCATCACATCGCCATGGTCATGGCCGAGCAAGGCTTCGGCCCTGCCATCATCGACTCATTCACGGCGCAGGCCGCCACGGGCGAGGGGCTGCAGGTGCGCATGCTGCTGCCCGAGGTGCCGGTGGAGGTGCGCGCCGTGCAGCCGCAGGGCCTGCGCTCGCCCCGGCCGGTGGCGGATTTCATCGCCGCCTTTCGGCAGGTGATCTCGAACGCCTGATGAGCGGCGTATGTTGCAATGCGCTTTAGGGGCCTTGCGGCCTTCCTTGTTCCGACCTCCCGATGAGCGGTCCCCCCGCGATGAAAGGCCCCGCGTGCAGACACTCGACGAGATGCGTGACCGTTGCCTGCTGACCGACGAGCAGCATGCCGAGATCGGCGCCTGGGTCAGCCGGGCGCGCACCCCCGAGGCCATCCTGGCCATGCCCGAAGGGCTGTGGCGCACGCTGGAGCTGGCCAGCGTGCTGATGGACGTGGATGCCGACCTGCGGCGAGAGCCGCTGCTGTCGGACGCCGCTTAGGCCTTCTTGCCGGCCGGCGCCAACAGCCCCTGGCAGGCCGACTTGGCCTTGGCGTCGCTGCCGTCCAGCCTGCCGCAGACGCCGTCGAGCTGCGCCTTGAGCCGGCCCACGGCGGCGGCCTGCACGGGGCTCTTGTTCCAGTCGGCCAGCTGTGTCGCGACCTTCTTCAGCGAGCGTTCGCTGCGTTCGTAGAACGAGCCCGGGTCCTTGGCCGCCTCGGCGAACAGCTGTCCCGCGGTCTTCTCGATGCGCGGCGTGTCCTCCGGGCTCAGCTCGACCAGGGCGGTCAGGTAGTTGGCGCCCCACTGCAGCCGCGTCGCCGGGCCCTCGCTCTTGTTGAAGGCTTCCTCGTACCAGCGCAGCGCATCGGCCTTGCGGCCCTGCTTCCTTGCGTTGCCGCCGAGCTGGCTCATCAGGTAGTAGGGCGAGTGGCTGCGCGCCAGTGCCGACTGCAGCAGCTCGTCGCTGTCCTTCCACAGCCCGGCGCGGCCCAGCAGGTAGGCCGCTTCCGTCACGACGGCCTGGCGCTCGAAGCCGTCGGTGATCTCGCGGTTGGCCCGGGTGGCCTGCTCGCGGGCGTCGGCCAGCAGCGGGGCAGGGAGGTTCTGCGGGTGCGGTTCGTCCTTGGCCACGTCCAGCCGGGCCAGGTCGATGCGGCCTTGCAGCGCGTTGAGGCGGTCGGCGCGCGACAGCGTCGCATCCTCGTTGAGCCGTTTCAGCGCGGCGTCGAACTCGGCGACGAGCTGCGTACGCGTGCCGCCGGTGCTAGGCGCGACGGCCTTGACGAGGTCGGGCGCCTCGGTGGTCAGCACATCCATCTGCGCGCGTGACTGCGCGGCATCGGCCAGCACGCCGCGCAGCCGCGGCAGTTGGGCGGGGGCGCTGGCCTTGCCTCCGGCCAACGTGCCGATGGACTTCAGCCACAGCCGCGTCGTGGCCTCGGCATCGACACCTTCGCTGGCCTTGGCGAGCTGGGCCAGCGTCGCGGCGCGCTGGCTGGCTGGCAGCAGTTGCTGCTCGTCGGTGTCCCAGCCGTAGAAGCCCAGCAGGCGCCACTCGTTGGCGCTGAGCTTGCGGCCGGCCCTGGCGTCGGCCAGCACGGCCTTGACCGGCCGGCCGCTGGACAGGCCCAGCTGCAGCACCTTCATGACCTGGCCCGCGTCGGCCTCGCCGGGCAGGCGCGTGATCTCGCTGCCGTTGGGGCTGAACAGGATCAGCGTCGGGTAGCCACGCACCTTGAAGCGCGTGCCCAGCTTCTGCGCGCCGGGCGCGTCACCGTCGATGCCCACGGCGACGAAGGCCTTGCTCTGCTCGATGAAATCCGCGCGGTTGAACAGCGTCGCCTTGAGCTGGTTGCACGGCGGGCACCACTTGGCGCCCCAGTACAGCAGCACGGGCTTCTTCGATGCCTTGGCGTCGCCGAAGGCGCGGTCGATGTCGGCGTCGGCGGCGGCGGCCTGCCAGGACACGCCAGGGCCGGTGCTGGCCTGGCTGACGGGGGCGGTGACGAGCAGCAGCGCGGTCACCAGGGCGGCGAAACAGGGGTTGTGCTTCATCGGGCCTGCGGTGGGTCGATTGTGTCGATGCGCCATTGTCTGCCGCCGCCGGGTGGCCGGTTCTGCAGGTGCCGAATATGCGTATGCGCCGCGCGGCTGGCGCGCGGACTCAGTAGTCCAGCGTGCGCTGGCGGCGCCAGGCCAGTGGCGTCATGCCGGTGCGGGCCCGGAAGGCCGTCGAGAAGTTTCCCGGCGTGTGGAAGCCCACCTCGTAGGCCACCGCGTGGACGCTCATGGACGTGCGCTCCAGCAGATGCAGGCTGGCGCGTATGCGCTGTTCGCTGATGTAGGCCTGCAGTGTCATGCCCGTGTGCCGGCGGAACATCTCGCACAGCCGCCGCGCGCTCAGGCCCACGTCGCGGGCCAGCCGGTCTGCGCAGGGCAGCGCACTGAGCTGAGAGTCGATCAAGGCCTTGGCGGCCTCGACGAAGGCGCTGTCCAGGTCGCGCGCCGTCGGAGCCGGGGGGGCCGAGCCGGGCAGGTGCACCTGTACGCGAGCCAGCACTTCGGCGGGCCACAGCGGCTTGCAGATGTAGTCCACCGCGCCCACCTCCAGGCCGTGCACCCGGTCGCCGGGCGCGGTCAGCGCCGACACGAAGATCACCGGGATGTCCGCGGTCAGCGCATCGGCCTTCAGCAGGCGGCAGACCACGAAGCCGTCCACCACGCCGGGCAGACAGGTATCCGTCAGGATCAGGTCTGGCCTCTGCCCCTGCGCGCGGTGCACGCCGCCCAAACCGTCGGTGGCGAACGACAGCGCGAAGCGTTCGCCGAGCAACGCGGTCACGGCCTTCAGCTCTCCCAGATCGCCTGCCACCACCAGCACACGCTGGCGGCGCACCAGGGCGTCAGCCGGCATGGGTGCGGGGGCGAACGTTCGGGACATCGAACCTGCGAATCGTGCTGAGGCGAGCGATGCTAGCCAGCGCAAGAACGAAATGGAAAAGTTTTGTAGCAGTTTGTGAGAAGCGCGCTCTGGCCGGCGGGCAAGGATTGGCACTGGCTTGTCAGTGGGAGACACCAAGTGCGAACGACACACCCGGCAGCAGCGCATCGCCTGACAGTCCTCCGATTCCCGTGCCGAGCGGACCGACATCCGACGGCCGCTGCCTGGGGCGTGGCCATGCTCATCGGCCTGGTGGGCGGGCCCGTCGGCGCGCAGACCGCGCCCGATGCGGGCCAGCTGCTGCAGCAGAACCAGCGCAACAAGGCCGCAGTGCTGCCCAGGCCCGGCGAGGGCGCGACCGTGGCGACGCCGCCGCCCACGCTGCAGGTGGCCTCGGGTGCGACGGTCACGGTCAAGTCGTTCAGGTTCCAGGGCAACACGCTGTTGAGCGACGCACAGCTGCAGCGCATGGTGACGGGTTATCTCGATCGCCCGATCAGCTTCGCGGAGCTGCAGGAGGCCGCCGCGCTGGTGGCCAAGCGCTACACGGCCGCGGGCCGTCTGGCGCGGGTCTTCCTGCCGGCGCAGGACGTCACCGAGGGCGTCGTGACCCTGCAGGTGCTCGAGGCCCGCTACGGTGGCACGCAGGTGGCGCAGAGCGGCCAGCATGTGTCGACCGAGCGGGCGCTGGCAATGCTGGAGCAGGGGCAGCAGCCGGGGCAGGCGCTGGACCTGGTGGCGCTGGACCGGGCCCTGCTGCTGGTGGGCGACCTCCCTGGCGTGCAGGCGGGTGCCAGCCTGGTGCCGGGGCGCGCTGCCGGCGAGACCGCCGTGGTGTTGAACCTGCAAGACAAGCCCACCGTGTCGGGCGCCGCGGGCATCGACAACGGTGGCACGCGCTCGACCGGCGAGGCGCGCGTGAACGCGTCGATGGCGCTCAACGGCGCGATGGGCCTGGGCGACCTCTGGACGGCCCAGGCCAGCGCGAGCCGGGGCAGCAGCTTCGTGCAGCTCGGTGCGTCCATGCCCGTGGGGCCGGCCGGCACACGCATCGGGCTCAGCGGCAATGCGCTGCGCTACCACCTGGTCGGCGACTTCGAAGCCCTCAACGCGCGCGGCACGGCCAGCGCCTGGGGCCTGGATGTGAGCCATCCGCTGGTGCGCTTGCGCGATGTCAACCTGCTGCTTCAGGCGGGGGTCGACGACAAGCGATTCCACAACAAGGCCAACGGCGCCGATGCGTCCGTCTACGACTCGCAGGTCTGGACCGTGGCCCTCAGTGCCAACGAGGTGGACGAGCACGGCGGCGCCGGCACCACGACCGGCTACGTGGGCGCGCAGTTCGGTCGCCTGGACCTGAACGGCTCGCCCAGCCAGGCCTTCGACGCCGCCGGCCCGCGCACCGACGGCAGCTTCCGCAAGCTTCGCTATCAGCTGGCGCGCGAGCAGGCGCTGCTGGGCGAGTGGTCGGCCTTCGTCTCGCTGCAGGGGCAGTGGGCGAACCGCAACCTGGACTCGTCGGAGAAGTTCTACCTCGGCGGCCCGCAGGGCGTGCGGGCCTACCCGGTCAGCGAGGGCGGTGGCGCCAGCGGCCAGCTCGTCAGTGCCGAGCTGCGCGTGCGGCTCGGCGGGGGCTGGCGCCTCGCAGCGTTCGGCGACTGGGGTCATATCCGGACCTATGTCGACGACGGCTTCGTCGGCGCGACGGCGCCCAGCCGCTACTCGCTCAAGGGCGGCGGCCTGAGCGTCGACTACTCGACGCCGGGCGGCACGTCGTTGAACGGGGTCTGGGCGCGTCGCATCGGCAGCAATCCGCTGGCCGACGCGCAGGGCCGCGACCTGGACGGCTCGCTGCGCCGCAACCGCTTCTGGCTGCTGGCCAGCCAACAGTTCTGAGAGCCCAGGGAGGCCCACCATGCACGAACACGCCAGCATGAATCGCATCTTCCGTCTGGTCTGGAGCGTCGCCCAGGGTTGCTGGGTGGCCGTCCACGAGCGGGCCCGCGGCCGGGGCAAGGCCGGCCGCAGCGGGCGCCGCGCCGGCCTGCGCGCCGTCGTCACGCTGCTGGCGCTGGGGGCTGGCGCGCTCGGCGCGCAGGCGCAGTCCGCAGTCGCCGTGTCGCGCCCGGCGCCGGCATCCGACGCGACGCCGCAGGGCGGCCAGCTCGTGGCCGGCCAGGCCAGCTGGCAGCAGAGGGGCGCCAACCTCGTCGTGAACCAGTCTTCGGCACGTGCAGCCATCGACTGGCGCAGCTTCGACATCGGCAGCAACGCCAGCGTGGTGTTCAGGCAGCCGGACGCCTCCAGCGTGGCGCTGAACCGCGTGCTCGGTGGCGCGCCGAGCCAGATCTTCGGGCGCCTCAGCGCCAACGGCCAGGTCTTCCTGACGAACGCCAGTGGCATCTACTTCGCCCCGACGGCGCAGGTGGACGTGGGCGCGCTGGTGGCCACCACGCACCAGTTGGGCCTGGACGACTTCATGGCCGGCCGGCTGGTGTTCGGGCGCGCCGGCAGCACCGCCGGCGTGGACAACGAGGGCCAGATCACGGCGGCTCCCGGCGGCTACGTGGCGCTGCTGGCGCCCGAGGTGCGCAACGGCGGCGTCGTGCGGGCCCAGGCCGGCACGGTGGCGCTGGCGGCGGGCGAGGCCATCGAGCTGCAGTTCGACGGCGGCAGCCTGGCCAAGCTGCGCGTGACGCCGGCCGATGTCGCGACCCTGATCGAGAACCGCCAGGCCGTGCTGGCGCCGGGCGGTCAGATCCTGATGTCGGCGCGCGCCGCGCAGGCGCTGCAGGGCAGCGTGATCCGCAACAGCGGCGAGCTGTCGGCCAGCAGCCTGGTGGCCCGGGGCGGGCGCATCGTGCTCGAGGCCGACCATGTCGACATCGCGGCGGGCGCGAGCATCACGGCGACCGGCGCCACCGGCGGCGGCCAGATCAACCTGGGCGGCAGCAACCAGGGCCAGGGCGAGCTGTGGAACGTCAGCACCACGTCGGTCGCCCGCGGCGCCAGCATCGACGCCAGCGCCACGCGACTCGGCGACGGCGGCACCGTGGTGGTCTGGTCCAACGACCACACCTCGTTCGACGGCAGCATCGCCGCGCGCGGCGGCCTGCTGGGGGGCAGTGGCGGCCAAGTCGAGACCTCCGGCAAGCAGGTGCTGACCGTGCGCACCGGCCTGGTCGACGTCAGTGCCCGCAAGGGCCGCGGCGGCACATGGCTGCTGGACCCGAACGACCTGACCATCGGCGCCGTCACCGACACCAACGTCTCCGGCAGCTTCGGCACGACCGACGACGATGCCTTCCTCAGCACCACGTCGCTGGCGGCGGCGCTGACCAACGGCTCCAACGTCGTCGTGCAGACCAACAACGCCGGCACCAACCTCGGCCATGGCGACATCACCGTCAACGGCGCCATCACCACCTCGCTCGCTGCGGCCCAAACGGCCACGTTGACGCTGGCGGCCCAGGGCGACATCAATTTCGCCACCGGCGGCTCCGTTGCCGCCGGCGGCACCGACCGCACGCTGCACGTCAACCTCTATGCCGGCACCCTGCTCGGCGGAGCCTCGCCCGGCAGCTCGGCCAGCCAGATCTCGATGGCCTCGGGCACGTCCATCAACACCGGGCTGAGCGGAAACCTGACCGCCATCTCCAAGGGCGATGTGACCCTGGCCAATGCCACCGTGGGCGGCGCGCTGAACGTGACGACCAACAACGGCGCCTTCGCCCAGGTCACCGGCAGCGCGCTCACGGTGACCGGGGCGTCCACCGTGAACGCCGGCAGCGGCGAGGTGGCCTTCAACAGCGCCGCCAACCAGCTCGGCGGCGCCATCAGCTCCACCGGCACCGGTGCCGTGACGATCAAGAACACCGGTGCCACCAACCTCGGCGCCATCGGTTCGTCGAGCGGCTCGGCCCTGAGCCTGGACGTGACGACCAGCAACGCCGCCGTCACGCAAAGCGGCCCGGCCTATGTGACCGGAGAAACCACCGTGCGCGCCGGCAGCGGCGCCGTCACGCTCAACCAGGCGGGCAACCAGTTCACCGGCGCCTTCAATTCCACCGGTACCGGCGCCGTCACGCTGGCCAACGACATCGCCACCACGCTGGGCACGCTGGGCACCAACGGTGCCGCGGCGGCCAGCCTCTCGGTCACCACCAGCAACGACAACGTCGGCCAGAGCGGCACGGCCTACGTCGCCGGCACCACCACCCTCGCGACGGGCAGCGGCGCCGTGACGCTGACCAACACCGGCAACCAGCTTGCCGGCGCGGTCAGCTCCAGCGGCACCGGGGCGGTCACGCTGCGCAATGCGGTGGACCTGGTGCTGGGGGCCGTCGGCACTGGCGGCAGCCCGGCCGCCAGCCTGAGCGTGCGCACCGCCAGCGGCGGCATCACGCAGACCGGCGCGGCCCTGGTCGGCGGCACCACGCTGCTGCGCACCGACACCGGCGGCGCCATCACCGTCAACGACGCGGGCAACCAGCTCGTCGGCACGATCACGACCGTCGGCAGCGGCGCGGTGACCCTGGCCAACAGCGTGGCCACCATCCTGGGCCAGATCGGCAGCAGCGGCAGCCGCGCCACCAGCCTGAGCGTGACGACGACGAACGATGTCGTCACGCAAGCGGGCACGGCCTATGTCGATGGCAGCACCACCGTCAGCGCCGGCACCGGTGCCGTCACGCTGGACAACGCCAACAACAAGCTCACCGGCGCGGTCAGCTCCACCGGCAGCGGCGCGGTGACCCTGGTCAACGCCCAAGCCCTCAACCTCGGCCCCATCGGCGCGGCCGGCGGCGGCAACGCAGCGGCCAGCCTCACGGCCACGGCTAACGGCGCCGTCACGCAGAGCGGCACCGCCTACGTGGCGGGCGCCACCACCGTGAATGCCGGCAGTGCGGCCGTCACCCTGAACGATGCGGGCAACCAGCTGGCCGGCGCCATCAGCGCCCCGGGGCGCGGCGACGTGACCGTCGTCAACACCGTCGCCACGGTGCTGGGCCCCATCGGCGCGACAGGCCTCGGTGCGGCCGCGTCCAGCCTCAGCGTCACCACCACCAACCAGGACGTGACACAGACCGGCGCCGTCATCGTCGGCGGCGCCACCACCCTCAGCACCGGCGCCGGCAACATCACGCTGACGAATGCCAGCAACGATTTCGGCGGCGCCGTGTCCGCCACCAGCAGCGCCTACACGAGCCTGAAGGCCGCCAACAACCTGACCGTCAGTGTGAACGGCGGTACCGGCGTCAACGCCGTCGCGGCCGGAACGCTCGACGCAACGCTGAACTCGGTCACCGGGACGCTGGGCACTGCGCTGACCGGCGATACGGTCATGGTGTCGGGCAGCGATGCCGGCAACATGGGGATCTTCAGCACCACGGCGACGGTGCTGGGCACCACCAACGTGGGTCTGTTCCTGCGGCTTTCCTCCGCCGGTGCCGTGACCCAGACCGGGGCCATCACGGCGAACGAGCTGAGCCTGGAAGGCGCCGGCAGCTACACGCTCACCAATGTCGGCAATGCCGTCAACACCATCGGCGCCAAGACCGGGGCGGGCGCCATCGCCTATGTGAACGCAGGCGCGCTGACGGTGGGCAATGTGAACGCCGGCGACACGATCGGCATCACGCGCAGCGGCACCGTCAATCTGAGCACCGTGAGCGGCGACATGACGCTCGGCGAGGCCGTCAGCAGCACCAGCACCCTCAGCAATGCCGTGGTGCTGAACGCCGGCAGTGCGGCCGCGGCGGGCACCGGCGCGGGCGGCAACCTGATGCTCACGGGCAGCGGCACGGTCAGCGTCGGCAGCGGCGGCCGGGCCACGCTGTACTCCGGCACCGTGGCGGGAAGCACCGGGCTGACCGCGCTGGTGGGCAGCGGCAGCGGCCGCTTCCGCTACGACAGCGACGAGAGCACCACCAACTTCTCGGCGGCGCTGGGCGCCGGCGTCAACGCCGTCTACCGGGAACAGCCGACCGTCGCGATCACGGCCGACAACCTGACCCGCACCTACGGCACGGCCGTCGCGGCCACCACCAGCCTCACGGGCGTGCAGAACGGCGATACGGCAGGCCAGATCTTCAGCACCGCGCCGAGCGTGGCGGTTGGCGGCACGCTGTCCACCTCGGGCAACCCGGTCGTCGGCGCGCATTCGCTGACCGCGTCCGGCGCGGTCGACGCGCTCGGCTACGCGCTCAGCTACACGGCGCCCGGCACGCTGACCGTGAACGCCGCCACGATCTCGGCGATCACGGGCATCACCGCGGCCAACAAGGTCTACGACACGACCACCGCGGCCACGCTGAGCACCGCCTCGGCCGGCTTCACCGGCATGGTGAGCGGCGACGTGTTGACGGCGGCGACCTCCACCGGCAACTTCAGCGACAAGAACGTCGCCAATGGCAAGACGGTCGCCATCACCGGACTGACGCTGGGCGGTGCGGATGCCGGCAACTACACGCTGGCCAGCAGCACGGCCACGACGACGGCCAACATCACGCCGGCGACGATCTCGGCCATCACCGGCATCACGGCGGCCGACAAGGTCTACGACGCCACCACCGCGGCCACGCTGAGCACAGGTGCAGCCGGCTTCACGGGGCTGCTGGGCGGCGACGTTCTCAACGTCGCGATGTCGACCGGCAACTTCAGCGACAAGAACGTCGCCAATGGCAAGACGGTCGCCATCACCGGACTGACGCTGGGCGGCACCGATGCCGGCAACTACACGCTGGCTTCGACGACGGCCAGCACGACCGCCAACATCACGCCGGCCACCATCGCGGCGATCACGGGCATCACGGCGGCCAACAAGGTCTACGACGGCGCGGTGGCGGCGACGCTGAGCACCAGCGCGGCCGGCTTCACCGGCATGGTCAGCGGCGACGTGCTGAGCGTGGCCACGGGCAGCGGCACGTTCGCCGACAAGACGGTGGCCAACGGCAAGACGGTGAGCATCGTCGGGCTGAGCCTGGGCGGCACGGATGCGGGCAACTACACGCTGACTTCGACGACGGCCAGCACGACGGCCAACATCACGCCGGCAACGATCTCGGCGATCACCGGCATCACGGCGGCCAACAAGGTCTACGACACGACCACCGCGGCCACGCTGAGCACCGGGGCGGCGGGCTTCACCGGCATGGTCACGGGTGACGTGCTCAACGTCGCGACCTCGACCGGCGCCTTCAGCGACAAGAACGCGGCCACGGGCAAGACGGTCGCCATCACCGGGCTGACGCTGGGCGGCGCGGACGCCGGCAACTACACGCTGGCCAGCAGCACGGCCACGACCACCGCCGACATCACCCAGGCCCCGCTCGCCGCGATCACGGGCATCACGGCGGCCAACAAGGTCTACGACGGCAGCACCACGGCCACGCTCAACACGAGCGCCGCGGGCTTCACGGGGCTGCTGGCCGGCGACGTGGTCAACGTGGCCACGGCCACGGGCAACTTCAGCGACAAGAACGTCGCCAACGGCAAAGCGGTCAGCATCACCGGCTTGACGCTGGGCGGCACTGATGCGGGCAACTACAACCTGCTGAGCACCATCGCGAGCACGACGGCCAACATCACGCCGGCGACGATCTCGGCGATCACGGGCATCACCGCCGCCAACAAGGTTTACGACACGACCACCGCGGCGACGTTGAGCACTGCCTCGGCAGGCTTCACCGGCATGGTCAGCGGTGACGTGCTCAACGTGGCGACGTCCACCGGCGCCTTCAGCGACAAGAACGCGGCCACGGGCAAGACGGTCGCCGTCACCGGGCTGACACTGGGCGGCACCGACGCCGGCAACTACACGCTGGCCAGCAGCACCGCGAGCACCACGGCCAACATCACGCCGGCGACGATCTCGGCCATCACCGGCATCACGGCAGCCAACAAGGTCTACGACGGCAGCACGACGGCCACGCTCAGCACCGGCGCCGCCGGCTTCACGGGGCTGCTCGGCGGCGACGTCCTCAACGTCGCGACGTCGACCGGCAACTTCAGCGACAAGAACGTCGCCAATGGCAAGGCGGTCGCCGTCACCGGGCTGACGCTGGGCGGCACCGATGCCGGCAACTACACGCTGACCTCGACGACGGCCAGCACGACGGCCAACATCACGCCGGCGACGATCTCGGCGATCACGGGCATCACGGCCGCCAACAAGGTCTACGACACCACCACCGCGGCGACGCTGAGCACCACCTCGGCGGGCTTCACCGGCATGGTCAGCGGTGACGTGCTCAACGTGGCGACGTCGACCGGCGCCTTCAGCGACAAGAACGCGGCGACCGGCAAGACCGTCAACATCACCGGGCTGACGCTGGGCGGCACCGACGCCGGCAACTACACGCTGGCCAGCAGCACGGCCACGACCACCGCCGACATCACCCAGGCCCCGCTCGCCGCGATCACGGGCATCACGGCGGCCAACAAGGTCTACGACGGCAACACCAGCGCGGTGCTGACGACGACAGGTGCCGGCTTCACCGGCCTGTTGTCCGGCGACGTGCTGAACCTGGCCGCTGCGACCGGCAACTTCAGCGACAAGAACGTTGCCAACGGCAAGACGGTGACCGTCTCTGGCATGGTTCTGGGCGGTGCGGATGCGGGCAACTATGCGCTGCCGACGGGCGCCATGACGACGACGGCCAACATCACGCCGGCCACCATCGCGGCGATCACGGGCATCACGGCGGCCAACAAGGTCTACGACGGCGCCACCACGGCGACGCTGAACACCGGCGCGGCGGGCTTCACGGGCATGGTCAGCGGCGACGTGCTGAACGTCGCCACCGGCAGCGGGACTTTCGCCGACAAGAACGTCGCCAACGGCAAGACGGTGAGCATCGTCGGGCTGAGCCTGGGCGGCACGGATGCGGGCAACTACACGCTGACTTCGACGACGGCCAGCACGACGGCCAATATCACCCCGGCAACGATCTCGGCCATCACCGGCATCACGGCCGCCAACAAGGTCTACGACACCACCACGGCGGCGACGCTGAGCACCGCCTCGGCGGGCTTCACCGGCATGGTCACGGGTGACGTCCTCAACGTGGCGACGGCCACCGGCGCCTTCAGCGACAAGAACGCCGCGACCGGCAAGACGGTCAACATCACCGGGCTGGCGCTGGGCGGTACCGACGCGGGTAACTACACGCTGGCCAGCAGCGTCGCGACGACGACGGCCGACATCACCAAGGCGGCGATGGCCGCGATCACTGGCATCACGGCGGCCAACAAGGTCTACGACGGCGCCACCACGGCGACGCTGAACACCGGCTCGGCCGGCTTCACGGGGCTGCTGGCCGGCGACGTGGTCAACGTGGCCACGGCCACCGGCAACTTCAGCGACAAGAACGTCGCCAACGGCAAGACGGTCAGCATCACGGGGCTGACACTGGGCGGCACGGACGCCGGCAACTACAACCTGCTGAGCACCACCGCGAGCACGACGGCCAACATCACGCCGGCGACGATCTCGGCGATCACGGGCATCACGGCGGCCAACAAGGTCTACGACACGACCGCGGCCGCCACGCTCAGCACGAGTGCCGCGGGTTTCACGGGCATGGTCAGCGGTGACGTGCTCAACGTGGCGACGTCCACCGGCGCTTTCAGCGACAAGAACGCGGCCAACGGCAAGACGGTCGCCATCACTGGGCTGACACTGGGCGGCACCGACGCCGGCAACTACACGCTGGCCAGCAGCACCGCGACGACAACCGCCAACATCACCCAGGCCCCGCTGAGCGCGGTGAACGGCATCACGGCGGCCAGCAAGGTCTACGACGCGACCACGACGGCCGCGGTGGACTCGACGGCGGCTAAGCTGACCGGCGTGTTGCCGGGCGATGTGGTGAGCGTTGCGGGCGCCACCGGGACCTTTGCCAACAAGAACGTCGGCACCGGCAAGGTGGTGACCGTGGCCGTCACGCTGGGAGGCGCGGATGCCGGCAACTATTCGCTGCCCGTCACGACGGCCAGCGCGGACATCAGCCGGGCAACCCTGACCCAGGTGACGGGCATCGTCGCGCTGAACAAGGTCGAAGACGGCAACGCCATCGCCACGCTGGCGACGGACGGCGCCGTGTTCAACGGCAAGTTCTCAGGCGACGTGCTGACCGTGGCCCAGGCCAATGGGCTGTTCGACAACGCGCACCCTGGGCTGAACAAGCCCGTGGCCATCACCGGCATCAGCCTGGGCGGCACGGACGCGGGCAACTACCTGCTGGCCGACACGACTGCCACGGCGACGGCCTCCATCCTGGCGCGGCCACCCGTGCTGATGACGCCGTTCAACCTGCCGCTGCTGCCCGTCGCGGCCGGCATCGTCCCGCCCGTGCTGGACTTCGGCAACGACGTCCTGGTGGCCGGGGCGCCGTCGCTCGCATCGCCGGGTAGCGGCCCCCTGGCGTCGAGGGATCTGGACGTGCGCGTGTTGCGCGAGCCGTCTGCACTGCGTGGCGGCGACTACCAGTTGTACGTGCCTCGTGAACTGGCCGGACGCAACTTTGCGTTCACGTTGCCGATCAGCCTGCGGGGCGCGATCCGGGCTGCGGCGGGCACGGTCCGGGTGCAGCTTGCCGATGGCCGGCCCATGCCCGACTGGCT
Source organism: Pelomonas candidula (assembly GCF_043555985.1). NCBI lineage: Bacteria > Pseudomonadati > Pseudomonadota > Betaproteobacteria > Burkholderiales > Sphaerotilaceae > Roseateles > Pelomonas candidula. Next base: position 537,164 of record NZ_JBIGIC010000001.1, on the reverse strand, counting down.
GCGGTACGACGCCCAGGCCATGCGCTTCACGGCCACGGCCATGCCGGCCGACGGCCTGCCCGTGCTGCTGTACATCAACCTGGGCAACCACCAGACCGCGGAGCTGTCGATCGAATTGCGTTGAACGGGCGTGCAGCGGATGCCGTGGCGTTGGAGCGCGGCCAGAATCCGCGCATGCCGCCATCGCACCCGCAACGCCTGAACGAAGCCCTGGCCGCGCTGCGGCGACACGCCCGGCCTGACGCGATCGATGCGATGGCCCGCTTCGGCCTCACCGGCGAAGGCCGCCTGGGCCTGGCCGTGCCGACGCTGCGCGCGCTGGCCCGCAAGTTCCGGCGCGACCACGAGCTGGCTTTGGCGTTGTGGAACACCGGCATTCCCGACGCGCAGATCCTGGCCGGCATGGTCGCCGAGCCGGCAAAGCTGACCGTCGCGCAGATGGATCACTGGGTCGCCGGCATGCGTGCCTGGGACGTCTGCGACCAGGCCTGCACCAACGCCTTCGTGAAGAGCCCGCTGGCCTGGGAGGCCATCCCGCGCTGGGCGGCGCGCGAGCCCGAGTTCGAGAAGCGCGCCGGCTTCGCGCTGCTGGCGGTGGCCGCGGTGCACCAGAAGCAGCGGCCGGACGACGACTTTCTCGCCCGCCTGCCGCTCATCGAAGCGGCGGCCGACGACGACCGCAACTTCGTCAAGAAGGCCGTCAACTGGGCGCTGCGGCAGATCGGCAAGCGCAGCGCCGCGCTGCGTGAGCCGGCGCTCACTGTGGCGGAACGACTTTCTACGCGGAGCGAGAAAGCGGCACGCTGGATAGGCAGCGATGCCCGCCGGGAGCTTCTAAAAATGGGGTCGGGTTCGATTTAAATCGACTGGGTGACCGGTTAGGTGCAGTGACAAGCGCCGCCAGAAATCGAACCTGACCCCATTTTCATATCCCTCTTTGGAGGGAGTTGGGGGGATACGCGCTGACCTCATCCCCCCTCGTTCCACCCTCTGGGTGATACCCCCCGCGGGGCCTGGCGCCGATGCTGAGGGCGTGACGTTTTCCACGACGTCGAACGCCCCAGAACCGGAGATCGCCATGCAATTCTTCAGCTCCTCGCAGTTCCCTTTCGTGAATTCCAAGCTGCCGCAGATCGTGGCACCGCGTGGCCCGGTCGGCGCCGGGCGCGCGGGCAAGCTCGACTGCGGCTGGTACGACTCCAGCTTCGATCTTGCCCACGGCCTGGACGTTCACGAGGACGACAACGACACGCTGTACCAGCTGTGGGAGCTGTCCAGGAGCTGAGCCCCGTGCTGGCTGGTCAGAGGCTGCAGGCCAGCTTCGTGCCCTGCAGGATGGCGCGCTTGGCGTCCAGCTCGCCGGCCTCCAGCGCGCCGCCGATCAGGTGCACGTTGACGCCCGCCGCCCGCAGCGGTGCCTCCAGCTCGCGCAGCGGCTCCTGGCCGGCGCACAGCACGATGGTGTCGGCCTCGATGAGCTGGGCGTCCTTGCGATCCTCGCCGTAGCTGACCCACAACCCCTCCGGCGTGATCTGCTCGTAGTTGACGCCGGCCAGCATGTCGACGTTCTTCATCTTCAGCGCCGCGCGGTGAATCCAGCCGGTCGTCTTGCCCAGGCCGGCGCCGGGCTTGCCGGCCTTGCGCTGCAGCAGCGTGACCTGGCGCGTCGGCGCCTCGGGCGCCGGCCGCAGCAGCCCGGCGCGCACTTCGGCCGGGTCGCCCACGCCCCAGTGGCGACGCCACGCCGCCGGGTCCAGCGTCAGCGAATGGCCGGCCTCCAGCAGGTACTCCGCCACGTCGAAGCCAATGCCGCCCGCGCCGACGATGGCCACGCGTGCGCCCACCGGCTTGTCATGCCTCAGCACGTCGATGTAGCTCAGCACCTGGCCGCGCGCCGCACCGTCGGCCTGGCCCTTGATCTTCGGATCGCGCGCGCTGACGCCAGTGGCCAGCAGCACGTCGTCGAAGCCCTTCAGGTCGTCGGCGGACACGCGGCAGTCCAGCCTCAGCTCGACGCCCGTGACCTCGATGCGGCGGCGGAAGTAGCGCAGCGTCTCGCTGAATTCCTCCTTGCCCGGGATGCGTCGGGCCATGTTGAACTGACCGCCGATCTCGGCCGCCGCGTCGAACAGCGTCACCGCGTGGCCGCGCTCGGCCAGCGTCGTCGCCGCGGCCAGGCCGGCCGGGCCGGCGCCAACGACGGCGATGCGCTTCTTCGCGCCGCCGGCCACCGGCTTCACGACGATCTCCTGCTCGTACGCCGCGCGTGGGTTCACGAGGCAGGTCGAGATCTTCTGCGCGAAGGTGTGGTCCAGGCAGGCCTGGTTGCAGGCGATGCAGGTGTTGATCTCGTCGGCGCGGTCCAGCCTCGCCTTCCTGACGAACTCCGGGTCGGCCAGGAAGGGCCGCGCCATCGACACCATGTCCGCCGAGCCGTCCGCCAGCACACCTTCGGCGACCTCCGGCGTGTTGATGCGGTTGCTCGTGATCAGCGGCGTCGTGATGCCCTCCGCTCGGAGCTGCGCGCGCAGCTTGGCGGTCACCCACGCGAAGCCCGCCCGCGGCACGCTGGTCGCGATCGTCGGGATGCGTGCCTCGTGCCAGCCGATGCCGGTGTTGATGATGGTCGCGCCGCTGCGCGACACGCGCCGCGCCAGCTCGACCACCTCTTCCCACGAACTCCCATCGGGCACCAGGTCCAGCATGGACAGCCGGTAGATGATGATGAAGTCCGGCCCCACCGCCTCGCGCATGCGCGCGAGGATTTCCAGCGGCAGCCGCATGCGGTTCTCGTACGAGCCGCCCCAGCCGTCGTCGCGCTGGTTGGTGTGCGTGACGAGGAACTGGTTGATGAAATAACCCTCGCTGCCCATCATCTCCACGCCGTCGTAGCCGGCCTCGCGGGCCAGCTTCGCGCAGCGGATGAAGGCGCGGATCTGCCGCTCGATGCCCCGGGCCGACAGCTCTCGCGGCGTGAACGGGCTGATGGGGGACTGGATGCGCGACGGCGCCACGCACAGCGGCGAATAACCGTAGCGGCCCGTGTGCAGGATCTGCAGCGCGATCTTGCCGCCCTCGGCATGCACGGCGTCCGTGATGATCTTGTGCCGCCGCGCCGCGCCCGAGGTCGCCAGCGTGCCGGCGAAGGGCTTGGCCCAGCCCTCGATATTGGGCGCGAAGCCACCGGTCACGATCAGCCCCACCTCGCCCCGGGCCCGCTCGGCGAAGAACACCGCCATGCGTTCGAAGTGCTTTCGGCCGTCTTCCAGGCCGGTGTGCATGCTGCCCATCAGCACGCGGTTCTTCAGCGTCGTGAAGCCCAGGTCCAGCGGGGCGAGCAGGTGCGGGTAGTTCATCCGGTCCATGCTACCCAGTGAAACTGCTTGAAAATTGGAGGGTTCTCCTCAGTGGCGACGGGGTTGCAGCAACGTTTCTTCACCCGGCGCTAGAAGGCGGCAATCCCGCAACCCGCAGCTTGGGTTCTAATCGCGCGTCCGCGTTTTTGGGATTTGGCCCGGCGGTTTGGTTTTTTCGGAGAGTTTTCGATGCGATTCACCCCCTGGGCTACCCGGCTAGCCTTGACGCTGAGCTTGTCGGCCACTGCGCTTCTGACCGCCTGCGGCGGCAGCGGCAGCGGCTCCGACACCCAAGTGCGCCTGCTCAACGCAACGCGCTCCTATTCCGCGCTGGACCTGACGGTCAACGACAAGACCATCAACAGCGGCATCGGCTACGCCGCGGTGGGCAGTTATGGCGGCGTCAGCACCAGCGATACGGCCTCCAAGGTCCTGACCAGCGACGTCGGCACCAGCATCAGCGCCACCACGCCGGGGCTGAATGCCAACAGCCACTACACCTACATCACCTTCGGCTTCGCCGGTGCCATCCGCACGACGCTGCTGGAAGAGAACCAGGACGCCGCCGACGCCAACAAGGCCAAGCTGTTCGTTTACAACCTGGCTCCCGATGCTGGCGCGATGGACGTCTACGTCACCAGCGCTTCCGACTGCAGCCTCGCCTCCGAAACCGCGCTGACGACCAACCTCGCCGGCGGCACGGGCAGCGGGTACATCGTGCTCAATTCGGGCACCTTCCGTGTCTGCGTGACCGGCTACAACGACCGCACCGACCTGCGCCTGGCCATCCCGGCCATCACGCTGGATTCGAAGAGTGTCAACACGCTGATCCTGACCGCCACAGACGGCGGCGTGCTGGTTAACGGCATCTCGCTGGTGCAGCAAGGCGCGGCCACCAGCTTCCTGAACACGCAGAGCCGCGTGCGCGCGGTTGCCGCGCTGACGAATGGCGGCACGGTCAGCGGCACGTTGAACGGCCAGACGCTGCTGACGGGCGCCATCAGCCCGCTGATCGGCTCCTACGTCACCGTCAACGCCACCAGCACCAGCACGCCCACGACGATGACCCTCGCCGTCAACGGCGCCAATGTCAGCTTCCCGGTGCCGACGCTGGGCGCCGGCAAGGACACCACGCTGATGGTCTGGGGTGACCCGGCCGCGCCGAACCTGGCCGTGCTGAACGATGACAACCGCCTCCCCACCGTCAGCGGCAACGCCAAGGTCCGCCTGATCAACGCCATCCCGACGCAGACAGCCGGTGTGTCGCTGAACATCGACTACACCGCGCGCGCCTCCAACGTGACGCCGGGCACCACGTCGACGCCCGTCAGCATCGCCTCCACGGCCTCCTCGCAGGTGGATGTGGTGGTGCCGACGTTGGCGACGCCGATCTACACCAAGTCGAACCTGGCCATCGCGTCCAACAGCGTGTGGACGTTCTTCGCGGTGCCCAACACGACTGCCAACCCCGACACTACCAGCAACTTCCCGGTGCCCTTCATGCAAGGCCTGCCCAAGCGCGAGCGTTAAGCCTCACGCGGCTTCAGCCAGACCCAGCCCCCGTGCCTTCCGGCCGGGGGCTTTTTGCTTTCTGGCGCGAAGATGGCGCCATGCCCGCCCCCACTCGTCTCCACCTGCAGCGCCTGCGCCAGCTGTGGCGTAGCGCCGGCTGGCCCAGCCAGGACCTCGTCGAGATCGAACTGCTGGCCGCCGGCTGGGTCGAGCGCCTGGCGGAACCGGGCGGCCGCGAGCGTCTGCGTGTGACCGACGAGGGCGTGGCCCTCATCGCCCAATCGCTGAGCCGCAACCGGGCCGCCCGCGACGCGCACGAACAGCTCGTCGAGCGCGTCGCCGTCGAGATGCAGCGTGCCGGCCGCATCGCCTGGCGCGGGCTCACGCTGCGTGCCGGCCTGCCGCAGGACGACGGCCGGATGCAATGGGTCAATGCCATGCCGGACGTCTATTCCATCCGCCACAGCACGGTGGAGGACTACCTCGAACCCGCCATCCACGAGATCAAGGTCAGCCGCGCCGACCTGCTGGGCGAGTTGCGCCGCCCGGCCAAGTCCGCCGCCTACCGCGCGCTGTGCGGCCAGTGCTGGTTCGTCGTCAAGGCGGGCATTGCCCAGCCCGAGGAGATCCCCGCCGAATACGGCGTGCTGATCGGCCACCCCAGCCATCTGGAGCTCGCCCGCCCGGCTCCCAAGCGCGCCTGCAAGCCCGATTTCGCCACCTGGATGGCGCTGGCCCGCGCCACGCCGCTGGCGCCGCCGGACGACGATCCACAATCCCCGCTGTGAACCCCATCCCTACCGGCCCCATGCTCGATGCCAGCTGCCCGCGCTGCGGCGGCGGCTTCGAGTGCGGCGCCAATGCCGGGCACTGCGACTGCTTCGGCATCCGGCTAACCGACAGGCTGCGAGCCGAACTCGCCGAGCGCTACCCAGGCCGCTGCCTGTGCCTGCGCTGCCTGCGCGAGGTGACGGCCGCCGACGCGGATCGCCAGACGAACGGCACGGCCGGTTGACCGGCGGCATGATGGCCGCCTCATGCGCGCCACCTCCCTGCTCGACCGCCTCGCCCCGCCGCTGTTCATCTTCATCTGGGCCACCGGCTACATCGTCGCCAAGCTGGCCGCGCCGCATGCGGACCCGCTGACCTTCCTGTGCTGGCGCTATGCCGGTGTCGTCGTGCTGATGCTCGCACTGGCTGTCGCAGCGCGCGCGCCGTGGCCCACGAGGCGCAACGTGCTGCACCTGGCCGTCGCCGGCATTGGCATCCAGGCGCTTTACCTGGCCGGCGTGTGGGTCTCCATCCGCCAGGGTCTGCCGGCCGGCACGGCGGCGCTCATCGTCAACCTGCAGCCGGTGCTGGTTGCAGCAGCGGCGCCGCTCATCGGCGAGCGCGTCGCACCGCGGCAGTGGCTGGGCGTGGCGCTGGGCCTGGCCGGCGTCGTGCTCGTCATCTGGCACAAGCTCAACGTCGGCACCAGCTTCGGCCCGCCGCTGCTGCTGTGCCTGATGGCGCTGCTGGCCATCACCGGCGGCACGCTGTACCAGAAGCGCTTCGTGCCGCACTTCGACCTGCGCACCGGCCAGGTCGTGCAGTTCGCCGCCGCGCTGGCGGTCACGCTGCCGGCGGCGGCACTGGTCGAGCCCATGCACATCGAGTGGCACCGCGACGTCTTCATCGCGATGGCCTGGAGCGTGCTCGTGCTGACCGCCGGCGGCATCAGCCTGATGTTCTACATGCTGCGCCACGGCCGCGTCACGGCCGTCACCAGCACGATGTATCTGGTGCCCTCTGTCACCTCGGTGATGGCGTGGTTGCTGTTCGGCGAGACACTCGGCGCACAAGCCATCGCCGGCATGGGTGTGACGCTGCTGGGTGTCTATCTCGTCGTCGCGAGGAAACCGGAGACGCCCCGACCATGACCCGAGCCCACCACAAGTTCTGGCCCGCCCGCCTGCCCCACGCGATCACCACGCCGGCCACGTCGCTGGCCGACAACCTCGTCGTCAGCGCGCGCCGCTTCCCGGGCCGCCCGGCGCTCATCTTCCTGGGCCAGGTGACGACCTACGCCGAGCTGGCCGCCCAGGTGTCCCGGCTGGCCGCGTGGCTGGCGCAGCGCGGCGTCAAGAAGGGCGACCGGGTGCTGGTGGACCTGCAGAACTGCCCGCAGCTGGTCATCGCGCACTACGCCATCTTCAGCGCCAACGCCGTGCTCGTGCCGGTCAACCCGATGAACAAGGCGGCGGAGCTCAAGCACCTCATCGAGGACAGCGGCGCGCGGCTGGCCATCACCAGCACGGATCTCAGCGCCGAGTGGCTGGCGGCCGGCATGCCGGCCCAGGACCTGCTCGTCACGCGGCTGGCCGAGGTGCTGCCCGGCGGCCGCGCCGACGGTGAGGGCTTGCCGGCCGGCTGGGCGGACTGGCTCAACACCGACATCGCGCTGCCCGCCGGCGCCACGCCGTGGGCCGAGGCGCTGGCCTGCACGGCCCCGCCGCCGGTCACGGAGGTCGGCGCCGACGACCTCGCGCTGCTGGGCTACACCAGCGGCACCACCGGCAACCCCAAGGGCTGCATGCACAAGCACAGCAGCCTGCAGCACAACGTCTTCGCCGGCACGCTGTGGGCCAACGCCAGCCAGGAAGACGTGGTGCTGGGCGTCGTGCCCATGTTCCACATCACCGGCATGGTCGTCGTTCTGCACGGCACGCTGGTGGGCGGCGCGACGCTGGTGCTGATGCCGCGCTGGCAGCGCGAGTACGCGGCCCGGCTCATCAAGGACTGGCGCGTCACGCGCTGGACCAACATCCCGACCATGGTCATCGACCTGCTGGCCAGCCCGCAGGTGGACACGTTCGACCTCAGCAGCCTCGTCTACATCGGCGGCGGCGGCGCGGCCATGCCGCAGGCCATCGCCGAGCGGCTGCGCCAGCGCTGGGGCCTCAGCTACCAGGAAGGCTACGGCCTCACCGAGACCGCCGCGCCCAGCCACAGCAACCCGAACGAAGCGCCCAAGCAGCAATGCCTGGGCGTGCCGTACATGAGCTGCGATGCCCGTGTCATCGACCCCGACACGCTGCGCGAGCTGCCCGTCGGCGAGCCGGGCGAGATCATCGTGCACGGCCCGATGGTGTTCGATGGCTACTGGCGCCATCCGCAGGCCACGGCGGCCGCGTTCATCGAGTTCGAGGGCAAGAAGTTCTTCCGTACCGGCGACATCGGCTACGTTGACGCCGACGGCTATTTCTTCATGACCGACCGCCTCAAGCGCATGATCAACGCGAGCGGCTTCAAGGTCTGGCCGGCCGAGGTGGAGAACCTCATGCACGCCCACCCCGGCATCGCCGAGGCCTGCATCGTCTCCGCGCCCGACGCCTACCGCGGCGAGACCGTCAAGGCCTTCGTCGTGAAGCGCGCGGGCCACGAGGCGCTGACCGAGGAGCAGCTGCGCGACTGGTGCAAGGCCAACATGGCGGCCTACAAGGTGCCTGCACTCATCGAGTTCGCGGCCAGCCTGCCCAAGAGCGGGGCGGGCAAGGTGATGTGGCGCACGCTGCAGGAGCGCGAGAAGGCGCGATGACCGACGCTGAGCGTGTGGTCGCACTGGTGCGCGCCACGCCCTGGTTCATGGCTGCCCTGCGCGCCGGCCGTTCATTGGGCCTGACGCACTGGTGCATCGGCGCCGGCGCGCTGCGCACGCTCGTGTGGGACGCGCTGCACGGCTTGCCGCCCACCCCGCTGGCCGATGTGGACCTCGTCTACTTCTGCGCTGCCGACCTGAGCCCCGAGCGCGACGCGGCGCTGCAGCACCGCCTGGCCGAGCAGTTGCCCGAGCTGCCCTGGGAGGTGACCAACCAGGCCGGCGTGCACCTGTGGTTCGAGCGCTGCTTCGGCGATGCCGTTGAACCGCTGCGTTCGCTGGAAGACGCCCTCGCCAGCTGGCCCGAGCCAGCCACCGCCGTGGGCGTGTGGCTGGGCGACCGCGACGCGCTGCACGTCATCGCGCCGCTGGGCCTGGACGACCTGCTGAGCATGCGCATCCGCCGCAACCCGGCGCGGGTCAGCGCCGAGACTTACCGGCAGCGGTGTGAGAGCAAGCGCTACGTCGAGCGCTGGCCGAGGGTGGTGGTGGAGGAGGCGTGAACTTGGGGCCGCCAGCGATAGCGGTCATACCATGCTGAGAATGCGCCTACCCATCATGATTTCGGCGTGAGGGCGAGGATGAGAAGGGGGCGACCAATGCATCAGACACACACCGGAAAGAAGTCTATTGAGCTTGTTGTCCTGTTCTTAGGCATGCTTCTCTTGGGTTGTGGTGTCCGGGCAGAGCCTCCGACGGCAACGCCAACGCAGACCACGGCTGGTGATCGCGCGGCCTCGTCTCCACGCCAGAAGACACCTAAGCTGCCCAGCAAGCCGGAGGAGGAATGTGCTGCCAAGGGCGGTTGGTGGAAGAGCACCTACCCCTACAGCCCCATGCGTCCCGTTTCCAACGAGTATTCCTGCGAATTGCCCAATCCAAAGGCCGGCGCGCCGTGCAAGTCGTCGAGCGAATGCGGAGGATATTCATGTGTTCCGCAGTCCGGGAACGCAGGTGCTCGGGTGGATGGCCAATGTGACCGCTTCTCTTCTGGTTACGGCTGTCGAACGACGGTCGAGAAGGGAGAGCTGGTGAGCATCTGCACGGATTAGCGGTGCGCCCCAGAGCATCGCCAAAGCAGGCCCGCGCCGGCTATCGCCGGCCTAGTGACGAAGTCCGCTTTCAGCCTGAGGAGCAGGCTCCCTTGGTGGGCAGCTCAGCCTGCCTACCATCCCCCCATGCCACTGACCCACTGCCGCTACGTCCTCGCCGTGCCCGATCTAGCCCGCTCCGCGGCCTGGTATCGCGACGTGCTGGGCTTCACCGTCCACGACATGGGCGACCCGGCTGGTGCTGGCTGGAGCGCGATGCCTGCGTCATCATGGCCGGCGAATGCCCCGACGCGCTGCCGCCCGCGCAGCTGGGCGACCACGGCTACTTCGCCTATGTGCAGGTCGAGGCCATCGACGCCCTGCACGCGGAATGGCAGGCGCGCGGTGTCGAGTTCATCAAGCCGTTGCGCGACGAACCCTGGAGCATGCGGGAGTTCGGCATCCGCACCGTCGACGGGCATCGCATGATGTTCGGGCAGCCCACCGCATGAGCCTTGATCTCGCCAGCTGGCGCGCCGCGTGGCAAGCACTCGGCGGCACCGGCAACGACGCGTTGCACGCCGCGCTGCTGTCCCGTTATGCCGAGCCGCACCGGGCGTATCACACGCAGCAGCACCTGGCCGAATGCCTGGCGCTGTTCGACGAGTTCCGCGCGCTGGCCGAGCGGCCGGCGGAGGTCGAGATCGCGCTGTGGTTCCACGACGCGGTCTACGACGTGCATCGGCACGACAACGAGGCCGTCAGTGCCGACTGGGCGCGTACGGCGCTGCTCGATGCCGGTGCGTCGCCCGACGTGGCCGGGCGCGTCGCCGCGCTGGTGCTCGCCACGCGCCACAGCGCCGCGCCGGCCACGGTCGACGAACAACTGCTGGTCGACATCGACCTCGCCATCCTTGGCGCCGCGCCGGCGCGCTTTGCCGAATACGAGGCGCAGATCCGCGTCGAATACGGTTTCGTGCCGCCAGCGGTGTTCAAGGAGAAGCGCGGCGCCATCCTGGCGGGCTTCCTGGCGAGGCCTGTGCTGTATGGCACGGCGGCACTGCATGCGCGCTTCGAAGCCGCCGCGCGCGCCAACCTGCGGCAGGCCATCGCCAGCCCAGGCTGAGGCGACCGGGGCGCTACGCAGCGACTTGCGCGCCGATGGCCCCATCACCAGCTTCGCCATGACGCTGGATATCACGCTGGCGTCGCCGAAAGTGGAGCACCTGTTCCCGGCGGACGAGGTGATGCGCAGCGCGTCGGCCGCTACTGACGGTCGAGGCTCATCAGACCGGCTTGCGCCGTGACGTAGGGCCGGGCGGCCTTTGACCTGAATCAAGGGCCGGCGGCGCGGGGACACCTATGGTGGGTCCATCCGGAATGGGGGCTTTCTATGGCGGCAGTCGACGAGGTCCAGGCATCCGCGCAGGCGTTGCCCGCGTCGGTGCCGCTGTCGCTGAGCGCCTACCTGCGCCGCTGGGTCTGGTGGTCCATGCTGCCGCTGGCCCTGTTGTCCACCTGGCTGGCTGTCGATCAAGTACGCCGCCTGCATACCGCGGACGACCGCGCCGCCCAACTGCTGGCCCAGCATCTGGCCGGCCAGGTCGACGAGCTGTTGGGCGACCGCGAGTTGGCGCTGCAGTTGCTGGCCAGTTCGCCGCGCCTGGACGAGGCCGACTTGGCCGACTTCCACCGCCGGGCGCGTGCGCTGCGCGACCTTGTCGGCGGCGAGGTGGTGCTGGCCGACAACCAGGGGCGAATGTTGCTGCACACCGCGCGGCAACTCGGCGATGCCTTGCCCAGCCTGCCGCGGCCCGGCGGCCACGGGGCTGCGCCGGCGGCCCTGGCCAGCGGCAAGCCCGAGGTAGGGGACCTTTTTGTCGGCCCGGTCGCGCATCAGTCCATGGTGGCTGTCGCCGTGCCGGTGCTGCGCGTCGGTGCGGCCCCCCGCGTGCTGCTCACGCCCATTGATGTGCAGCGCTTCGAGGCGCTGATCGATGCGGCAGCGATCCCCGAGGGCTGGCATGTCGTCCTGCGTGACAGCCAGGGGGCTCTGGTGGCGGGGCGACCCGCGCCAGGTGACGGGGCCACACGCTTCAGCGTGCCCAGCGCCGCGGGGCGCTGGAGCCTGGCCGTCGAGGTCGAGCCGGCCCAGAGGCTGGCGCCGATGCTGGCCGTGGGGGCCGGCCTGTCGAGCCTGGTGGGCGGCGCGGTCCTGATGGGGCTGCTGGCCGGGCGCCGTGGCGGCCGGGGGCTCTCCCGCGCGGTGGCGTCGCTGGCCAGCCGTGAGGCGACGGGGTCTGCAGGTCCGGCCATTGCCGAGGTGGACGCCGCCCGCAAGGCCCTGGTCGCGGCCGATAGTGAGCGTGACGCCGCCCAGCGGGCGCTGCAGTGCAGCGAGGCCACGTTGCGCGCGATGTTTCAAGGCCTGCCCGACGCCATGGTCCTGACCGACGCTTCGCGTCGCATCCAGACGATCAATCCCGCCTTCACCGCCTTGTTCGGCTACACGCCAGAGGAGGTTTGCGGACGCACCACCGAGATGCTCTACGCCGATCCGGCGGACTATGCCGAGCTCGGGCGCACCCGCTTCACGCTCGCCGAGTCGCCGACCCGGGGCCGCTACCAGCTGCGCTATCTGCGCCGTGACGGCAGCGAGTTCTGGGCCGAGTCCGTGGGCATGCGCGTGCTGACGCCGGCCGGCGAACTCATCGGCATGCTGGGCCTGCATCACGATGTCACCGAGAGGCGCCGCGCCGAGGAGGCCCTGCGGCGCTCCCGTGCGCAGCTGGAAGGCTTTGTGCAGCAAGCCCCTCACAGCATTGCGCTGCTCGATGCCGACATGAACTACCTCGCGACCAGCGGCCTGTGGGCGCGGCAGTTCGGCCAGGGCCTGGGCGAGCTGGCCGGCCGCAACCACGACGCGCTGCTGAGCGACATGCCCAAAGCCTGGCGGGACGCCCACGGTCGCGCCCTGGCCGGCGAGACCGTGCGCTGTGATGGCGAGGTCTGGCGCCGCGCCGACGGCAGTGAGCAGTGGCTGCGCTGGGTGGTGCAGCCCTGGACGGACCAGGGCGCGGTCTGCGGCATCATCGTCTCGACCGAGGACATCGGCGAGCAGCAGCGCGCGCTGCGCGAGGCCGGCGAGGCGCACGAGCGCTTCGCGATGCTGTTCCAGAGCGCTCCCGTGGCCATGGCCGTCTCCCGCATGGAGGATGGCCGCTTCGTCGAGGTCAATGCCGCTTTCGAGGCACTGACCGGCTACACCTGCAGCGAGGTCATCGGCCGCAGCAGCGCGGACTTCGGCCTGTGGCCGGACGAAATGTTCCGGGATGAGATCTACCGTGAGCTGGAGGTGCAGCCGAGGCTGGAAGCCCTGCCCGCCCGGCTGCATCCCAGGTCGGGTGCGGATGTCGACGTGTCCTACTCGGCCTGTCGCGTCGAGATCTTCGGCAGGCCCCATGCACTGTCCATGCTGGTCGACGTGACGGACCAGCAGCGTGCAAGACGCGCGCTGGAGCGCCAGCAGGCCGAGCTCGAGCGCCAGGTGGCGCAGCGCACGGCAGAGCTCACGGCCGCGAACGCGATGCTGGCCGAGCGCGCGGGCGCCATCACCGACCTCTACGACAACGCGCCCTGCGGCTACCACTCCCTCAGCGTTGACGGCGGTGAGGTGGTCGCCATCAATGCCAGGGAGCTCACCATGCTGGGGCGCGAGCGTGCCGAAGTGATCGGGCAGCCACTCACCCGGTTCATGACACCGGAGAGCCAGGCGCTGTTCCGCGAGCGTTTTCTGCGCTTCCGGGAGCTGGGAGAGCTGAGGGATCTCGACTTCGACTTCGTGCGCAAGGACGGCAGCGTGCTGCCGGTGCTGGTGAATGCCGTCGTCGTCAGGGATGCCGAAGGCCGCCCGGTCAGCAACCGGGCGGTGATGTTCGACAACAGCGAACGCAAGGCGCGCGAGCAGCAGATCGAGGCCATGCAGCGCGAGCTGGCGCGGCGTGCCGAGCAGGCCGAGGCCGCGACGCGGGCCAAGAGCGCCTTCCTGGCCAACATGAGCCATGAGATCCGCACGCCGATGAACGCCATCCTCGGCCTCACCCACCTGATGGCGCGCGACGCGGCCGACCCTCTGCTGGGCGGCCGTCTCGCCAAGCTCGACACCGCCGCGCGGCACCTGCTGCAGCTCATCAATGACATCCTCGACCTGTCCAAGATCGAGGCCGGCAAGATGGTGCTGGAAGAGACCGAGTTCGGCCTTGGCGAGTTGCTCGACAACGCCATCGAGATGGTGGCGCCGCGCGCACGCAGCAAAGGCCTGGCGCTGCGCATGGACACCGACCATGCACCGCTTCGCCTGCGCGGCGACCCGACGCGACTCAGCCAGGTGCTGCTCAACCTGCTCAGCAACGCCGTCAAGTTCACCGAGCGCGGCGAGATCGGCCTGTTCGTGCGTCTGCTGCGCAGCGATGGCTCGCGACGGTTGCTGCGCTTCGAGGTCAGTGACACCGGCATCGGCATCGCGCCCGAGGCCCAGGTGCGCCTCTTTCAGGCCTTCGAGCAGGCCGACAGCTCCACGTCGCGCCGCTTCGGCGGCACCGGTCTGGGCCTGGCGCTGACCCGCCACATCGCCGAGTTGATGGGGGGCGAGGCCGGCGTCGACAGCCACCCCGGCGAAGGCAGCCGCTTCTGGTTCACGGCCTGGTTGGGTGTGGGCGCTGACGCGCTGCCGACGCCGCAGGCCCGTGGCAGCACCGACCCCCAGGCGCAGCAGGGCGCGCTGCGTGGCCGGCGCGTGCTGCTGGCCGAGGACAACCCGGTCAACCAGGAGGTCGCCGCGGAGCTGCTGCGCGTGATGGGCCTGGAAGTCGACATCGTTGGCGACGGCCAGGCCGCGGTCGAGGCCGCGCTGGCCGGCGGCCATGCCCTGGTGCTGATGGATATGCAGATGCCCGGCGTCGACGGGCTGGAGGCGACGCGCCGCATCCGCGCCGCCGGCCTGACGGACCTGCCCATCATTGCGATGACGGCCAATGCCTTCAGCGAGGACCGCCGCGCCTGCCTGGATGCCGGCATGGATGACCACATCGCCAAGCCGGTCGATCCCGGGCTGCTGCAAGCAACGCTGGCGCGCTGGCTGCCTCAGGCCGCCACGCCGCCGGTCCGGCGCGGGCTTCAGGAGCGGCTGGGCGGCGTCGAGGGCCTGGACCTGCAGCGGGCGCTGAGCGGCGTCTGCGACCGGCCGGAGCTGCTGCAGCGCGTGCTGCAACGCTTCGTCGAGGTCTATGGTGGCGGGGTGCAGGTGCTGGATCGCGCGGCGGCGCATTCGCTGCGCGGCGCCTGCGCGTCGGTCGGCCTGGTCCGGCTGGAGGCCGAGCTGCGGGACTTCGAGGCCGAAGCGGCACGCCTGGGCACGTCGTCCGAGGCGGTCCGGCGCCATGCCGACCGCATCCTCGACGAACTCGGGCGCTTCGTTGAGCAGGCCCGGCTGGCGTTGGCCGCCTAGGCTGCGCGAATGAGTTAGCGTAGGGGGCTGGCCTCCACCCGTCACCCCCGACCATGCCCCGTTACGTTGCCCTGCTCCGAGGCGTCAGCCCGATGAACTGCAGCATGCCCGACCTCAAGCGCAGCCTGGAGGCCGCCGGCCTGGCCGACGTGAAGACGCTGCTGAGCAGCGGCAACGTGGCCTTCACGATCGCGCGGTCGCTGCCCGCGGCGGTGGTGCAGAAGCGCGTGGAGAAGGCGATGAAGGACGGTCTGGGCCGCAGCTTCCAGGCCGTCGTGCGCACCAGCACGCAGCTTCAGCAGTTCATCCAGTCCGACCCGTTCGCCGAGTTCGAACTGCCGCCGGGCGGCAAGCGCGTCGTGACCTTTCTGCGCAGCCCCGGTGCCGTGGGGTATGTGGAGCTGCCGCTGGCGCGGCACGACGCCTGCATCCTGAAGCGCGTGGGCAGCGAGGTGCTGTCCGTCTACGTGCCCGACGAGAAGGGGCCGGTGTTCATGCAGCTGCTGGAAGGCACCTTCGGCAAGGACATCACGACACGCACCTGGGACACCGTCGCCAAGTGCGCCGTCGCGTAGGCGCGCCTGCCGCGGCGCGCGGCCCTCGTTCGTGGGGGAGGGGCGCGGTCTTCTTCACCGTTCCGGCCGGAGAGATTTCACTCGTCGCGGCCGGTGCTGCCCGGAAGAATTTCCAGCCAGTGCAGTCGGCGCAAGAGAGGACCGGGCCATGGCAGAAAGCTTGAAGTTCACCCCCAGGTTCTGGTTGAAGGCCGGGGACCAGACCTGGTACCCCGCCCCCTGGTGGGCCAATGCCTTCCCGCTGCTGGACGCGTTCGAGGACCCGTCGCGCGCGCAGGCCGAGCAGTCGGAGCGGGCCCTGGAGCTGCGCCGCATCCTGGACCAGGGCGGCCTGGTGCGCAGCACCGAGCCCAACGCCGACCACCCGGTCTCGGACGCCGTCCGCGCCGTCTACGCCAGCGCCGGCATCGCCCATCTGCTGACGCAGCACTGAGCTGAGGCGCGGGCCGCCGCGCTCAGTCCTCGTCCGACTCCGGCAGGTGGATCAGGCCGGTGTGGTAGTCGTACTCGAACACCTCGCCATAGCGCGCCCACTCGATCGCCACGCGCAGCACGCGCTCGGCCTCCGCGGTGTCCATGCTGTCCATCAGCAGCTTCAGGAAGGGCTCTTCCTTCAACTCGCCGTCGGTCTCCTGCTCCAGGCTGTGGCGGATGAAGGCGGCCAGCGGCACATGCTCCAGCAGCTGCTGGCCGAAGACCTGGCGCCGGAACTCGTGGCTGCCGTCCACGTATTTGTGGCCCAGCGGCGTCATCAGCAGGTCGCCGCCGCTGAGCTGGGCCAGGCCCAGGCGGTTGAGCGCGTCGGCCAGCGGCAGCACCTCCTCGTCGGTGAGCTCGCTCTCCTCGACGAGCTGGGGCAGGTCGGCGCGGCCCTTGAACTGGTCGTCGGCCAGCAGCTCCAGCAGGCTCTCCATGCGGCCCACGTCGGCCTCGGGCAGGCGGTCGCTGAGGTGGGGCTTGGGTGCCTCCTCGGGGGCGCCTGTCACGGTCGTGGCGCTGGTCATCAGCCGGTAGACCTCGTCGATGAGCAGGCGCACCTCGGGGCTGTCGGCGCGGCGCGGGCGCGGCAGCGTGATGGGCAGCTCGGCACGCACGCGGCCCGGGTTGCTCGCGAAGATCAGCACGCGGTCGGCCATCATGACGGCCTCCTCGATGTTGTGCGACACGACCAGCATGGCCTGGGTGGGCATGTTGCCGCCGTCCCAGAGTTCGAGGATCTCGTTGCGCAGGCGCTCGCCGGTCAGCACGTCCAGGGCCGAGAAGGCCTCGTCCATCAGCAGAACCGGCGGCTCCATCACCAGTGCCCGGGCCAGGCCCACGCGCTGGCGCATGCCGCCCGACAGCTCGCGCGGCAGCGCGCCCTCGAAGCCGGCGAGGCCGATCAGCTCGATGGCCTTCTCGGCACGCTCGGCACGCTCGGCCTCGGCCACGCCGGCGGCTTCCAGGCCCAGCTCGACGTTCTGCTGCACGGTCAGCCACGGGAACAGCGCGAAGCTCTGGAACACCATCGCGATGCCGGCCGCCGGCCCGAACAGCGGCTGGCCGCGGTAGCGCACGTCGCCGGCGTCGGCCGGGATCAGCCCGGCCATGATGCGCAGCAGCGTGCTCTTGCCCGAGCCGCTCTGGCCCAGCAGTGCGACGATCTCTCCCTTGGCCAGCGTGAAGTCCACATCCTCCAGCACCGAGCGCAGGCTGCCGTCGGCGGACTTGAAGCCCTTGGCCACGTCTTTCAGGTCGATCAAGGCGGTCACGGCGGCTTCCTTCAAAAGTGCATGCGGTCTTCGGCGATGCGGTACAGCCGCCGCCAGACCCAGTGGTTGAGTGCCATCACGAAGATGCACATGACGCCGATGCCCAGCGCGATGCGCGGGAAGTCGCCAGCGGTGGTCATCTGCTGGATGTAGCTGCCCAGGCCGGCGGCCTGGAGATGGGTGTCGCCCCAGGTCACGTACTCGGCCACGATGCTGGCGTTCCACGAGCCGCCGCTGGCCGTGATGGCCCCGGTCACGAAGCTCGGGAAGATGGCCGGCAGCAGGTAGCGCCGCCAGGCCAGCCAGCCCTTGAGCCCCAGGTTCTGCGCGGCCAGGCGCAGCTCGGTCGGGATGGTGGACGCGCCCGCGACGACGTTGAACAGCAGATACCACTGCGTGCCCAGGATGATGAGGGGCGACAGCCAGATGTTGGGGTTGAGGCCCCACTTGACGATCAGCAGCACCGCGACCGGGAAGACCAGGTTGGACGGAAAGGCCGCCAGGAACTGCGCGACGGCCTGGACGCGGCCGGCGATGCGCGGGTTCAGGCCGATCCACACGCCCACGGGCACCCAGATCAGCGACGCGACGGCGATCAGCAGCAGCACGCGGGCCAGTGTGTACAGCCCGAGCTTGAACACATGGGCCGCTTCGCCCCAGCCCACTTCGGCGTGGATGAAGCTGATCATGCGGTACAGCGCGAACAGCACCAGCGCGGCGACCAGCGCGTCCCAGCCGCGTGCCCACAGCGGATTGGCCGGCTTGCTCTTGGCGCGGATGGAGCGGCCGTCGTAGGTCTTGCGCATCGGGCGGAAGCTGGCCGTGATCCAGCGTGCCGGCCATTCGCCGAGCTTCTGCAGCGACTCGGTGCGGCGCAGCCAGGTCAGCAGCCACGACTGCGGCGCGTTCTCGCTGCCCGACTCCTCGAAGCGGAACTTGTCGGCCCAGGCCAGCAGCGGGCGGAAGAAGAGCTGGTCGTACAGCAGGATGCCGATCAGCATGCCGAGGATGGCCCAGCCGATGGCGCCCAGGTCCTTGGCCTCGATGGCCAGTGCGATGTAGGAGCCCACGCCGGGCAGCTTGATGTCCTGGCCGGCCACCGAGATGGCCTCGGACGCGACGACGAAGAACCAGCCGCCGCTCATGCTCATCATCATGTTCCACAGCAGCCCCGGCATCGCGAACGGCAGCTCCAGGCGCCAGAAGCGTTGCCAGCCTGACAGCTGGAAGATGCGCGACGCCTCCTGCAGTTCGTTCGGCACCGTGCGCAGCGACTGGTAGAGGCTGAACGCCATGTTCCAGGCCTGGCTGGTGAAGATGGCGAACAGCGCCGCCAGCTCCACGCCGAAGAGGTTGCCCGGGAACAGCGCGATGAAGGGCGCCACCGCGATGGCCTGGAAGCCCAGGATGGGGATGGACTGCAGGATGTCCAGCAGCGGCACCAGCACCTTTTCGGCCGCGCGCACCTTGGCCGCCAGCACCGCGAACACGCAGGCGAACACCACCGACGCGGCCAGCGCGATGAACATCCGCAGCGTGGTGCGCAGCAGGTAGTAGGGCAGGTAGGCGACGTCCAGGCTCAGCGGCAGCTGCTCGCCGAGGTGGAAGGGCTTGGCCATCTGCGAGGCGGCCAGCGCCAGCAGGATGAGCACCGCCAGCACCAGGGGCAGCAGCGCCCAGTCCCAACGATTGAACGTCGCCTCGATGGCGGGGCGGGGGAAGAAGCGGCGGTCGGACATGGTCTGTTTTATAGCGACCGGCAGCCTACGGGGGCATTGTCATAGCCTCGTGAAAACGCTGTCCCGAGGCTTGCACGCGACTTGCGCTACTCGAACAGGTGGCCGAGGTCGTGGTGACCCATCGACTCGGCCTTGGTGCGCAGGTACTTCTCGTTCTCGGGGCCGGGGCGCGTCAGCGACGCCTCGCGTTCCACCACGTCGATGCCGAACTCGGCCAGCGCGGCCATCTTCAGCGGGTTGTTCGTCAGCAGGCGGATGCGGTGCACGCCCAGCGCCCGCAGCATGCAGGCGGCGGCGTCGTAGCGGCGCGCGTCGATGGGCAGACCCAGGGCAGCGTTGGCCTCGATGGTGTCCTTGCCGGCGTCCTGCTCGGCGTAGGCGCGCAGCTTCTGCACCAGGCCGATGCCCCGGCCCTCGTGGCCGCGCATGTAGACGATGGCGCCGCGGCCCCGGGCGGCGATGCTCTTCATCGCGCTTTCCAGCTGCGGGCGGCAGTCGCAGCGCAGCGAGCCGAACACCTCGCCGGTCATGCACTCGGAGTGCACGCGCACCAGCGGCGGCTCGTCGCCGGGCTGGCCGACGAGGTCGCCCATGCTGAGCACGACATGCTCCTGCCCGCTGTCGCTCTCACGGAAACCGTGGATGGCGAACTCGCCGTAGGGCGTCGGCAGGCGGGTGGAAACGATGCGTTCGATCTTCATGATGAAGCGGCATTGTCGCCCCGCACGGGAAAACCCGCGTCAAACAGGGCAGACTGCGGCCTCCAACGCAGGAGTCCGACATGGCCGAGACCGTCAACTTTTCACGCCCCGATGGCGCCGCCGTCACCGGCTACCTGGCCGAAGCCGCGCAGCCGGTGGGCGCCGTCGTCGTCATCCAGGAATGGTGGGGCCTGAACGACCAGATCCGTGGCGTCGCCGACCGCTTCGCGGCTGCCGGCTTCACGGCGCTGGTGCCCGACCTCTACCGCGGCCAGAGCACCGTCGAGGAGGAGGAGGCCCACCACCTGATGACGGGCCTGAATTTCGGCGACGCCGCGGCGCAGGACGTGCGCGGCGCGGTGAGCTACCTGAAGGGGCTGAAGCTGGGCAGCGGCAAGGTCGGCGTGACCGGCTACTGCATGGGCGGCGCGCTGACGCTGCTGGCCTCGATGCTGGTGCCCGAGGCCGATGCGGCCGTCGTCTGGTACGGCATGCCGCCGCTGGAATACGTGGACGCCGGCAAGATCAAGATTCCGCTGCAGGCCCACTGGGCCACGCAGGACGAGTTCTTCGCCATCGCCGGCGTGGACGGCCTGGAGGCCAGGCTGGCCGAGGCCGGCGTGAGCTACGAAGGCCATCGCTACCTGGCCCACCACGCCTTCGCCAACGAGACGGCGCAGGGGCCAGGACGCATCGCCAAGACGCAGTACGACGCGGCCTGGGCGCAGCAGGCGTGGGACCGGGCGATGCGGTTCTTCGGGCAGCACCTGGCCTGAGGCGACGCCGTGGCGACGGCGCTGCAGCGGTTGCTGCCCGAGCTGCGCGCCTGCGCCGTCTGCGAGCCGCACCTGCCGCTGGGCGCCAAACCCATCTTCCAGCTCGACCGGCGCGCGCCCATCCTCATCGCCGGCCAGGCGCCGGGCCGCGTCGCCCACGAGAAAGGCCGGCCCTTCGACGACGCCAGCGGCGACCGCCTGCGCGCCTGGCTGGGTGTGCCGCGCGAGACCTTCTACGACCCGCGCTGCTTTGCGATCGTGCCGATGGGGATGTGCTTCCCGGGTACCGGCAAGGGCGGTGACCTGCCGCCGCGGCCGGAGTGCGCGCCGCTGTGGCGCGACCGCGTGCTGGCGGCGCTGCCGGGCATCCGGCTGACGCTGGCCATCGGTTCGCATGCGCTGGGCTGGCATCTGCGGCGCAAGGCGTCGGTGGACGAGCTGGTGGCCGGGTGGCGAGAAGGGCTCGCCCACGGCCTGCTGCCGCTACCGCATCCCAGCCCTCGCAACCAGCGCTGGTTGCGGGACCGGCCCTGGTTCGAGGCGGAGGTGCTGCCGGCGCTACGCGAGGAGGTGGCACAGGCGCTGGCCGTGCGCCACCATGGCGCGCGCAAGGAATGACGCCCGCGGCCGCGGGCGCCGCTGCGTCAAGGGAACGTGAAGTTCGTCGTGGTCGTCGCGCCGGCACTCAGCGTGAGGGGCCCCGCGGTCTTGACGACGCCGGCCGAGCTGGCTTCGAGGCCGTACTTGGCCGTGGCCGCGATGTCCGCGCTGAAGCTCAGCGAGCCCAGCGGCGCCACGTAGGCGGCCACCATCGTGCCGCCGACGGGCAGCGCGTAGCTGTAGGCACCGGTCGTCGTGTCGACAGTGCGGCTGAGGATCTCCACCTTGTCGCCGTTGGAGAGCGTCTGCAGCGCCCGCACGTTCGCGTCTATCGGTGTCGTACCGGTGCTCACGGTGCCGGCCGCAGTGCCGTTGAGCGATGCCGACAGCACCAGCGGCGCCGCAGCGGCGTTCAGCGTCGTCACCGTGGATGCGGTCACTGTCAGGCCGGTCACGACCTCATTGGCCCGCCCCGGTGCGGTGACGACGAGGTCGTAGCTGCCCGGTGCGACCGGTTGCAGCAGGAACTTGCCGGTGCTGTCCGGCGCCGTGGCCTTCACGACGACACCGCCTTGCTGGACCGAGACCAGGGTGTTGCCATTGGCGACCGACGCGTCGACATAGCCGCTGACGCCGGAGATGTAGTTGGGCGTCACGGCGACCACCGGCTTGAGCTGGTATTTGCCGGACGCGCCCGCGGACACGACGGACTTGCAGGCATCGAAGTCGAGCACGAAGTCGGCCAGCTGGTTGGCCGCGATCGTGATGTCGGCATTGAGCTTGATGCCCGTCTGGATGGCGCTCGGCGTCGTCAGCGCCACTTCGGCGCCGCCGGTGGGCACGACCGAGTTCTGCAGCGGATTGGTGGTGTCGTTGGCCGCCAGCACCAGGCGCAGCTGAGAGTAGTGGCCAGCCTGCAGCGGGATCTGGCCCAGCGAGGCCAGCACGCCGTTGCTCAGCGTCAGCAGATCGACGCGCTTGGCGGGCGCCAGTGTCAGGTCGGTCCAGCCGGCATCGGTGTCGCTGGCTGTGCTGCTTTGGTTGATGCGGATTTTCTGGATCGTCACGTTGACGTGGTCGTAGCCGCAGCTGGGCGCGTCGGTCAGCGAGAGGCTGAGCGTGCCGGCATTCATCGGCGTGCTCGATCCGCTGTCGCTGCCCCCGCCGCCGCAGGCGGTGAGCAGGGTCAAGCCGGCGACCGCCAGGGCCGCAAAAAGTCTGCGCTGTGTGTTCATCGTGCGCTCCGTTCTTCTCTGTACGGCGGATGTCGTCTCCGCCCGCATCGCAAATGGCCCAAGCCATCTGCGCCCCATCGACGCCAGAAACTCTAGGCTCGACGGGGCGACTGGCGGCTGTCGGAGAACTTGCTCGTGGTGTGCGGTTGTAGCTTGCGCAACCGACTCATCTGACTTGCAACGCCGTGCTCAGAAAGGCAACGCATTCGTCGCCTTCACCTCTTCCATGACCGCGTAGGTGCGCGTCTCGCGCACGCCCGGCAGCGTCCAGATCACGCTGCCGATGAACTCGCGGTAGGCGCCCATGTCGCGCACGCGGGTCTTGAGCAGGTAGTCGAAGCCGCCGGCCACGAGGTGGCATTCCAGGATCTCGGGGCGGGCCTGGACGGCGGCCTTGAAGGTGTCCATCACGTCCTGCACCGTGCGGTCCAGGTGCACCTCGATGAACACCAGCATCGCCGCGCCCAGCTTGGCCGGGTTCAGCCGCGCCTCGTAGCCCAGGATGTAGCCGTCGCGCGTCAGCCGCTTCACGCGCTCCAGCACGGCGGTGGGCGAGAGGTGCACCGTTTCGGCGAGCTTCAGGTTGGAAATGCGCCCATCGGCCTGCAAGGCGCGCAAGATGCGTTCGTCGATCTTGTCCAGCCGGGTCTCGTCAGTCATCTGGATTTTTCTCACCCAATCAATCAATCATCGAAATTTAATTCAAGAACCGGCTGAATACATTGCTGATCTCACCAGGAGTAAGCCATGCCCACGTTCACCGCCCCGCCCGAGCAACCGCGCCTGCCGGACCCCTACCGCGCGGAGGCCGGCGTCGTGCAGTCGCTGGCGGCGCGTGTCGGCGCGGCGCTGGACTGGCCCGGCGTCATCGCGATGGCATCGCCCTGGGTGGAACAGGTGCGCAAGAACCCGGCGCCGTTCTGGGCCATGGAGTCGCTGCTGCGCGAGTACCCGATCACCAGCAGCGAGGGCCTGGCGCTGATGCGGCTGGCCGAGGCGCTGCTGCGCGTGCCCGATGCGCCCACCGCCATCGCGCTGACGGCCGACCAGCTGGGCCGCGCAGACTTCGACGGTGCCAGCGAAGGCAGCCCGCACAAGATGCTGGCCGCGCTGTCGGCCTCGGCCATCTCGATGTCCAAGCGCTTCCTGCCGGGCGCCGAGGATGAGGGCGGCCTGTTCAAGCGCCTGGGCGCGCAGACCGTCGTGGCGGCCACCGTGCGCGCCATCCAGCTGCTGGGCCGGCAGTTCGTGCTGGGCCGCAACATCGGCGAGGCGATGAGCGAGGCCGACGACGCGCGCAAGGCGCAAAAGCAGTTGAGGTTCAGCTACGACATGCTGGGCGAAGGCGCCCGCACCGAGGACGATGCGCGCCGCTACCAGGCGGCCTACATCGGCGCCATCAAGGCCATCGCGGCCGGCCGCCGCGCCGAGTCGCCCGAAGCGTCGGACGGCATCTCCATCAAGCTCAGCGCGCTGTTCAGCCGCTACGAGGTGCTGCAGCGCGAGCGCGTGTTCGCCGAGCTGCTGCCGCGCGTGTGGCAGCTCATCGAGCTGGCCGCCGAGGCCAACATCAACCTGACCATCGACGCCGAGGAAGTCGACCGCCTGGAGCTGTCGCTGGACGTGCTGGACACGCTGGCCGCGCGCATCGCGCTGCGCTACCCGCAGTGGCGCGGCTTCGGGCTCGCGGTGCAGGCCTACCAGACGCGCGCGCTTGCCGTCGTCGACGAGGTGGCCGCCATCGCCCGCAAGCACGGCCTGCGCTTCATGGTGCGCCTCGTGAAGGGCGCCTACTGGGACGGCGAGATCAAGCGTGCCCAGGAGCTGGGCCTTAGCGCTTACCCCGTGTTCACGCACAAGCAGCACACCGACGTCAGCTACCTGGCCTGCGCCCGGGCGCTGATCCAGCACGCCGACGTCATCTATCCGCAGTTCGCCAGCCACAACGCCGGCACCATCGCGGCCATCGTGCAGATGGCCCGTGCGACCGGTGCGCCCTTCGAGATGCAGCGCCTGCACGGCATGGGCGAAGGCGTCTACCGTGAGGTGCTGAAGGACGGCAGCATTCCCTGCCGCGTCTACGCCCCCGTCGGCGAGCACCGCGACCTGCTGGCCTACCTCGTGCGCCGCCTGCTGGAGAACGGCGCCAACTCGTCCTTCGTGCACCAACTGGCCGACCCGAGCGTGCAGGTGCCCGAACTGCTGGGCTCGCCGCTGGCCGACGTGCGCACCACGCCGGCCCTGCCGCTGCCGCCCGCGCTCTACCTCGACAGCGAAGGCCGCGGCCGCGCCAACTCCACCGGCGCCGACCTGACCGCCCCAAGCCAGCGCGCGCCGCTGCAGGCCGCGCTGGAGGCGCATGCGGTGCGCGCCGTGCCCGAAGCCACCGCCGCGAAAGTGGACGCCGCGATGCAGCGCCTGCACGCCGGCTTCACCGCATGGAACACCCGCCCCGTTGCCACCCGCGCCGCCATCCTGCGCCGCGCCGCCGATGATCTCGACGCGCGCCTGCCCGAGTTCTGCGCGCTGCTCGTCAAGGAGGCCTTCAAGACCCAGGCCGACTGCGTCGCCGAAGTCCGCGAGGCCGTCGACTTCCTGCGCTACTACGCTGATCAAGCCGAGGCCGACGCGCCCGGCATGCGCGGCCGTGGCGTGTTCGTCTGCATCAGCCCGTGGAACTTCCCGCTGGCCATCTTTGCGGGCCAGGTGGTCGCTGCGCTCGTCGCCGGCAACACGGTGGCCGCCAAGCCCGCCGAGCAGACGCCGTACGTCGCGCTGAAGATGGTCGAGCTGCTGCACGCTGCCGGCGTGCCGGCCGATGCGCTGGCCCTGCTGCACGGCCCCGGCGAGACCGTCGGCGCCGGCCTCGTGGCCCACGCGCACACGGCTGGCGTCTGCTTCACCGGCTCCACCGCCGTGGCGCAGATCATCAACAAGGCGCTGGCCGCCAAGCCCAACTCGCCCCTCCCGCTGATCGCCGAGACCGGCGGCCTGAACGCGATGGTGGTCGACTCCACCGCGCTGCCCGAGCAGGTCATCGACGCCGTCGTGCAGAGCGCCTTCCGCTCCGCCGGCCAGCGCTGCTCGGCGCTGCGCCTGCTGTGCGTGCAGTCCAGCATCGCCGACGGCGTCATCGAGATGCTGAAGGGTGCCTTGCAGCAGCTGCACGTGGGCCGGCCCGCCGACCTTGCGACGGATGTCGGCCCCGTCATCGACGACGAGGCCCACGCCAACATCGCCGGCCATGTCGAGCGCCTGAAGCGCGAGGCCCGCCTCATCGCCGAGGCGCCGGTCGCCGACGCCATGCCGCGCCAGATCCGCCCGGTCGCCTTCGAGCTGCCGCGCATCGCCCACCTCGGCGAGGAGATCTTCGGCCCGGTGCTGCACGTCGTGCGCTTCGACGAGTCCGTCGACGAGGTCATCCGCGACATCAACGCGCTGGGTTACGGCCTCACGCTGGGCATCCAGACGCGCATCGACAGCCGCGCCCAGCGCCTGGCCGACGAGGCGCGCATCGGCAACGTCTACGTGAACCGCAACATCATCGGCGCGGTGGTGGGCGTGCAGCCGTTCGGCGGCGAAGGCCTGTCCGGCACCGGCCCCAAGGCCGGCGGCCCCGACTACCTGCGCCGCTTCTGCGCCGAGCCGCGCATCGACGCGCCTGCGCCGGCGCTCACGCTGGACGGCCGCAGCGCCGCACTCGCCGTGGCCGCCGACGCCACCTGGCGCGACACGCCGCTGGCCGAACGCATCGCCACGCTGCGCCGCGCGGCCGACACGCTGGACGCCTCCACGGCGCTGGCCCTGCGCGGCCTGTTCGGTGCGGCGCAGACGCAGTTCGCCGACGTGGTGCTGCCCGGCCCCACCGGCGAGAGCAACACGCTGCGCCATCACGCCCGCGGCGCCTTCGTCGTGCTGGGCCGCGGCGATGCCGGCCTCGCGGCCGTCGTCAGCGCCTTGCTCGCCGGCAACAGCGCCATCTGGCTCGGCGACGACGAACGCTCCCGCCAGGCGCTGCTGCGTGCCGGCCTGCCCGTCAACGCGCTGACGCTGCTGCCCGACACGGCGCTGCCGGGCCTGCTCGCCGCGCCGCAACTGGCCGGCGTGGCGCTGGCCTCGTCAGACGCCGACGCCGCCCACACGCTGGCCCTGGCCCTCGCCGCCCGCCCCGGCGCCATCCTGCCGCTGGTGACGGCGGCCGGCCATGTGCGCCAGCTCTACCGCTTCACGGCGGAGCAGACGTTGACCGTCAACACGGCGGCGGCGGGGGGGAATGCGGCGTTGCTGGCGGGGGTGCACTGAGCCGGGCTATTGTTCGAACCCAGGGAAACCTGGGAGAACCTATGGCGTGGCTGCGGTCGGGCGTACTGGCGATGCTGGGTGTCCTGGGCTTGTCGGTCCATGCGGATGTCACGCTGCCGCCCTGTCCGAAAGCATTCCTCTCGCCCGGTGGGCAATGGCGTCTGGTGGTGGTGCCCGGTGGGTCAGGTACCTTTGAACGCTGTCGTCGCGACGAGATCCAACTCGGTGATGGACGCCCTCGATCCTGGAGTCGCGCGAGAGGGACTCTGGAACACCTGGACCAGGGCCGTTGGCAATCGGCGTGGCAGGCGTGGCTTACCGATGAGAGCCCAAGCGACGCGGTGGTCTCAGACGATGGCCGGGTTGCAACCTTCAGCCGGAATCGCTCGGAAGACGCCCTGCTCGTGCTCTACGACCGCGAAGGGCACGAGGCGCGCAAGCTCGCACTGACCGACTTCCTGCCCAAGCCGTACGTGTACGTGCTGCCTCGCTCGGTGAGTTCGATTCATTGGGGCGGCGCCCACGCCTTCTCCGCCGACGGCGAGCAATTGATCCTGCAGGTCATGATTCCCACAGCCGATGTCGAGGCGCTGACGCCGGCAAACCCGCCGAAGTACGTCGGGCTGGCGCTCGACGCTCGAACGGGCTCCGTCCTTCCTCGCCAAAGTGCGGCATGGGCAGAGGCACAACGGGTCGCGAGCCGAGTGCTCGCCATGCGTTGTGCCGAGAAGCGGGAAGAGGACGAGGTCTACTTGGGTGCCGGCGGACTCGACGCGCTGGGAGTTTGCGGGCCGACCTCGTCACCGCATATCGCTCAGTAGAAGCCTTCGCGGCGGCGGTAGCGCTCCGCGCGCTCGGTGTCATAGCGGGTCGCGTCGAAGGCTTCGCCCTGGATGGCGCGGTGCACCTGGCCGCCTGTCGGCAGCACATCGGGGGCGACAAAGCGCGTCGGGTCCCACAGCTGCGAGCGCAGGAAGGCCTTGGAGCACTGCGTGTAGGCCTCCTCGATGTCGACGAGCAGGCCCAGCTTCGGCGTGCGGCCTTCCAGCGCGCATGGGGCCAGAAGCACGGCATCCGTCGTGAGCACGGCGCGGCCGTTGACGCGGAAGGTGTCCGTCGCGCCGGGCACGACGAAGATCAGCCCGACGTGCGGATTGGCCAGCACGTTGCGCAGCGTGTCCGCGAGGCGGTTGCCGGGGCGTTCCGGCAGCAGCAGCGTGCGGTCGTCCAGGATACGCACGAAGCCCGCCGGGTCACCGCGCGGGCTGACGTCGCAGCGGCCTGTCGCGTCGCTGGTGGCGATGCAGACGAACGGCGAGCGCTCGACGAACACGCGTGTCGCGGCATTCAGCCGGTCGGTGATCTTGGCGCAGGTCAGCGCGGCGGGCTCGCCGATCAACACGCGCAGCTGCGCTTCGGTGTGGATGAGGTCGGCGGTGAGGCGGTGCGTCGGCGGCGTAGTCATCGGGCGAGTCGGGGGCGAGTGGTGGGCCATTGTGGGATCGACGCAGCGCCGATCGCGTCGTCAGACGTGGTGGCGGCCACTCATCCGCGCAAGCCGGCTCCCCCGCTTCATGGCTCCCGTCGATGAAAGTCGACGTAGAGCTGCTTCAGGGCAGGAGGAAGTCGCTCCCAATACGGGAGGCTCTTCGCGCTGGATACGGTCCAGAACAAGTTCTCGACGAATGACACGTCGATGCATCCGCGCACCTCATCGGAGCCGCTGGCGTATGCGCGGGCCAGCATCTGAAAAACTGCCCGATGTTGGTCGAAGGGAACCTGCCGGCGCATTTCATCGTTGAGCGCGTCCGCAAGCGCTTCGAACCAGGCGTACTCGCCAACCTCGTCCACCATGCCTTCCCACCGCTTTTCGTGGAAGCGGTCTGCCAGTCCAGCGATGCTCGGGAACTGGCGCCTAACTTGTTGGTGTAGATCCGCAACGGTGTTCATGGCTACCGTCAGATCGATGGCACTTGCCCCACTGCCCTCAACACCGTCGGCGCAATCAGCCGGTGCATCGGCGTGACCGGCAGCATGTAGACGCGGCCCAGCAGGTTGTGCACGCGCACGACCGTCGTCAGCGTGATCAGCGACGCGCCGCCCGCGGGCTGCGGCGTCACGTGGACGGACAGTGTCACGTCCAGGTGCTTGTCGCGGTCACCCAGCAGCACCTCGCCCGGCGTGTTCTCGAACAGCGTGAAGATGCCGACGCGGTCGCCGGGGCGGTAGTCGGCCTCGGCCTTGCCGCGCGGCAGGTTCTCCAGGCCGCCCAGGTTCTTCAGGCCGAACAGCGACACGACACGGTTGCGCAGCGACATGCAGGCCGACACCCAGCGCGGCGTCTGGCCCGCGGCCTTCAGGAACTGGCCCAGCGCCGTGAGGCCGGCGTCGCCCGCCGGCACGGCCCAGGCGTCATGGAAGTCCGAGCCGGGCACCAGCTTCGCGATGAGGCTGTTCGACGGGGCGGTGGTCTCTTGAGGCGTGGGCGTCATGACGGGCTGGTCCGTGGAGTTCCCGCATCCTAGTGGCTGCACCGCGCAGCCGGGCCGTCGCGTCACAGGCGGCCCACGCGACGCCGGCCGTCACGGCCAGCATCGCCGCCATGTGGACCCCCACGGCCGCCAGTGCCAGCAGCAGCGAGCCCGACGCGGTGATTTCGCGCGCCGGCGAGGCGCTCAGGCATAACGGGATGAACGCCGGCACCAGCATCAACCCGCTGCCCTGCAGCGTCGCCGTGACGAAGGCGCTGGCCGCCAGCCCGCCGCGCCGCTTCAACAGCAACAGCGTCGCTCCCCCGAGCCCGGCACCGGCCGCGAGCAGCGGCAGGGCGTCCAGCGCGCCACTGACAGCAACCAGGCCTGCCACCGCGACGACAGCCGCCGCGTGGCCGAGCGCAATCGGCCGCAGCGCGAGCAAGGCCTGCCGCGCCTGGCCTGAGCGGATGCCTCGGGCCGCTGCCAGCGCCCACCCCGAACACGGGTTGAGCCCGTGCAGCGCGCCGGCGCCGGCCACGGCCAGCCAGGGCCAGAGGTTGGCGGCGCCGCTCATGGCATCAGGCCTTGGCGCCGCCGCAGCAGGCCGCGCCTGCCGGCGTGTCCTCGTAGCGGTCGTGGTGCCGCACCCACTCCATCGTGTAGCTGAGGCCCGCCTCGTCGCGGCCCTTGGGCGTCAGGTCGACGAGGCCGTACGTGCCCATCATCACCTCCACGCCGCGGCCGAACGTCGAATACGTGTGGAAGACGTCGCCCGCATCGTCCTTGTAGAAGATGCTGATGCCGGGCGCCTCGGTCTGCGGGAACGGCGTCAGGTGGAAGTTGTAATAGACCTCGCCGTCCTGCCGGTCCTCCGGCGCGAAGCTGACGTGGAAGTCGCGGTTGAAGTCGTTGCCGTTCGACGAGGCCCACGGGAACTGCCAGCCCATGCGCGCGCGAAAGCGCTGCAAGTCGGCCAGCGGTGCGCGCGACACCACCAGCAGCGCGATGTCGCGGTGTGCCAGGTGGAGAGCCATGCCGTCGAGGTGGTCGGCCATGAAGGAGCAGCTCTTGCAGCCCTGTTCCCAGCCGGGGCCGAACATGAAGTGCTGCACCAGCAGCTGGCGCCGGCCCTGGAACAGATCGCTCAACGCCCGCGGGCCGTCCACGGTGTCGAAGACGTAGTCGGTGTGCAGCCGCACCCAGGGCAGCGCGCGGCGCGCCTCGGCGAGGCGGTCCTGCGCCTGGGTGAGCTCCTTCTCTTGCGCAAGCAGCGCCTTGCGATCGGCGATCCAGCGGTCACGGCTGACGATGGGGTGTGTGGTGGCAGTCATCGGAATCTCCTGGGTTGGGGGGCAAAAGGCCATGCAGCGGCTCCACCCTGCGTCGGGTGGTCGTTGCGGGTGGGGAAATCAGGCGGTGGCGCGCTTGGGTCGGCGCACGGCGCGGACCTTGCCGGTGCCGCCGCCGCCGGCATAGAACAGGTCGGCGCCGTCGGATTCGAGGCCGCTGACGTTCACGCCGTCCGGCATCTGCAGCTGCTCCAGCACGGCGCCGCTGCCGGGGTCGATGCGGCGTATGTCGCTCGCGTCGCCCTCCCAGGTGCCGTGCCACAGCTCGCCGTCGACCCAGGTCACGCCGGTCACGAAGCGGTCGGATTGGATGGTGCGCTGGATGGCGCCGGTGGCGGGGTCGATCTGGTGGATGCGGCGCTCGCGGTACTCGCCCACCCACAGGCTGCCTTCGGCCCAGGCCAGACCCGAGTCGCCGCCATGGCCCGGCGCGGGAATGGACGCGACGACGGCGCCGCTGGCCGGGTCGATCTTGTCGATGCGGGCCTCGGCGATCTGGTACAGGTAATGGCCGTCGAAGGCGGTGCCGGCGTCGGCGGCTCGGTCGATGCGGCGCACCACCTCGCCGCTGTCGGGCGCGAAGGCCATCAGTGCCTGGCCGGTGGCGGCCCAGACGCGCTCGCCGTCGTGCGTGACGCCGCCGACCTTGTCGACGCCGGCAAACGGGCCGTACTCGCGGACGATCTCGGCGGGCTGGGTCTTGGGGGTGGTCATCGCGGGCTCCGTGGGCTGAAGTGCATGACCGCGAATCTACGCAAGCGGCAGCGCGGCGGGGAGTAACAAGATCGTCGTGAAACCCGTCAGCGGCATCGCCAGCCAGCGGCGCGAGCGCGTCTGGCCGATGGCGCGCACGCGGCCCGCGGCCTCCAGCTCGGCCAGCTCGCGCTGCACCGTGCGCTGGCTGGCGCCCAGGGCGAGTGCCAGTGCCGACGTGGACCAGGCCGCGCCGTCGGCCAGCAGCGCAAGCAGCTCGCCCGCGCCGCCTTCCACGGGCGGCGCCAGCACGGCCACGTCGCGGCCCTGCGCCGGCTTCAGCACGAAGCCGCGCGGCGTGGCGTCGATATCGGCAAGCCCCGCCACCAGCGCGCGCAGCCGGCCCAGCTCCACGCGCAGCCGCGCGCGGTGCGTGTCGTCGGCTTCGCGCAGCCGGAAGGCGCGGGCGATCAGTGCGTCGCGCCCCACGTCGCCCGGCCAGGCCTCGGCCAGCGCGCGCAGCAGCGTGAACAGGATGGGCCGCCGCGCCAGCGGCAGCCAGGCGCCGCCCGCGCGCAGGCCGTGGCGACAGGCGTCCACGACCAGTGCGCCCGAATCCAGCAGCGCGGCCACCTCGTGCAGCCGCAGCTCGGCGCCGCCCACGCGTGCGGCGGGCTGGCCCAGCAGACCCTGCGCCTGCGCGACCTCGGCCTGCAGCGCGGCGATGCCGGTCCGCCCCGCTGCATCCTCAGCCCGCGCGAGTGCCGCCTGCGCGTCGGCGATGCGCAGCGACCGCAGCGCCAGCTCGGCCGTCGCCAGCGCCGCGACGGCGGCCGGCAGTGGCGGCAGACCCTGCGTGTCCACCGGCGCGAGCAGCGCCGCCGCGTCGTCCAACCGCCCCAGCAGCAGCCAGCGCCGCGCCGCGACCAGCCGCGCCTGCAGTGCGTTGGCGCGGTCGCCGCGCGCTTCCAGCGTGGCCATCGCGTCGGCCAGCGTGCGCGGCGGGTCGGCGAAGTCTCTCAGTGCCAGCGCCACCTCGGCCTCGGCGACGACGCAGCGCGCCCGCGCCGTCGCTTCCTGCGCACCGAAGCCGCGCGCCGCCTGCCGCAGCAGTTCGCGCGAGCGCGCCAGCTCGCCCACCTGCGCCATCGCGATGCCGCGCAGCGCCAACGCCGGCGGGTCGCTGCGCAGCGCGACGTGCTTGAGTGCCAGCAGCGCGTCCCCGGTGGCGAGCGCGCGGGCGGCGGCGGAGATCAGCGAGTCCATCCCCAAAGGCTAGCTTGTCTCGGCGCCGGCACTCGGCCACGATGGCGGCACGCGCCTGCGGTCATGGGCGCTCGGGAGGACGAGCATGTTTCCTTGGGTCTGGTTCTGGGCGCCTCAGGTGCGGCTGCCCTTCAGCGGCGACGTGGCGCAGGACATCGAGCCGCGCCTGGACGCCTTCTTCCGCGGCATCAAGCCCGCGTCGGGCGACGCACGCATCGAGGCCCAGGCCTTCGACGTGGCGAGCTATGGCGATCAGCTCGGCACCATCACCGAGCTGCTGCTGGAGCTGGCCGAGCGGCTGCCCGCCGAGGAGCAGGCCAAGTCCAAGCCGCTGGAGGATCTGCGCAAGATCCACAAGGCCATCGAGGGCATCAAGTACGCCGAGCGCTTCAGAAGAAGCCGCTGAGGAAGGCGGCCGCCTCGGGCGACAGGCCGACGATCTTGTTCGTGGCCTGGCGGTAGCACTTGAAGTTCAGCTCGGTCTCGGGCCGGCCGTCGTCCCAGTCGGCAAACGGCTTGAGCTCGGCGCGGCCGAGGCGGCGCTTCGCCAGCGCGGTGCGGGTGACCGCGATGCCGACGCGTGGCGTCTGGCGCTCGATGCCGGGCCGCGGCGGCGTCGCCTCGGCTGCCGTCACGATGCCGCGCGCCACCAGCCCAGTGCCGCCCTCGTTCTCGCTCGCGAACAGGTAGACGACGTCGCCCACCGCAATGCGCCGGCCGCCGTACATCGTTTTCTGCGCCGGGAAGTCCCAGGCGCCGGCCCGCGGGTCGGCGATCTCGGCCTTGAGGGCGTAGTCAGCCAAGGGTGTCGTGCTCGTAGCGGCGTTCGCCGGTGCGGGGGTTGTAGAGCACCCGCATCGTCTGGCCGGACTCGGGGTCGACGAAGCGCTCGTCGGTCTTCTGCCAGCCATCGTCCGGAGACGCAGCGGCGGAGGCACGGTAGCGCCAGCGCTCCACCAGCAAGGCCGCGGCGATGAGGACGCCCCACAACGCGGCTGGCGTCGCCTCGGCATGGCCCGCCAGGCGGGCGCCGACGCCGACGAGGCCGACCGTCAGCGCCATGATGAACACCACGGTTCGCAACATGGCTCAGGCCGGCAGCTTCTCGACGACCACGGCCGTGCCGTAGGCGACGATCTCGCTCATCGTCTGGCCCATCTCCGACGAGTCGAAGCGCATCATGACGACGGCGTTGGCGCCCATCAGGCTGGCGTTCTTGACCATGCGGTCGACGGCGTGGCGGCGTGCCTCCTCCAGCAACTGCGTGTACTCGGTGATCTCGCCGCCGACGATGGAGCGCAGCCCCGCGAGGATGTTGCCGGCCAGGCCGCGGCTGCGCACGACGACGCCGAAGACCTGTCCCTTGACCTCGGTGACGCGGTGGCCGGCGAGGTTCTCGGTGGTGACGATGAGCACGGGGTTCTCCTTCGGGATGGGGTGAATCCATCCTAGGCGGGCGGGCATCAGGAAACCGTTAGGAACGCCGCCGGACAATTCACCGCGATGACCGACCTGCCCGATCCCGACCCGAAACCCGAGCCCCCGCCGCAGCCCGACCTGGACAACTGCTGCGGCAACGGCTGCGACCCCTGCATCTTCGACCTGTACGACCTGGCGATGGACGACTACCGCCGCGCGCTGCGCGCGTGGCGCGAAAGGCATCCCGACGCCGCCTGAGCGAGGGCCCACCATGTGCCGCAACATCCGCACCCTCTTCAACTTCGAGCCGCCCGCCACCGAGGTCGAGATCCGCGACGCGGCGCTGCAGTTCGTGCGCAAGCTGAGCGGCTTCAACGTGCCGTCCAAGGCCAACGAGGCGGCGTTCGACCACGCGGTGGCGGCCATCGCCGACGAGGCTCGCCGGCTGATCGCGGCGCTGGTGACGACGGCCGAACCCAAAAACCGTGACGTCGAGGCCGAGAAGGCACGGGTTCGCTCGCAGGCGCGCTTCGGCCAGCCGGGCGGATGATGCGCGGCGCGTCGCGCCGACGCTGCCACCCACCGGAGGAATCTGATGCCCAAGCTGCTGTCCCTCGTCGTCTGCATGGCCGTGTTCACGTGGGCGACCGTCGTCGTCGCGAGCCTGATCCGCGCGCGGGCCTGGACGCCCACCGGCCTGATGCTGGCCTTCGGCAACCGCGACAACCTGCCCGAGGCCACGCCGCTGGGCGGCCGGGCGGTGCGCGCAGCCGCCAATACCGTCGAGAACTTCGTCTTCTTCGCAGCGCTGGCCCTCGTCGCTCAAGCCGCCGGCGCGACCGGTGAGCGTGTGCTGCTGGGTGCCCAGGTCTTCCTGTGGGCGCGCATCGTCTACCTGCCGGTCTACGTGGCGGGCATCCCGTTCCTGCGCACCGGCGTGTGGGCGGTCAGCATCGTGGGCCTGGGGATGATGGTCGCCGGCATGAGCTGACGCACAATCGCCGCGCTCCGGCTTCGCTGACCCCGCCATGCGCCTGAAGATCGCCCTGTCCATCGCCGCCCTGCTGCTGCTTGTCGCGGCCTGGTTCGTCTTCGCCTGGCACTGGAGCTACTCCGAGGGCGAGCGCGCCGGCTGGGTGCAGAAGTTCTCGCGCAAGGGCTGGATCTGCAAGACCTGGGAGGGTGAGCAGGCGCTGGTGTCGCTGCCGGGCACCAGCACGGTCGAGAAGTTCCAGTTCACCGTGCACGACGAGGCCACCGCCCAGGCCATCAACAAGGTGATGGGCCGGCGCGTGAACCTGCACTACGAGGAAAAGGTCGGCCTGCCGGGCAGCTGCTTCGGCGAGACGCGCTACTTTGTCACCGGCGTCACGCTGGTGGACGAGATCTCGCTGACGCCGGGCGTCGTCGTGCCCCAGCCCGGCGCGTCGGCGTCGGCGGCCAGCGCGGTGGCGCCGTGACCATCGAGCTGGAGCGCGCCGAGCGCGAGCAGGCCGTCGCGTCGCTGCAGCGCTACCTGGAGGCCGAGCTGGACGAACACGTCGGCAACCTGGCCGCCGGCGCGCTGCTGGGCTTCTTCCTCGAGGAGATCGCGCCGCTGGTCTACAACCAGGCGGTGGCCGAGGTGCAGGAGCGGTTGACGCAGCGCGTCGCCGAGGTGGACGTGGAGATCCACGAGGACGCCTTCCAGTACTGGAGCCGCCGCACGCCCCGGCCGCAGCGGCGCTGACGGGGCCGCCGGCAAATCGCGCAACGCCTTGAGCGATGCGGTGTCGGCCGTCGTGGCGGGCGCGTCGTTGAGGGTGGCTCCTCCCTCCCGACGGAATCGACCTCCATGACGCTCACCCGCCTGCCCATCTTGGTTCTGGCCCTGGCGCCGGCCCTCTGCGCCGCCAACGTTGCCGGCGGCGGCACCGGCGCCGGCCCGGACGTCACGCTGAAGGACGAAGGCAGCGCCATCGTGCTGGACAACGGCATCGTCGCCATCCGCGTCAACAAGGCGGACGCGACGATCAGCAGCTTCAACTACCAGGGCAGCAACCTGTTCGCCGGCGGCCACCAGGGCGGCCGGTTCTACTGGAGCTGGAACGCGCCGGCCTACGGCGGGCCCCGGGGCCAGTCGGCGGCGACGGTCGAGCCCGCGGCCACCCACGGCGACTACGCCGAAGTGAAGATCCACAGCCCCTGGTCCGGCAAGGCCGGCGAGGCGGCGATGGACGTGGACATCTACTTCAGCCTCAAGCGCGGCGCACATGGCTACTACGCCGCGGCCGTGCTGCGCCACCCGGCCGCGTACCCGAAGGTCGACATCGGCGAGTGGCGCTCCAACGCCTATGTCAGCCCGATGTTCGACTGGCTGAGCGTCGACGCGAAGCGCCAGCGGCTGATGCCCACCGAAGAGGACATGGCCGCGTCGGTGCGCGTGCCTGGCGCGCCCAAGGAGGTCACGCAGCTCACGAGCGGCCGCTACGCCGGCCAGTACGAGTGCAAGTATTCCTACAGCGTCGACCTGGGCGACGTGAACGTCTGGGGCTGGAGCAGCACGACGAAGCGCGTCGGCATCTGGATGACCGTGCCCAGCCACGAGTACTACAACGGCGGCCCGATGAAGCGCGAGCTGACCGTGCACATGGGCCACACGCTGCTGAACATGCTCAACGGCTCGCACTACAACATCGGCAACCAGCTGGTGCTGGACGCCGGCCGCGAGTTCAGCAAGACCTACGGCCCGTTCTTCGTCTACGCCAACCGCTACGCCGGCGCGGCGACCGACCCGACCGAGAAGGTCACCCAATCGCTGTGGAAGGACGCCCAGGCCCAGGCCGACGCCGAGCGCGCCGCGTGGCCGTACACCTGGTTCAGGAATGCCGACTACGTGCAGGAGAGCGGCCGCGGCACCGTCAGCGGCACGCTGACTGTCAGCGACCCCGGCAACCCCGCCGCAAAGGCCGCAGGCGCCTGGGTTGGCCTGGCGCCCGACGATGGCGGCACGGACTTCCAGCTGCAGGGCCGCACCTACCAGTTCTGGGTCAAGGCCGGCGCGGACGGCCGCTTCAGCATCCCGCACGTGCTGCCCGGCCGCTACCAGCTGCTGGCCTTCGGCGCCGGCAACATCGGCACCTTCAAGCGCGCAAGCGTCGACGTGCAGGCCGGCAAGGCGCTGGACCTGGGTACCGTGCAATGGGCGCCGCCGCGCGTGGCGCCGACGCTGTGGGAGATCGGCATCCCCGACCGCGACACGCAGGAGTTCGCCGACGGCGCCTTCGACTACTCGCGGTGGGCCACCTACCAGAAGGCCGTCGCCGAGGCCGCGCCGCTGACCTACACCGTCGGCAGGAGCGACTGGCGCAAGGACTGGCGCTACGCGCAGTTCGGCACGGCGCCGTGGATGATCGACTTCACGCTGGCTGCCGCGCCGCCCAAGGACGCGCCCGTGTCGCTGGTCGTCGCGCTGGCGTCGTCGGAGTCGCTGCTGGCCATCACCGTCAACGGTACGGAGGTCGCCCGCTACAAGGCGCCGCAGCCCAGCCATGCGCCGGTGCGCCTGGGCAGCCACGGCGCGTTCGCCGAGACGCGCATCGCCATCCCGGCCGGGCTGCTGAAGCAGGGCGCCAACACCGTCACGCTGGCCCAGGTCGCGGTCAAGGGCAAGCCGGGCACGACGCAGTACGACTACTTGCGGCTGGAGGCCGCGGGGGCGACGTTGTCGAAGTGAGGGCGCGGGGCCCTGGCCGTTGCGGTGAATCCCTCGCGTTGCCGATAGCACGGCAGCTGGCCGGTGGGCTGTAGATTTCGCAGCCATGACCCGCCCGGCTTCGCCTGACGACCACCCCCTGCCACGCCACGCTCGCCGCATCTCCGGCGAGCCGTTGCTGCAGCCTTTGGCGAGCTGGCGGGCGGAAGTCGCTTACGTACTGCTGGGCGACCCCGGTGCCGGCAAGTCGACCAGCTTCAAAGCCGAGGCGCTGGCGCAGGGCGCCGCGTTGGTGGAGGCCAGCGACATTGCGGACGGCGTGGAAAGCGTCGAGGGCTGGCGTGACCGCGTCGTGTTCATCGACGGCCTGGACCAGATCAAGGCCAACGGCCGTGCGCAGGGGCTGGGCGCCCTGGGCAGCATTCGTGCGTGGCTGAACAAGGCCAGGCCGGCCGGGTTCCGGCTGTCCTGCCGTGAGGCCGATTGGCTCGGTGCCGCCGAGCAGGGTGAGCTCGCGAGGGTCTCGCCTGATGGGCAGGTGACCGTGCTGCAGTTGGAGCCGCTCACCAAGGACGAGGCCCTCGTCTTGTTGCAGCGACGCGAGGCCGAGATCGGTGACGCCAGCGCCTTCTGGCAGGCTGCTGAAGAACGCCAGATGACGGCGCTGTTCGGCAACCCGCTGCTGCTGGACCTGATGGTGGATGCCGTGGCCGAGCGAGGCGGCCAGTGGCCGCATACGCGCTGGGAGGTCTACGAAGCGGCCTGCGAGCGTCTGGTGCGCGAGACGTCAGAGGTCCATCTGGCAGCGCGCCCTCCGAAGGCCGGGTATCACGCGGAGCTTCTCAACACTGCCGGCTTGCTCTGCGCGCTCCTGCTGCTCAGCGGCAAGTCCGCATTGGTGTCGAGTCACACCCCGGCCTCAACTTCGACCCTCGCCCTGGAACACCTCCCGCCGGAGCTGGATCTGCCAGAAGCCGCCGCCGCGCTGGCCACCAAGGTCTTCATCGCGCCAGCCGGCCAGGCCCAGCCCCGCCACCGCAGCATTGCCGAATACCTGGCGGCCCGGGCGCTGGCCCGCCGTCTCGACGACGGCTTGCCACTCGGTCGCGTGCTGGCGCTGGTCCAGGGCTTTGACGGCCAGCCGGTGGAGGCCCTGCGAGGGCTGCTGGCCTGGCTGGTGGCGGCGCACGTGCCGTCGCGCAGCCGGTTGCTGCGATTGGACCCGCTCGGCTTTGTCCTCAACGGCGACCCGGCCCGGCTCCGCACTACGCAGCGGTTGGAACTGCTTCAGGCGCTGGCCGAGCAGGCGGCAGCGAACCCCTGGTTCCGGCGCGACGCCTGGCAGAGCCATCCGTTCGGTGCGTTGCTCACGACGGACATGGCGGAGGACATCCGCGCCATCTTGTGTCGTCCCCAGCGTGATCGCGGGCATCAAGCCTTTGTGGACTGCTTGCTGGACGCCTTGCTGCATTGCGACTTGATGCCCTCTCTGGCGCCGGCGTTGGCGGGTTGGGTTGCCGACCCGTTGGCGGACGAGGGCAATCGCGTGATTGCGCTGCGGGCTTGGCGACGCCACTGCCCCGTGCCCGAACAAGCAACTCAGGAGCGGGCCTGGCTGGATGCGATGAAGAAGGGGCAGTTCCCCGATCCTTCCGGTCGTTTGTCAGGCGAACTCTTGTGCGAGGCGTATCCCGGCCGTGTCGGCCCGGCTGAGGTGCTGGACTACTTGAAGCTGAGGCGTGATCGCCGCCAGCTTGACGGATACGACTCCTTTTGGGAGCTGCACTTCTTGAGCAAGACCCGGCCGGGCGATGCCGCGACGCTGGTCGAGCGGTGGCTCCAGTTGTTCCCGGCGTGCGAAGCGGAGCCGGGGCATGACGAGTTGCGCTCCTTGAGCGGGAAGTTGCTCGCACGCGCTCTGACGGAGTCGGGAGAACAGCTTTCCGACGACCGGCTGTATGCATGGTTGGAGATCGGGCTGGACAAATACGGTATTCACACTCCGGCTCCCGATAGCCTTGCAGAAGTGCTGGCTTGGCTGAGTGCGCGGCCTGACCGGATCTATGCCGTGTTGAAGATCGGCTACGACCAAGCGCTGCCGGAAGGCCCGTCAGCACAACGCCCCTTCTGGCGGGCCGAGGAGCGGCTGTTGGGGGCCCAACTGCCGCGAGATCATCAGGATCGGCTTCTTCGCGATGTTTGTGGGCCGACGCACGATCCTGAGGTGGCTCGGCATGTGCTCATGCAGGTGATCTGGGCTGTGATGAAGCCCGGCGATCAGTTCGACGTGCCGAGCTTGGAGTCGCTTTCTGCCTGGGCAACCGAGCACCACACCGATGCCATGCCCTACCTCGAATGGCTGTCCGAGCTGACCACATGGCCCCTGGACCATTGGCAGGGGAACCAGCATCGACGAAATCAGGAGTACCGGCGCAAACAGGCCGAGCAGCGTGTTGAGCGCCACAAGTCCTGGTCTGTCGCACTGACGACAGTCGATGCCCCACATCCCGATGTCCAGCTGGTGCACCAGGTCGCGAAGTTGATGCGTGGTCGCAGCAGCGGCTTGCAAGGCGAGCCCGTGGAAGACAAGGTCCGAGACCTGCTGGGCGTGGACATGGCAAGTGCACGAGCCGTCATGGACGCGGTTTATCGGACCTTGACGCGCAGTGACCTGCCCCAAGGGTCTGAAATCCTGGCGTTGGCCAAAGAAGAACGACGCGAATATTTGTTGTCGCTACCGGCCTTGGTGGCGGCCAACCAGGCCTGCGTTGTCGACAGGTCTGCGCCCCTTGGCTGGAGCGAGTCCTTGTGCAAAACGCTGGTGGCGGCTCACTTGGTGAGTGGCCATGGCGAGAGACCGTACTGGTATCGGCTGTTGGCGCGGGAGCGTTCCGAGATCGTCGCGTCAGTCCTGATGGACCATGTCCAGCCGCCTCCGGCGAATCCGGTGGATATTTCAATGCTGGGCGCTTTGTTCCGGGAGGACGGGCACGAGGCCGTCACGGCCCAGGTGCTGCCAGAGGTGCTGCGTCGTTTACCGAAGCGGGCCAGCGCCGAGGTTCGGCGCAGCCTGGATGGTGACTTGCTGTCGGCGTTGACTCGGTTGCCTTCTGCGCAGGCGTCTGCGCTCATCGCCGAAGCGTTGAGCGACGCGTCGCTCAGCCCTCGGGTGCGCCTCAGTTGGCTGGTTGCAGACCTGCGCTACCGAGCCACGGCAATTGACGACATTCATGCCTGCGTTGCCAGCAGCCGACCGCGCCGCTTGGCACTGGCGGAGGCGCTGTACCGCCAAGGTGTGCTGTCGGCGCAAGCGCTGCCCAACGAAGCACAGACGCTGAAAGTCCTGATCGCGGCCTTGGCGCCGCATACCAAGCAAAGGGATCGGACTTCCGGCGCCATTTGGGTGAGACCAGCGGAACAACGGGAAGACCTGGTTCGAGCGATGTTCAACCGGTTAGCGCAACTGCCTTCCTCTGCTGCGGCGGAGGCCCTGCAGGAGTTGGTATCCGTCGCGCCGCCGCATGGATGGCAGTTGGTGGCGGAGTACAGCCTGCAAGCCCAGCGTTCTGCCTCCCGCCAGTCCCGGTTTGAAGTCGCCTCGCCAGACGCAGTTGCCTGCGCGTTGGCGAACAAGGCGCCGGCTCATCAGGCCGATCTGCGCGCCTTGCTGCTCGACCATCTGCACGCAATCTCCCAGGAACTTCGGGGCAGCAACAGCTTTGCGCTGTCCCAGTTCTGGAATGACCAGCGGTTGCCGCGCGAGGAGAACGAATGCCGCGACTTGCTGCTGGAGAAATTGCGGGTGAAATTGGAGCCCCTGGGTGTCCTGGTGGAGCCCGAAGTGGCGGCGGCCGATCTCAAGCGCATGGACATGAAGTTGACCTTCACCGTGCCGGGGCGCGCCGCGTTGAGCTTGCCCGTGGAAGCCAAGAAGGACAGCCACAAAGACCTCTGGACCGCCTGGCGGGAACAGCTGCAGCGGCTTTACACCATCGACCCGCGCGCCGGTGCCTACGGGGTCTACCTGGTGTTCTGGTTCGGGCGCAAGACCCAGCGCTCGCCGGGAGGCGATACCCCCGACTCCGCCGAACAATTGCGTCGTGCGCTTGAGGCGGAGCTGGACGAGCGTGCCCGGCAGCTCATCGCCATCTACGTCCTCGACCTGTCCTGGTCGCGCGCAGCCTGAGCCTCAACGCAGCTCGATCACCGACTGCTCCTCGAACAGCACCAGCACGCGGCCGGGCTCGATGGCGAGCAGGCGCTGGTAGGACATCTCGCCCGCCGCCTCGCGGCACAGCGCGGTGGCCGTCGTGAGTCGAGCGTCGCCGGCGACCCCCAGGCTTGCCGGCGTCAGCGGCTTGGCGTTGGGCGGCGCTGCCCGGCGCAGTTCGGCCAGCACGTCGGCCACGGGCTGCTGGCGCGGCAGGTAGCGCAGCGAGCCGGCGCATCGGTCCACGAAAGGGGCATCGAAGTGGTTGTCGTCCAGCGTGATGTGCTGGCCCAGCTGCTTCTGCAGAAAGTCTCGCGTTAGCGCCGAGCAACCCGCAGGGCAGGACACGGCGCTCACCGTCCAGTCGGTCTTGGCGAAAAGGGGTTGAGTGGGGGGCTGGGCGCAGGCCTGTAGCGTGGCCAGCGCGAGCAAGGTGACGATGTGCGACGGCCTCATGCCAGCATACTTTCAGGCAGGGCCAGCCCCAGCTGAACGGCCGCGGCGGACAGGGCCACCAGGCGGCGAATCTTGCGCGGGCGGCTGCCCCAGTAAGGATTGCTGAATGACACCGCCTTCACGCCGGTGCTGGACTGGCTGCCGATCCAGCGGCTTTCATCGATGACGATGCCGATGTGGTTCACGGCGCCACCGCTGGCCGGGAAGATCACAATGTCGCCCGCGCGGCGTTCGCTGTCTGCTACGTCGACGAAGCGGGGGCTGGCGATGTAGCTGGCCACGTCACCCGTGAAAGGCGCGTTCGGGAACAACTGCGTCAGCACGTACGAAACGAAGCCCGAGCAATCAAAACCTGCGGTGGTCTTGCCACCCCAGGTGTAGCCGATGCCCGCCATCGTGGTGCCGACTTCTAGGGCTTTGGCGGCCACGCCCTGTCCGGTGACGGCCTGAGCGGCGCTGGTATCTGCCATGTCTTGTGTACTCCGGTGAGAGGGGGCGCCTGCGCGTCCGGCCGGCAATGTAATGCGCCAGCTTGTCGTTGTCCGTGACAGATCGTGCGGTGATTCGGCACCTCTTGCTGGTGCCGATGACGACTGGCTTGACAGCGCTACCAAGCGACACTAGCGGGATGGCTTCGCTGTTCCAACCGCTCGTTTCGCGCTTCGAGCGCCTCGTCGACCCCTATCCCGAGACTGCCGGCCACGCGCCGCCGGCCAGCTTCTTCGCCTTCCTGTGGCGCTGTGCCGATGGCGTGCGCCAGCACCTGCTGGCGGTCATGCTGCTGACGGCGGGCATCGCGGCGGCCGAGGCGCTGCTGTTCAGTCTGATGGCTTCGCTGGTGGACTGGCTGTCCGGCATGAAGCCGGCCGAGCTGTGGGCCACGCCGCAGCCAGTCGTCGTGAAGCTGGTGGTCGTGCTGGGCGCGCTGGTCGCGTTCGCGGCCGTGCAGGCGCTGATGAAGTACCAGGGCGTGTTCGGCAACTTCCCGATGCGGCTGCGCTGGCTCTTCCACCGCCGCATGCTGTCGCAGAGCCTGGCCTTCTTCGGCGACGAGTTCGCCGGCCGCATCGCCACCAAGGTCATGCAGACGGCACTGGCCGTGCGCGACACCTGGCTCATCGTCGTCGACATCCTCGTCTACGTCGGCGTCTACTTCGGCACGCTGGTCGCCATCGTCGCGAGTTTCGACGCGTGGCTGATGGCGCCGTTCGCCGCCTGGCTGGCGCTGTACATCGTCGCGCTGCGCTACTTCGTGCCGCGTCTGGGCAAGATCGCGCAGGCCCAGGCCGACGCGCGCAGCCTGATGACGGGCCGCATCACCGACGCGTACACCAACATCGCCACCGTCAAGCTGTTCGCCCACGGGCGGCGCGAGGCCGGCTACGCCAAGTCGGCGATGCAGGACTTCATGACCACGGCCTACGGCCAGATGCGCCTGGTCACGGGCTTCGAGGTCGTCAATGCGACGCTGTCGGGCCTGCTGGTGGGCAGCACGGCGCTGCTGTCGCTGTGGCTGTGGGGCGTGAGCGCCATCGGCGTCGGCGCGGTGGCGGCGGCCACGGCGATGGCGATGCGGCTCAACGGCATCTCGCACTGGGTCATGTGGGAGATGGCGTCGCTGTTCGAGCACATCGGCACGGTGCAGGACGGTCTGGCGACGCTGAGCAAGCCTCAGACCATCGCCGATGCCAG
Source organism: Pelomonas candidula (assembly GCF_043555985.1). Classification (NCBI taxonomy): domain Bacteria; kingdom Pseudomonadati; phylum Pseudomonadota; class Betaproteobacteria; order Burkholderiales; family Sphaerotilaceae; genus Roseateles; species Pelomonas candidula. The sequence goes on along the minus strand of NZ_JBIGIC010000001.1, from coordinate 493,187 downwards.
CGGCGCGACCGAGCTGGCCGTCACGCAGGGCGAGGTGCGCTTCGAGCAGATGCGCTTTGCCTACCCGAACGGCAAGGTCGTCGTCGAAGGGCTCGACCTCGTCATCAAGCCCGGCGAGAAGATCGGCCTTGTCGGCCGCAGCGGCGCCGGCAAGAGCACGCTGGTGAACCTGCTGCTGCGCCTGTACGACCTGCCCGAGGGCGGCGGCCGCATCCTCATCGACGGCCAGGACATCTCGCGCGTGACGCAGGACAGCCTGCGCCGCCACATCGGCATGGTCACGCAGGACACGTCGCTGCTGCACCGCTCGGTGGCCGAGAACATCCTCTACGGCCGGCCCGACGCGAGCGCCGAGGACATGCGGCGCGCCGCGGTGCGCGCGCATGCCGACGAGTTCATCGCGACGCTGTCCGACCCCAAGGGCCGCACCGGCTTCGAGGCCTTCGTCGGCGAGCGTGGCGTCAAGCTCAGCGGCGGCCAGCGCCAGCGCATCGCCATCGCCCGCGTGATGCTGAAGGACGCACCCATCCTGCTGCTGGACGAGGCCACCAGCGCGCTGGACAGCGAGGTCGAGGCCGCCATCCAGCAGAGTCTGTACACGCTGATGGAAGGCAAGACGGTGGTCGCCATCGCGCACCGCCTGTCCACCATCGCGGCGCTGGACCGCCTCATCGTCATGGACGCCGGCCGCATCGTCGAGCAGGGCACGCATGCCGAGCTGCTGGCGATGAACGGCATCTACGCGCGCCTGTGGGCGCACCAGAGCGGCGGGTTCCTGGGGCTGGAGGACTGAAGGCTTCAGTCGAGGACGGACCAGCGGCCGTCGCGGCGCAGCAGCAGGCCCTGGAAGACGGCGCCCTTGGCGTCCTTCAACCGGGCATTCGCCTCGCGCAGCGCGGCGATGCCCTCGGCCGAACGGGCATCGCAGAAGGCCAGCACGTCGCGGGTCGGGATGCTGACGACGGCGCCGTTGGGCGTCTTGTCGGCGAACAGTGCTTCCCAGATGCCGTCCAGCAGCACCAGGCAAGCCTCGTGGTCGCCGTCCAGCAGCACACCGTTGTAGGCGTGGCCCTCGACGAGCCGCAGCCCCGGCTGGCCCTTGACGAGCTTCATCAGGTTGGACAGCGCCTGGCGGTGCAGCGCGTTCAGGTCGAGGCCGGCGGCCTTCATGTCGTCGCGGGTGAAGGACGTCCAGTGCGAGCCGGCATCGACGTGATAGCCCACGGCGAACATGTCCAGTGCCGAGCGCAACGGGGGTAGCGACGCGCCAGGGGCCTTGGCGGCGGCCGCCGGGTCGGCGATGCGGAACTCGAGTTCGCGGCCATCGCCCATGCCCGCGCTGACCGCGCGCAGCACCGGCAGCGCGGCCTGGACGGGGGCCACCGGTGCGGCGACGTTGGCGGTGGCCACGGTGGGCGCGGCTGCCGGTGCAGCACCCGGTGCCGACGCCCGACGCCGCGCGCGCGCCTGGCGCTCGCGGACCCGTGTCTGCACCTCGTCTCGCGTGCTGCGGCAGGCCCGCCACAGGTAGAGCGGTGCTGCCAGGCTCAGCGGCGGCATTGCACAGCTCAGGAACAGCAGGTACTTCAGTAGAGGTGGCGTGCGCAGCAGCGGTGCAGCGCGGCTGATGACCCACGGGCCGACCAGCCAACTGCCGATCCAGCAGGTGACGGACATTGCCGCTGCGTGCACGACCAGGCCGAGCGTGGCCGCCACCGTCAGCGCGGCCAGCACCCACACCGGCGTCACGAGCGCCTGCAACTGCGCATCGCGCACCAGCAGTTCATCGAGCTCATCCGTTGTCGCATCCATCGCTCTCGCCCCCTCTCTTGGACGGGCGGGAGTGTAGGGACGCGGATGCTCATCCCGGCCCGGCGGACATATTCACCGCGCGCTGAGCGGCGGCCCGGCCGGCATCGGCGCGCCGCGCAGCTGGGCGTCCAGGAAGGCGCGGCTGACGCGGAAGCCATCGCGCAGGTCGGCCTGCGCCGCCTCGGTCGCGCTGCCGCTGCGCGGACCGCGGGCGCCGCCGCCCATCGGACCTTGCGGGCCCTGCTGGCCACCGCGGCCGCCACCCATGCCACCGCCCATTCCGCCACCCATCTGGCTGTGGTGCTGGTCCTGCTCGTGCCAGCCGTCGGGTGCCAGCGTGCCGGCCAGCGCCGCGTGCGGCACGCCGCCGAGGTTCAGCAGCCAGCCGCTGCCCGGCGCCAGCGAGTCGAAGGCCTGGCGGCGTTCGGCGGGGCTGTGCAGCAGGCCCAGCGGGTCCTGGTCGACGTCGCTGGTGACGACCAGCGTCGCCATGCCGCTGGCGGGCGCCTGCATGGCCGGCGGGCTGATCGCGATGACGGCCTGCCAGCCGGCGTCGCCGCGCGCGTCCAGCGCCGTCTGTGCCCCGGTGTCGTAGCCGGCCAGCGCGGCGTGGCGCCAGTCCAGCGCGGGCTGGGCCGCCTGCATCGCCGGCAGCAGGCGGCGCAGCGCGGCCAGGCGGTCGGCGCGCAACGCGCTGCCGTAATGCAGCAGGCCCAGCTCGCGGAACTCGCCGGTGCGCGACAGCTCGGACCGCCAGGCGGCTTCATCCGCCTCCAGCGGCTGCACCGCCAGTACCGTGTAGCCGGCCTGCGCCCACACGGTGGCCCAGCGCTGGCCGGCGTCGCTCGCCTGGCCCAGGCCCGGCAGATAGACGACGACGGGCGTCGCGGCGGCGGCCGTGGCGCTGCGCGTGACGGTCACGCGGCGGCCCAGCACCTCGAAGCCGGCCAGCGACAGGCCCAGCTCGCGCGTCGCGACCTCGGCCCAGGGCTTGGGGGCGGGCGGGCCGCTGGCGCAGCCGGCCAGCGTGAGCGACAGGGCGGTGAACAGCAGCGTGCGGCGGTCGGGGCGGGCGAGGCTCATGGACCGTGACCATAGCCCGGCCTTGTTGCTGCTTTGTTCGGTGGAAACACGGCCGATGCGCCTCCCCTAGACTTCCGCCCCATGAGTGCAGAACAGATCGCCTTCATCGGCGGCGGCAACATGGCCAGCGCCATCATCGGCGGGCTGTTGCGAGCCGGCCTGAGCGCCGCCCAGATCCTTGTCGTCGAACCCCACGAGCCGCAGCGCGAGAAGCTCGCCCGCGACTTCGGCCTGCAGGCGCTGGCCGCCGGCGATGCCAGCCTGGCGCGCGCGACCACGGTCGTGTGGGCCGTCAAGCCGCAGCTCTTCGCCGAGGCCGCCGCGCCGCTGAAGGCGTGGCTCTCCGGCGCGCTGCAGCTGTCGGTCATGGCCGGCATCCGCACCGATTCTCTGGTGGCCGCGACCGGCAGCGAGCGCGTCGTGCGCAGCATGCCCAACACGCCGGCGCTGATCGGCCAGGGCATCGCGGGCCTGTACGCGCGGCCGGCGGTGTCGGCCGACGAGCGTGCGGCCGTCGAGCGGCTGCTGGCGCCGACCGGCCAGACGCTGTGGGTGGACCGCGAGGACGACCTCGATGCGGTGACCGCGCTGTCGGGCTCGGGCCCGGCCTACTTCTTCTTCTTCGTCGAGGCCATGACGGCCGCGGCCGTCGACATGGGCCTGAGCGCCGAGCAGGGCCGCCGCCTGGCGCTGGCCACCTGCGGCGGCGCCGCCGCGCTGGGGCTGGCGTCCGACGAGTCGCCCACGACGCTGCGCGAGCGCGTGACGAGCAAGGGCGGCACGACGTACGCGGCCATCACGTCGATGCAGGCCGACGGCGTCGACGCCGCCGTGCGCCGCGCGGTGCTGGCGGCGCAGAAGCGCGCCGCGGAGCTCGGCAAAGAGTTCGGCTGAGCCCGATGGGCATCGCCACGCGCGACAGCCTGCGCGACTGGCTGCGGGCGCCCGGCTCGCTGAGCCGGCGGCTGGCCCGGCTGGGCGAGCGCTTCAGCGTGCAGGTGCTGCGCCAGCGCGTCGCGCCGTTCCGCGCACTGGAGCGCGCCGCTCTGGGCCTGCCGCCGCGCGGGTTGACGGTCGTGCGCGAGGTCATCCTGCGAGTCGACGGCGAGCCGCTGATCTGGGCGCGCTCGGCCGTGCACCAGCGCGCCACCATCGGCCCCTGGCGGGCGCTCAAGGGCCTGGGCGCCAAGCCGCTGGCGCATCTGCTGTACGACGACTACCGCATCCACCGCAGCGAGCTGCAGCCGCGCCGGCTCTCGCGCCACGGCCATACGCGCCGGCACGCCGCGCGCCAGTGGCAGGCGGCCACGGGCGCGGCCATGCCGGCACAGATGCTGTGGTCGCGCAACTCCGTCTTCAGCCGCAGCGGCGCGCAGCTGCGCGTGATGGAGCTGTTCGCTCCGGGTTTGACCGGTCAACGCCCGGGGCGGCGGCGCTGACCCCTTGATTGCGGGGACGTTTTAGCTGTCCGCGAGCTGACTTTTGGCAGTGGAAATGTTTTCACGCAGTCATAAATTAGCGGCAAATCAAAGAACGCCCATAAACTGTGCCGTAGCAGAGGGGCGTTAGACGACCTGCCGCGTACAGCAGGCGGGCAGAAGAAGTGGGGCAACAACATGAAGACCCGTGACGTGGCGATCTTCACTGGCGAGCGTTTTCTCGTGCCGCAGTGCATTCAGCGCATCGACCATCTTTCCACCCATGGCTGGCAGCTGCGCTATGGCGGCACCAAGCTGTTTTCCGATCACAGCCAGGACGGCAGCGGCGCGCGGCGCGCACTGGCGCTGGCGACCAAGGAATTGCTGAAACGCATCGCGACGATGCCGGCGCCATCGCGCCTGCGCCGCACGCCCAGCCGCAAGAAGCAGAGCGACCTGCCGTCGGGCATCTCCGGCCCCATCGTTCGCCAGCGTGCGGGAAGTCGTGTCCGTGATTGCAGCTTCGCGGTAACCCTGCCCCGCTTCGGCGACACGCCGCTGGCGCGCAGCGTCTACATCGGCACCGAAAACACCTACACCATCGAGCGCTACCAGGAGGCGCTGGAGCGTGCCATCGCGCTGCGCGAGAAGGCCGAGGCCGCCTACCAGCGTGCCGCGACCAAGGAGCGCCGCGCCCAGGCGCAGGTGCTGAAGGTGCAGATGAGCGGGCTGCTCGGGAAAGCCTGAGTCATCTGAAACCCGGTTGAACCGGGGCGGGTGCTGGTGGCGCACACAATCGGCGGCTTGGCTTCAAGCCCAGCCGCCGCCCATGTCTACTGCTGCTTCCCTGCCTGATCGTGTCATCGCTCTGCTGAACGCGCTGCGGCCTGCGCCGCAGGCCGTCAATGCGCGCGAGCGGCTGCGGGTCGTGCTCGGCGCCCTTCTCGGGCTGCTGATCGCCGCGCTGCTGAGCCGCATGACGCTGCCCGCGGGGCTGCCGTGGCTGGTCGCCCCCATCGGCGCCAGCGCGGTGCTGGTGTTCGGCGTGCCGGCCAGCCCGCTGGCCCAGCCCTGGGCCGTCGTCGGCGGCAACACGGTGTCGGCGCTGGCCGGCATCGCCTGCATGAACTGGCTGCCGCTGCCGCCGCTGCAGACGGCGGCGGTCGCCGTCGCGCTGGCCATCGGCGCGATGTTTCTGCTGCGCTGCCTGCACCCGCCCGGCGGCGCGGCCGGGTTGCTGATGGTGCTGACGGCCACGCACGACTGGCACTTTGCCTTCGCGCCGGTGGCGCTGAACTCGCTGCTGCTGGTGACGGCCGGCATGGCCTACAACACGCTCACCGGCCGCCGCTACCCGCACGCCCAGCAGGCGCCCGCGCCGGCCCAGGGCGCGACGGTCGCGCCGCCGCGCTTTGGCGATGCCGAGCTGGACGCCGTGCTGGCCCGCTACAACCAGGTGCTGGACGTGCCGCGCGACGACCTTGCCGGCCTGCTGCACGAGGCCGAGCTGCTGAGCTACCGCAACCGCCTGGGCGGGCTGCGCTGCGCGGACATCATGTCCAGCCCCGTCGTCACCGTCGAGTTCGGCACGCCGCTGGCCGAGGCCTGGGCGCTGCTGCAGCAGCACCGCATCAAGGCGCTGCCGGTCGTGGACCGCGTGCAGCGCATCGTCGGCATCGTCACGCGCGCCGACTTCATGCGTGCCGCTGAAGGCCAGCAGCGCGAGGGCCTGGCCGGCCGGCTGCAGACGCTGCTCAAGGCCTCGCCGACCACGCACTCCAGCAAGCCCGAGGTCGTCGGCCAGATCATGACACGCCAGGTGCGCGTGGCCAGTGCCGACCGCGCCATCGCCGAGCTGGTGCCGCTGTTCTCGGACAGCGGCCACCACCACCTTCCCATCGTCGGCGAGCAGGCTCGTCTCGTCGGCATCCTGACTCAATCCGACCTCGTGAAGGCACTCAGCCATGGCCCATGACGACAAGCAGACTTTCAACTGGGGCGTGATCGGCCCCGGCGGCATCGCCAACCGTTTTGCCGGGGCGCTGGCCGCCGTGCCGGGCGCGCGGCTGGCCGCCGTGTTCGCGCGTGACGCGGCGAAAGGCCAGGCCTACGCCGAGCAGTGGAAGCGCGACGGTGCGCCTGCGCGCGTGACGACAGCGCTGGCGGACCTGCTGGCCGACACGTCCGTGGACGCGGTCTACATCGCCACGCCGCACTCCAACCATGGCGAGTACATCCGCGCCGCGCTGGAGGCGGGCAAGCCGGTGCTGTGCGAGAAGCCGCTGGTCACGTCGCTGGAGGAGGGCCAGGAACTCATCGACCTGGCGCGCGCGAAGGGCGTGTTCCTGATGGAGGCGGTGTGGACGCGCTTCCTGCCGGCCTACGACCTCGCCGGCCAGATGCTGCGCGACGGCGCCATCGGCGAGCTGCGGGCGATGCAGTCGAGCTTCTGCTTCTCGTCCGGCTACGACCCCGAGCACCGCAACTGGAACCCGGCGCTGGCCGGCGGCTCGCTGTGGGACATCGGCATCTACAACCTCGTGGTGACGCGCTGGGTGCTGCAGCAGTTCAACGGCGGCGCCTGCCCGGAGCCGCTGTCCATCGACGTGGCGGCGACGCTGGCGCCCACCGGCGTGGACGCGTCCGTGACGGCGACGCTGCATTTCCCTGGCGGCATCACGTCGCAGTTCCGCTGCGGCTTCGACGCGTCGTCGGTCAACGCGTTCGAGGCACTGGGCTCCAAGGCCGGGCTGCGTTTCCCGGTGGACTTCTGGGGCTCCGAGGCCGTCGAGCTGGTCACGCGCAAGGAGCCGGCCCGGCGCTTCGACGCGCCGCACGTCGTCAACGGCTTCGAGGGCGAGATCGCCGAAGCGCAGGCCTGCATCCGCGCCGGCCTGCTGGAGAGCCCGCGCATGCCGCACGAGGAGACGCTGGGCTTGCTGCGCTGGTCCGACGCGATCCGGGCCAAGTTCCCTGGCGGCGTGAACAAGAAGGGCTAGTCCCCTCGGGGCTGAGGCCGGACACGACAAGTTCTGTGGACTTGTCGTGCCTGCCGAAGCTCTGCGGCCGCTGGCCGCAGAGTGGTCCCGACCAAGGTACTCCTTGGGCGAGGTGCTAACGGCCCAGCCAGATCCGGTTGTTGCGCGCCGGGTTGCGCCTGAGCGTCAGCGCCGCGCTGCCGCCCTCGCCGCTGGCCGCGCTCTGCGCGTGCACCGTGGCGCTGCTGCCGCTCGCCAGCACCGGACAGCTGCCGCGGTCCACGTGGCCCAGCGCCGAGGCCAGCATGGACTCGCTCGTGTCGCCCAGCGCGTGGCCCATGTCGTCGGCCACCGTGCAGCCCTTGACGAAGCGCGTGCCAGCCGTGCCGGTGGCGCTCGGCTCGAAACCGTCCGCGTAGTCGCCGAAGCCCTGCGCGTTGACGCCGGCGAACTCGATCGGGAAGTAGGTGACGCCGCAGTTGTCCCGGGGCGTGAAGCCATAGGGCTTGCCGCAGGTCTTGCCGCCCACCAGCACCACGTCCACGCCCACGCCGCGCAGGCTGTTGATGACCGATTCGCTGGCCGAGCAGGTGCCCGACTGCGCCAGCACGTAGACGCGGGCGAGGTTCAGCGTCGGCAGGGCGTCCTGCGTCGTGCAGCTGTTGCCGACGAGGTTGCAGGACGTGGTGAAGAACGGCGTCGTCGTGTTCTCGCTGCTGCGCTTGGCGCTGTACTTCAGCGTCTCGAAGGCCTGGCCGGCGGTGCGCGTGGTGCCGGCGATCATCGTGGCCAGCTCGCTGGCGATGTAGAGGTAGCCGCCGCCGTTGTAGCGCAGGTCCAGCACCAGTTCCTGCACGCCCTGCGTCTGGAAGCTGCGCATCGCGGTGATGAGCTGGGCTTCCGACGGCGCGTTGTGGTCGTTGAAGAGCACGTAGCCGGCCTTGGTGCCCAGCGGCGTCGTCACGACCTTGGCAATGGGCACCGGCGTGCGCGTGACGGCCGCGCTCGTCAGGCTGCGGGTGATCGTGGCGCCGCCGTTGCGCGTGAACGTGAAGTTGTGCGCGGTGCCGGCCTGGCCCGGGTAGAGCGCTGCGTTCAGCGCGTCGGTGCCGGTGTTGGAGGTCGTGTCGGCGCTGGTGCCATCGGCCGTGACGAGCTGGTCGCCGCGCACGATGCCGGCCAGGTCGGCCGGGCTGCCGGCCTCCACGTAGGCGACGCGGATCTGGCGCGGCGGCGTCACGCTCGCCAGCGTCCACTCGATGCCGTAGCCGGCCTCGACGCCGCTGCCGCTGAGCGCCTGCCACTCGGTCGTCGGGTAGGTGAAGCTGAAGCGGTCGCGCAGCTGGCCGCTGCCGGTCACGCCGGTCGTCTTCAGCGCCTCGAAGTAGTTGTCCATCGCGACGTAGGTGTCGCTGCCGCTGTAGCTGGCGAGGTTGGGGTTCACGCTGGGCACCTCGTCGCGCCACAGGTAGGCCTCGTCGAAGTAGGCGCGCAGCCAGCTCTTCTCGGTGGAGAGGGACGCAGTGCGCAGGTTGCCCGCGGCCAGCGTGTTGTTGGATGCGCATTGCTGCGCGAAGCTGGAAGACGGCCCGGCCGGGCCGTACAGCGGGGTGTCGGGGTTGCCCACCACCGGCGCGCCGACACTACCGCCGCTGCCACCGCCACCGCCGCAACCGCTCAGCGCCAGCCCCAGTGCGGCAGCCAGCAGCGCGGCCCCGCGGATCGTTCTCGTCATTGCTCTCACTCCCTGTGATTCGCGGGGCAATGTAAGCGCTGTGACGGCGAGGTGACGAAAGCGCTCCGCTGGGAGGAGTTGTTACTTTTCACCTCAGCGCAGGCCGAGGTCCACGACCGTGCCGGCGAACACCGCGAAACCCAGCCAGTGGTTGGAGCGGAAGGCGGTGAAGCACTCGGCGCGCTGGCGGTGGCGGATCAGCGTGTAGTGCCACAGCGCCTGCGCCGCGGCCACCGCGATGCCGGCCAGGAACCAGCGCCCCAGCCCCAGCCGCAGGCCCAGGCCGGCCCACATCGCGAGGTAGGTGGCGTAGAACATCATGATGCCGGCCACGTCCCAGCGGCCCAGCGCGATGGCCGACGAGCGCACGCCGATGCGCAGGTCGTCGTCGCGGTCCACCATGGCGTACTCGGTGTCGTAGGCCAGCACCCAGAACAGGTTGGCGACCAGCAGCGCCCAGGCCGACAGCGGCACCGCGCGCAGGTTCCACTCCGTGCCGCCCAGCGCCGCGGCGAACGCCATCGGGATGCCGAACGAGAACGCGATGCCCAGCACCGCCTGCGGCATCGCCAGCACGCGCTTGGCGAACGGGTAGGCGATGGCCACCGCCAGCGCCGCGAAGCTCAACAGGATGGCCGGCGGGTTGGTCGTCAGCACGAGGCCGAAGGACGCCAGCGACAGCGCTGCGCCGAGCAGCAGCGCCTCCTTCACCGACACCGCGCCCGTCGTCACCGGCCGGCCGGCGGTGCGCTTCACGTGGCGGTCGAACTCGCGGTCTGCCACGTCGTTGACGCAGCAGCCTGCCGAGCGCATCAGCACCGTGCCAAGCGTGAACACGGCCACCAGATGCCAGCCGGGAAAGCCGTCCGCCGCGATCCACAGCGCGGCCAGCGTCGGCCACAGCAGCAGCAACCAGCCGGCCGGGCGGTCCCAGCGGATCAGCTGCAGGTAGAGGGTCAGCCGCGAGGGGGGCGTGGCGGGAGGGACGGTGGAGGTCATGCGTGGATTTTCACGCGGCGTGGGCGTCGGCCCGTCACTGGCGCAAACTCCGGCGCGCGTCCACCGGGAGCCCGCATGCAGATCACCGCGCAAGTCAGCAACACCGCCGCCAGCCATGCCGTCCACGTCGCGACCGCCGGCCAGGCCAAGCCGCTTGCCATTGACGGCCGCGCCGGTGGCGGCTCGGCCGTCAATGGCGGTGAGTTTCTGATGCTGGCGCTGGCCACCTGCTACTGCAACGACCTCTACCGAGAGGCGGCGCGGCTGCGGATCGAGCTGACCGCCGTGGAGGTCGAGGCCAGCGCCGAGTTCGACGGCATCGGCCTGGCGGCGCGCGACATCGCCTACCGCGCCCGCGTCGTGTCGCCGGCCGCGGCGGAGCTGATCGAGCAGTTGCTGCGCGAGACCGACGCCGTCGCCGAAGTGCACAACACGCTGCGTGCCGGCGGGCAGGTCCGCCGCCTGCCCTGGGCCTGAGCACGGTCGCCAAGTCCTGGCCGGTGCAGGGGCAATGCGCCGCCCCTACAGTCGCGGCGACCTCAGCCCCGTCCCCCCGACGCCATGACCGACAAGCTCAGCTCGTTCCCGATCACGAAGAAGTGGCCCGCGACGCGGCCCGACGTTCTGCAGCTCTATTCGCTGCCCACACCCAACGGCGTGAAGGTGTCGATCGCGCTGGAGGAACTGGGCCTGCCCTACGAGCCGCATCTGGTGAAGTTCGACACCAACGACCAGCTGAGCCCCGAGTTCCTGTCGCTGAACCCGAACAACAAGATTCCCGCCATCATCGACCCCGACGGCCCGGGCGGTGAACCGCTGCCGCTGTTCGAGAGCGGCGCCATCCTGATCTACCTTGCCGACAAGACCGGCCGGCTGCTGCCCCAGGACCCGGCGCGGCGCTACGAGGCCCTGCAGTGGCTGATGTTCCAGATGGGCGGCATCGGGCCGATGTTTGGCCAGGTCGGCTTCTTCCACAAGTTCGCCGGCAAGGAGTTTGAAGACAAGCGTCCGCGCGATCGCTACGTGGCCGAGTCGCGCCGCCTGCTGGCCGTGCTGGACCGGCACCTGCAGGGCAAGGCCTGGGTGGTGGGCGACGAGTACGGCATCGCCGACATCGCCATCTTTCCGTGGGTTCGCAACCTCGCCGGCTTCTACGAGGCCGGCGAGCTGGTGGGCTATGCCGACTTCAAGGAGGTCGACCGCGTGCTGCAGGCCTTCCTCGCGCGGCCGGCCGTGCAGCGCGGGCTCAACATCCCAGCACGGGGGTGAAGTGCCCCTCGCATGGTCTCGCCGCGCTGAACGCGGGCGTGCCCAGTCGGTCTTGCAGACCGCGCAGCCGGCAGAGCGGCTGCTCTTCGGCAGGCACGACAAGTCCTCAGGACTTGTCGTGTCCGGCCTCAGCCCCCGAGGGGACGGCGATGCTTGCGGCATCGAGCCGCAAGCACATCGCCTATGGCGGGCCGGCTTGGGAGCGGCCCGGCGCTCGGCCCGCAAGGCGTCGCCGCTCTTCAGTGGAATTCGCCCGTCAGTACCCGCGCGCGCTGCAGTGAGTCGGCCACGATGCGGGCCGCCGTCTGGCACAGCGCCGGCGTGTGGTCGGCCATGACCTGCATGCGCAGCCGTGCGCTGTTCAGCGACACGGCCGGGTACTCGACGACGTTGGCGAGCAGCCCGGCCTGGCTCATCTCGCGGCAGGCCACGCGGGCCAGCGCGTCCGGGCCCAGCATCACCGGCACGATGGGCGACGGGTGCCCCAGCACGGTGACACCCTGCTCGGTCAGCGCGCCGCGCAGGCCGACGATGGCTTGCATCAGCCGGTCGCGCCGCTGCTGGCCCTCGCCGCTGCGCACGATGGCCAGGCAGGCGCGCACGATGGCTACCTGCACCGGCGACAGCGCGTTGGAGAAGGTGTTGGGCGCGGCGTAGAAGCGCAGGTACTCCTTGATCGCCGGGTCGTGGCTGGCGACGAAGCCGCCGTTGGACGCGAAGGTCTTGGAGAACGAGCCCATCACCAGGTCCACCTGGCCCAGCATGCCTTGCAGCCCGAGCTGGCCCGTGCCGCCGGGGCCCAGGCAGCCGAGGTCGTGCGCCACGTCCACCATCAGCAGCGCGCCGTGCTCGCGCGCCAGCAGCTGCAGCCGGCGCAGGTCGGGCGAGTCGGCGTCCATCGAGAAGCAGCCCTCGGTGACGACGAGGATGCCGTTGCGCGGGTCGCGCTGGCGCACGCGCTTGAGCAGGCGCTCGACGTGGTCCACGTCCAGGTGCCGGTGCAGGTGGATGTTGGGCGTCGCCGCACGGGCACCCTCGTGCAGGCAGTTGTGGGCGAGCTGATCGATGACGATGTGGTCGGTCTCGCGCACCAGGCCCTTGATCGCACCGAAGCCGGCGGCCCAGCCGGTCGGGAACAGCAGCACCTCGGGCGTGCGCAGCAGCTCGCCCAGCTCGGCCTCCAGCGCCGCGGCCTCCTCGACGTTGCCGGCCAGCGCCGTCGAGCCGGCGCTGTGCACGCCGAAGCGGTCCATGGCCTGCTGTGCCGCCGCGCAGACCAGCGGGTGGCGGGCCAGTGACAGGTACTCCTGCGACGAGAAGTTCAGCCCCGCATGGCGCTGGCCGTCCAGCAGCGTCAGCTCGGCCGTCGCGCCCGGCCGGCCGCCGAGGCGTTTGGCGTATGGGAACACACCGTGGCTCACGCGCGTCTGCGCCCAGGCGTGGAAGGCCTGGGCCTTGGCGGCCAGGTCGGTGCCTGGCTGCGTCAGGTAGTCGAACGACGAGCCACGCAGCTCCGGTGCGTCGGTCGCGTGTTCATGCGTCGCCGTCTCGACGGCGTGTTCCAGCAAATCGTCCATGGCTGCCCCCAGCAAGATGAGTCGGTGTTGTGGGGATGGACTGTGCGCAGCGGCGGCCCACCTGGCATCCGCAGTTCTGTCGAGTTTTTGGCGTGTCGGCAAGACCCGGCACCTCGCGGCGCGGGTCGGCCGGTCAGGCCGGCCGGCGCTCGCGCTGCCTGGCCGTGATGGCCTTGATGACGGTCTTCAGCGGTGGCGCGGCAGCGAAGTCCGCCTCGTGCGGCGCCAGCGCCAGATCCAGCAGCCGGCGCACGGCCGGGCGGTCCAGGTCGCCGGGTGCATCGAGGCGGATGCTGCGCACGCGCACGCCATCGCCTTCGAGCAGGCCGTCGGGATCGGGCAGGTCCTTGCCGTACAGGAAGAACAGCGTCACCCAGCGCGGGTAGGCCGCGATGGACACGAGGCTGGCCGAGGCCTTGTCAGCCCAGGCATAACCGATGGCCAGTGCGTTGTAGTTGTCGTAGACCAGCTCGTAGCCGCGCGGCACGCGGGCGCACAGCTTGCGTCGGCAGGCCGTGATGGCGTCGGCCATCTCGGGCGTGTAGCGGGCGATGAGGTCGGCCACCTGGCGCGCGGTGGGGTCGGTCGGCATCGGCGCGGCTTCCTCAGTTCAACGCGGTCACCCGGTCGCCGTCCTGCGGCACGCAGCCGGCTGCCAGCGGCGCGCCGCCTTCCCGCTGCACGACGCCCTGCGGCCCGTGGCAGAACTCGAGGCGCCGCGCGGTGGGCCAGCGCGCTTGCGCGAACGCCTCCAGGTTGTTCGGCAGGCTGGTCATCACGGTGCCCGCGTCCAGCAGCTCGCGCGGGTGGTCGTCGACATGGACCCAGGGCACGAAGAGGCCGGCCAGCATCAGCCACGGCGGCGCGTGCACCGGCTCGGGTGCATAGCCTTCGTGCTTCAGCCAGGCCTGGGCGTCCGCACGGGAGGCGGTGCCGGCCACGGACGCGGCCAGCAGCTCCGCCACCCACTGGTTGCAGTTCTGGTAGCGCGTGCTGAAGGGGTAGGCGTTGGCGCTGTAGCGGGCGTTCAGCAGGCCCAGCGCCAGCGGCTTGTCGAGCGCGGCGTCGGCCAGCCGGCCGGCGGCTTCGGGGGGCAACAGCAGCACGCTGATGAAGCCGAGGTGGATGTCGTCACTGCCGGTCACGAAGCCGGCCAGGCCCTGGTCGAACAGGCGCGGCTGGCCCTCGTCGCACGAGTAGTAGAGCTGGCGCACGGCCCAGGGCGTGTCCAGGCCGTCGGCCAGCGCGACGGCGGCGTGCGAGTAGCGCAGGCCCAGGCGCGACAGGTCGGTGCCCGAGCGGGCGATCAGCGCGGCCCGGGCGCCCGACGCGGCCAGCGCGTCGCGCACGACGGCGGTGAAGCGCAGCAGGCGGTCCTGCTGGACGGCGTTGACGGCGACCGGGCGGCTGCATCCCTGCGGCAGCAGCGAGCCGGCCTGGGCGGCGCCCGCGGCCACCAGCCCCAGCGCCGCCAGCGCGGCCCGGATCAAGGCTTGACGACGTGCGCGGCCAGTTCGCGGTGCCAGGTGTCCTCCAGCACGAGGAAGAAGGCCTGGCCCGTGTCGGCATGGGCGAAGGCGACGCCGTAGGGCTGGGGCGTGGCCTGCACCTCATCGCCGACGTTGACGGCGCGCGCGGCGAGCGCTTGCTGCGGCAGCGTCAGCTCGACGGGATCGGCGCCCTCGCGGGCCATCTTCAACGTCAGCTTGCCGGCGTCGGCCTGGGCGACCTCGGTGACGCGGTAGCGGCCTTCGGCATACCTGTCGCCACCGCCGCCGCTGCTGTTGGATGAGGCCTTGAACGAGTCGGACACGCTGCCCGATGCGGAGGAACCGGCATCGGCGGCGGACGAGGCGAAGGAACTGGCGTTGGCAGCGGTGGCGGCGGCCAGGGCCAGGACGGTCAGGAGGGCAAGGCGCATCGGGGACTCACGGAGGTGGAAGCGCCAACGATAGCGCGACAGCGAGACCCGAAGGTGTCTGCGCTGTTTCAACCGGGAACAGGGCCGGCGCGCAGGCGCGCACGACCGGGGACGGGGCGGCGCGCTGCCGACCCCGATCCCGTGGCGGCCTTACTTCTTGGGCGCCGAGGCGGCGTCGGCGGCCGGGGCGTCCTTGACCCAGGTGCCCTTGTCGGCGAGGCAGGCCTTCTTGGTCTTGGCCATGTCCATGGTGCCGTCGGCCAGCTTGCAGTGATGGTTCTGGCGCGGTCCGGCGGCGAACGTCAGGGAGGAGCTGGTCACCAGGGCGGCGGAGACCAGGGCGATGCGCAGCAGAGTCGTGGAAGTCATCTTGAATCCTTGGAAGTGTTGCCAGCCGGGTGCGGCCGACGGCAGAAAACTCTACTTCGGCGCATGACGGCGGTGTGTGTCGCAGTGTTGCGTTGATGCGCCCCACGCTTGCGCGAAGCCGTCTGCCCAGGCCGGCCCGGGCCGGGACGGCTGGCGGTCGGCGCGCCGCGCTGAGAATCCGCGCCTCGCGCAACCCATCCTGCCGGCATCTTGACCCTCATGATCCCCCGCATCACGGCCGCCTGCCTGCTGGCACTCGGCACCACGACGGCGGCCCTGGCCGCGCCCTTCGAGCTGGTGGTCTATTCGGACGATGTCGCGGCGCCGGGCGAGGTGGAGGTGGAGACCGTCGCCTCGCTGGCGCACACGCGCGCCGGGTCGGGCCTGCCGCGTCGGGTCGGGCAGGTGCTGGGCGAGGTGAACTACGGCATCGCCAACGGGTGGGCCGTGGGGCTGGAGCTGCCCTACACCTACACCTCGGGGCGACACAAGGTCGAGGGGCTGGCGGTGGAGCTGCAGTACGTGGCGCCGCACGACGAGGACGCCGGCTGGTTCTGGGGCGTGCGGGCCGACGTGGGGCGCACCGCCTCGGTCTACGAGGCCGAAGCGGAAGCGCACCTGGATGTGAACCCCATCGTCGGCTACCGGGGCGGCAGCTACCGCGTGGTCCTCAACCCCTCGCTGGAAAGCCCGCTGAAGCGGGGGGAAGGACCGGTGCGCTTCCAGCCCTCGGCCAAGGTCGCCGTTCGGGCGTCGCAGCAGGACGAAGTGGGCGCCGAGTACTACGGCGACTGGGGCCCGCTGCGCCACCCGCTGACTGGCTCCAGACGCGACGAGACGCTGTACGCGGTGTGGGACCGGCAGGCGTCCTTCGGCCGGCTCAACCTGGGCGTGGGGCAGGCGCTGCGCACGTCGGGCGGCGCGGACCGCTGGGTGCTCAAGATGGGCGTGCAGTTCGAGCTGGACTGACGGCAGGTTCCGTCGCGGGCGCACCAGCGCCCCGCGGCTCGTAGACCAAAGGCCGCGAAGGCCTAGGCCGGAACCTTGACCGCCAGGCGCGCGGCTTCGATGGCGGCGATCAGCGCCTCTTCGGAATAGGGCTTGCCGAGCAACTGCGTGACGCCGGCGGCGCGGGCTTCCTCCTGCTTGTCGTCGGAGCCGGTGATCATGACGACGGGCAGGGCTGCCGTGTCGGCCGCGGCGCGCACGAGGCGCGTCAGCTCGAAGCCGTCGATGCCCGGCATCTCGACGTCGGTGATCAGCAGGTGCGGGCGCTCGGCGGCCATCAGCTCCAGCGCCTGCTCGCCGCTCTCGGCCAGTGCGGCACGGTAGCCCTGGGCCGCCAGCAGGCGGCTGAGCTTGACGCGCACGATCTTGGAATCGTCGGCGACCAGCACCAGCGTTTCGTCGGCGCGCAGCTCACGCGTGGGGGCTGCGGCCGCAGCGGCAGCTTCGGCTTCGCGCGCCGCCTGGACCTCGGCGGCTTCACGCGCGACGCGTTCCGCAGCTTCGCGTTCGGCCTGCTCGTGAGCCAGCCGTTCGGCTTCCTCGCGGGCCCGGGCTTCGGCGGCAACACGGGCGGCTTCGGCCTCTGCTGCCTGGCGAGCGACTTGCGCTTCAGCGGCCTCACGCACTGCACGTTCCGCGGCTTCGCGTTCAGCCTGTTCGCGGGCCAGCCGTTCGGCCTCCTCACGGGCCTGGGCTTCGGCGGCAGCGCGGGCGGCCTCGGCCTCTGCAGCCTGGCGGGCAGCTTCCGCTTCGGCAGCCTCACGCGCGGCGTGTTCCGCGGCTTCGCGTTCGGCCTGTTCGCGGGCCAGCCGTTCGGCCTCCTCACGGGCCTGGGCTTCGGCGGCGACACGGGCGGCCTCGGCCTCAGCGGCCTGGCGCGCTGCCTCAGCGGCTTCGCGCTCGGCGCGTTCACGGGTCTCGCGTTCGGCCTCCTGCTGCGCGCGGGCTTGCTCGGCGGCGCGGGCGGCTTCGTGTTCGGCCTGCTCGCGGGCCAGGCGGGTGGCCTCGGCTTCGGCGATGCGGCGGGTGACTTCGTCGGCTTCACGCTCGGCGTCGGCGTGCTGGAGCGCTTCATCGGCCAGCCGGCGGGCTGCTGCCGCGGCTTCCAGCGGCGGCTCGTCGGGGGCTTGCGCTTCGTCGCGCTCGGTCGCGAGGCGCTGGGCGCGTGCGACGTGTTCGGCCTGCTCCAGCGCCATGCGCTGGGCCTCGCGGTGTTCGGCGGCGTCGAGCGCACGCTGCTGGCGCCGACGGCCCAGCCACAACAGCAACAAGACAACCACCGCCAGCGCGGCGGCCAGGATCCAGGTCAACAGCTCATTCATATCGGAGGGCCGCTCGGGCAGCTATGGCTGCATCTTCGGGGCCAAGCATGGCAGCTTAGCGAAGGGCGGATGGCCTGACGGTCGTCAGGTCGGTTTCTCGGCAGTTTTGCTCGGTTCCTTGTCGAGCTTGAGGTCGCGCACAAAAGACTCAGCGTCTTGATAGTTGCGGCCGCCCATGTTGGCGTGCGCGCCCTCGGGCGTCCATCTGCCGACGACCCCGTAGCCGTAGTCCAGGCCGGGCAGCTTCAGCGTCTTCTCGTAGGTGTAGATCTCGTAGCCGGTGCTGCTCTTGCCGTTGACGTGCACGAACTCGAAATAGCACAGCGGCGACGTCTGCGGCGTGGGGTACTCGATGAGCACACCCTCCAGCGCCGGGTAGGGCGTGACCTTGATGCCCGCGGCGTACTCGGGCGAGACCAGCTCGCTGGCGACCTCACGCAGCCGTGCCAGGTCGCCGACGGCCAGCGCCGTGTAGAACGCCCCCGAGCTCTTGTGCACCCAGTTGGGGATCAGCCGGTGCTGCAGCTGGTAGACGCGCTGGTGCAGTGTCGGGCCTGGCTTGGCGGCTTCCGAGGCGGCGGACGCGGGCGGCGTGGGCGCTTCGGCGGCGGTGTCGGCGGCGACACAGGGGCCGAGCAGGCACAGAGACAGCAGTGGGGCGATGGCGAGGCGCATGGTTCTCCCTGAGTTGTTTTGCCAGGCCGGTCTTGCGGCCGACCGTGAGCTTAGGGCAAAGGGCCAGCTTCAGCGCGGGCTGGATGCAGCCCGTACCGCGCGCACCTGCTGCAGTTCGGCCGTCAGCCATTTGGCGCTCTCCACCGGCGCCTTGCCGGCGCAGCGCACCAGGTAGGGTTTGCCGCTCATGCTGCTGGTGGACGCGCCCAGCTCGATGAACTGCTCTGCGGTCTTCACCAGGTCCTTGCCTTCCAGGTAGTCCAGCTTCTTCAGCAGATGTGCCTTGGCGTCGGCACCGGCATACCAGCTGCCGTTGCGGTTGAACTCGCAACCGGACGATTGCAGGCGGGCCAGCAGCGCGTCGACTTCGGCGCGGGCCGGTGCCGGCAGTGGCGCGGCGTTGGCGAGACCGGCGGCAAGGGCCAGCGACACGAGGTGGAAGTGGACGAAGCGCATGGACGGAACGGATGCAGAAGTTGGGGGAACACGGCCCTAGCCGACCAGGCTGGCCAGCCAGTCGGTGGCACTGCGCCAGAGCGGGGTCGAACGCAGCAGCAGCGCAGCCAGCTGGACCGCGACGATACCGGCTCCGCCGAGCAGGTAGGCCGGGTGCGGCCGGCCGCGCCACCGGGCGTCGATGGTGATGACGGCGAGGGCGAGGGCGTCGCTCGCACACACCGCAAGGTCATTGCGGGCCAGGCGGCTCAGCGATGGCGCCCCCAGCTGGATGATTCTGGCCAGTGCCGGCGTCAGGATCACGATGGTGGCCAGCGTCATCAGGCGCTTGTGGATCTCGGGGCGGTTCACCTGGGCAATGGCGGTCCCGAACAGCGTGGCGATGAGTACGAGTGTGGACAGCATCAGCGCCGCAAATTCCCGTGGCGCCGGACCATCCCCTTTGAGTCCGCGCGCGAGCTGGAGGAGGACGAGCTCCGTGGCCGTGAACACCAGCAGCGCCCCCAGCGCGATGCCGGCCATCCCGAGGCTCCTGTGCAGCGAGGTGCGCCCCGTCGCCACCAGTGCGGACTGCAGCACCACGAAGCCCACCCAACCCAACGTGATGATGCCGTGCACGTGGACGATGGCGGGCGCGGTGAAGCTGCCGTCCGACAGGGGCAGGAAATACCGGCGCGAGAAGCCGATCACCGTGATCAGCACGTAGACGCAGGCCAGCGCCAGATAGAAGACGGGCCGGGTCGTGCGGCGTGTGGCCGCAGGGACGCGTGGGTTCATGGGCGAGCCGGGCAGCAAGGGCCTGGCGATTCTGTGCGTGGGCGCGGCGCTCGCCAAGCCTTGCCGCCAAGCGCACTTTGCGTCTGTGGCGGTTGCATTTTTCGAGCAAGCGCGTTTGCCATGGGTCCGAGGGCAACCTATCCTTTCGCGCGCCCGCCACGGCACATCCCCGTCAACCAGGCCAGCTCATGCCCCGATACAACCTTCGCATCAACCAGCAGCGGCACGCCGTCGAGGTAGCTGCCGACACCCCGCTGCTGTGGGTGCTGCGCGACCAGCTCGGCCTCGTCGGCACCAAGTACGGCTGTGGCGTCGGCCAGTGCGGGGCCTGCACGGTCCACGTCAACGGCGCGCCGCAGCGCAGCTGCCTGCTTCCCGTCTCTGGTGCAGCCGGCCTGGACATCACGACCATCGAGGGCCTGGATGCCAAGGGCAACCACCCGTTGCAGCGGGCCTGGCAAGAGCTGGACGTGCCGCAGTGCGGCTACTGCCAGGCCGGCCAGCTGATGACGGCGGCCGCGCTGCTCAAGCAGTCGCCCAAGCCCACCGACGCCGACATCGACGCCGCGCTGAATGGTCACCTGTGCCGCTGCGCGACCTACGTGCGCATCCGCGCCGGCGTGCACCGTGCCGCCGAGATCGCCGCGCAGGACCACCAGGGGAAGAAGGTATGAGCGCCGCACGGCCGCCCGAAGGGGCTCAACTCCCGCCTGGCGGGACAGCGCGAAGCGCGAAGGGTGCACCAGGAAACGCTGTCCTCACATCGCGTCGGCAACTGCTGCAGGGCAGCGGCGGTCTGCTGCTCGGGCTATGGCTGCCAGGCGCGTCCACGGCCGCGGGCGAGGCCGTCGGCAAGCCGGCCAGCATGGACAGCGCCGCCGAATTCAAGCCCAACGCCTTCATCCGCATCACCACCTCCGGCGTCGTGACACTGATCTCCAAGCAGCCCGAGATCGGCCAGGGCATCAAGACCTCGCTGCCCATGGTGCTGGCCGAGGAGCTGGACGTGCGCTGGCAGGACGTGCGCATCGAGCAGGGCGACCTCGACCCCGCCTACGGCAACCAGAGCGCCGGCGGCTCCACGTCCACGCCCAACAACTACACCGACTTTCAGCGCCTGGGCGCCACCGCCCGCCTGCTGCTGCTGCGTGCCGCGGCGGCGCAGTGGCAGGTGCCCGAGGCCGAACTCGCCACCGAGGGCGGGCAGGTCGTGCATGCGGCGTCGAAGCGGCGCATCGGCTACGGTGCGCTGGTGCCGGCCGCGGCGCAGCTGCCCATGCCCAAGGCCGACGAGGTCAAGTTGAAAGACCCGCGGCAGTACAAGCTGCTTGGCACCCGTGTGGGCGGCGTCGACAACGCGGCCGTCGTCACCGGCAAGCCGCTGTTCGGCCTCGACGTGCGCCAGCCCGGGCAGCTCACCGCCGTGTTCGTCAAGTCGCCGGTGTTCGCCGGCAAGGTGCGCGGCGCCAACCTGGACGCCATCAAGGCGCTGCCCGGCGTGCGCGACGCCTTCGTCGTCGAGGGCGGCACGGGCGACCTGCGCGGCCTGCTGCCCGGCGTGGCCATCGTGGCCGACCACACCTGGGCCGCCTTCAGCGCACGCAAGCAGCTGCGCGTGGACTGGGACGAAGGCCGCTACGCCCAGCACAGCTGGCGCCAGTTCGTGCAGCAGGCCGACACGCTGGGCCCGCAGCCCGGTGCCGCCACGCTGAGGCGCGATGGCGACGTGGCCGCCGCGCTGCAGGGCGCCGCCAAGACCGTCACGGCGCGCTACGAGTACCCCTTCATCTCGCACGCCAGCATCGAGCCGCAGAACTGCACCGCCTGGTGGCACGACGGCGTCATGGAGATCTGGGCACCGACGCAGAACCCCGGTGCCGGGCAGAACCTCGTCGCCAGCACGCTAGGGTTGCCCAAGGAACAGATCAAGCTGCACATCACCCGCAGCGGCGGCGGCTTCGGGCGGCGGCTGAGTTCCGACTACATCGTCGAGGCCGCCGCCATCGCCAGGCGCGTCGCGGCCCCCGTGCAGCTGGTGTGGACGCGCGAGGACGACCTGCAGCACGACCACTTCCGCGCCGGCGGCTTCCATTTCCTGCGCGGCGGCGTGGATGCCGACGGGCGCGTCGTCGCCTGGCACGACCACTTCGTCACCTTTGCCAACCGCGTGGAACGCGACGGCCGCAGCCAGCTGCAACCCGGCAGCGGCGCGGCGCTCAGTGGCGACGAGTTCCCTGGCCGCTGGGTGCCCAACTGCCTGCTGGAGCAGACGCCGCTGGAATGCGGCATCCCGATGGGCCCGTGGCGGGCGCCGGGCAGCAACGTGTTCGCCTGGGTCTTCCAGAGCTTCATCGACGAGCTGGCCCACGCCGCCGGCCGCGACCCGCTGCAGTTCCGCCTCGACCTGCTGGGCCAGGAAGAGACCAAGCCCGCCAGCGACGGCCGCGGCCAGCCCTATCACGTCGGCCGTATGCGCCATGTGCTGCAGGAGGTGGCGCGCCGGGCCGGCTGGGGCACGCCATTGCCGAAAGGCCGGGGTCGCGGCATCGCCTTCCACTTCAGCCACCGCGGCTACATCGCCCAGGTGGCCGAGGTCACCGTCTCGCGTGACGGCGAGCTGAAGGTGGACCGCGTGACGGTCGTCAGCGACATCGGCGGCCAGATCGTCAACCTCAGCGGCGCCGAGAACCAGGTGCAGGGCTCGGTCATCGACGCCCTCGGCACGCTGCTGCACGCCCGGCTGGACATCGAGGACGGCCGCATCGTGCAGAGCAACTTCGGCGACTACCCGCTGATCCGCCTCGCCGAGTCGCCCACGCGCATCGACGTGCACTTCCTGAAAACCGATTTCGCGATCACCGGCCTGGGTGAGCCGGCCTTCCCGCCGCTGGCCCCAGCCGTCTGCAACGCGATCTTCGCGGCGACGGGGCACCGGGTGCGGCAGCTGCCGCTGTCGGGGGCGGATCTGCGCTGGAGCTGAGGTGCATTGCAGGCGGGACGCCGCAGCACAGCGGTCCGCTAGCTTGTGTCTTCCGGCTGCTGCGTCGCCCGCGCATGCGCGAGCAAGGGCGGGTCGCTCATGTGGGAGGCGGATGCGCCTCGCTCGATGAACCGGGGCTCCCCTGAGTCGTGGGCTGCCAGTCGCCCCCATCTTTGTCGCAGGCCGCCTGCTGTTCGGTCGTCAGCTGGCTTTCCAGCCGGGGCACCATGCGATCAAGAAATTTCTGGAGTTGCTCCTGCTCGGGCGATGTGAAGCGGCGCGCACGCCAGGCCCAGATGCAGGCCTTGACCAGGTCTTTCTCACCCAGCTGGCCGGCGCCGTACATGTTCGCGATGTTCCACATCGCCTCGGCCCAGCCGAGGTCGGCGGCCTTCAAATAGAGCTCGAAACCTTTCTGGCGATCCTGTGGCACGCCCAGCCCCAGGTCGTAGAGATAGGCCAGGTTATTGGTGGCGAGCGCATGCCTCTGCGCCGCCGCCTTTTCGTACCAGGGCCTTGCCTCGGCAAACCGCTTGTCGGCCTGCAGCCCGCTGCCGACGCTGTTCTGTGCCTCGGCCAGGCCTTGATCGGCGGCAAGGCGGTACCACTTCATCGCTTCCTTGCCATCCCGCGGAGCACCTCTGCCGTAGTCGAAAGCGACGCTCACCTTGAATTGGGCTTGCGCGTCCCCGGCTTCTGCCTTGGAGATCAAGGCCTTGGTCTCGGAGGATGTGAACCAGTCTGCCGACGCGTGGCTGGACGCGACGGTCAACAGCGCCGCGGTGCTGATGGCCAGCAATTGCTTCATGGTGCGAGGCTCGGAAGTTGTCGGCTCAGGCCAATCGATCGGCCCGGCTCACGATACCCCTAACCTCGGGGGGCGCAGCTCAGCGAGGTGGAGCCAGCAGCGCCAGCGGCTCGTTCAGCAACTCGCTGGACGGCAGGACGACCAGCGTCATGACGAAGCCCAGCACCGACACGACGAGCGTGGCGGTGAACTTGAAGCGGGCGGACGTGGCCATGGCTCGATAGTGGGACACAGCGCCGCCGCGCGCGCCCCCTAGTTCGCCAGTAAATGCTGACGACGTGTTGGCAGCAGTCGACAGCTGCCGCGCTTAGCGCGCGCGGCGGAACTCGCCCGGCGTGGCACCGGTGGCGGTCTTGACGTGGCGGCTCAGATGACTCGCGCCCGCGTAGCCGCAAGCGGCGGCGATGTCGGCCAGCGGCAGGGCCGTCTCGCGCAGCAGCGCGCGGGCGCGGTCCAGCCGGCGAGCGGCGACCCAGTCGTGCACGCTGCAGCCCATCGACACGCGGAACATGCGGGCGAAGTGGAACTCCGACAGGTGGGCCTCGGCGGCCAGGCGCGGCAGGCTGAGGTCGGCGCTGTCCAGCTGTGCATCGACGAAGGCCAGCACGCGGCGGCGCGCGGCGCCCGACAGGCCGCCCTGCGCTCGTCCTTCGCGTTCGGCCCGCTCGCGCTGGCGCGGCCGAGCGGCCTGCAGCACGAGGTGGTCCAGTGCGGCATGGCTCAGCGTGTCGATGCGCAGGCGTTCGGCCGGGTCCAGCCAGTCGCGTGAGGCGACGCCTTGCGCCCAGGCGGCCAGTACGGCGTCTTCGCCAAAGATGCGCTGCTCCAGCGTGATGGCGCGCGGCTCGGCGTCCAGCAGGCGCACGATGCGGTCCGCCCACGCATCGGCCGACAGGTAGAGGTGCACGAAGCGCAGTGGCCCGGCGACGTTCCAGCGCGACTCGTGCTCGGCGGGCAGGATGCAGTGGCAGCCGGGGTGGCCGGTCTCGCGCGGCGTCTCGATGAGGTGGGTGCTGTGCCCGCCTTGCAGGTAGACCGACAGTGTGTGGTGGCCCGGTCGCTGGTAGTCCATGCGGCCGCCGTGGTTGCGCCACTGAACCAGGCGCAGGCCGTCGGCGAGCGCCAGCTCACGTTCGCGGCGCGCGCTGGAGCGGCCCAGCACGTCGAAGACGGGCTGGTCGGCGGTCGCTCCGGAGGTCAGGTCGGGCATGTCGGGATGCTAGGGCCGATGGCCTTTCCAGTGCAGTGGCGGGGGCGACGATGCGCAGGAATATGCAATCGCGTCGGCGGCGGTGGCGCCACGATGGCGGCATGAATGCTTTTCTGTACGGGCTGGTCGTGCTGATCTGGGGTACGACGTGGATCGCGCTGAAGTGGCAGCTGGGGGTGGTGCCGATCGCGCTGTCCATCGCCTACCGCTTCGGCCTGGCGGCGCTGGTGCTGTTCGCGTGGCTGCTGTGGCGGCGCCAACTGGTCGTGCCGCGCGGCAAGGCGCTGATGTGGGTGCTGGCGCAGGGGCTGTGCCTGTTCTGCCTGAACTTCGTCTGCTTCCTGAACGCCAGCCAGACGGTGGCCAGCGGCCTCGTGGCGGTCGTGTTCTCCAGCGCGGCGCTCTGGAACGCGTTGCTGGCGCGCGTGGTGCATGGGCGGGCCATTGCGCCGCAGGTGCTGGCCGGCGGGGCGCTGGGCTTGAGCGGGCTGGTGCTGCTGTTCTGGCCGGAGATCAGCGCTGGTCACGCCACGGCGGCAGGCCTGGCCTGGGCGTTGGGCGGCACGCTGTGCTTCTCGACGGGCAACCTGTTGTCGGCGGCGTTGCAGGGCCAGGGGCTCAAACCGGTGCAGACCAACGCCTGGGGCATGGCCGTCGGCACGGCCATCCTGACGGGCTACGCGCTCGTGGCCGGTGTGCCGCTCGTGTTCGACGTGAGCGCGCGCTACGTCGGCGCGCTTCTGTATCTGGCCATCCCGGGCTCGGTCATCGGCTTCACGGCCTACCTGACGCTGGTGGGCCGGCTGGGCCCGGAGCGTGCTGCCTACAGCACGGTGCTGTTCCCGGTCGTCGCGCTGAACGTGTCGGCGTGGGCGGAGGGCTACCGGTGGACGGCACCGGCACTCGCGGGCCTGGCGCTCGTCATGGCGGGCAACGTGCTCGTGTTCAGGCGGCGGGCCGCTTCTTCGCCGGCGCCGACCAGCGCTCCCACAGCGCCACCGTCTCGCCCACCAGCCCGCGCCTGAAGGCCAGCACGCAGACGATGAAGATCAGCCCGGTGACGAGGCTGACCGATTCGCCGAGGTTGTTGAACCAGGCGATGCCGGTCAGGTCGGCCAGCAGGTTGCCGAGGTCGCCGATCTTGTTCTCCAGCGCGATGATGACCAGCGCGCCGACCATCGGGCCCACCAACGTGCCCATGCCACCCACCAGCGTCATCAGGATGACCATGCCGGAGGTGGTCCAGATCGCGTCGGTCAGCGTCGCGAAACCCAGCACCAGCGTCTTCGTCGCGCCGGCCAGGCCTGCCAGCGCGGCGGACAGCACGAAGGCCAGCAGCTTGAAGTGGGCCGTGTCGTAGCCCAGCGACGTGGCGCGGGCCTCGTTCTCGCGGATGCTGGTGAGCACCTGGCCGAACGGCGAGTGCACGATGCGGTAGATCAGCCAGAAGGCGGCGATGAAGAGGCCCAGCACGACGTAGAACAGCGTCAGGTCGCTGGTCAGGTCCAGGCCGAGGAAATGGCCGCGCGGCACGGACTGCAGGCCGTCTTCCCCGCCGGTGAACGGCGCCTGCAGGAAGTAGAAGTACAGCATCTGCGCCAGCGCCAGCGTGATCATCGAGAAGTAGATGCCCGAGCGCCGGATGGCCAGCAGGCCGAACACCAGGCCCACGACCGCCGCACCGCCCATGCCGGCGAGCAGGCCGACCGGCGTCGGCAGGCCCCAGACCTTCAGCACATGGCCGCAGACGTAGCCGGCCGTGCCGAGGAAGGCGGCGTGCCCGAAGGACAGCAGCCCCGTGAAACCGATGAGCAGGTTGAAGGCGCACGCGAACAGCGCGTAGCAGAGCACCTTCATGACGAAGACGGGGTAGACCCCCAGCGCCGGCAGCATCGCGATGGCGGCGAACAGGGCGGCGTAGCCGATGAGCTTCTTGTTCATTTCTCTTTGCCGAAGAGGCCCGCGGGGCGAACCAGAAGCACGATGGCCATGACGACGAACACGACCGTGTTGGACGCCTCGGGATAGAAGACCTTGGTCAGCCCCTCGACGATGCCCAGCCCGAGGCCGGTCAGGATGGAGCCGAGGATGGAGCCCATGCCGCCGATGACGACGACGGCGAACACCACGATGATGAGGTTGCTGCCCATCAGCGCCGACACCTGCAGGATGGGCGCGGCCAGCACGCCGGCGAAGGCCGCCAGCGCCACGCCGCCGGCGTAGGTCAGCGTCACCATGCGCGGCACGTTGATGCCGAAGGCCTGCACGAGCTTGGGGTTCTCGGTGCCGGCGCGCAGCTTGGCGCCCAGCGACGTCTTCTCGATCAGCGCCCACACCGCGAAGCACACCACGAGCGAGGCGACGACGACCCAGCCGCGGTAGTTGGGCAGGATCATGAAGCCGAGGTTGGTGGCGCCAGCGAGCTGGTCGGGCACCTGGTAAGGCTGGCCGGACACGCCGTAGAACGAGCGGAACACGCCTTCGATGACGAGGGTGAGGCCGAAGGTCAGCAGCAGGCCGTAGAGGTGGTCCAGCTTGTAGAGCCACTTCAGCATCGTGCGCTCGATGACGATGCCGATCAGCCCCACCGCGAACGGCGCGAGGACGAGCATGAACCAGTAGTTCAGCCCCAGGTATTCCAGCCCCATCCAGGCGAAGAAGGCCCCCATCATGTACAGCGCCCCATGGGCGAAGTTGATGATGTTGAGCATGCCGAAGATGACGGCCAGGCCCAGCGACAGCATCGCGTAGAACGAGCCGTTCACCAGGCCGAGCAGCAGCTGGCCGAGCAAGGCCGGCAGCGGAATACCGAAGATTTCTGTCATGGCATTTGCATTCAGATCCTGGACGCCCGCCGGGCCGCTCCCAAGGGCGGCCAGGGCCGATGTCGATGCCGGCCCGCGCCGGCATCGATCGGCGTCCCCTCGGGGGATCGACTAGACACGCGCGCGCTCAGCGGCGCGAGGCTGGGCGAGGGGCTCACGCTTATTTCTTGACCAAGGGGCACTTGCTGTCCGCCAGCTTCGTGAACGCCTCGTCGCCCGGGATGCGGGTGACGACCTTGTAGTAGTCCCACGGCTCGGTCGATTCCTTCTGCGACTTCACCTGCATCAGGAACATGTCGTGCACGAAGCGGCCGTCTTCCTTGCGGATGTTGCCTTTGGCGTAGAAGTCGTTGATGGGCGTGGACTTCAGCTTGGCCATGACCTTGTCGCCGTCATCGGACTTGAGTGCGTCCACGGCCTTCAGGTATTGCGTCACGGCCGAGTAGTCGGCTGCCTGCAGCGACGACGGCATGCGCTTCATCTTGTCGAAGAAGCGGCGGCTCCAGGCGCGCGCTTCGGGCGTCTGGTTCCAGTACCAGGAGTCGGTCACGTACATGCCTTGCGCGGCATTCAGGCCCACCGAGTGCACGTCGTTGATGAACATCAGCAGGCCGGCCAGCTTCATGGTCTTGACGATGCCGAACTCGTTGGCCGCCTTGATCGAGTTGATGGTGTCGCCCCCCGCGTTGGCCAGCCCCAGGATCTGCGCGCCGCTGCTCTGGGCCTGCAGCAGGAAGGACGAGAAGTCGCTGGCATTGAGCGGGTGCTTGACGGAGCCCACCACCTTGCCGCCGGCCTTCTGGATCACCTCGGTGGCATCGCCCTGCAGCGACGCGCCGAACGCATAGTCGGCGGTCAGGAAGTACCAGGTCTTGCCGCCGCCCTTGACCATCGGGTTGACCGTGCCACGGGCCAGCGCCACGGTGTCATAGGCGTAGTGGACCGTGTACGGCGTGCAGGCATCGTTGGTCAGGCGGGCTGAGCCGGCACCGATGGCGATGAAGGGCTTCTTCTTCTCGGCGGCGATGGTCGCCATGGCCAGGTTGGTGCCGGAGTTGGTGCCGCCCACCAGCAGGTCCAGGCCCTGCGTGTCGAACCACTCACGCGCCTTGGCGGACGCGATGTCGGCCTTGTTCTGGTGGTCCGCGAAGATGAACTCGATCTTCTTGCCCGCGGCCATGCCCTTCATGTCGGCGATGGCCATCTTGATGGCCTCCACGCCGCCGGCGCCGTCGATGTCGGCGTAGACGCTGGACATGTCGGTCAGGAAGCCGATCTTGACGACGTCGCCGGAGATCTGCGCGTGGGCTGCAAGGCCGCAGCCGGCGAGGGTGGCGGCGATGAGGGTCTTCTTCATGGTTGTCTCCAGTGATGTGTCGGGTTAGACGCTGAGCAGCTCGTCCATCTGGGCCTGGTGGGCCGGCAGGTCGGCTGCGGGGAAGGAGAGCACGACCTCGCCGTGCTCGATGACGATGAAGTGGTCGGCCAGCGGTGCCGCGAAGCGGAAGTTCTGCTCGACCATGACGATGGTGAAGCCCTGGCTTTTGAGCGCGCGGATCATGCGGGCCAGGGCCTGGACGATGACGGGCGCGAGTCCTTCGCTGATCTCGTCCAGCAAGAGGATGTCGGCCCCCGTGCGCAGGATGCGTGCGACGGCCAGCATCTGCTGCTCGCCGCCGGACAGCCGCGTGCCGGGGCTGTGGCGGCGCTCCGCGAGGTTGGGGAACATCGCGTAGATCTCCTGCTCGGACATCACCTTGCCGCGCCGGCTTTTCAGCGGTGGTGGCAAGCGCAGGTTCTCTTCGGTCGTCAGGCTCGCGAAGATGCCGCGCTCCTCGGGGCAGTAGCCGAGGCCGAGGTTGGCGATGCGATGTGTTTGGAGGTTGATCGTCTCTTCGCCGTGGATCTTGATGGAGCCCTTGCGCGCGCCGGTCAGGCCCATGATGGCGCGCAGCGTCGTCGTGCGGCCGGCACCGTTGCGGCCCAGCAGCGTGACGACCTGGCCCGGCTGCACGCTCAGGTTGATGCCGTGCAGGATGTGGCTTTCGCCGTACCAGGCGTGGAGGTTGCTGATTTCGAGTGCTGGGGTGGCCATGGCTTTGTCAGCGTGCTCGTTGCTTTTGGTTGGTGGCGAGTGCCGTGCCGGGAGTCCGCCCCGGCGGGCGGGTAACTTTCTTCTGCGGGGCCAGAAGAAAGTCACCAAAGAAGAGGCCCTGAACCGCACACGACCTGCGTGCCCCCATGACTGGTGCGCGAAAAAAAGCACTGTCATTCTGGGAAGACGCGACCCGCTTCGCTCTCGCTGCTGTCCCTGTGACGAGCGCCATCCATCGCCCCTTCATGCCGCTTAACGCCGGCTGCACGCCGGGCTCATCAGGAATACCGCGTCGCTGGGGCGACGCTCCATCGGTTTGTGGCGGGTAGGTTGGGGTGAGCGTAGCGAACCCCAACGTCGAGCGGTGCAATGGCTGTTGGGGTTCGCCAGGCTCACCCCAACCTACGAAGATGCCACCGGTCGTCGCGCCGCCCGAGCGGCGCTGCATTCGGACGTTCTGGTGAGCACGGCGTGCAGCCGCGCGTCGGACGGGCAGGTGGGTCGATGAGGCGCGTTCGTGACAAGTCAGATGCGAGAGAGAAGCGGGTCGCATCGTGGCGTCACACGATCGAGTGTTTTCGCGCGCCGCTCCTGGCATCCTGGTGCTCGTGTGCGGTTCAAGGGCCTCTTCTTTGGTGACTTTCTTCTGGCCCCGCAGAAGAAAGTTACCCCGCCGCCGGGCGGGACTCCCGGCACGACATTCGCCATCAACTTGAAGTACCGAGCGAGCAAGCATCATCAATGCGCCCCCACCAACTCAGTCGCCTCGGTGCCCATGTAAGCCTCCAACACCGCCGGATGCTTCGATACCGTCGCGTAATCCCCCTCCGCCAGCACCGCGCCACGCGCCAGCACGGTGATGCGGTCGGCGATGCTGGAGACCACCTTCATGTTGTGCTCCACCATCAGCACCGTGCGCCCCTCCGCCACCCGCTTGATCAACGCAGTGACGCGATCCACGTCCTCGTGCCCCATGCCCTGCGTCGGTTCGTCCAGCAGCATCAGCTGCGGCTCCATCGCCATGGTCGTCGCGATCTCCAGCGCGCGCTTGCGGCCGTAGGGCAGGTCGCCGGCCTTCAGGTGGGCCATGTCGCGCAGGTCGACGAGCTCCAGCAGTGCCAGCACCTTGGCGTCCAGCGTCTTCAACCCCGTCAGGCCTTTCCAGAAATGAAAGCTCGTGCCGGTGAAGCGCTGCAGGCCGATGCGCACGTTCTCCAGCACCGTCAGGTGCGGGAACACGGCCGAGATCTGGAACGACCGGATGACCCCGCGCCGCGCGATCTGCGCCGAGGTCTCGCCCGTGATGTCGACGCCCGCGAAGACGATGCGGCCACGCGTCGGCGTGAGGAACTTGGTCAGCAGGTTGAAGCAGGTCGTCTTGCCGGCGCCGTTGGGGCCCAGCAGCGCGTGGATGTGGCCGCGCCGCACCTGCAGGTTCACGGCGTCCACGGCCGTGAAGCCTTTGAACTCCTTGGTCAGGTCCTGGGTCTCGAGGATGGTTTCGCTCATGGACTTCCGAGGTTGCTGCGCGACTCTAGGGCCTCAGCCCTGACGCTGGCTTACGGGCATTCACGGGGTTTGGTCGGCGGAGAGGAAACGTTCGATCAAACCGATCTGCTCCGGCGTGTTCAACGCCGGTGCATGGCCGCAGCCAGGAATGACTGCGACCGCCGCGCGCGGGCCGCGTTCGCGCATGGCCTGGGCGGTTTCCGCCGTCAGCAGCGTCGAGTCCTCGCCGCGCAGGCACAGCACCGGCAGGTCGAGCTGGTCCCAGGCCTGCCACAGCGAGTAGTCGTCGGGGTGATTGTCGAACTGGTCAGCCATCGCGGGGTCGTAGTGCGTCGTCACGCGGCCATCGGGCAGGCGGCGCAGCGAGGTCTCGGTGAGATGACGCCACTGCGTGTCACTCAGGTGACCAAAGCTCGCGTAGATCTCGCGGAAATAGCCTTCCAGCTCGGTGACGGTCGCGAAGCTGGGCGGCTGGCCGGCGTAGGCCTTGATGCGGGCCAGCGCCGGCGCGGCCAGCTCGGGGCCGTTGTCGTTCAGCACGAGCCGCTTGATGCGGCCGCGCAGCTGCGTTGCCGCGCCCAGCGTGCCGATGGCGCCGCCCATCGACGTGCCGACCCAGTGCACCTTCTGCAGGCCCAGCTGGTCCAGCAGCGCCTCGGCCTGCTCGACGTAGAACTCCAGGCAGTACTCGCGCCCGGGGTCCACGGCCCACTGCGACAGGCCGCGGCCCAGCGTGTCCGGGCAGACGACGTGCCAGCGGGCGGCCAGTGCGGCGGCGAAGTCGTCGAAGTCGCGGCCGCTGCGCGCCAGGCCGTGCCAGGCGATGACTGGGGGCGCGGCCGGGTCGCCCCACTCGGTGATATGGAGCTCACGGCCCAGGCAGTTGACGTAGCGAGATCTCATGGTTTTGCTCTCCCTCGCGTCCAGGCGGCCAGCCGCAGCCGCCCGACGATGCCGCCGGGGAAGTGGTAGACCGCCAGCACGAACAGCAGGCCCAGCCACAGCAGCCAGCGGTCGGGCGACACCAGCGTGTTCAGCACCGGCACGCCCTCGACGGCCGAGCCCGCCAGCTTCAGCAGTGCCTGCAGGTAGTTCTGCGCGACGATGAACAGCACGCTGCCGATGACGGCACCGTAGATGGACCCCATGCCGCCAATGACGACGATGAGCAGCAGGTCCAGCATGATCTCCATGCTCATGGCCGTTTCCGGGCCCGTGTAGCGCAGCCACAGCGCCATCAGCGCCCCGCCGCAGCAGGCCAGCAGGGCCGCGACGACGTTGGCGCCGGTGCGGTAGACGACCGTGCGGTAGCCAATCGCCTCGGCGCGGAACTCGTTCTCGCGGATGGCCTGCAGCACGCGGCCGAACGGCGAGTTGACGATTCGCAGCAGCAGCGCGATCAAGGTCGCGACGGCAGTGAACAGCAGGTAGTAGGTCAGCAACCGGCCGTCCAGTGCGACACCCAACACCGGCTCTTCCAGGAACTCCGTCGACGGACGCAGCACCTCGGGCAGCTGGAAGTTCAGCCCGTCCTCGCCGCCGGTGAAGTCGCTGAGCTGCGAGCACAGCGTCATGAACGCCGACGCGACGGCCAGCGTGATCATCGCGAAGAAGATCGCCTTCACGCGCAGGCTGGCCAGGCCCATCGCCAGCGCGAGCACGGCGCTCAGCGCCAGCGCCGCGGCGAAGCCGATGGCGAGCGAGGCCCAGTCCGCCCCCAGCCGCGTCGACGCGATGGCGATGCCATAGGCGCCGATGCCGACGAACATCGTGTGCGCGAAGCTGACGATGCCGGTGTAGCCCAGCAGCAGGTCGTAGCTGGCGACGAGCAGGATGAAGACGAGGATCTTGGCCGCGACGTTCAGCGCCTGCGTGCCAGGGAAGATGAACGGCGCACCGAGCAGGCCGACGAAGCAGGCCACCAGCAGCGCCGCGAGCAGGCGGCTGCGCGGCAGGTCGTGGGAGAGCAGCGTGCGGATCATCACTTCGCTCCCACCGGATAGAGGCCTTGCGGGCGCCACAGCAGGATGGCGACCATCAACCCGATGTTGGAGAACAGCGCCGCCTTTGGCGCGAGGAAGCCGACGTAGTTGGCCACCAGCCCGACCAGCAGCGCGCCCACCAGGCAGCCCAGCGTCGAACCCAGCCCGCCGATGATGATGACGATGAACAGCAGCAGGTTCACCTGTCCGCCGATCTGCGGTGTGACGCCTTGCTGCACGAGCCCCCACAGCACGCCGCCCAGGCCGGCGAGGGCCGAGCCGGTGACGAACACGCCGACGAAGAGGCGCCTGATTCGATAACCCAGCGCCTCGACCATCTCGCGGTCCTGCACGCCGGCGCGGATCAGCAAGCCGATCTTGGTGCGGTTCAGCACGAGCAGCAGCCCGACGAGGACGGCGATGCCGATGAGCATGGCCAGCACGCGGAACTTCTCGACCGCCACATCGCCGACCAGGAAGATGCCGTTCAGCGTGGTGGGCAGCGGCAGCGGGATCAGCGCCGGGCCCCAGCTGGCCTTGATCAACTCCTCGCCGATGATCATGCCGCCCATCGTGATGAGGATCTGCTTCAGGTGCTGGCCGTAGACGGGTCTGACCAGCACCCGTTCAAAGACGACACCCACCGCGCCGGCAATGGCCATGCCGGCGAGGCAGGCGGCGGCCAGCGCTGCCAGGTTGGGCAGCACGTCAGCGCTCGACGCCCAAGGCGCCAGGGCGGCCAGCACGGTGGTGGCCATGAAGGCGCCCAGCGCGATGAACACGCCGTGGCCGAAGTTGAGGACGTCCATCAGGCCGAAGACCAGCGTCAGGCCGGAGGCGATGACGAAGACGATGAGGCCCATGGCGAGGCCGGCGAGGGTCAGGTTGAGCCAGGTGCTGGGGCTGCCGGTCAGGGGCAGGGCGAGCAGCACGATGGCTGCCAGCAGCGCCAGTGGTTTGGGGTCGAGCTTCATGCGCTCACTGCTTCTGGTTGGTGGCGAGTGCGGTTGCCGGGAGTCCCGCCCGGCGGCGGGGTAACTTTCTTCTGCGGGGCCAGAAGAAAGTCACCAAAGAAGAGGCCCTGAACCGCACACCAGCGCGGCACCGCCATCGGCAGCGCGCGAAAACGCACACCGTCATTGCGGGAAGACGCGACCCGCTGCGCTCTCGCTGCTGTCCTTATGACGATCGCCATCCATCGGCCCTTCATGCCGCTTAACGCCGGCTGCACGCCGGGCTCACCAGGAATTGCCGCGTCGCTGGGGCGACGGCACGAGCCGTGGTGATCGGCCGCGCCGCCCGAGCGGCGCTGCATTGGGCTGTTTTGATGAGCACGGCGTGCAGCCGCGCGTCGGACGGGCCACAGGTTCGATGGCTGGCCGGCGTGACAAGTCAGACGCGAGAGCGCAGCGGTTCGCTTCGTCGAGTGATCCCCGACGGATGTTTTCGCGCGCCGCTCGTCGCGGCGTCGCGGTCGAGTGCGGTTCAGGGCCTCTTCTTTGGTGACTTTCTTCTGGCCCCGCAGAAGAAAACCGAAGGTTTCGGCGAAGCCAAAGTTACCCCGCCGCCGGGCGGGACTCCCGGCACCACACGCGCCACCCACCAGAAGTAGCGAGCCCGAAGGCTTGTCGAGACGGATCATTGATGCGCCCCCAACGACAACCCAAGCAGTCGCTGCTGCAACTCCGCATCTGCAATCAACTCGGCCATCGCCCCGCGATGCACGATCCTTCCGTCATCCATCACGGCCACCGAATCACCCAACTCCGCAGCGACGCGGAAGTTCTGCTCCACCAGCAACACCGTCGTCTGCGACGTCTTCTTCAGCTCTCGCAGCGCCGCAATCAGGTTCTCGACGATGGCCGGCGCCAGCCCCTTGCTCGGCTCGTCGATGACCAGCAGCTCGCGTGGCTCGATCAGCGCGCGGGCGATGGCCAGCATCTGCTTCTGCCCGCCCGACAGCTTGCCGGCCGGATGCGACCAGAAGGTCTTCAGCGCCGGGAAGAAGCCGAACAGCCAGTCCAGCCGCGTCGTGTCCAGCTCGGCCAGCTTCTTCGCGCAACGCGCCGCCAACAGCAGGTTCTCCGCCACCGTCAACTCGCCGAAGATGCCCATGGTCTCGGGCACGTAGGCGATGCCGTGCGACGCGATGTCGGGCGTGGCGAGCTTGGTGATGTCCTGGCCCTTGAAGGTCACCGTGCCGCTGCTCGCCGTCCACAGGCCCATCAGCGTGCGCAGCGTGCTGGTCTTGCCGGCGCCGTTGCGGCCGAGAAGCATGGTCACCTGGCCTGCGGGCACGTCGAGGTCCACGCCGTGGAGGATGTGATACGCCCCGACGTGCGTGTGCACGCCCTTCAGCGACAGCAACGGGCTCATGCTGCCACCCCGAGATAAGCCTCTTGCACGATCGGCGAGGCGATCACCGTCGCCGGGTCGCCGTCGGCCACCAGCTTGCCCTGGTGCAGCACGATGATGCGGTCGGCCAGCTCGCGCACGACGTCCATCTTGTGCTCCACCAGCAGCAGCGTGTGCTTCTTCTCCGCCTTCAGCGCGCGGATCAGGTCCAGCACCACCGGCACCTCGTCCACGCTCATGCCGGCGGTCGGCTCGTCGAACAGGTAGACCTTCGGGTCCAGCGCGATCAGCATCGCCACCTCCAGCTTGCGCTGGTCGCCATGCGGCAGGCTGGCGGCCAGGTCGTCGGCGCGTGAGGCCAACCTCACGCGCTCCAGGATCGAACGCGCCTCGTCGATCAGCTCCCGGTGCGACAGCCACACCGACAGCATCCGTAGCCCCAGGCCGTGCCTTGCCTGCACGGCCAGCCGCACGTTCTCCAGCACCGTCAGGTGCGCGAACAGCTGCGTCAGCTGGAAGGCCCGGCCCAGGCCGCGCCGCGTGCGCACTGGCGCCGGCTGGCCGGTGAGGTTCTCGCCATCCAGCCACACCTCGCCGCTGCTCGCGGGCAACTGGCCCGAGATCAGGTTGAAGTAGGTCGTCTTGCCGGCGCCGTTGGGGCCGACGATGGCCGTCAGCGTGCCGGGCTGGAAGGCGCACGACACGCCGTCGACGGCTACATGGCCGCCGAAGCGGATCGTCAGGTTCTTGGTCTCGAGCACGGGCCGTCCGCGTTCAACGCTTGTTGCGGATCGGGACCTGCATTTCCTCGGGCTTGATCTCCCGCACCAGCTCCGGCACGCCCCATGGGAAGGCCGGGTCCACCTTGATCTTGAAGTGGTACATCGACTGCATCGCCTGGTGGTCCTCGGCGCGGAAAGTCATCTTGCCCTTGGGCGTCTCGAAGCTCATGCCTTCCATCGTCTTGATGAGCTTGTTCGTCGTCGCGTCGCCACCGGTCTTCTTTAGCGCCTCGACCAGCGCGATGGCCGCGCTCATGCCGCCGGCCGTGAAGAAGTCGGGTGGCTGTTTGAACTGCTTGTAGTGGTTGGACACCAGCCACTCGTTGACCGGGTTCTTCGGGATGCCGAAGTAGTAGTAGGTCGCGCCTTCCATGCCCGGGAACTGCTTGTAGGCTGCCATGGCCGGCAGGATGTTGCCGCCCGAGCCGACGGCGATGCCATAGCGCTTCTGCAGGTCCTGTGCGGCCAACGCGGGGAACGGCGTCGTCGCACCCGCCCACACGACGGCGATGACCTTGGGTCCGGGCTTGTCCTTCAGCGCGTCGACGAGGCGCTGGATGCCGGCGGTGAAGTCGGTCGTCTGCGTCGGCAGGTATTCCTCGTGGACGACCTTGGCCTTCTTCAGCGCTTCCTTGAACGCCTTCACGCCGTCTCGGCCGAAGGCGTAGTCCTGCGCCAGGATGCCGATGCTCAGGCCCGCCACGTCGGAGGCCACCGCATTGGCCAGCGCGTCCTGCGACGAGTTGCGGCCGGTGCGGAAGATGTACTTGTTCCACTTGTCGCCGGTGATGGAGTCGGCGACGGCGGGCTCCACCAGCAGGATCTTCTTGTATTCCTCGGCCACCGGCAGCATGGCCAGCGCCACGCCGGAGGACGTGGGGCCGACGGCGATGTCCGCCTTGTCGTCACCGTAGGCCGCGGCCAGCAGGCTCTTGCCCACGTCGGGCTTGCCCTGGTCGTCCTTCTCGATGACGACGAGCTTCTTGCCCGCCACGGTCATCGTGCCGCCCGTGGCGTAGTCCAGCCCCATCATGAAGCCGATCTGCGTCTGCTTGCCGTAGGCCTCCAGCGGGCCGGTCTTGCTGTAGACGTGGGCGATGCGGATCTCGCTGCCGGCGGCGAAGGTGAGGCCGGGCAGGGCGACTGCCGCGAGGGTGGCGGCGGCGAGGGCAAAGCGGCGCGTGGTGAGGCGCATGGGGCTTGTCTCCTGAAGTTCAGCGGTCTGCTCTGTCGGCAGACGTTCAACTCCCCTTTTTGCAAGGGCCGTGCCCGGCGGGGAAGGGGCGCCAGACGCGGTTTTCGTGCGGGTTGTCCCGAGGTTTTTGGCCGTTAGGGACGGGGCGAGTGTCTGACTTTCAGGCGTTGCCTGGATTTCGATCAGAGGGGCCGGGCGACTTCTTCACGGCCACTTCACCTTGTCGCAATGCTCGGCCGGCACGGGCTGCAAAGAGCCGGCGATCAACCGCAACTCTTCCAGCGCCTGATCTTCAGTCTCGGGCTCCCATAGCGTCACCATGATGACGGTGTCCGCATCGAGCAGTGTGCTGAGGAAGTAGGTGCGAGCGCCGGCGACGCCTGGCACCTCGTACTTCCACAGACGGAACAGTTTGGGTTTGCTGTCGCCGCCGGACGTCCGGTTGCGGGTGCCGAGCTCCGTGATCTTGGCATCGGGCAGTTGGCTGCCGATGAAGTTCTGCTCGTAGCGCGCCTGGGCATCCAGCGTCGCAACCTCGCCGTCGCCGCGAACGAACGATGCGAAGAACCTGCGCTCCACGTGCTCGGACTGAACGACCTTGTCGTCCACCATGTACAGCACATGGCCCGGAATCTGTTGGGTGTCCGTCCGGAAGGATTTGCCGGGAATGGTGAGCCGATACGTCCGTGGGCCGAGCAGGTGGTAGAGGTGAAAGCCATCGAAGGAGGCGCTCGCGAACACGCTCACCTTGTCGGTGTCCGGGCAAGCGGCGCTGGCACTCGTCGCGGCCGTGCAGAGCAGCACGGATGCCAGGGATCGTGAAATGCGATTAACCATCGACGCTCCTCTCCAGTTCGGGCCACCTCGCCAAACGCTCGTACAACGACGCCCGCGAAATTTGCAGCAGCCGGGCCGCGGCCATGCGGTTGCCGCCGGTGGCCTGCAGCGCGCGGGCGATGGCGTCGCGCTCCAGCGCCTCGATCAGCTCCGGCAGCGGCGCGACGGCCTGCACCGTGGCCAGCGAGGGCGCTGCGGGCGCAGGCATCGGCGCTTCGGCCGCCGCCGGTGCCAGCCCCTGCACGGCCGACCCGCCCTGGAAGCTCTGTGCCGTCAGCTGCATGTCGTCGCTCATCAGGCTGACCTGCTCCAGCGTGTTGCGCAGTTCGCGGATGTTGCCGGGCCAGGGCTGCTG
Organism: Pelomonas candidula; assembly: GCF_043555985.1. Taxonomy (NCBI): domain Bacteria; kingdom Pseudomonadati; phylum Pseudomonadota; class Betaproteobacteria; order Burkholderiales; family Sphaerotilaceae; genus Roseateles; species Pelomonas candidula. The sequence goes on along the minus strand of NZ_JBIGIC010000001.1, from coordinate 454,855 downwards.
CATCAGCCATTCGATGGCGTCGGGGCTGAGCAGCTTCTGCGGCATGCCGCTGCGGCGCGCGATGTCCTCGCCCAGCGCCTCGGCCAGCGCCTCGATGTCGTCCAGCCGCTCGCGCAGCGCGGGCACGCGGATGGGCAGCACGTTGAGCCGGTAGTAGAGGTCGGCACGGAACTGGCCGGCCGCGACCATCGCGGCCAGGTCGCGGCTGGTGGCGGCGATCACGCGCACGTCCACGCGCATGACGGTGTTGGACCCCAGCGGCTCCACCTCCTGCTCCTGCAGCACGCGCAGCAGCTTGCTCTGCAGCGCCAGCGGCATGTCGCCGATCTCGTCGAGGAACAGCGTGCCGCCGTCGGCCAGCTTGAACTTGCCGTCGCGGCCCTTGCGGTCGGCGCCCGTGTAGGCACCTGGCGCGACGCCGAAGAACTCGGCCTCCAGCAGCGTCTCGGGCACGGCGGCGATGTTGACGCTCACCAGCGGCCGGTGCGCGCGGCGCGACGCCGAGTGGATGGCGTGGGCCAGCAGCTCCTTGCCGGTGCCGGTCTCGCCCAGCAGCAACACCGTCGAGTCGGTCTGCGCGACGCGGCGGGCCTGGCGCTTCACTTCCAGCGCCGCGGGGCTGGCGCCGATGAAGCTGGCGATTGTGTACTTGGGCCGGCGCTGCGCGGCGAGCTGACGCCTCGTGTCCTCCAGCTCCTGCTGCAGCCGCGCGAACTTCTGGATCAGCGGCTGCATCGTCGTCTCGGGATGGTCGAGCAGGACCAGGCCCAGCGCGCCGATGACCTCGCCCGCGTCGTTCCTCAGCGGCAGGCGGCTGACGAGAAAGGTGCCGGCCTTGTTGGTCAGCAGGTCCACCAGCACCGGCTTGCCGGTCTCCAGCACCTGCAGCATCTGCGTGTTGGGCACGACGTCCTCGACACGCCGGCCGACGAACTCGTGCTCGTCGTTGAAGCCCAGCGCCGGCAGGAAGCGCTTGTAGCCGTCGCTGATCCAGACGACGCGGTGCCCGCGGTCGATGACCATCATCCCTTCCGTCGAGCGGGCCAGCACGTCGAACATCGACTGCGCGGCCAGGCGCAGCAGGCCGTCGACGTCCTGGGGGATGTCCGTGGCCGGTGCGGGTGTCTGGGATTTGGACAGTGGCATGGCCGGCGCAATGTACCGCGCCGGCCAGCCGTCCTGAAGCGCGGAAGGGCGGCCCGCCGGGCCGCCCGCAAAGCCGTTGGGCTTCACCGTGTTCAGAACTTGTAGGTGCCGCCGATTGTCACCGTGCGCGGTGGACCGTAGTAGGCGTTCAGCACGCCTAGAGCGGCGATGTTGTAGCCGTCGGTCTTGTAGGCCTTGTCGGCCAGGTTGCTGCCCTGCAGGAAGAAACTCAGCTTGGCGCTCTTCTCCCAGATCAGGCCGGCGTTGACCAGCGTGTAGGCGTTCTGCGCCAGCGACTCGGACAGGTCCGTCGTCGGGTAGACCTTGCTGCGGTAGGTCGCGCCCAGCCGCGAGCGCAGCAGGCCCACCGGCAGCTTCATCGTGTTCTCGATGTTCAGGCCCACCTGTGTCTTGGGCGTGTTGGTGAACTTCTTCTGGTCGGCCACGTTGACGCCGCGGTCGATGTACTCGTCGTACTTGGCGTCGAGGTAGGCCACGTGGCCGCTGATGCGCCAGTCGGTGGCGGGCATCCACAGGAACTCGAACTCACCGCCGTTCAGCGTCGCCTTGCCGGCGTTGGTGAAGTCGCCGAAGAAGCCCGGCTGGCCGCTGGCCGTCGTGTAGCTCGTGAACACTGACAACTGCACGTTCTTGTACTTGTTGTGGAACAGCGCGGTGTTCAGTTCCAGCCGGCCGTCGGCCAGGACCATCTTGGCGCCCACTTCCAGCGAGTCCAGCTTCTCGTCGTCGAACGGCTTGCCGGACGTCGGGAAGGCCAGCGTGTTGGCGCGGATGTTGTAGCCGCCGCTCTTGAAGCCGCGCGACGCGGTCGTGTAAAGCTTGACCTCCTTGCTGGCCTTGTATTCCAGTGACAGCCGCGGCGACGTGTTCTTCACAGCGCGCGTGTTGTCGAAGTTGGCCGGCGTCGTCAGCGGCGTGCCGCTGAACGTGTCGTTCGCGAAGGTCTGGTTCAGCACGACGGCGCGCTTGCTCTCGTCGGTGTAGCGCAGGCCGGTGCTGACCGAGAACGTTGGCGTCAGGCGCCAGCTCCAGTCGGCGAACAAGGCCTTGCCCTCGGTGTAGACGGTGCCATTGGTCGTGCCGAAGCTGAGGTTGAAGAAGTTGTTGCGCACCGTGCCGCCGGCGCGGCCGTCGAAGTAGTAGAGGCCGACGACGCCCGAGCTGTCCTGCCCCTCGTAGATGGCCTGCAGTTCGTGGCTCTGCGAGCTGTCGTGGTATTCGGCGCGCACGTCGGCGATCTTGTTGGGCAGGCCGTCGAAGTCGATGCTCGTGTTCGTGTCGGAGGCGCGGTGGGCCAGGATGTACTTCAGGCTCCAGTCGCTGCTGACGCCCCAGTTCAGCGTCAGCGATTCGCCCTCGCTGCTCGTGCGGTTGGCGTTGGGCATGCCGCTGGCGATGTCGTAGCGGCCGGTCGTCGCGGGCGTCTTGGCCGGGTCGAACGGGTTCACGTTCAGCCGCTGGAAGCCGCGCATGTGCGACGCGTCGATGGTGCGGTCCACCGACACCTGCGCGTTGAAGGTCGAGCCGGTCGGGAACCAGCCGGCCGAGAAGCGGCCGCTGGTGGTGTTCTGGTCGCTCACGGGGCTGCCGTCGGTCAGGTTCTTGCCGTAGCCGTCGTGGTTCAGGCTGGCGCCGGCCAGGCGGAAGCGGAACTGGCCGTCGTTCACCGCCGTGCCCACCGCACCCTTGGCGTTGACCTGGCCGTAGCTGCCCATGGCCATCGTCACGGCGCCTTCGGTCTGCTGCGGCAGCGGCTTGGACACGTACTTCACCGCGCCGCCCACCGTGTTCTTGCCGTACAGCGTGCCCTGCGGGCCGCGCAGCACCTCCACGCGCTGCACGTCGTAGACGTCCAGCAGCGCGCCCTGCGGGCGGGCGATGTAGACGTCGTCGAAGTAGATGCCGACGCCGGGGTCCACGCCCCACAGCGGGTCCGCCTGGCCCACGCCGCGGATGAAGGTCGTGATCGTCGTGTTGCTGCCGCGCGCGGCGTAGACGGTCAGGTTGGGCACCTGGCCCTGCAGGTCGCCCAGATCCTTGATGGCCAGCTTGTCCAGCTGCTCGGCGGTCAGCGCCGTGACGGCGACGGGCACGTCCTGCAGCGACTCCTCGCGCTTGCGCGCCGTGACCTTGACGGTCTCCAGCGTCTGGACCGCGGTGTCGTTGCCCGGCGCGGTCTGGGCGGCGGCGGGCAGCGCGGCGGCGAGGGCGGCGAGGACGGCGAAATGCAGGCGCGAGGGCGCCGGTAGGCGTCGGGGCATGGCTTGTCTCCTGGTGGTCTTTGTGGTGCCAGCCGCCTTTGCGCAAGAGCCATGCCCGTCCCAGGCTGGGGCGGATCGGGTGCAAACCCTTGCGGGTTGACCCGCGAAACAGCCTGTCGCTGGCTGAACACTGTCCGGATTCCAGTCATCTGGCGCCGCCGCCGCTGTCCAGCCGGCAGACAGCAGCCCTGGGGGCTGCAGGGGTGGCGGGCCGTGGCTATGCTGCGGCGCTTGTCGCTTCCCACCCCCCTTGTTGGAGACCCGAGATGCTCAAACGCCTGTTGCCCGCCTTCCTTGCCCTCGCCATCGGTTCCAGCCTGAGTGCTTCGGCCCTCGCTGCCGGCCCGCAGCTCAAGGGGCAGGCGCCGGGCTGGTATCGCCTGCAGCTGGGCGACTTCGAGATCACCGCGCTGTCCGACGGCAGCATCGACCTGCCCGTCGACAAGCTGATGCAGCAACCCGCCGAGAAGACCATCCGCGCGCTGCAGCACGCCTACCTGGGCGTGCCGCTGGAGACGTCGGTCAATGCCTACCTGATCAACACCGGCAGCAAGGTCGTCCTCGTGGACACCGGCACCGCCGGCCTGTTCGGCCCCACGGCCGGCCGCGTGCTGGCCAACCTGAAGGCATCGGGCTACACGCCGGAGCAGGTCGACGAGATCGTCATCACGCACATGCACGGCGATCACATCGGCGGTGCGTCGAGCACGGTGTTCCCGAACGCGGAGCTGCGCATCGACAAGCGCGACAGCGACTTCTGGCTGACGCCCGAGCAGGTGGCCAAGGGCGGTGACGGCGGCAAGGCCATCGCCGCGCTGGTCAAGGGCTTCGCCGATGCCGGCCGCTTCAAGCCCTTCGACGGCAGCAAGGACGGCGTGGAGATCGTGCCCGGCGTGAAGGCCGTGCCCGCCTACGGCCACACGCCCGGCCACAGCAACTACGTGGCCGAGAGCAAGGGCCAGAAGATCGTGTTCTGGGGCGACCTGATGCATGTGGCCGCCGTGCAGTTCCCGAACCCGTCGGTGACCGTGAACTTCGACTCCGACCCCAAGGCCGCCCGCCCTGCGCGCGAGCAGGCCTACGCGGCCGCGGCCAAGGATGGCTACTACGTGGCCGCAGCCCACGTGTCGTTCCCGGGCATCGGCAAGCTGCGCGTGGACGGCAAGGGCTACGACTGGCTGCCGGTGAACTACTCGACGAACCGTTGATCGTTCAGGCCAGCGCGCCGGCATGCAGCCGGCGCAGCTCGGCGGGCGTGGCCGCGCCGCTGCAGAACAGCGCGATGCGCAGCTCCTGCTCCTGGCGCGCCATCCAGTCGTCCAGCGCCGCGTCGCCCCACAGCGCTGCCTGAAGCGCCGGCTTGGCGTAGCCCACGCGTTCAGCGCCCAGCGCGACCAGCTTGGCCGCGTCCAGCCCCGAGCGGACGCCGCCGCTGGCCCACAACTCCACGTCCGGCAGCAGCCGCGTGGCCGCGCGCACCGAGCCCACGGTCGACTCGCCCCAGTCTGCAAACGTCCCCGCCACCAGCGCCGGCAAGCTGCCCTCCTCGGCGCGCGCGCCCTCGATGCGGCCCCAGTGCGTGCCACCCAGGCCGCCGACATCCAGCGCGCCCAGGTCCAGGCCTTGCAGCCTGGCCAGCGTGCGTGGCGAGAAGCCGCAGCCCGACTCCTTCAGCACCACCGGCACGCCCAGGGCTGCGCAGGTCTCGCGCAGTGCCGCCAGCCCGCCGCGGAACTGCGGCATGCCGTCGGCCTGCAGGCATTCCTGCAACGGGTTCAGGTGCACCGCCAGCGCCTGTGCTTCGGTCGACTGCAGCATGCGTCGCAGCAGCGGCAGCGGTGCCGAGGCGACCTGGCTCAGGCCCAGGCTGACGATCAGTGCAAGCCCGGGCGCGGCGTCGCGCAGGCGCTGCCAGGCGTCGGCCGCGCCGGGCAGCTCGTCAGGGCCGGATGCCGGGCGGCGCTGCAGGCCCACGCCCATCGCCCAGCCGCGGCGGGCGCAGGCCCGGGCGAGCCGGCGGTTCAGCGTCGCGGCGTCGGTGCGGCCCGTGGCCAGGCCGGTCACGTAGAAGGGTGTGCGTGCCGCCTGGCCGAACAGCCGGGCCTCCAGGCTCACGTCTTCCAGATCCAGCTCCGGCAGCGCGTCGTGCATCAGGTGCACGCCATCCAGCCCGGACAGGCCGCGCGCCTCATGGGCCGGGGCCAGCGCCAGGCGCAGCGGGTCGCGTCGGCGCTTGTCCGGGGCGCGTTCCAGCGCGGTGGGGCGGTCGTTGAGGTGGTCGGTAGGGCGGTCGATGTCCAGCAGATCCATGAGGTACGTCCTTCGGCACGAAAGCGGGCCTCAGGCATGGTCGGTGGCGGTGGTTGCAGCGGCGCTTCAGTGCGCCAGGCAGCGGGTTTCGTTTGTTTCAGCGGCGGGTGCCGCGCGGCATCGTGGGCCGAAGCGACGGGCCCTCCGGCGTGAGCAATGGCATCGCCGGGAGCCAGGGCCGGAAGGTCGTCTTCCGGGCGACCTCACGGACCTGGCTGTCGGTGAACGACTCCACCAACCGCTGACCCGGCCTGGCCGTCACTCCGCCAGCGGCTGCACCCACAGCTGCCGGCGGCCCGGGTCCACGCAGACCCGGTGGCGGCTGAAGAAGTCCTGGCCCAGGAAGCCGTCCAGCCCCGGCGCCTGCAGCGCCACGGTGGCGAAGCCGCCGGCCGCGATCGGCCGCTCCCCCGCGCGCAGCGGGCCCGCCGAGGCGGCGCCGGCCAGTGCGGGGCGGATCACGTTGCGCGACGCGCCGGTGTCCAGGCCGAGCGTCAGCAGTTCTCCCGCCGCGCCGTGCAGCCGCACCACCGGCAGGCTGCCCAACAGCTCGAAGGGCAGCGGCGCGTCGCCGCAGCCGGCCGGCATCGGCTCGTCGGCGCCCAGCAGGTGCAACTGCCGCGCCGGGTAGTCCACCACCCAGCGTTGCTCGCGCAACCAGCCCCAGCCCAGGTAGCCGTCGACACCGGCGGGCCGCCGGGCCTTGGCCCAGGTCTGTGCGGCGGGCGCCGGCACGAGCGCCTGGCCGGCCAGCATCACGTCGCCTACTTGCAGCACGGCGTTGACCCGCTGCCGGCCCTGCGCGTCCTGCGAGGTCGTCGCGCTCGCGGCGGCGCCTGTGGCCGCCGGGCCCCAGTCGGCACGCAGTGCCAGCGAGGCGGCGCCGCCGGAGTCGATCAGCAGCCGCGCATCGCGGCCGTCGATGCGGGCGTCCACCCATGCGAGGCCGCCGTCCAGGTGCAGCGGCAGCACCCGGCCCGGGGCGGCCTGCGCGGCGAGTGTGCTGGTCAGGAGCAGGGCGGCCGCGAGGGGCCAGGGGTGGCGTGTCATGCGCGCCAGTCTAGGAAGCCGCAGCCCCCCTGCCGGAGGGCATGGAACCCGGCGCGCGTCAGGCTGGCTGGGCGCGCAGCATGCGCGCGATCGTCGTCAGGTTGATCGCCGCGATGACGATCTCCAGCGCCGTGCCGCCGATGGAGCCGACGATGACGTTGTTGGCGATCCACAGGCCCGTGCCGCACAGCATCAGCAGCCGCATAGCCACGCCTTCCAGCGTGAACAGCGCGATGGTGCCCAGGCACGAAGCCGTCAGCGGCAGCCAGTCGCTGGGTTGGGTCGCGATGGCGAGGCCGAAGCCGACGTTGGCGCACACGACCGCCACCGCCACCCACTTCGCCCGTGTGCGCAGCGACAGCAGCGAGCGCGTCATCGAGATCAGCGAGCTGGCGACCGCTGTCGGATTGCCCAGCAGCGAGAAGTGGACGACGTAGGCGAGGCATTCGCCGGTCATGAACCACTTGAAGCGGCGGTCGTTGGTCTGCAGGAAGCAGCCGACACCGAGGACGAAGGCCACGTAGCCGAAGAGTTGGGCGGGGGAATACCAGGCGGACATCGACCGGATTGTCGATGCGTGAACCGGCGGCGTCCTGGCTACGCGCGCAAGCCCTCCAGCTGCGCCAGCGTCGCCTGCAGCAGATCGTCCACCAGGCCCAGCACGCGATGGCGCTCGGCTTCCGTTCCAGGCCGTTCGCCGCTCAGCAGCACGTGGAAGGGCAGTGCCAGTGGCGAGCCCTCCATCCCGCCACGGGGGCCTTCCGGCAGGCCGCCGGCCGGTGTGAGCGGGCGCTCGGTCAGGTCCAGCATCGTGCCGATCATGCGTACCGCCCGCCCGTCGGCACCGCGCTCGATGGCGCGGCCGCGGGAGTGGACGCTGCGATAGCCCGAGCCGTTGCTGCGCAGCCGGAAGCCCGCCTCGTAGTCGGGGGCGTCGCCGCTGATGTGGGCGCGGATCGCGGTCAGCATGCCTGGCAGGTCGCCCGGATGCACCCGGCAGCGCCAGAAGTGCGTGCTGTCGGCGCTGTGGGGTTCAGGAAACCCGAGCCGCAGCTTCCATTGCGGCGAGTAGTGAACGGTCTCGAGATCCAGCCGCAGGTCCCAGACCCCCAGCTCGCCCGAGTCCATGGCCTGCCGACAACGCGTTCCCACCGTTTGCTGCCACCTCTGCATGGTGGGATTGTGAGGGTGTGCCATGGCCGCCCGCGGTGGGCGGTGTATGCCGGCGTGGCAGTCGTCACGACAGCGTCGTCAATCCGCTGCCCGATCCGGAAGAGGCGTCAGGCGTTGCCGCTGAGCGTGGCGGCGGCGAAGCCGACCAACGTGGCGAGGACGACGAACGCGAGCAAGGCGGCCAGCGCCAAGCCCAGCGGCTTGGCCCAGCCCTTGCGGGGGTAGTTGTCGCCGTAGCGCGCGAGGATGGCGGGGCTTTGCGACTTGCCGATGGCGTAGTACCACGCGATCAGCAGCGCGAAGCCCCCCAGGCGGCTGAGCAGATCGACCGCCTTCGAGTCGGGCAGGGCGACCGACAGCACGACGCTGATCGAGAAGAGGACCACCGTTGCGATGGCCCAGGTTTTCGAGGTCGCGGCTTTTTCGGGTTCGCCCATCGCCTGCCAGTTCTTCATGTGCAGGATGGCGCCAAAGACGGGGCTCAACAGCAGACTCCACGACGCCGCGGCGCCCGGGTTCCACAGCGGCGGACGTGGAGCCGCCGTGGCAGTTCCGATGTCCGCGACCGCGGCCGTCGGCGGTGCGTATGGGTTTTCTTGGCTCATCGAGTTCTCCCTGGATGCGCGGACTGTAGGGCCTTCAACGTTCCGCCGGTCCGTCCGCCGGATTCACGGCTACCACCGCCTTCTCCGGCCATGCGCCGCCCTCGCTGAAGCAGCGCCAGGCCCAGCCCACCCAGCGCAGCAGCGACACCGCCAGCCACAGCGCCCAGCCCAGCATCAGCGCGCGGTAGGCCCACACCGGCGCGCTGACGACCCAGGCGCCCGCCGTGTGCTCGGCGAAGCGGTCGTTGACCCAGCTCAGCAGGTGGCTGCTGGAGCCTGGCCCGGCGACGAGCAGGTCCGGGTAGCCCAGCAGGCCGGTGCGCAGCACGTCCAGCAGCGCGCCGATGGCGAACAGCGTCCACAGCATCAGCCCCAGCTGCACGGCGATGCGCAGCCAGCGCGCGCCGGTCAACCCACCCCAGCGGCGCCGCGCCTCCAGCAGTCCGAACCAGCCGGCCAGCGCCACCAGTGCCCACAGCGACACCGGTGCCACGCCCAGCGCGAGGATCAGCCAGGCCGGCCGGCCCATCAGCCCCGGCACGCCGCGCGGCGCGAACCAGGCCAGCACCAGCACGAGCAGCAGCGCCCCCCAGATCAGCACCGCCGGCCCGATCAGCGGGCCGCCGACGGCCAGCACGATGCGGTCCTGCGGCACGGTGAGCTGCAGCGCGTCGTTGACGCCCGGCAGCCCCAGCGCCAGCCCCTCGTGGCGCCACCACGCGCCCATGTCTTCGGGTGCGCGCCAGCGGATCTCCACGCGCTGCGCGCCGGGCGTCAGCGGCAGGCTCAGCGTGCCGTCGCGCGGCTGCAGCGCCAGCTTCTGGCCGTTGATCTGCACGGAGAGCAGCTCGGCGCCGGCCGGCAGCTTCAGCGCATGCGGGCCGCCGAGGCTGGCGCGCAGCTTCATGTCGACGCTCACCGCCGTGTTGCGCTCGCCGGGCTCCAGCGCGGTCTTCACACTGTCCAGCGTCAGCGTCTGCCCACCCACGCCGGCGGGTTTGCGGACGGCCAGCTTCAGCGTCTCGCCCGGCCAGGGTCGCCACTCGGGCTGCCACTGGCCGTCCTGCTGCAGCGCCGTCGCGGCCAGGCCGCTGGCGTCCACATGCCATTGCGGCGACGCGGCCAGCGTCCAGCGCTCCACCTGGTTGGGCTCCTTGCCGGCCGTCAGCGCCAGCGCCTCGGCGGGCGGCAGGCTGCTGTCGATGTCGATGGCCTCGTCGCCGCCCAGCTGCAGGCTGGCCACGCTGCCGTCCACCGTTACGCGAGCGTCGTTCACGGCCTCGCCGGGCAGCAGCGCCCAGCGCACGCGCAGCGGCGCGCGGCTTGGCGCGAGGCGCTCGATGTGCGTCTGCACCTGCCAGCGCAGGCCCAGGCCCAGGCGCCGGTCCACGCGCACCAGCGGCGGCAGCGCGTCGCGCTGCGTGCCGGCGTCCTCGGCCCGGGCGCCGCCTGCAGCCACCTCGCGGCTCAGCGAGACTGCGTTGGTGACCTGGCCGCTCGGGTCCAGCCCCGACAGCGTCCACCCCTGCAGCGCCGTCTGCAGCGTGCGTGGCGGCAGCGGCAGCGCGATGTCCAGGCTGCTGGCGTTGCCGACGTCGGCAGCCAGCTGCAACTGATGCACGCCGGCCGGCACTGCGGCCCACAGCCGGCCGTCGGTGTCGCGCCGCGTGGCGGCGGGCTGGCCGTCCAGCAGCACGTTGGCCGGCTGCCAGCCGGTGCCCTGGCCGGGCAGCGGCACGGCCACCAGCGCCTGCGCATGGACCTCGGCACGCAGCTGCACGGCCGAACCCTGCGCGCTGACGAGCAGCCGGGCCAGGTCGGCACAGTGAGGCAGGCAGTCCGGCGGTGCAGCGAGCTTGCCGCGCAGCGCCTGCAGCTGCTCGTCGCTGGGCCAGGGCATGCCGTCCGCCGCCGGCGTGGCGGTGTCCGGCTTCGGCGGGGCCGCGTCACTGGCCGTGGGCATGCCGGCCAGGCTCAGCAGCACGACCGCAGCCACCGCGCTGCCCGTGCGCGGCCAGCGTGGCAGGCGCGGCGGCTTCCAGCCGGCCACGGCCGCCAGCGCCGCCGACAGCAGTGCCAGCCCCACGACCTTCAACAGCGCCGTGGCCCACGGCGGCAGCAGCCACAGGTTCAGCGTCTGCTCGGGCGTGACGGGGCCGCTCCAGGTCAGCTGGTGGCTGCGCCAGCGCCACGTCGGCAGGCCGGGGCCGGTCTGCACACGGGCGCCGGGGTCGATGCGGGCGAGGTCGCTGCTGTTGGCGTAGGTCGAGCTGAACTTTCCCGGTGATGCCGGCTCGCGAACCGCCTTGCGCTTCTCGGCCGGCGCCGTCTCCTGGAACTCAGGGGGCGGCACGAACGCGGGGTCGGCAGCAGGCACCGGCGCCTTTTCGGCCATCATGAAGCCGCCTTGGTCAAGGCTCGGGTAGATCGCCTGCCGGATCTCGTCCACCGCGAAGGGCAGCAGCACCAGCACCAGCAGCGCCGCCACGGCGATGCGGCCGCGAGCCAACAGACGCTGCCCCTTGCCGGCCGGCAGCACGCGCGCCAGCGCCGTCAGCGCCAGCAGCGCGAACCACAGCACGGCCGGCGGGCTGCCCGGCGTGTGCCAGGTCAGCACCAGCGCCACGCCCAGCAGCATGCCCACGCGCCAGCCCAGCAGACGGAATGCGGCGAGGGCGGCAAGCAGCACGAAGAAAAAGTCCCACAGCGTCCACATCGATACCCAGCTGCCTTCGGCGCTGCTGGGGCCTTGCGCGTGCAGCAGGCGCCAGCCGGGCGGCAGCTGCAGCGACACCGCAAGTTCGTCCACGGGCGTGGTCCAGCCGCTGGCGGGCAGTACGCCGTCGCGCGGCCAGCGGCTGTCGGCCTCGATGTGGGCGTCGCTCTGGCGCACCTCGAAGCCGGCCGGTCCGTCGGCGGCCAGCCGCGTGATGGGTTGATCTTCACCGGCCAGCGCTGCGCGGCCGAGCTGGCCCGGCGCGGCCATCATCAGCCGCGAGCTGGAGGACAGCTGGCCCGAGAACTCGTCGCTCGCCGTCAGCCCGCGGCCATCGAAATCCAGCCACAGCCGCCGCGCCAGCTTCAGCGCGTCGGGTGCCGGCTTGGCATTGCCGCGCTGCAGTTCGGTCAGCTTCAGCGTCTCGCCGGGCTTGAGGCGGAAGGCCGGCAGCGCGCGCCAGGGCTCGGGCATCTCGACCTGGCGCGGGTCCACGCTGGCCGGGCCTTCGGGGCGGATCAGCCGCAGCGCGGGCTCGGCCTTGACGGCCCAGACTTCCTCGTCGGGTGCGCCGGCCGGCAGCTGCAGCGCCTGCACCGGGGCCATCAGCCGCGCCTGCAGCTCGATGTGCCACTGGCCCGGCCGGGCCTGCACGACGAGGCGGCCGTCATCGGCCAGGCGGGCGGGCAGCGGGCTGTCCAGCTGCATCGCGCGCAATCCCGGCAGCAGCGCCAGCGGTAGCTCCACGGCACGGGCGCGGCCGGCCACGCGCAGCTCGATGGCGGTGGTGACGGTCAGCGGCAGGTCGTCGTCGACGAGGCGCGTGGTCTGCACCGTCATGCTGTCGCTGGCGTCCTCGGGGTTCACGACGGCGCGCAGCCACAGCCGGCCGTCGCCGTCGGGCGCGCGGCTCTGCGTCGCGCCGTCGCTGGTCACGACGATGGCGCCCAGGCCCCCGGGCACGGCCAGGTTCTGCGGCATCCGGGGCCAGGTCATGCGCCCCTCGACGACATGGGCGCCGGGCGGCAGCCAGACCGCGGGCTGGCCGTCGACTTCAGTGACGGCCAAGGCCTTGCCGCCGGCCTTGACGTCCAGTGGCCACGCACCGGCCTCGCCCGGCAGCGCGACGCGCGCCGGCGCGCCGAAGACCTGCACGTCGAGCCTGAACGTCGCCTCGCGCGCCCCGGCGCTCAGCTGCAGCCGGCCGGGCCAGACGCAGGCAGCGTCCCCCTCCGGCTGCGCCGGGCAGCCCAGCGGCGGCTGGCCCTGCTGGGCCCAGGGCAGCCAGTCGCGCAGCGCGGCGGGCAGTTCGGCGGGCGTCAGCGGCGCGGCCTGCACCGCCTGGGCGGCCAGGCCTGCGAACAGCCACAGCAGCAGCGTCGTGAAGCGCTTCATCGTGTCGTCTCCCTGTGCGTCGGCCCGCGTCGGGCGGGACCGAAATTGCCGGGGATTCCAACACAGCGCCAGGCCGCGGCCGGCGTGGCTTTTCCACGGGCGCGCCTCGCGCTGCCCGCGGTGGCGCGAGGCGCGACACCGCAGACGGGCCGTCGTCTCAGGGCTTGACGCGCACCAGCCGGCCGCTGGTTTCCAGCAGCAGGTACAGCAGGCCGTCCGGGCCCTCGCGCACATCGCGCATGCGGCCGGCGCCTTCGAACAGCTTTTCCTGCTCGACGGGGCGGTTGTTCGCGTCCAGCTTCACGCGCTCCAGGTAGCCGAACTTCAGCGAGCCGACGAAGAAGTTGCCCTGCCAGGCCGGGCCGTACTTGGCGCTCCTGAGCTTCGTGAGGCCCGACGGCGCGATGGACGGCACCCACTTCACGAGGGGCTGCTCCATGCCGGCCTTGGCGAAGATGCCGTCGCCGATCTTGCCGCCTCCGTAGTTCTCGCCATAGGTGATGACGGGCCAGCCGTAGTTGAGCTTCGGGCTGAGCAGGTTCAGCTCGTCGCCTCCCTGCGGGCCATGTTCCAGCTCCCACAGGCGCCCCTTCTCGTCGAACGTCAGGCCCTGCGAGTTGCGGTGGCCGTAGGTCCAGATCTCGGGCAAGGCGCCGGGCGTTTTCACGAACGGGTTGTCGGCCGGCACGCTGCCGTCCTTGTTGATGCGCACGACCTTGCCGAGGTGGTTGTCCAGCGTCTGCGCGCTCTGCATGAACTTGAAGCGCTCGCCCAGGCTCAGGAAGAGCTTGCCGTCCGGCGACTCGGCGATGCGGCAGCCGAAGTGCAGCTTGCTGTCCACCTTGGGCTGCTGGCTGAAGATGACCTTCACGTCGGTCAGGCGCTTGAGGTCGTCGCTCAGCTTCGCGCGGGCGAGCGCCGTGCTGTTGGTGGACTTGTCGGCGCCGGCTTCGGCGAAGCAGAAGTAGATCGTGCGGTTGCGGGCGAAGTCGCTGTCCAGCTGCACATCCAGCAGGCCGCCCTGGCCCTCGGCGACGACGGCCGGCACGCCCTGGATGGGCGCGCCCGGCTTGCCGCCGGCCTTGGCGGTGCGCATGGTGCCATCGCGCTCGGTGATGAGGAACTGGCCGTCAGGCAGGAAGGCGACGGCCCACGGGGTCTTCAGGCCCTCGACGACGGTTTCGAGCTGCGGGGCGGCGTGGGCGGCGGAAGCCACCAGCGCGGTGGCGAGGAGCAGGGCGCGTGTGTTCATCCGCGCATCATGCCAAGCCTGCAGGCTGGCGGCGCCGGGCCTCAGCCGTCCAGCCGCTGCTGGAACACCAGCCCCGCGTGCTCGCGCAGCGCGTGGAACTTGATCTTGGGCCAGTTGCTCTCGATGGCGCGCAGCTCGGGCGCGTACTCCACCAGCACGGTCGGCGCGTCGACCGCGTCGTAGGCCATGCGATGGTCGTTGGCGTCGATGAAGCGCTTGAGTTCCTGCGGGTCGTCGCAGGTCACCCAGCGCGCCACCTGGAAGCGGCTGCCGGTGATGCGCGCCTTGACGCCGTACTCATGCTCCAGCCGATGCGCGACGACCTCGAACTGCAGCTGGCCCACGGCGCCCAGCAGCAGCACGCTGCCCGCGATGGGGCGGAACACCTGGATGGCGCCCTCTTCGCCGAGCTGCTGCAGGCCGGCCTTGAGCTGCTTGGTCTTCAGCGGGTCGGCCACTTCGACGCTGCGGAACATTTCCGGCGCGAAGAAGGGCAGGCCGGTGTACTGCAGGGCCTCGCCCTCGGTGATGGTGTCGCCCAGCTGCAGCACGCCGTGGTTGGGGATACCGATGATGTCGCCGGCGAAGGCCTCGTCCAGCAGTTCGCGCTTCTGGCTCATGAAGGTCACCACGCTGTTCGGGCGCAGGCTCTTGCCCGAGCGCACGACCTTCAGGTTCATGCCTCGCTCGAAGCGCCCCGACGCCACGCGCACGAAGGCGATGCGGTCGCGGTGCGCCGGGTCCATGTTGGCCTGGATCTTGAACACGACGCCGGTGAACTTGGGCTCCTCGGGCTGCACGGTGCGCTGCATGGCGACGCGCTTGTCCGGCGGCGGTGCCAGCTCGACGAGGGCGTCCAGCACCTCCTGCACGCCGAAGTTGTTGACGGCCGAGCCGAAGAACATCGGCGTCTGCTTGCCGGTCAGGAAGTCGTCGAGGCTGAACTCGGGCGCGGCCTCCCGCACCAGCTCGATCTCGCCCTGCGCGTTGTCGTACTGCATGCCGAAGCGTTCGGCGTAGGCCGGGTTGTCCAGGCCTTCCAGCACCTCCTCGGTGCCGGCCACGCGGTCCTCGCCGGGGGCGAAGACGCGCATGCGCTGCTGGCGCAGGTCCATCACGCCGTGGAACTGCTTGCCCATGCCGACCGGCCAGGTGAACGGCACGACCGTCATGCCCAGCTCGCGCTCGATCTCGTCCATCAGCGCGAGGGGCTCCTGCACCTCGCGGTCCATCTTGTTGACGAAGGTGAGGATGGGCGTGTTGCGCGCGCGGCAGACCTGCAGCAGGCGGCGCGTCTGCGGCTCGACGCCGTTGGCCGCGTCGATGACCATCAGCGCCGCGTCCACGGCCGTCAGCACGCGGTAGGTGTCTTCCGAGAAGTCCTGGTGGCCCGGCGTGTCCAGCAGGTTGATGACGCAGTCGCGGTACTCCATCTGCATGACCGACGAGGCCACCGAGATGCCGCGCTGCTTTTCGATCTCCATCCAGTCCGAGGTCGCGTGCCGCGAGGCCTTGCGCGCCTTCACCGAGCCGGCGATCTGGATCGCGCCGGAGAACAGCAGCAGCTTCTCCGTCAGCGTGGTCTTGCCGGCGTCGGGGTGGCTGATGATGGCGAAGGTGCGGCGGCGGCGGACTTCCGTCTCGATGCGGCTGGCGGTGGGTTCGGACATGGAGTTCTTCTGGCGGGCTAACCCGCGATTATCCCAGCCGGCCCCGGCGGCGGCTCACTCGGTCAGGTAGCGTGCGTAGATGGCCCGGTAGCGACCGCTGGCCTTCAGCCACTGCAGGCCGTCATTGAAGTCGTCGCGCACCTTCGGGCTGCGGAACACCGGCCGGTAGTCCAGCGGGTTGGGCGTCGTGAAGGCGTGTTCGGTCACCGGCAGCAGCGGCTCGCCGGCGCGTTTGAGCTGCAGCGAGAAGTAGCGAAAGATGCTGCGGTCCGCCAGCACCACGTCGTAGCGGCGGCGCATCAGCGTGCGCACCTGGGCGGTCTGGTCGTTGATCTCGGTGTAGCGGCCCGCCTCGCGCACGGGGCCCAGCCAGTCGGGGTAGCGGCGCACGGCGCCCTGGAAGGCGATGACACTCAGGCCCTCCAGGTCCTGCGGGCGCTTCAGGCTCAGGCCGCGCTCGGCCAGCGTGAACAGCACGTTGTCGTACAGCACGGCCGTGTTGCCATAGTGCCCGCCCTGCCGGGCCAGGTCCTCGCCCAGGTCGGTCATCGTCGCGTCGACCTCGTGGTTGCGGAAGGCCGCGGGGATGCGCCCCAGCGGCAGGTAGACCGCGTGCAGCCGGTAGCCCTTGTGGCCCAGCGCCTCGCGGAACACCTCGACCTCGATGCCGGAGTCGGTGTCCGGGAAGCAGAACGGCGGGATGTGTTCGCCGAACGCCATGCGCAGTTCCAGCGGCTGCGCCACGGCGGCCGGCAGCAGGCCCAGCAGGGAGCCGCCTGCCAGCAGACGGCGTCGTGAGACCACGGGCGTCAGTCTTCCAGCAGGCTGCGCAGCATCCAGGCCGTCTGCTCGTGCACCGTGATGCGCTGGGTCAGCAGGTCGGCGGTGGGCTCGTCGCTGGCCTTCTCGACGGCGGGGAACAGCTGGCGGGCGGTGCGGGCAACGGCTTCGTGGCCTTCCTTGAGGATGCGCACCATCTCCAGCGCCTTGGGCGGCGTGGCGGGTGCATCGGGCAGGCCGCTGAGCTTGGCGAACTGCGCGTAGCTGCCGGGCGCCGGATGGCCCAGCGAGCGGATGCGCTCGGCCACAGGGTCCACCGCGTTCCAAAGCTCCGTGTACTGGGCCATGAACATCGCGTGCAGGCTGTTGAACATCGGCCCGGTGACATTCCAGTGGAAGTTGTGCGTGGTCAGGTACAGCGTGTAGGTCTCGGCCAGCAGCTTGGACAGGCCGGCGACGATGGTGGCGCGGTCCTTGTCGTTGATGCCGATGCTGATGGAAGGGGCGGAGGGTTTCTTGGCCATGGGGGGCTCCGGGGTTGAGAGACGTGACGCGACAAGCCTAACCCAAGGGTTTGACTTGCCGCGCCGCTCTCTCCCTTGGCCTCACTGGGTGGCGATGCGGTAGAGCGTGATGCTGCCGTCGGGTGCCGTGACGGTGGCGGTCTTGCCGTCGGACGACAGCTGCACGGTGGCCGTGAAGCTGGTGTTGGCGTTGGTGCCGATGTCGAACATGCCGGCGCAGCCGTTGGTGTCGTAGATCTTGCCGGTGACGCTCAGCGTGCCGGCGGCCTTGTCCCAGGTGTAGCTGCTGTACTCGCCGCCTGCCGGGCCCATGTGCTCGGTCTGGCAGACGCCGGCCTCGGTGTCGCCGAGCGCGTCGACCATCAGCAGCTTGCCGTTGGGCAGGAACAGGAAGTGCTGCGCGTTGAAGTCCGTGGCCGAGAGCGCCCACAGGCCCACGATGCCGGTGGCGTCGCTGCTGGCGCGGCTGAACTGCGTGCCCAGCGAGCTGCCGATCTGCGTGGCACTGATGGTCAGCTTCTCGCTGGCCTGCTCCGCGAGGCTTCGGCGCAGCATGCCGCCTTCGCCAGCGGAGTTGCTCTCCACCAGGCTGGTGAAGTTCTGGCTGGCGGCGTCGTAGCTGAGCCAGCCCAGTTCATGGCCGGTCTGCGCGGTGCCAGTGGCTGCCGTGGCCTGGCCGAACAGGTAGCGCCCGCTGTCGCCGATGCGCAGCACGGCCACGTCCGCGCCGTCGCTGGCGACCCACACGCCCTTCGCCGTCGTCAGTGCCGCCTGGCTGGCGGTGGACAGGTCGGCGTAGCGCGTGGCGGGGTTGATGGCGGGCAGGCCGGGCAGCGCGGCCATCACGGCGTTGGCGGCCTCGAGATTGAGCCGCACGAGGTTGCTGCTGTTGCCGGCCGGCTGCTGGTAGCCGTAGTAGACCTTGCCGCTGCGCTCGACGAAGACGCGGCTGTAGCCGGCCTGCTGCATTGCCGATGGCAGGCCGGTGAAAGTCATCACGCGGGCGTCGCCCAGCGTCTTGATGGCGTAGGCGCCGGTGGCCAGCAGCACGCAGTTGCGCGCGCTGCCGTTGCTGGCGCGGCTCAGGCAGCTGTAGTAGCTCGTCGCCTTGCTGTCGCCCCCCGCGAACGCCACGCGCAGGCGCAGGTCGGCGCTGTACCAGCCGCCGGTGCCGGCCGGCTTCGTCGCCGCGCCGGCCAGCACGGCCAGGCTAGCCGTGGAGTTGCTCCACCATTCGTTGGGGTCCAGGCTCGCATCGGTGCCCACGGTGGACTTGGCGAACACGCAGGCCTTGCCGGGGTTGCGGGCGACGAGGTCCTCCAGCGTCGTCAGCGTCTCGGCGGTCGTCGTGCCGGCGCAAGCCAGGTTGGCCGTGCTGCGCGCGTCGCCGCCGGCGGCGATGGCCGCGGAGAAGCCGGTCACGACGCCGGTGGTCTGCACGTCGTAGCCGATGGCGGTCTCGGTGGGCGTGTTGATCTGGTAGTAGAGCTTGGCACCGGTCGGGAAGGTCGCCGTGCCGAAGGCCGCGACGGGATCGGCCGGGCCCCAGTTGACGTAGGCCAGGCCGTTGGCGCCGCCGGGCAGCGTGCGGATTTTCGTGAACACGCTCGCCAGGCTCTGGCCGGCCAGGTCGACGGCGCTGCGCGCGCTGCGTCCCTTCTCCAGGCCGTCGCAGACGTTGTAGGTCGAGCGGCCCTGCGCGTCTCGCACGGTCGACGTGTAGCGGTCGCCCAGCTTGCAGGCCACCCAGGCGCTGCCGTTCCAGTGCAGGTCGCCGCTGCGGGCAAACGTGTTGCCCTGCGCCCAGGCCTGGACGTTGGTGGCACTGTTGTAGTTGTTGCCCTGGGCCTGCATGAAGACCGACGTGTAGCGGATCAGGTTGGCCGCGTCGGGCGTGTTGTCGGCGGCGCTGTTCTGCAGTGTGCGCACCAGCCAGTCGCCGGCGCTGGTGTAGCGCAGCAGCGTCAGCTGCGCGGAGGCGACGGCCGTCGTGGCCGACGTGTCGGCCGGCAGCTTGGCCGTGCCGATGTTGGCCTTGGCCTCGTCGACCGAGACGCCGGCCTGCGCGACGACGGCCTTGGCGGCGTCGTTCAGTGCGGTCGTCAGCGCCGTGCCGCTGAGGCCGGTGAGGCTGCTCTCGGCCGTCTTGCCGGCGATGGCCGGCAGCGCGCCGACGACGGCGCTGACGACCTGCCTGGCGACGTCGGCCGCGGTGGCGGTGGCGCCGCTGAGGTCGGTCTGGCCGGCCACGGTCTTCAGCGCGTCGGCCTGGGCCAGCGTCGTGGCCTGCACCAGGCGGGCGACGAGGGCGGCCTGCGTGTTGTCGGCGCTGCTCGCGGCGGTGAAGTCGGCCAGCGGCGAGACGGCCAGGCCGGCCTGCGCCTGCACGAGCGCCGTGGCCTCGGCGACGGTCGCACCGGTCGCGTCGACATGCCCCTGCACCAGCGTCGTCAGCGGGCTGACGAAGACGCTGTGCGCCGTCGTCGTGCCGGTGGCCGGCGCTTGCAGCGTGAAGGCCGTCCCGACGGCGGCGCCGGTGGTCGCGTCGACCGCGGTGGCCGGTACCTGCACGACGATGCGGTGCTTGCCGGCGTCGGCCGGCTGGACCGAGAGCGTGAAGGCGCCGTCCGCGCCGGTGGCTGTGGAGACGGGCTCGCCGCTGTCGCAGACGCCGTTGTCGTTCAGGTCATAGCAGGCCGTGGCGCCGGACAGCGGGCCGTCCACCGCCTTGCCGGTGACGCTGACGGCGGTGGGCGCGGGGGGAGGCGGTGGCGGCGCGGTCGTTGATGAGTCGCTGCCGCCTCCGCAGCCACCGAGCAGCGCGGCGCTGGCCAGCAGCGAGGAGGCGAGGACGGGCGCCGGGCAGCGGCGCATGAGGGTGGTGGTCATGGTGAGCCCCTTGAGACGGCCGTCTGTGCGGCGAGGGCGCCATGCTCCGGCGCCCTCGCCGCCGGGGCATCACCAGAATTGCGGAGCTGGCACGTCGCGCACGCCCGGCCCTGCGGACGGGGCTACGGCGCCACAGCCGCGTTGTCGACCGCGAAGGCGTTGCAGTACTTGAGCTGCAGCTGGCCGTTCGATGCGCGTTGAACGTAGTGCACCGTATCGAGCCTTACCGTTTCTGGCGCGGCGCTGTCGCCGTGTTCCCGCAGCGTCTTCAGGCGTTGCAGCAATTCCCATCGCCGCTGAAGGGCTGCCGCGCGATCTGCCTGTTTGGGGGGAATGGCCACCCAGCGCAGCCGGATCTCGTCGCGGCAGTTCGGTGCCGGGAGCGGAAAGCCTTTGACCGGCAGGCGAATCTCGAACTGCCCCCAGTCAGCTTCCAGCGCCTGCTGCGTGCTCGGCGCCGACGCTGCAAAGTGCCAGCCCTGCGAGGTGATGTCGACGGTCACCGGCGCGCCATCGGCCGCCGCGGTGCCGCATACGGCGAGTAAGCAGAGCAGGCGCAGAGACGCCTCCGCGAGTTTCAAGCTGCCCCCATCACGGAGTTCCACGAGTTCATGTACTGGCTCACCGTGCCGGCGCCGAACAGGGTGTTGTAGTACTGCTTCCAGTAGGCGGCCATGTCGCTCAGTTTGCCAGCGGATGGCAGGGCCGCGGGCGCTCGCTTGTAGAGCACCCGCGCCATTGCCGCCGCGTAGGCGTCGTTGTTCGTCAACTCTTCCTCCGCATCGGCGTCGGGCGCCGACTTCAGTTGCAGCACGGCGTTGCGCAGCGTCGACCGGTATTTCAGATAGTTGTCGAAGATGTCGTCGTGCGTGGCCATCTCCATCTGGAACAGGCCGCGTGCCGGGCCGCCACCGATCTGGGTGCGGTAGACCAGCTTACTTTCCTGAAGCGCGGTGCCCAACAGCAGCTCGACGGCCGCGTCGCTGTGCAGGCCAATGGCCTGCAACGTGGGCGTGATGATGTCGTCTCGGAAGGCGATGGCCTTTTCGCGTGTCGGCATGTCCGTCCTCCGGGGCTTATTGGCGGAAGCAGGAAGCATGCGGTGTGGCGGCGACGCCCGCCTCCGCAAAAGTTGGGAAGCGCCGTCGGTTCAGGACAGCCGCGTCACGCCGCCCAGCTCGCAGGCGTAGATGGCATTGCGCAGCGCCGCGATGGCCTCGTAGCGCGTGAAGCTGCGCCGCCATGCGAGCACGACGCGGCGTGTGGGGATGGGCTCGCTGAACGGCACGAAGGCCAGATGCGGCGACGGGTCGCGTGGCACCGACAACTGCGGCACGACGGTCACGCCCATGCCCGAGGCGACCATGTGCTTGATGGTTTCCAGCGACGAGCCCTCGAAGCTGCGGCGGATGCCCTCGGCGTCGCTGGAGAAGCGGGCGAACTCGGGGCAGACCTCCAGCACGTGGTCGCGGAAGCAGTGCCCCGTGCCGAGTAGCAGCATGGTCTCGCGCTTGAGCTCCTCGGCGCTGATGGTCTCGCGCGTGGCCAGCGGGTGGGCGGCCGGCAGCGCGACGACGAAGGGCTCGTCGTACAGCGGTGCGGTGGCCAGGCCCGTGTCGGGGAAGGGCTCGGCCATGATGGCGCAGTCCAGCTCGCCCGTGCGCAGCATCTCCAGCAGCTTCACCGTGAAGTTCTCCTGCAGCATCAGCGGCATCTGCGGGTACTGCTCGATGGTGTGCTTCACCAGCTCGGGCAGCAGGTAGGGGCCGATCGTGTAGATGATGCCCAGCCGCAGCGCGCCGGCCAGCGGGTCCTTGCCGCGCTTGGCGATCTCCTTGATCGCGCCGGCCTGGTCCAGCACCGACTGCGCCTGGCGCACGATCTCCTCGCCCAGCGGCGTGACGCTGACCTCGGTGCCGCCGCGCTCGAAGATCTTCAGGTCCAGCTCTTCTTCCAGCTTCTTGATGGCGACCGACAGCGTCGGCTGCGACACGAAGCAGGCCTCGGCGGCACGGCCGAAATGCCGCTCGCGGGCGACGGCGACGATATAGCGCAACTCGGTCAGGGTCATAGGGCCGAACGCTACACTGCCGCCGCCCCACGAGGGCTCCCAGGGTTTATACCGAGGTACCCCATGACAGATCGCAAGCCGATGACCCTGCCGCGCCTGGCGCAGATGCACGCCAGCGGCGAGAAGATCACGATGCTGACCTGCTACGACGCGGCGTTCGCCAGCCTGCTGGACGAGGCCGGCGTCGACATCCTGCTGATCGGCGATTCGCTGGGCAATGTGCTGCAGGGGCGCGGCTCCACCGCCCCGGTCAGCCTCGAGGACATGGTCTATCACACGTTCTGCGTGTCGCGCGGCCACAAGTGGGCCTGGATCGTGGCCGACCTGCCGTTCGACAGCTATCACGTCAGCAAGGAAGAGGCCTGGAAGAGCGCCGCTGCGCTGGTGAAGGCGGGTGCCCACATGGTCAAGCTCGAAGGCGGCGGCTGGACGGCCGAGACCGTGCGCTTCATCAGCGAGCGCGGCATCCCGGTCTGCGTGCACCTGGGCTTCACGCCTCAGACGGTGAACGCGCTGGGCGGCTTCAAGGTGCAGGGGCGCGACGAGGAGAGCGCCGCGCGCATGAAGCGCGAGTCGCAGGAAGCCGTCGAGGCCGGCGCCGCGATGCTGCTGTACGAGATGGTGCCCGCCGCGCTGGCCGCCGAGATCACGGCCGCGTCGCCGGTGCCCGTCATCGGCATCGGCGCCGGCGTGGGCACGTCGGGCCAGGTGCTGGTGCTGCACGACATGCTCAACATCACGCCGGGCCGCAAGCCGCGCTTCGTCAAGAACTTCATGGAGGGCCAGACATCCGTCCAGGCCGCCATCAAGGGTTATGTGGACGAGGTGAAAGCGGGGACCTTCCCCGTGAACGAGATCCACGGGTTCTGACCATGCAAGTCATCCACACGATTGCCGAGCTGCGCGACGCGCTCGCCATCCACCGCCAGCGCGGCTTCGTGCCGACGATGGGCAATCTGCACGACGGCCACCTGGCCCTCGTCAAGCAGGCGCGCGAGCTGGTCGGTCCGGCCGGCGCGGTGGTCGCCAGCATCTTCGTCAACCGGCTGCAGTTCGCGCCGCACGAGGACTTCGACACCTACCCGCGCACGCTGGCGCGCGACTGCGAGCTGCTGGAAGGCGCCGGCTGCGACATCGTCTTCGCGCCGAGCGAGAAGGAGCTGTACCCCGAGCCGCAGGGCTACAAGGTCACGCCGCCGCCCGAGCTGGCGGACATCCTCGAAGGCCATTTCCGCCCCGGCTTCTTCACCGGCGTCTGCACGGTCGTGCACAAGCTCTTCAACATCGTGCAGCCGACGCTGGCCGTGTTCGGCAAGAAGGATTACCAGCAGCTGATGGTGTTGCGCCGCATGACGGCGCAGATGGCGCTGCCCATCGCCATCCATGGCGGCGAGACGCGCCGCAGCGCCGAGGGCCTGGCGCTGTCGTCGCGCAACGGCTACCTCAGCGATGCAGAGAAGGTGGAGGCGCTGCGCCTGTCGCGCACGCTGCAAAGCCTGATCGCACGCTGGCAGGCCGGCGAGCGCGACGTGGCCGCGCTGGAAGCTGACGCGATGCAGTCGCTGCGCGATGCGGGCTGGGCGCCGGACTACGTGACGCTGCGCCGCCAGCACGACCTCGGCGAGGCCTTGGCGGGCCAGCCGCTGGTGGCGCTGGCCGCCGCGCGGCTGGGCACCACGCGGCTCATCGACAACCTCGAGGTCAGTTGACGGCGGTCAGCGTGATGTCGAACACCAGGGCGGCGTTGGCGGGGACGCTGCCCTGGCCGGTGCTGCCGTAGGCCAGGCTGGCCGGGATCGTGACGGTGCGCGAGCCGCCGACCTTCATGCCGTTGACGCCGGTGTCGAAACCGGAGATGACCTGGTTGGCGCCGAGCGTGAACTGGAAGCCCGTGCCGGCGTCGATCTTCGTGCCCTTGGTGTCGCTGACGCGCACGTCGTACAGGTAGAGCGTGTAGTTCACCGTGGCCTTCGAGCCGGTGGTGGCAGACGCGCCGGTACCCACGGTGGTGTCGACGATCTTCAGCGCCGTCACGTTGGACCAGCCGTAGGCCGAGTAGTCGGTGGAGCCACCGCTGCTCGAATCGCTGCTGCCGCCACCGCCGCAGGCGGTGAGGCCGAGGCCGATGAGAAGCGCGCTGGCCGCGAGCTGAAGGGCATGACGACGGGAACGGGTGGCGGGCATAACGGTGCAGCTGGAGGGTGAATGAAAATGCCGCTCCGGGGAGCGGCGGGGCGGAATATAGCCAGCGCATGTAAAGCCTTGTAAGTCACTGTCAACGCCAAGTACCACCTGGCGTTGAGCCCTCGTTCACGGAGATGCCCATGCGCCTGCCCCGCCGCCTTGTCAGTCTTGCTCTTGCCGCTTGCACGACCGTGCTGCTTAGCGCCTGTGGGGGCGGCGTGTCCGTCGAGGTCGATGGTGGCGGTGGAGGAGGTGGTGGTGGCGGCACGCCGTACCCCGTGCCCAACCCTGTGCCGAACGCGCCCACGCAATCGTGCAGCGCCGCGGGCCTGGCGGCCTCGGCGGCGAGCACCTGGCCCACGGTCTGCATGCTGACCAGCAGCGGCGAGATCGTCGTCGAGCTGTACGACACCTACTCGCCGCAGACGGTTGCCAATTTCTACAAATACGTTGCCGCAGGCTTCTACACGAAGACGCTGATCCACCGCGTGGACCGCGACTTCGTCGTGCAGGGCGGTGGCTACACCAGCGGCATGGTGGCCAAGACCCCGCTGTATGCGCCGATCAAGCTGGAGAGCAACAACGGCCTGTCCAACCTGCGCGGCACGATCGCGATGGCCCGCCGCAGCGACGCCGACTCGGCCACCAGCCAGTTCTTCTTCAACGTCGTCGACAACACCAGCCTCGACTACCAGAGCGCCGCCAGCCCCGGCTATGCGGTCTTCGGCCGCATCATCTCGGGCCTCAACACGCTGGACGCGATCAACGTCGTGCCGACCTACACCTACAGCCCGACGGACATCGAGCCGCGCACCGAGGTGCTGGTGTACTGGATGCAGCGGCTGAAGTAGGCCCCATCCGCCCCGGCGGCGCGCCATTCGTCAGCGCCGCCTGCCG
The DNA here is from genome assembly GCF_043555985.1 of Pelomonas candidula. Lineage (NCBI taxonomy): Bacteria > Pseudomonadati > Pseudomonadota > Betaproteobacteria > Burkholderiales > Sphaerotilaceae > Roseateles > Pelomonas candidula. Next base: position 429,911 of record NZ_JBIGIC010000001.1, on the reverse strand, counting down.
TTCGTCATCCGGCGGATGCGGGCGCCGGGTGGCCCCGGCAACATGCCGTCCATCGCAACCTCGATGGAGTCTCCATGTTCCGCAGCAAGCGTTCCTGGGCCGGCCTGTTCGGCGCCGCCGTCGGCATCCTCACGGCGCTCTACGTCAGCAGCTGCCACGCCGCGCCGGTCGAGTTCCGCGACCTGCGTGTCGACGTCGTCGGCAGCGGCCGCCCGGTGCTGATGATCCCGGGCCTGAACAGCGCGGCCAGCACCTGGGACCAGACCTGCGCGGCACTGCAGCCCGGCGTGCAATGCCACATCGTCCAGCTGCCCGGCTTTGCCGGCGCACCGGCGGTGGCGACGGAGAACTTCCAGCTCGCCATGCGCGACCGCCTCCTGGCCTACCTGGACGACCGCAAGCTCGACAAGCCGGTCGTCATCGGCCACAGCCTGGGCGGCGTGCTGGCGCTGCGGATGGCGGCCGAGAAGCCGGGCCGCATCGGGCAGCTCGTCATCGTCGACTCGCTGCCCTTCCTGGCCGGCCTGCGCGGCATGACGCCCGAGCAGGCCCAGGGCATGGCCGCCGGCATGCGCCAGCAGATGCTGGCCGCGACGAAAGAGCAGTGGGAGGCCGGCACGCGGCAGGGTGCGGGCGGCATGAGCCGCAACCCGGCCAACGCCGAGCGCGTCGTCGCCTGGGGCCTGGCCAGCGACCGTGCGACGACGGTGCAGGCCATGTCCGAGCTGTGGGGCGACGACCTGCGCCCGCTGCTGCCGCGCATCACCGCGCCGACGCTGGTGCTGGGCGCGTGGGCGGCGTACGAGCCGATGGGGTCGACGCTGGACAGCACGCGCAAGATCTTCGAGGCCCAGTACGCGGGCCTGGCCGGCGTGAAGATCGAGATGAGCCAGCGCGGCTACCACTTCCTCATGTGGGACGATGCCGACTGGCTGGTGGGCGAGGTCAAGGCCTTCCTGGTTTCCGGCCGATAAAGCAACCCAGGGGAGGCGCATGAACACGCGCAAACGCAGCGTCATCCAGGCGCTGCTGTGGAGCTTCTACGCCGGCGTCTCGCTGGTGATGATCGCCAACTTCGGCATCCTGACTGGCTCCATGGTCTTCACGATGGTGTTCGTCGGTGCCGGGCTGTGGGTGGCCAGCGAGGCGCTGCGCGCGCTGGCCCTGCGCCGTGCGTGGCTGGATCTGCCGCCGCGCGCCTTGCTGCTGAGGCTGCTGCTGGCGCCGTGGCTGTGCGCGCTGGCGCTGCAGGAACTGGTCTATCTCGTCAACGGGGCCGGCGTGAAGCTGGGGCTGCTGGCCTTCCCGCCGGGGACGCCGCGGGGCTGGATGGTGCTGCTGACCTACGCGCTCAACAATGCCATCCTGCTGTGGCTGTGGCTGGCCGTCTGGGTCGGCGTGACCATGCTGCAGCGCTGGCGCTCCGGCGAGATTGCCAAGTGGAAGGCCGAGACCGCGGCGCGCGAGCTGGAGCTGCAGGTGCTGCGCGCCCAGATCAACCCGCACTTCCTGTTCAACGCGCTGAACAACCTGCGCGCCCTCATCAACGAAGACCCGGTCCGCGCCCGCGAGATGCTGAGCCGCTTGTCCAACACGCTTCGCCACACGCTGCAGCACAGCGCCAAGGAGCGCGTGCCGCTGGCCGACGAACTGGCCGTGGTGCGCGACTACGTGGCGCTCGAGCAGCTGCACCACGAGGAGCGGCTGCGCGTGGACTGGCAGGTGGCCCCCGCCACCACCGACGCCAGCGTGCCGCCCATGCTGCTGCAGCTGCTGGTGGAGAACGCCATCAAGCACGGCATCGCGCGCACGCCGGGCGGCGGCGTGGTCGACATCCGCATCGCGCGTGACGGCGAGCGGCTGCAGATCGCCGTCGACAACCCTGGCCAGTGGAAGCTGGAGCCCGACGCGCCCACCAGCACGGGCCTGGGCCTGGCGCACCTGCGCGAGCGCCTCGCGCGCGCCGGCGGCGAGGGTGCGGACTGCCGCATCGCCGCTGCCGACGGCCGCGTGCAGGTCTGCGTGACACTGGCGGCATGAAGATCTTCATCGTCGAGGACTCGCGGCTGGCGCGCCAGGAGCTGCGCACGCTGCTGGCTGCCATCCCTGATGCCGACATCGTCGGCGAGGCTGCCGAGCTGGCGCCGGCACGCGACGCCATCGAGACGCTCCAGCCGGAGTTGTTGCTGCTTGACGTGGAACTGCCCGGTGCCACCGGCTTCGACCTGCTGGATCAGCTGGAGCACCTGCCGCTGGTCGTGTTCACGACCGCCTACGACCAGCACGCGCTGGCCGCCTTCGAGCGCAACGCGCTGGACTACCTGCTCAAGCCCATCGACCCCGGGCGGCTGGAGGCGGCGCTGGACAAGGCCCGTGCGCGGCTGCGGCCCGCGCCGGCGGTGGCGTCGCCGACCACGGCCCTGAAGGGCGCCGACGACATGGTCTTCCTGCGCGACGGCGAGCGCTGCTGGTTCGTGCGGCTGGGCGACATCGCCGGCTTCGAGTCCTGCGGCAACTACGCCCAGGCCTGGTTCGACGGCCAGCGCCCGCTCATCAACCGCACGCTGACCAGCCTGGAGGAGAAGCTGGACCCGCAGCTGTTCTTCCGCGCCAGCCGCAGCCATCTCGTCAACCTGCGCTGGGTGCAGGACATCCAGCCGTGGAGCAACGACGGCTACCGCGTCACGCTGCGCGACGGCCACCAGGTCGAGGTGTCGCGCCGTCAGGCCAAGCTGCTGCGCGAGAAGCTCGAACTCTGACGCCGCCGTCCGGTGGCAGACTGCCGCCATGCCTGACGTCGCCCCACCCATCCGCCGCATCGCCATCACCACCGGAGGCGGCGACGCGCCTGGCCTGAACGCCGTCATCCAGGCCGTCACGCGCGCCGCGCTGCAGCGCGGCTGGACCTGCGTCGGCATCCGCGATGGCTACGACGGCCTGCTGCGCCCCGAGCGCTACCGCCCGGGCGACGGCTGCGTGGAACTCACGCGCGAGCGCGTCGACGGCATCGGCGCGCTGGGCGGCACGCTGCTCGGTTCCACGAACAAGGGCGACCCCTTCGCCTACCCCACACCGCAGCCCGACGGGAGCGTCGCGCTGGTCGATCGCTCGCAGGATCTGCTGGACGCGCTGGCCCGCGAGCAGGTGGACGCGCTGGTGGCCGTCGGCGGCGACGGGTCGCTCGCCATCGCCCACCGGCTGGCGCAGCGAGGCCTGCGCGTGGTGGGCGTGCCCAAGACCATCGACAACGACCTCGACGGCACCGTCACCACCTTCGGCTTCGACACCGCCGTGGCCTTTGCCAGCGAGTGCATCGACCGCCTGCACACCACCGCCGCCAGCCACCACCGCGTCATCGCCGTCGAGGTGATGGGCCGCTACGCCGGCTGGATCGCGCTGCACGCCGGGCTGGCCGGAGGCGCCCACACCATCCTGCTGCCGGAGCTGCCCTTCGACCTCGCGCCCGTGGCCGCGCTGATCGAGCAGCGCGAGGCGCAGGGGCAGGCCTACTCCATCGTCGTCGTCGCCGAGGGCGCCCGCCCGCGCGACGGCGCGCTCGCGCTGCGCGCCCCGGCCGAGGCCGGCCACGCCGAACGGCTGGGCGGCATGGGCGAGCAGGTCAGCCAGGCGCTGGGCCGGCTGACGCGCAAGGACGCGCGCTGCGTCGTGCTGGGCCACCTGCTGCGCGGCGGCAGCCCCACGGCGTTCGACCGCGTCGCGGCGCTGCGCTTCGGCGCGGCGGCGGTGCGTGCGCTGGCCGCGGGGCAGCACGGCATCATGGTGGCGCTGGCCGGCAGCGATGTTCGCCCCGTGCCGCTGGCCGACGTGGCCGGCCGCATGAAGGCCGTGCCGCTGGACGGCGACACGCTGGCCACGGCGCGCGACCTGGGCATCTGCCTGGGCGCCTGAGCCCGCTGCGGCTGCGGCCTGTCCCCGCCATCGTGCAGCCCGTCGCAGGTCGCGCGACGCCCGTCGTGCCGTCCCTTAGGCTGCGCACCTCTTCAACTCCAACGACAACTTCGTCATGACCCGTATCGCTTCCCTCAGCATTGCCCTGTCCGCCGCCGCCTTGCTCAGCGCCTGCGTCTTCGCGCCGCCGTCCAGCTCGTCCAACGCCTATGACGCCGACACCCTGGCCAAGAACAGCGATCGCGCGCTGATCGCCTGCGGTGCCGGCAACGTCAAGGAAGTCAGCGCGAAGAGCTTCAGCTGCAAGTGAGGCCGATGGCTCAGCGCAGGCGGTAGAACCGCAGCCGCACGGCTGCCTCGCCGCCCTCGGGCGGCGGGCCCAGCGTGCCGATGAAAGCCCCCTCGCCCAGCCACTGGTGTGGGCCGAGCGGGGCGTCGAACTCCGCCATGGTCTTGATGTCGTAGCTGCCGTCGGCCCGCTTGAACAGCGTGCCGCGGTTGCGCACGTGGATGACGGTGCCGTCGTCCGCCTGGATCATGTAGCTGGCGTCGAGATCCATGTGGCCGTCGGGCCGGGCGAGCTGCCAGTCCCAGCCGCCGGGCAGCACCCGGCCCTGGATCTTCGGCCCCTTGAAGCGGCCGCCCGTGATGGGGACGTACTGGCGCTGCCCCTGGGGCGTGCGGCCGACCTGGACGGTCGGCGCCAGCGTGACCACCTCCTCGAACACGAATTCGGCCTGCGGGCCCGAGGGTGCCACCTCCTCGGCCGCATGGGCGGCGGCGCCCCACAGCAGCGCGCCCACCGTGAGCGCCAGAGCGGATGGCCGGACAGGAAGCTTCATGCGTGGGTCCTCGTCGTGGAAGTTCGGGCCGTTCAGGCCTTCAGGAATTCAGCCTTGGTCCCGAGCCAGCGCGCGACCTGACGCCGCGCGGCCTCGGGATGCTCGTCCAGCAGCCACGGCGCCAACTCACGGGCGGCCACCAGCAGCGGCGCGTCCTCCTGCAGGTCGGCAAAGCGCAGCAGCTCGGCGCCGCTCTGGCGCGAGCCCATGAACTCGCCGGGGCCGCGGATGTCCAGGTCGCGCCGCGCGATCTCGAAGCCGTCGGTCGTCTCGGCCATCGCCTTCAGCCGCGACTTGCCGGTGTCGCTTAGCGGCGGGCTGTAGATCAGCACGCACACGCTCGCCTTCGATCCGCGCCCGACACGGCCGCGCAGCTGGTGCAGCTGCGCCAGGCCGAAGCGCTCGGCATGCTCGATGACCATCAGGCTCGCGTTGGGCACGTCCACGCCCACCTCGATGACGGTGGTGGCCACCAGCACGCTCATCGCTCCGCTGGAGAACTGCGCCATCACCGCGGCCTTGTCGGCCGGCGACATGCGGCCGTGCAGCAGGCCCACCGACGTGCCGGCCAGCGTCTCGCTCAGCTCGGCGTGCGTCTCGGTCGCGTTGCGCAGGTCCACGGCCTCGCTCTCCTCGACGAGCGGGCAGACCCAGTAGACCTGCGCGCCGTCGGCCACCGCCATGCGGATCTTGTCGACGACGTCATGGCGCTTGGACTCCGTGAACACCTTGGTCACGATGGGGCTGCGGCCGGGCGGCAGCTCGTCGATGGTGGACACGTCCAGGTCGGCGAAATAGGTCATCGCCAGCGTGCGCGGAATGGGCGTCGCGCTCATCATCAGCAGATGAGGTTCGAGATCCATCGCCTTCAGCTTGTTGCGCAGCGCGAGCCGCTGCGCCACGCCGAAGCGGTGCTGCTCGTCGATGACGGCCAGGCCCAGCCGCGCGAACTTCACCTTGTCCTCGATGACGGCATGCGTGCCGACGATGAGCTGCGCCTCGCCCGACGCCGCGGCGTCCAGCATCTTCTGCCGCGCCTTGCCCTTCACGCTGCCGGTGATCCAGGCCACCTTCAGCCCCAGCGGCTCCAGCCAGCCGATGAGCTTGCGGAAATGCTGCTCGGCCAGGATCTCGGTGGGCGCCATCAGCGCGCACTGCCAGCCGGCGTCGATGGCGATGGCAGCCGCCAGCGCCGCGACGACGGTCTTGCCCGAGCCCACGTCGCCCTGCAGCAGCCGGTGCGTGGGCTGGGGGCGGGCCAGGTCCTGCGCGATCTCCTCGCACACGCGCTGCTGCGCGGCGGTCAGCTGGAAGGGCAGCACCGCCAGCAGCTTCTCGTGCAGGCCGCCGGGGCGGGCCTTCAGGGCCGGCGCCACCAGCAGCGCCCGCTCGCGCTGGGCCTGCAACTGTGACAGCTGCTGCGCCAGCAGCTCCTCGAACTTGAGGCGGTGCCAGGCCGGGTGGTGGTGCTCGTGCAGCGCCTCCTGCGACGCACTGGGCGGCGGGTGGTGCAGATAGGTCAGCGCGTCCTTCAGGCTGGGCAGCCCTCGCGGCACGACGCCGGGCGGCAGGATCTCGCGCAGGTCCGCCCGCGCCAGGCCCGACGCCACGGCCTTGCGCAGATAGGCCTGCGGCAGCTGCGCCGAGGCGGGGTAGACGGGCGTCAGCGATGCGGCCAGCGGCGTATCGTCGTCGACAACCTTGACGACCGGGTGCACCATCTCGCGGCCGAAGAAGCCGATGCGCGGCTCGCCGCGCAGCCGCAGCCGTGCGCCCACGGCCATCTGCTTCTGCTGCGACGGGTAGAAGTGCAGGAAGCGCAAGAGCAGCGAACCCGAATCGTCCTGCACGCGCACCAGCAGCTGGCGGCGGCTGCGCAGCTCGATCTGGCAGTCGGTGACGACGCCTTCCACCTGTGCCGGTTCGTTGTCCTGCAGCGCCCCGATGGGCGTGATGCGCGTCTCGTCCTCGTAGCGCAGCGGCAGGTGCAGTGCCAGGTCGATGTCGCGCAGGAGGCCGAGCTTCTCCATCGCCTTCTGCGGCGCGGACTTGTTCGGCTTGGGGGCGGGAGCGGCGGCTTGGGCCTCGGGCATGACCGCATTTTGGCGGCATGGAATAGTTGGCGACCCCGGCGTGTTTACCGTCATGTCCCTTCAACTTTCCTGGGTGCCGACATGAACTTCCGTCCCCTGGCCTGGGCTGCCGCCCTCGCCCTCGCCCTCGCCGCGTGCGCCGCCACGCCGACGGCTCCCGCCAAGCCGGCCGACGGCGTCCTCGTCGGCGCCAACGGCATGACGCTCTACACCTTCGACAAGGACACCGCCGGCAGCGGCAAGAGCGTCTGCAACGGCCCCTGCGCCACCAACTGGCCGCCGCTGGCTGCGGCCGCCGGCGCGTCGGCCAGCGGCGACTGGACCGTCATCACCCGCGACGACGGCAGCCGCCAGTGGGCCTACAAGGGCAGGCCGTTGTACTTCTGGGCCAAGGACCAGAAGCCGGGCGACCGCACCGGCGACGGCTTCAACAAGGTCTGGCAGCTGGCCCGCCCCTGACCAGCGACGCACGCCGTGGCCGTCGAACAGCTGCTCGCCCACATCCCGGCCCTGCGCCGGTATGCCCGGCTGCTGACCGGCGACGCCACGCGCGCCGACGACCTCGTGCAGGACACGCTGGAGCGTGCCTGCCGCAAGTGGAGCCTGTGGCGCCCGGGCACGGCGCTGAGGCCCTGGGTGCTGTCCATCATGCACAACCTGCACCTCAACCAGCTGCGCGACTGGCACCTGGACGACGGCCACGCGCTGCTGGACGACCTGCCCGAGCGGCCCGACCCCGCGGCGCCGGCCGGCGAGCGGCTGGACCTGGAGCGCGCGCTGGCCGCGCTGCCGCCGGGCCAGCGGGCGGTGATGCTGCTGGTGGTCGTCGAGGAGTACACCTATGCCGAGGCTGCCGACATCCTGGGCCTGCCCGTGGGCACCGTCATGTCGCGCCTGCACCGCGGGCGAGAGGCCCTGCGGCTGCTGCTGGCGCCACCCGTGGCGCCGGCGAGCGCCCAGATCCTGACCCTGCCGCGAGCCAAGCGATGAACCAGCCCTTCCCGCCCCCGCCCGCCTCGGCGTCGCTGCCCGAGGGCGAGGCCCGTCTGCATGCCTTCGTCGACGACCAGCTCCCGCCCGAGGAGCGCCTGGCCGTGCTGGAGCAGCTGGCCGCCGACCCCGCCGCCGCCGCCCGCGTGGCGCAGTGGCAGGCCCAGCGCATGACGCTGCGCAGCCTGGCCCGCAACTGGCCGCTGGACGAGACGCCGCCCGAGCTCAGCGGCATCGTGTTGCGCGCCGCCGCCGCGCAGCGTTGGCGCCACCACCTGCCGCAGGCGCTGGCCGCCGGCCTGCTGCTGACGCTGGGCGTGACGGGCGGCTACCAGTGGGGCCGGCACGAAGCCGGCGCGCCGGCCTGGCCCGCCGCGCCGGCGGGCCGTGCGGCCACGGTGCCCGGCTTCGCCCGCGAGGCGGGGGTGGCCTTTGCCGTCTACAGCGCCGAGAAGCGCCATCCGGTGGAGGTGACGGCGGCCGAGCAGGCCCACCTCGTGCAGTGGCTCAGCAAGCGGCTGGGCCGGCCGCTGCAGGTGCCGGTGCTGACCGATCGCGGCTACGCGCTGCTGGGTGGCCGGTTGCTGCCCGGCGACGCGAGCCAGCCCGGCAGCCCGCGCGCGCAGTTCATGTACGAGAACGCGGGTGGCGACCGGCTGACGCTCTACGTGGCCGTCTTCGCGCCCGGCGCCGCGCCGGCAGGCACGGAGTTCCGCGTGCTGCAGCAGGACGGCCGCGCGACGCTGTACTGGGTCGACGGCGACTTCGGCTACGCCCTCAGCGCCTCGCCAGCCGTCGAGCTGCAGCCGCTGGCGCAGCGGGTGCACGAGCAACTCGCGGGCTGAGCGCCGTCAGCGGAAGTAGCGCTGGCGCAGGCGGTCGTAGCGGCCGTCCCGGCGCAGCGAGTCCAGCGCCGCCTGCAGCCGCCGCACCAGGGCCGGGTTGGCGTCGGGCCGCAGGCCGTAGTAGTAGCTGCGCGAGTTGTCCTGCGTCAGCACCGGCTGCAGGGTGTCGTAAGGCAGCTGCAGCTGGCGCAGGTTCCAGGCGGCGGCCCAGTCCAGCAGGACGATGTACTCCATCCTGCCGGCCAGCAGCTTGCGCAGGTTGGTGGCATCGTCCAGGCCGTGCTCCAGCTGCTGCCCGGGTCTGAGCCCCTGGGCCTGCAGCTGCCGGTCGGCGGCGGAATCGCGCACCACGCCGATGCGTGACGAGCCCAGGTCACCGAGCTGGGTCAGCTTGAGGTCGGCCCGGTTGGCGAGCTTGTAGAGCAGGATGCGCCGCTCGGCGATGGGCCCCACCCACTGGAACTGCGCCTCGCGCTCGGGTGTGCGCGTCAGCGAGAACAGCACGCTGTTCCGGTCCACCTCTGCCAGCTGAACGGCGCGCACCCAGGGCAGCACCTGGATCTCCAGGCCAAAACCCGCCTGGGCCGCCATCAGGCGCAGCAACTCGACGCTGAAGCCCTGCGGGCCGTCTTCGTCGAGGTAGTTCAGCGGCGGCAGGTTCTCCGTGATGCCCGTCAGCTTGACGGGCGGCGCCGCCGCGGTCGCGGCCGCCGGCGAGAGGCCGGCGATCAGCGAGGGCAGGACGAGACAGGCGCGGCGCTTCACGGACGTGGACAGTGGACGGGTGCTGGGGACGCAGGACTGCGTTGTCTGCGCATCGAACCACTGTCATGTGAACTGGCGCTTACGACGCCAAGCCCGAGGCCGCAGCCGTGCAATACCGCACGACTTGCGACCGGGTCGAGCCGTTCAGCTCGGCGTCGGCACGCCGGCCATGCGGTCGAAGGAGGTGAAGAACTGACGCGCCATCGCCAGCAGCTGGCCCTGGCTCAGCGGTGCGGCCGGGCGGTAGTCGGCGATGCGGGACACGAGCTGCGGCCGGTGCGCCTCGACGTAGTGGCGCAGCTGGCCGAGTACGACGTGCGGGCCGGTGACGAGCACCTCGGGCGTGTCCTGCACGGCCTGGCAGACGGCCTCGAAGAGCGCGTGCTCGGCGCGTTCGTCATGGCCGTGAGGCCGCCGGTCATGCGCTTCGATGCGGGCGGCGTGGACCTGGTGGGCATCGAAATGCAGCACCTGGGCGTGGTGGTGGTCGAGGTGGACGACGGCGTGGAACATCAGGCTTCTCCTGGAAAAAGGATTCAGCGCGCCGCTTCGGCGGCGGACTGGCACTCGACACAGCGCAACGCCTGGGGCTGGCGCTGCAGGCGGTCGAAAGGGATGGCGGCGGCGCAGTCGATGCAGCGGCCGTAGCCGGGTTGCGCCAGCCGTGCCAGCGCGTCGTCGATGGCCTGCAGCTCGGCCAGCAGGTGGGCGTCGCGGGCCTGGTCCAGCTCGCGGTCGGCCTCGTGCTCGCGCAGCTCCCGCGGGTCGTCGCCGACCAGCGCGGCGGCATGCGTCGGGCGGTCGCTGCCCTCGCGCTGGGCCTGCAACGCGGCCTCGGCCCGCTGGCGGGCCAGTTGTAGTTCGGTCTGCAGCAACGCGTGCTGTCCGGGTGTGAGGGCAGTGCTCATGGAACCTCCTGGAACCATGCTCCCACCGCCGGACGGTCGGCGCCTTGAGATGCATCAAGGGTGAGCGAGGACAATGCAGGCCCCTTTGGCACGGGTCTGTCAGGCCCTCAAACGCACTCATGAGTTCCCCCGCAGCAACGGCCTACACGGTCGCCGATTTCGACTTCGACCTCCCCCCCGAACTGATCGCCCAGCACCCGGCCGCCGAACGCACGGCCTCGCGCCTGCTGGACGCCAGCGGCCCCGAGCCCGTGGACCGCGTGTTCCGCGAGCTGCCCGGGCTGCTGTCGCCCGGCGACCTGCTGATCTTCAACAACACCCGCGTCATCAAGGCTCGGCTCTACGGCGTGAAGGCCACCGGCGGCAGCGTCGAGGCGCTGGTGGAGCGCGTGCTGCCCGGCACGCAGGAAGTCTGGATGCATCTGCGCGCCAGCAAGAGCCCGAAGCCCGGTAGCCGCGTGCGCTTCGCCGATGCCTTCGACGCCGAGGTGCTGGGCCGCTGCGGGCCGGACAACGGGCTGTTCCACCTGCGCTTTGCCGGCGACCCGTTCGCGCTGCTGGAGGCCCACGGCCACGTGCCGCTGCCGCCCTACATCGAGCATGCCGACAGCGCCGACGACGAGCGCCGCTATCAGACTGTCTTTGCCAAGGAGCCCGGCGCCGTCGCCGCGCCGACGGCGGCGCTGCACTTCGACGAGGCCCTGCTCGCCCGCCTGGTCGAGCGCGGCGTGAGCCAGGCGCATGTGACGCTGCATGTCGGTGCCGGCACCTTTCAGCCGGTGCGCGTCGACAGGCTGGACGAGCACAAGATGCACAGCGAATGGTTCGAGGTGCCGCAGGCCACGGTGGACGCGGTGGCCGCCTGCCGCGCTCGGGGTGGCAAGGTCGTGGCCGTCGGCACGACGACGCTGCGCGCGCTGGAGTCCGCCGCGCGCGGCGGCACGCTGCAGGCCGGTGCGCGAGAGACTGACATCTTCATCACGCCGGGCTTCGAGTTCCGCGTCGTCGACCGCCTCGTCACGAACTTCCACCTGCCCAAGAGCACGCTGATGATGCTGGTCAGCGCGCTGGCCGGCCACGCCCAGGTCATGGCGCTGTACCGCCATGCGATTGCGCAGCGATACCGCTTCTTCAGCTATGGCGACGCGATGCTGCTCTCGCGCGCCCAGGCGATTCGCCCCTGACCGGCCTCGTCGACAGCGGCCGTGAACGCTGCGCGTGACGTGACTGGCAGCGCGAAGCGCATGTGCACGCGCGCCTCGTGCCGCACGTCCAGCAGCTGCGCCGCGTGCTGCTCGGCCAGCCGCCGCAGCCGGCCTTCCAGCTCGTAGGGCAGCTCGCAGCCCAGCTCGGCCTGCGCCACGCGCTCGATCTTGTCGGCCGTCAACAGCGCCTGCGCGATGCAGTCCGTGTAGGCGCGCACCAGCCCGCCGGCGCCCAGCTTCACGCCGCCCCAGTAGCGCACGGCCGTGGCCAGCACGCCGTCCAGACCCTGATGACGCAGCACGTCCAGCATCGGCCGGCCGGCGGTGCCGCCGGGCTCGCCATCGTCGTTGGCGGCCGAATGTCCGCCGGCCAGCAGCGCCCAGCAGACGTGAGCGGCGCCCGGATGCTCGGCGCGCAACTGGGCGACGCGGGCCAGCGCCGCGGCGCGGTTGGCGCAGGGTTCCACGCGGCCGAGGAATCGGCTCTTCTTGACGATCAGTTCGTGCTCGGCCGGGGTGGCGAGGGTCAGTGGCATTGGGCCGATTGTCGGCGCCGCGGCGCTCACGGCGGCATCACTGTCCCCAGGTGCCGGCGCAGGATGGCGGCCAGGCTGCCGTCCTGCTGCATGTCCGCCAGCGCCTGGCGGATGAGCTGGCGGTCCGCCGCGCTGATGCGCTGGCGGGACAGGGCCAGCGCGCCGACCGAATGCTCGTCCGGCGCGTAGGACGCCGTTGCGAAGTGCTCGAACTCCGGGTCGCTGCGGCGCGTCAGCGCCAGCGTATTGCCGCCGATCAGCATCGCCTCGACGCGTCCGGCCTTCAGCGCGCGCAAGGCGCTCGGCTGGTCGGGCGCCTCGACGACGCGCTTGTCGGCCCGCAGCTGCTCGACCCAGGCGTCCAGCGTCGGTACGAAGTGGAAGCCGCGCACCACCAGCAACCGCAGCCGCGTGTCGGCATTGAAGGCTGCCAGCGTAGGCGGCACCCGTTCAACCGAGGGGTGGAAGACCGTGAACTGCCGCGACTGAACGTAGGGCAGCATCTCGAAGCTGCGCTCGCGCTCCGGCGTGGGCATGGCCGACGTGGCCAGGTCGAGCTGCCCTTGCTCCAGCAAGGCCCAGATGCGCACGCGGGACTCGGTCACGGCGTCGAAGCGGCAGCCGGTGCGGCGCGCCAGTTCCTCGATCACGTCCTTGTCGATGCCCTGGTACTGGCCCTGGGCGTCGCGGTAGTAGAGCGCGGCGTACTCGTAGAAGGCGACGCGGTAGCGGCCGCAGACCGCCAGCGCCGGGCCGGCCAGCAGCAGACCCGTCAGCCCCATGACCCAGCGCCAGCGCATGCAGCGAGTCTAGGCGCGGCAGCGACAATTGCCACCATGCTGAAGTTCGACCTCCTCAAGACCGAAGGCCGCGCCCGCCGCGGCACGCTCACGCTCAACCACGGTGTCGTGCAGACGCCCATCTTCATGCCCGTGGGCACCTACGGCACGGTCAAGGGCGTCACGCCGCGCTCGCTGGAGGAGATGGGCGCGCAGATCATCCTCGGCAACACCTTCCACCTGTGGATGCGGCCGGGCCTGGACGTCGTCACGCAGTTCGGCGGCCTGCACCGCTTCGAGAGCTGGAACAAGCCCATCCTGACGGACAGCGGCGGCTTCCAGGTTTGGTCGCTCGGCGCGATGCGCAAGATCAGCGAGGAAGGCGTCAAGTTCGCATCGCCCGTCAACGGCGACAAGCTGCTGCTGACGCCCGAGGTCAGCATGCAGATCCAGACGGTGCTGAACTCCGACATCGTCATGCAGTTCGACGAGTGCACGCCCTACGAGAGCAAGGGCGTGCTGACGACCGAGCGCGAGGCCAAGCAGTCGATGGAGCTGAGCCTGCGCTGGGCCAAGCGCTGCATCACCGAGTTCAACCGCCTGAACAACCCCAACGCGCTGTTCGGCATCGTGCAGGGCGGCATGTACACGAACCTGCGCGACGCGTCGCTGGCCGGCCTCAAGGAGCTGGACCTGCCGGGCTACGCCATCGGTGGCTTGTCGGTCGGCGAGCCCAAGGCCGAGATGCAGCGCATCCTCGAACACACGGGCCACCAGTTGCCGGCTGACAAGCCGCGCTACCTGATGGGCGTGGGCACGCCGGAAGACCTGGTGGAAGGCGTCAGCCAGGGCATCGACATGTTCGACTGCGTCATGCCCACGCGCAACGCGCGCAACGGCCACCTGTTCACGCGCTTCGGCGACCTGCGCCTGCGCAACGCGCGCTACAAGGCCGACGAGAAGCCGGTCGACGAGACCTGCACCTGCGAATGCTGCAAGGGCTTCAGCCGCGCCTACCTGCATCACCTCGACCGCTGCGGCGAGATGCTGGGCCCGATGCTGACCAGCATCCACAACCTGCACTACTACCTGAACCTGATGCAGGAGATCCGCGATGCGCTGGACGCCGGCCGCTTCGAGGCCTGGCGGGCGCAGTTCCATGCGGACCGGGCCCGTGGCGTCTGAAGGCCGCCGGATGAGCTCGGCCCTCGCTCCGCAGCTGCGTCTGGACCGCGAGGCCCGCAGTCGGCTCACGGGCCACCGCAGCGCGGTGGTCTGGCTGACGGGGCTCTCGGGCGCCGGCAAGTCCACGCTCGCCGACCGGCTGGAGCAGTGCCTCCACGCCCGCGGCCTGCATACCTATCTGCTGGATGGCGACCTGCTGCGCGGCGGGCTGAACGCCGACCTGGGCTTTGGCGCCGCGGATCGTGCCGAGAACGTGCGCCGTGTGGGCGAGGTCGCGCGGCTGATGGCCGATGCGGGCCTGATCGTCATCGTCGCGCTGATCTCGCCGTTTCAGCTTGATCGCCAGGCGGTGCGCGAGCGCTTCGCACCGGGCGAGTTCTTCGAGGTGCACGTGGACGTGCCACTGGCCATCGCCGAGTCGCGCGATCCCAAGGGGCTGTACCGCCGCGCCCGCGCCGGTCTGCTGAAGGACTTCACCGGCATCGACTCGCCCTACGAACCGCCGGCCTCGCCCGAGCTGTATTTGCCCACAGCCACGCTGTCGCCTGACGAGGCCGCTGCTGCGGTGTTCGAGCACCTGCGTGCGGCCGGCCTCTTCAGTGGCTGAGCCGACGCGTCAGTCGTCGACCAGGCCGGCCAGCGCGTCGCGCAACGCGCCGAGGTGGCGCTCGTAGTTGCGCCAGCGCCCGGAGGAGCGCTGGTACAGCGGTTGGCGCACCTGCCAGTTGCTGGGCGTTGCGACGCTGGATTTGCTGGCGTGGAAATCGAGGCAGGCATTGTTCCAGCCCAGCCCGCAGTGCCTCAGCGCGGCCCCGATCTGCGGGCGCGGATCGGCCACCAAGGCGTCGTAGTCCACGTCGTGGATGTCCTCGCCATAGAGCGACTGCCAATGGCCCATCAGCCTGCGGTATTGGCGATACCAGTGTGCGATGTCGGCCAGGTCCAGCGAATAGGCCATTGCCGGCCCCAGGTGCAGGAAGAACACCGACAGACAGTTGTCCAGCACTGCGCGGCGCGTGTGAAGGATCTTGGCGGTAGGGAACAGCTGCTTGAGCAGGCCGATGAACAGAAAATTGTCCGGCCGCTTGTCCGTCAGCAAGGTGGCGTCGGGAAAGCGCGCAGCGATGCCGCTGCGGTACTCGTGGCGCATGGCCTCGGCCAGCTCGGCCGGTAGTGGCCGGTCCGGCTGCGCAAGCCGCGGCAGCAAATGCTCGCGGGCCAGCGCCGGCAGCAGGTCGATCTCGCCGCCGGGCGTCACGTCCGGGTGGCTGCCGAGGATCTGTTCGAGCAAGGTCGAACCCGAGCGGAACATGCCGCAGACGAAGACCGGCGGCGCCGATTCCCCGGCAACCGAAGGCGGCGCGGGTTGCAGGGATTGCCGGATCAACGCGTCGACCAGCCGCTCGTGCGCCTCGCGGTCGTAGCGCAGCGGCGTGCGGCCGTGGCTGAAGCGGGCCGCCTGGTTGGCATGCAAGTAGGCGGCAAAGGCGTCGTCGTAGGCGCCTGCGTCGTCCAGCGCCTTGCCCAGCGCGTAGGCCAGGTCAGCGTGCTCGGACGGATGCCGGCCGCGCACCTGCAGCGCCTGGCGCAGGCGCTGGATCAGCACGTCGTCGGGCGAATGAAATCGGCGCAGGTTCGCCAGCCGCGACAACGCCAGCGCGTGGCCGGGCTCGACGGCCAGCGCCTGCTCGTAGCGCTCCTGCGCCCGGGCGCGCTCGCCGCGGCGCTCGTGGAGGTTGCCGAGGTTGACCAGCGCCGGCAGGAAGCGTGGCGCCAATGCAAGCGCCCGCGCCAGCTCGGCCATGGCGTCGTCTTCGCGGCGCAGGTTTTCGGCCAGGATCACGGCGCGGTTGAGGTGGATTTCCTCCGGGCCCGTGGCGCCCAGCGCCAGTGCGCGACCGTAAGAGGCCAGTGCGGCCTGGAAGTCGCGGTTCTCGCGCTGCAGATAGGCCAGGTTGAACCAGTCGTCCGGCACACCGGGCGTGACGCGCAACAGTGCCTCGTAGGCCGCGATCGCCGGCTGCACCCGCCCGGCGGACAGGTGCCCGGTGGCGGCGTCGCGGAGCTGGTCAATGGGGTCATCCATGGTTTGAAGGTGGGCCGGCGCAATGGGCCGAGATTCTGTCACCGCGCCGGCGCACTGGCATGATCGGCGCCCATGCTGAAAACGCTGTTCGCGCCACTGCGCTGGTTGATCCGGGTCGTCCTGGCCCTGTTGATCCTGTTCGAGGAATGGGGCTGGGAGCCGCTGCGGCGCGTCTTCGCGCTGATTGCGAAGCTGCCGGTCATCCGCCACATCGAGGCCGGCCTGAAGCGCCTGCCGCCGCGCTGGGCCTTCGTCGTGCTGCTGCTGCCCAGCCTGTTGATCCTGCCGATCAAGCTGGCCGCCGTCTGGCTGGTGGCCAAGGGGCATGCGCTGCTGGGCGTGGGCGTCATCATCGCCGCCAAGCTGTTCGGCACGGCGCTGCTGGCCTGGCTGTTTCAGCTCATCCAGCCGGCGTTGATGCAGCTGCCCTGGTTCGCCCGCTTCTACGCACGCTGGACGGCCTGGAAGGCCGAGCTGCTGGCCTGGGTGCGTGCCAGCGCCGTGTGGCGCATGGCGCGAGCCGTCAAGCTCCGGCTGGGGCGCTGGGCACGCCGCTGGCGGAGCCGCTGAGCCGGCTCAGCCCGCCGGTGCCGCAATGCGGCGCAGCCGCAGCGTTGCCGTCGTGCCGCGGCCCGGCTCGCTTTGCAGCTCCAGGCTGCCGTCCATCAGCTCGATGATCTCCTTGACGATAGCCATGCCCAGGCCCGTGCCCGGGATGGCGCCCGAGCGGTCGGCGCGATAGAAGCGCTCGGTCACGTGCTCCAGCTCCTCGGGCGTCATGCCGATGCCGTGGTCCTGGACCTCGATGTCGACGTGCTCCTCGTCCACGGGCTGCAGCCGCATCGCCACGGGCCCGCCACCGGGCGAGTACTTGTAGGCGTTGGACAGCAGGTTGCGCAGCGCCTGGCCCAGCTTGCTGGCGTCCACGTGCACCCACAGCGGCTCGGCGGCCAGTGCCAGCGCGGGCGGTTCTCGGCCTGGCGGCGTGCCGAAGTCGTCGAGCGTCTGGCGCAGCAGCTCGCCCAGGCAGACGGGCTGGAACTGGAAGTCCAGCGCCCGGCGCGATTCGATGCGCGACAGGTCCAGCAGTTCGTCGAGGATGTCGATCATGGCGCGGCTCTGCCGGTGCACGCGCTGCAGCAGGTCGCGGTGCCGCTCCGGTGAGAACTCGCGGTGCAGCAGCAGCTCGACGAAGCCGTAGATGCTGGTCATCGGCGTGCGCAGTTCGTGCGCAGCGGTGGACATGAACTCGCTCTTCAGCCGGTCCAGCTCGAACTGCTGGCTGATGTCGCGGATGTGCAGCAGCTGCGGCGTCTCGGCGCCGCCGCCGTCGTGCAGCGCCAGCGACAGGATGCGCTGCATGGGCTTGGCCATCTGCACGATGCGCGGCGTGTCGCGCAGCTCCTGCAGGCGCAGCGGGCGCTGCATGTCCGGCTGCGCGAAGCGGCTCTGCAGCAGCGCTTCGAGGCCGGGCTCGTCCTGGCCCAGCACGTTGCGGTCCGACAGCATCGTCAGGAAGGCGCAGGCCGGGCTGACGAACTGCACGCGGCGTTCGGCATCGAAGGCAATGAAGCCGTCCGGGCTGAGGTTGAAGATGGCGTGCAGCTGGCCGGTCTGGCGGCGCAGCCGGGTGACCATGTCGCCCACCTGGCTGGACAGCTGCTCGATGGCGCCCGAGCGCATGCCCTCCGGCGCCGAGCCGGCCGAGCCGAGCATCTCGCTCATGGCCTCCATCGCGTGTGAGCGGGCCTCCAGCTCGGCGCGCAGCCGGTCCTCCAGCGCCTGCTGTTCGGTCACGTCGCGCAGCACGATGACCGCACCGGCGGGCTCACCCTGGTCGGAGCGTACCGGCGCGAGGCTGGCCTCCAGCACCCGCTCGCCGCGCTCGAAGCGGCGGCCGCGCCAGCCGTCGGTGGTGGCGGGGTCGAGCTGCAGCTCGGGCAGCAGCTGCGGGATCGGTTGCCCCAGCATCGCCGCGTTGTCACTGCCCAGCAGCCGGCCCAGCACCGGGTTGGCCAGCACGACGACGCCGGCCCGGTTCAGCGTGGCCACGCCCTCGGCGATGGAGGCCAGCGTGACGGCGGCCTGGGCCCGTTCGGCCTGCAGCGACGCGGCGACCTGGTTGACCACCTCGAAGGTGCGCTGGAACTCCAGTGGCGCTTCGTCGGTGCGCATGGGCTGCAGGCCCTGGCCGCCCAGCCGCAGCCGCTCGCCCAGGTCGCGCACGCGGTCGAGCTGGCCCAGCCAGCGCCGCAGCGGCCAGCCCACGAGCACGCCACCGCCCAGCGTGCCGACGACCGCGAACAGCAGCGCCACCCGCGTGGCCTGCCAGATGTCGGCCGCCAGCCGCTCGTTCCAGAGCGTCAGCCGCGTGACGCCGTAGTCCCGCCCGCCGACGTTGATGGGCGCGTTGACGGGTTCCAGCTGTGCGGCGATGCGCTTCACCAGCCAGGCCGGAGGACTGATGTCGGGATGGTCCTGCCGGATCACTTCCAGCCGGCCGCCCTTGAGGTCGATGAAGGTGGCCCGCTCGAACAGCGGGTGGGCGATGGCGCGGTCCAGCGTGCGCTTGATGGTGTCGTAGTCGCCGATCACGGCCGCATCGGCCACCACCGGCGCCAGCGTGGCGAGCATGGCCTGGGAGTCCGCCTCCGCGTCGTCGAGGGTGGAGCCGAACTCGTAGACGATGAAGACCGCGAAGGCGACCGTCACCAGCAGCGCCAGGGACGCCACGTACAGCAGCAGCACCCGGCGGACCAGGCTGCGCGGCAGCAGGGCGGTGAAGCGGCTCATGCGGGCTTGCTCAGCGCAGCTGGGCCGGGGCCGATTGGTAGAAGCGGCGGTAGGGCGCGTACTCGTGTCCGTCCGAGGCGACGAAGTAGGCCTCCGCCGGCAGTCCGATCAGCTTGGCGCCGGCCGCCAGGATCTCGCGGCCCTGCGGGTCCTGGGCCATGCCGGTGAAGGCCTTGGCCACGGCCTGCGCGTCGCGCGCCGGCACTTTGGGCGACACCATCAGGGCCAGGTCGTAGTACGGCTCGGAGTTCCACAGCACGCGGAACTGCTTGCCCTCGCGCCTGGCATAGCCCTCGACGAGCTGCGAGTTGGCGCCCACCGCGGCCACCTTGCCGCTGAACAGCTGGGCGAAGGCGCCGTCCATGTTGCCGCCGAAGACGGTGCGCACGTTGATCCTTTGCTGCAGCAGCTGGGCATAGGTCGTCTTGTAGGCGATGAAGGCTTCGGGGCCGGGGAAGCCGATCTCCTTGCCTTCCAGCTGGGCGAGGCTGGTGATGGATGAGTCGGCCGCGACGACGATCTGCCCATGCAGCGCCGGTGTGTTGCGGCGGCCGAAGACCTTCCAGCCGAGCTGATCCCGCTCCGGGCTGAACAGGTGGTTGGTGAAGGCGAACTCCACCTCCTGTGCGAGCACGAAGGCGGTCGTGTCGGCCGACGTGCGGCCAAGCTTGAGCGACAGCTTCACGCCGCTCTTCTCCGACACGTAGGCGACGATGGGGTTCCAGTACGACGCCGCCGTCGTGATGTTGGCCTGGTTGACCGGCGAGAAGCGGTACTCCGTCTGCGCGCGGGCGGGCAGGGCAAGGCTGGCGGCGGCCAGCAGCAGGGCAATGGCTTTCATCGGTCCTCCAGCGTCCACGCCATGGTGAACCGATTGTGGGCAAGCGGGCCGCACTTTCCCAGTGCGTGTCGTGGTGAAAAGGCCGCCGATCGAGATGGCCGGCGGCCGGAGCGTGAACTTCTCCGCTGCCGGCGGGGTCAGTCCGGCACGGACACCCGGGCTACGGCAACGGGCGCCGGCCGCCCCGCAGCCTGCCGGGCCGCCCGGCCCTGGTCGATTTCGGCGCGGATGGCGGCGAGCTCCACCTGGCGCTCGTCGCGGTAGAACAGGTTGTAGGCCTCGAACGGGATCAGCCGGCCGTCGGGCCGCGCGATGTGGATGCAGCTCTTCTTCAGTGCGCGGATGTCCAGCGACTGCGCATCCATGAACTGCACGATGAGCACGCGGAACACGTCGCGGTAGCTGAGCTGCGGCGCGGCGATCTTCGGCAGGCAGCACAGCAGCTCGGACAGGCAGTTGCTCTGGCTCTCGGGCGAATGGTTGGTGGAGAACAGCTTGAAGACCGCGGCCTTCAGCGCCGGGTCGCCTTCGAAGACGATGGTGCTGCGCTCCCCGGACAGCAGCGTGGCGGCATCGAGATAGCGCGTCAGCGGCACGAGGCCACCTTCGCCGCGGATGGCGTAGGCCATGGCCAGCGTGTCGGGGTTGCAGGGCACGGGCAGCACGTCGGCAGCCGTGAACACACCCGATTGCTCGGCGATGCGTCGGCGCAGCTCGCTGACGGTGAGGCGGTGCTTTGCGGCGTCGTAGGCGTCCACGCGGCCGGCGTTCTGGATGGGCTGCAGCGTCACGCCGCGCACGCAGGCGAACGACTGGCCGTGGCGGATCACGTCGCCGATCTCGTCGTCGTTGACGCCGCGCTTGACCGTCATGACCAGCGTCGTCGACAGGCCCAGTGCGTCCAGCCGCTTCAGCGCCGCCTCGTGTGGGCCGCGCAGGTCGGCGCCGCGCAGGTCCATCAGCGCCTCGCGCCGCAGCGAGTCGAACTGCAGGTAGACCTCCAGTCCCGGCGCGTACGTCGCCAGACGCTCGGCGAAGGCGGCGTCCTGCGCGAGGCGCAGTCCGTTGGTGTTGACCATCAGGTGCTTGATGGGCCGGGCCTTGGCCGCGTCGAGGATGTCGAAGAACTGCGGGTGCAGCGTCGGCTCTCCGCCAGAGATCTGCACGACGTCGGCCTCGCCCTCACTGGCGACGATGGCGTCCAGCATCGCGATGACCTCGTCCAGCGAGCGGTGCGTCAGCCGCTCCGGCCCGGAGGCCGCATAGCAGGTGGGGCAGCGCAGGTTGCAGTGGTCGCTGATCTCGACGATGGACAGGCAGCTGTGCTGCATGTGGTCGGGGCACAGGCCGCAGTCGTAGGGGCAGCCGTATGTCATGGGCGTGGCGAAGCGCTGCGGCATCTCGGGCGGCTTGACGAACACCTCGCGGCACTGCCGGTAGTAGGCCGCGTCGTCGCTGACGAGCACGCGCTCGGTGCCGTGTGCCGGGCACCACTTGTCCATGAAGACCTGCCCGTCCTTGATGACGATCTTGGCCTCCACCGGGCGCAGGCAGGTCGTGCAGACGGACTGCGTCGTGTCGTAGAACAGGTAGGGGCGGACTTTGCGGGTCATGTGGTCTTGCAGGCAGCGCGCAACGTCAGGGGCAGGTAGACGGCCAGCGCGACGAGGCAGGTCCACTGGATGCCCGACAGCCCTAGCGGCCAGGCCACCGGCACCGGCTTGAGGAACTCCACGAAGAAGCGCCACAGCAGGTAGCTGGCGAGAAACAGCTTGAACGCCAGGCCCGGTGTCGCCAAGCGCGCGCGGTGCAGCGCGGTGCCGAGAGCGAGCACGACGGCGATCTCGTAGAGCTGCGTCGGGTGGCGCGTCGTGCCGTCGCCGAAGTCCACGCCCCACGGTAGCGACGTCGCCAGGCCGTAGGTGTCGTCATGCAGGCCGGCGAGAAAGCAGCCGACGCGGCCGATGGCGAGGCCCAGGGCGATGGGCAGCACCATCGCGTCGCCGGTGCTGCGGGTCCGGCCGGTCAGGGCCTTGGCGATCTCCACGCCGACGAGGCCTCCCAGCAGGCCGCCGACGATGCTCTGGCCGGGCACGATGAGCTCGTGGCTCAGCCAGATGGCCCGCGCCACGTCGGGCCGCTCGACGAGGAAGACGAGCTTGTTGCCAATGGCCGCGCCCAGCAGCAGGCCGACGAGTACGCCGAAGTTGCCGGGCGCCAGCGCGCCGCCGCGGTGCTGCTGCCTCAGCGTGCGGCGCCACATCGCAGCGCCCAGCGCCATGCCGGCCCAGGCGAAGGTGCTGTGTACCCAGCCGGCGGTGGTGACGTCGGCGATCAAGGGTCAGCGGTCGATGCTCTGAAGAACTTGCGACCAAGCCACCAGGCCAGCGCGCCACCGATGAGCAGGCTGGGCACGGAGATGACCAGGATGGCCGCCGAAAAGTTCTCCGGGCCGCCCTGGAACAAGCCGATGGTGCCCATGAAGGTGAACACCGCGCCGCACAGGCCCGCCGCACCGAAACCCAGCGTCGCCACCGCGAGCAGGCATAGCAGGACGAATCGCGCGAGGACGGAGCCCGCCCCCTCGCTCATGCCGCCGCTCCGCCAAGCAAGGTGCGAACGCGCTGCTGCAGGGCATCCGGCGACA
Organism: Pelomonas candidula; assembly: GCF_043555985.1. NCBI lineage: Bacteria > Pseudomonadati > Pseudomonadota > Betaproteobacteria > Burkholderiales > Sphaerotilaceae > Roseateles > Pelomonas candidula. The sequence goes on along the minus strand of NZ_JBIGIC010000001.1, from coordinate 407,487 downwards.
CCTCCGCCGGCTTCATCGGCGCGTCCACCGTCAGGCTGATGCGGCTCCAGAAGCCGCGGCGCAGCGGCTTGGTCATCGCCTTGCCGCCTTCCACGCGCGAGAAGAAGCTGCCCCACAGATTGCCCAGCGCCATCGGGATGACGGGCACGTCGGGCATGCCGTCGATGAGCTTCATGACGCCGCCCTTGAACGGCTGCAGCTCGCCGTCGCGCGTGATGCCGCCCTCGGGGAAGATGCAGACCATCTCGCCGTCTTCCAGCACCGCGCGGGCGGCGGCGAAGGCGGCCTCGTAGGTGGCCGGGTCGGTCTTCTGCGGGGCGATGGGGATCGCCTTGGCGAGCTTGAACATCCAGCCCAGCACGGGGATCTTGAAGATCTGGTGGTCCATCAGGAAGCGGATGGGCCGCGGGCTGGCGGCCATCAGCAGCACGGCGTCGACGAAGCTCACGTGGTTGCAGACCAGCACGGCCGCGCCGGTCGTCGGCAGGCGCTCGTCATGCACGACGCGGAAGCGGTAGACGATGCGCGTCAGCACGAAGGCCGCGAAGCGCAGCAGGTACTCCGGCACGATGAGGAAGATGTAGAACGCGACGACCGCGTTGGCGATGCCGACGGCCAGGAAGACCTGCGGGATCGTCAGGCCCTGGCCCAGCATCGCGCCAGCGATGACGGAGCTGGCGATCATGAACACCGCGTTCAGGATGTTGTTGGCCGCGATGATGCGGGCGCGGTGGCTGGGCTGGGCGCGCAGCTGGATCAGTGCGTACATCGGCACGCTGTACAGGCCGGCGAACAGCGCCAGCAGCGTCAGGTCGGCCAGCACGCGCCAGTGGGCGTGTACGGCCAGGAAGCCGCCGACGGTGTACGGGGCGCTGGCAGGCAGTCCGGTCGCCGCGAAGTAGAGGTCGATGGCGAACACGCTCATGCCGATGGCGCCCAGCGGCACGAGGCCGATCTCGACGTGGCGCTTGGACAGCATCTCGCACATCAGCGAGCCGATGCCGATGCCGATGGAGAACACCGCCAGCAGCAGCGATGCGACCTGCGGGCTGCCGTGCAGCACTTCCTTGGCGAACGCCGGGAAGTTGCTGAGGAACACGGCGCCGAAGAACCACATCCACGAGATGCCCAGCAGCGAACGGAACACGGCGACGCCTTCGTGCGCGAGCTTGAGGTTGCGCCAGGTCTCGGTGAAGGGGTTCCAGTTGATGACGAGGTTCGGGTCGGTCGACGGGCTGGCGGGAATGGCCTGCGCCGTCGCGCGGCCCAGCACGGCCAGCACCAGGCAGGCGATGGCCACGTGCTGCGGGCCGACGACCGGCGTGTCGACGAGGATGCCGCCGGCCAGCTGGCCCAGCAGGATGGCGACGAAGGTGCCCATCTCCACCATGCCGTTGCCACCGGTCAGCTCACGCTCGCTGAGCTGCTGCGGCATGTAGGCGTACTTGACGGGGCCGAACAGCGTGGAGTGCAGGCCCATCAGGAACACGCAGAACAGCAGCCCCGGCACGTTGGCGGTCCAGAAGCCCCAGGCGGCGATGGCCATGATGGCGATCTCGAGGCTCTTCACGAGCTGCATCAGCCGCGCCTTGTCGTGCTTGTCGGCGAGCTGGCCGCTGGTGGCCGAGAACAGCACGTAGGGCAGGATGAACAGCGCGCCGATGACCAGGCCCGCCATCTTCGGAGCCAGCCAGCTGAGCTGCAGCTGGTAGGTCACCATCAGCGTGAACGCGAACTTGAAGACGTTGTCGTTCGCGGCGCCGAGGAACTGCGTCCAGAAGAAGGGCGCGAAGCGGCGTTGGCCCAGCAGGGCGAACTGGTTGGGATGTTCGGTGCTCATTTCTGGATTTGTTGTGGCGAGTCGGACAGGTTGGCGCGCGGCAGCCAGGCGAACATCGAGTCGACGGTGACCGTGTCGATGTGGCTCGTAAAACGGCGCGCGCTCGGATGATCGTCGAAAGCGATGTTGGCCTGCGTGAGCCGGCCCCCCAGGCGGGTCAAGGTGGACAGGTGCAGGTCGGTGGGCTGGTAGCCCTGGGCTTTCAGCCAGGCCTGCGCATCGCGACGGTTGCCGATGTTCGGCGCTGCGGCGCCGGCCAGCGTCTCCAGCACCCACTGGTTGCTTTGCTGGTAGGTCGTCGCGAACGGGTAGGCCACCATGCTGTAGCGGCGCTCGTTGAAGCGGGCGACGCGACGGTTGTCCGTCAGCACCGGCAGCAGCGCCTGCTGCAGCTCAGGTCTCAGCACGACGAAGGCGGCGTCGTAGCGCTGGGGGTTGTCGAGGAAGAACTCGCCCAGCCCCTGGCGGTACAGCGCGGCGTGGTCGGTGCCGCAATGGTTGAGCTTGTGCATGACGCGCCAGACGGCGGGCTGTTGCGTCGTGTCCTTGTAGACGAAGCCCAGGTGCGACCACTGCAGGCCGTGCTTGGACAGGTCCTGCCCCGCGCGGGCCAGCAGCACGACCTGCGCGCCACTCGCGTCGAGCTGGCGGGCCGTGGCCTGGGCGAGGTTCAGGCCCTGCTCGATCTGGCGGGCTGTCGGCGGCTTCTCCTCGCAGGGCCGGCCGGCGTGGGCTGCCGTCGCCGCTGCCGCGAGCAGCAGCGCCGCGGCGAGCGGTTTCACCGGCTCACCTGCTCGTTGTAGAGCAAGGCCTTGCCGATCTCGTTGGGGATGAAGGCGATGGCCTCGCCGGCTGCGGACAGCACGACACCGGCGCCGATGACCGACACCGTGACCACCGTGCCGGCCGACACGACGACGCCCTTGGCGAGCTGGCCGGCGGTGCGCAGGCTGATGCGCACGCCGTCCGACGCTCGCTCCAGCACCCACACCGTCGCGCTGCCGACCACCTCGACGCTGACGACCACCAGCGTCACGCCTGCCACGAGGAGGGATGCCGGCACGGCGCTGAGCGTGACGCCGCCGGCGCTGATGGCCGTGACGGACAAGGCCACCGGCGCGAGCGAGATGGCGCTCACCTCCGACTGCGCGTGCGCAGCCAGCGCGAGGGATAGCGTGAGGGCGGCAAGGACGGGCTTCATGACGGGCTCCTGAGGATGTCGATCACTGGGCTGGGCTGTCGCCGGCCAGCGCTTCACGGCGGCCCTGCAGGCGCGCTTCGAGCATGTCGGCCTCGTGGGCGTCGCGCAGCATCTTGGCCAGCGTGAAGACGTTGGAGATGAGGTAGAGCCAGCAGACGCCGAGGTAGGCCTTCCACACCGGCTGGACTTCCATGCGGTACAGGCCCCAGCCCGTCAGGCCCATGGCCAGCGCGAAGCCGGTCCAGACGACGAGGCGCCACATCGGCGTGTCGACCTGGCGGTCCTGGTTGTCGCGGATGAACTTGGCCAGCGCGAACGCCGTGGACAGGCAGAAGACGTAGCCCATGATCATGAAGGCGCGGTCCAGGTCGGCGCCGGGCAACCAGGCCAGGCCCGAGCCGCACAGCATGACGCTGAGGCCGAACGACAGCCAGACTTGCAGGCGCCAGGCACCGGTGTCGCGGCGGATGGTCATGGGGGACGGCATCGAAGAACTCCCTGTCGGTTTTGAATGGGCGCGATCTTGCGCGATGCCTCGATGGGTGGCCTCGGGAATAGTTCCGAGGCGCGCGGCGAGCGACGTCAGGTAGCGTTTCACGCCACCGCCGGCCGCTCAAAGTGGCGTCGGGTCGAAAAAACGACCGGAGACAGGCGTATGTCACGCCACCGGGCGAGCCGTTTCAGGGCCAGGTCGAACAGCAGCGGGTTGTGCTCGCGCAAGGCTTCCAGCGCCGGCAGGTCGGCGGCGTCCAGCAGGCCGGCGCTGGCAACGGCGGGCAGGCGGATGGCGGCCGGGATGCCGGGCAGCGGGTAGTCCGACCCGTGCAGCAGGCGCGGGTGCCAGTCTTGCCGCGTCAGCAGCGTGCGGGCGACGTCGGCGCTGCGGTTGGCCTGCAGCACGACCGAGATGTCGCCCAGCAACCGGTCGCCCCAGTCCTCGTCCATCAGCCGCGCGAACAGCGAGAAGGCCGGTGCGAGGCGGGGGCGCTTCTGGTCCAGGTCCAGCGCCGTGCCCAGCGACGCGCAATGCGCGACGACGACACGCACGCCGTGCGCCAGCGCGGCGCGCACCAGCAGCGGGTTACCCAGCTCCTGCCGGCCCGCGCCGGGCACGGCGTGCTCCTCGCCGCAGTGCACGATGACCGGCAGCCGGGCCGCGGCCAGCCGGTCGTAGAAGGGCCGCAGCCGCGCGTCGCGCAGGTCGATGTTCATCGACGAGGGCAGCCACTTCAGTGCGACGGCGCCGTTCGCGATCGCTGCGTCCAGCCGCTGCAGCGCGTCGGGCCGGTAGGGGTGGATGGACGCGACCCAGGCGAAGCGCTGCGGCGTGTCGGCGGCGATGCGGGCCGCGTAGGCGTCGGGCACGTGGAAGGTCGTGTGTGTCGTGTCGGGCCAGCCGGCGGCGTCGCAGGCCTGGTCGAAGGCGAACAGCATCCAGCGCGCGCCTTCGGGGAAGTCCGCCGCCAGCGCCTGCAGCCGCTGCACATAGGCGCGGTCCACGCTGGGCGCGTCGGCCGGCACGCAGGCGGCGTTCAGGATGAAGCGCTTGCGCAGCATTTCGACCGGGTGCCACCACTGGCTCAGCTGCGCGTTGACGGAGCAGCCCGAGCCGGAGTCGCCGGTGCCGAGCAGGTGGGTGTGGACGTCCCAGAGCTGGGTCGGGTCGAGGCCGTCGAACGCGCGTTCGACAAGCGGCTTCAGCGTCTCGGGAATACCGCTTCGGCAGGGGTTGAGCATGCCGGCGCGTGCCGGGCCGGCGAGCGAGGTGAACAGGCCGGCGGCGGCGCCGCAGCACAGTAAATGGCGTCGAGTGAGCATGGCGACGACTGGGGCGGTTGGGACGGGGCGCGACTGTCGCGGCCGCCTGCCGTAGCGCAGCCGTTTTTGTGCCGGTGGCGCGGCGGCTGCGCCCGGCGGTGCCGCCATGCGCTACCGTTCGCGCCCATGTCGAGCACGCAATCCCTCGTGGCCTTGATCAAGGCCGAGTTGAAGAGCCAGGGCCTGAGCTATGCCGAGCTGGCGCGGGAGCTCGACCTGTCCGAGTCCAGCGTGAAGCGCATGCTGGCGCCTGGCGGCGAGATGCCGCTGTCGCGCGTGGACGAGATCTGCCGCGTGTTGAAGCTGGAGTTCGCCGAGCTGGCCGCTCGCATGGCAGCCCAGTCGCCCGCGCAGCGCGAGCTGAGCCTGGAGCAGGAGAAGGCCGTCGTCGCTGATCCCAAGCTGCTGCTTGTCGCCATCTGCTGCCTGAGCCTGTGGGCGCTGGAGGACGTGCTGGCGCGCTACCGGCTCAGCGAGGTCGACGCCGTCGCGGCGCTGGTGAAGCTGGACCGGCTGGGCGTCATCGAGCTGCGGCCCAACAACCGCTACAAGCTCAAGGTCGCCAAGACGCTGCGCTGGCGGCCGCAGGGGCCGGTGATGACGTTCTTCCGAGAGCGCGTGATGGCCGACTTCTTCGCCGGCGGTTTCGACGGCGAGGGCGAGCTGCTGACGCTGGTGCACGGCGAGTTCGGTGCCGGCCACGCGCGCGAGCTGGCCGAGCGGCTGCAGCGGGCGGCCGACGATTTCGCGCGTCAGCACCTGCTGGACCAGAAGCTGCCGTCGGCCGAGAAGCGGCCCTACAGCGTCGTCATCGGGCTGCGGTCCTGGGTGTTCGAGGCCTTCCGGGACCTGGAGCGCACGGGGCTCGGGCAGCGGCGCGGCTGAGGCGCCGCCGCCCCGGTCCTCAACGCCGCGCGTTCGGGTTGCGCAGCGGCGCCGAGAACGGCTGCACCCGGCCGTTGACCTCGATCTGCAGGCTGCCGTTGGCGAAGTACAGCCGGCCGACCTGCGTGCCGTTGCTGGCCAGCGTGATCTCGCCGGAGCCGCTGGTGTAGCCGCCGGTCGACGTGTTGAACGTCAGCGTGAGCGTGCCTTGCGCGACGTAAGGCGTGCCAGACACCGTGAACGCGATGCTGTTGTAGCCCACGCTCGTGGCCGTCAGCATGCCGTCGCTTGTGCGGGTGGTGGACCCGATGGTCAGGCTGCCGCCCGATAGCGTGGCCTTGAGTGACAGCAGGTTGTTGGTGATGCTGGCGCCGCCGGCGGGCGTCACGGTGACGGATTGCGTCACGCTGGTGGCGTCGGTACTGCCGCTCAGCGCGACGCTGGTGCCGCCGTCGACGGTGTAGTCGCTGCCGCCGTCCACCATGCGCAGGCTCGACAGCGTCACAGTGGCGCTGCCGTTGACGGGCATGCTCAGGCCGCTGAACCGGTAGTCGGCCGTGCCGGCACCGCTGTAGCGGGTGCCATCGTTGACGCAGTCGGTGAAGCGCGTGGCCAGCAGGCCACTGGCGGGCAGCGGCTGGCCCACGGTCAGGGCCGCGCCGCCCAGCGTCGCGCTGACGCTGCCGGTCTGGCACACGGCACTGCCGGCCAGCACCACGCCGTTGTCGTCCGTGACGATCAGCGGCGACGTCATCGCCTGCAGCCACCAGCTGCTGGCGCCCAGCACGCGCAGCAGGTTGGCCTGGTCGGTATCGCTGCCGCCCGGCCGCACGGTCAGCAGTGCCGTGTTGCTGACCACCTCACCCTGCGAGTTCGTCAGCTTGACGCTGAAGAGCGCGCCGTCGTCGGCGGCCGTCAGCACCGGCGTGGTGTAGACCGACGCCGTGGCGCCAGCGATGGCCGTGCCGTTCCTCAGCCACTGGTAGGTCGGCACGGGCGTGCCGGTGCCTTGCACGAGGAAGCTGGCCGTGAGGCCGATGTTGGTGGTCACGGCCGCCGGCTGCGAGGTGATGGCCGGCGCGGCGAGCGTGGCGTCCGCGACGCTCAATGTCGCCTCGGGGCTGGTGGCGCTGCCGAGGGCGTTGCGCACGACGACGCGGAAGCGGGCACCGTTGTCGGCCAGCGTCAGCGCGGGCGTGCGGTACACGGCCGCGGTGGCGCCGGCGATGTCCACGCCGTTGCGCTGCCACTGGTAGGCCAGCGGCGCGCTGCCGGACACCGTTGCCGTGAAGCTGGCGGTGTCGCCCACCTTGGCACTGGCGTCCTGCGGCGCTGTGGTGATGGCGGGTGCCACGGCCGGGGTGACATGCAGCACGGCGGTGCCGCTCGCGGCCTGGCCGACGCTGTTGCGCACGACGACGCCGTAGCGCGCGCCGTCGTCGGCCAGCCGTGCGGAGATGCTCAGCGTGTCATAGGTTTCGCCGGGCAGGTCGACGCCGTTGCGCTGCCACTGGTAGCGCAGGTCGCCGCCGGTGGCGACGACGCGGAAGAAGGCGTATTGCCCCGCCACGGCCGTACGGTCCGCGGGCGAGGACACCACCTGCGGCGCCACCGCGTCGGCGACGACGAGGCAGTTGGGCAGTGTGATGTCGGTGGCCGAGGGGCCGACGCTCACCGTCGGTGTCGCGCGGTCGCCGACGGAGGCGAACACCTCTGCCAGCGAGTTCTTGCGGATGGCGACGTCGAACTTGCCGTTGCCGTCGGTGGGGGCGTAGCTCACGCCGGAGTAGTCCACGCCGGAGGACTGCACCAGCGCCCAGGTCACCGGCTTGCCGGTGCTGTCGACCACGCAGCCGTGGACGAAGATGGTGTCCATCTCCATGTCCGCGTTCCAGCTGCTGAAGTGGGCGACCGTGCCCTCGTAGTAGCTGCCGTCGGCGGTGACCTTCAGCGTGGCCTGGCCTTCCTGCACCCACTGGCCGGTGGCCTCGTCGAGATAGAACAGCGGCACGGTGGCCGGCGGCGTGGCCGAGCGGCTGGCCAGCGGGATGCGGATCGTGGCGGTGGTGCCGGCCTTGAGGTTGAGCTTGTTGCCGGCGGCGTCGCGCAGGTCCACGTTGATGGCGCCGAAGCTCTCGATGGCGCGGCCCGTGCTGGCGACGTAGCGGCCCGGCATGGCGCCGGGGTTGCGCGCGGGGTCGATGACGCTGAGGCGGGCGCTGAGCGTGCCGGTGGCTGCGGTGCTGCTGCCGTCGATGACGAAGCCGTTGGCCGGCAGGTCCACACTGGCCAGCGTGTTGGCGACGCTCAGCGTGCCGGGTGCGGTGGCGCTGAAGGTCTGCGCCGAGCCGGCGGCGACGAGGCGCTTGGTGATGCTGGTGGCCAGGTTGGATCGGACGGGCAGCGGCAGCACGGCGTCGAGATGGCCGTCCGCCTGAATGCGCAGCACGACGGCGTCGGCCGGCGCGAGGCCGTTGAGCGAGAAGCGGCCCTGCGCGTCGCTGACGGCGCTGGTGCCGGCGGCCGTGATGCGGGCGCCGGCCACCGGGCTGGCATCGGCCGCGCTGAGCACCTGGCCGGTGATCTGGCCGGTGTCCGCGGGGACCTGGGTCGCCGGAGGCTGGGTGCTGCTGCCGCCACCGCCGCCGCAGCCGGCCACGAAAGCAGCCAGGCAAAGGCTGGCGAGCGCGCCACGCAGGCGCTGAATGCTGAATGACATCGGAACTCCCTCTGTGGTCGGGCCGGGCGCTTGTGGCGCCCGCCGGCCCCGCTTGGACGCGAGGCGGCCGCAGTGTAGGAAGCGGCCCGGCCGCGTTCAGGGTTCTCCCCTAGAACCACAGGCCCCGCGACCGGGGGGTCACCAGAATTCCCAGCGTCCGCTCCAGATGACCCAGAGGCCCAGCAGCCCGTTCGTCACCGCGTGCGCGATGACGGCCGTCCACAGCTTGCCGGTGCGGCGGTACAGCAGCCCGTAGGCCAGGCCTGCGATGACGGCGGCCAGCCACAGCGTGTGGGCCAGCGTGAAGACGAAGGTCGACAGCACGACGGCCTTCAGCCCGACGGTCTGCGGGTCCACGCGCTCGAAGCCGGGGTGCTGCACCCAGCGCATCAGGAAGGAGCGCCAGAACAGCTCCTCCATGACCGGCACGACCAGCGCCGCGCCGGCCAGCCGCAGCGCGATCAGCGGCCAGATGGGCTGGCCGGCGGCGTCCAGCGGCACGAACGTGGCGGTGGCTTCGCCGAGCTGCATCCACGGTGCGTCCAGCCGCACCCAGACCGCGAAGACGGCGATACCGACGACGACGGCCCAGCCGGCCTCGCGCGCGTCGGGCAGCGTCTGGCGCACCAGCTCGCCGTAGCTGCGTCGGTATGCGGCCAGCAGGCCGGCGACGATGAGGGTCTGGGCGCCGTAGATCCAGCGGGCGTCGATGCCGAAGCTGTCGGGCAGGTAGCCGCGCAGCGCCAGCAGGGCCATGAAGACCACGAAGGGAACGCAGCGCGCGAGGGCGGCGGGGCTGAACGCAGGCGTGTGGGCGGGCATGTCGGCGCCAGCTTAGCGGCGGGGCATGACGCCTTCGGGGCTGCGGCCCCCCAAGACCCAGGGGGCCAGCAGAACGGGCGCCCGAAGGCGCCCGCTCAATGGAGCAGGAAGGCTCAGCCCAGTTCGGCCAGGCGGGCCTCGATGCGCGCCTTCGTGGCCGGCAGCTCGGCCGGCAGGTGGTGGGCCAGCTGCGCGAACAGCTCGGCGTGCAGCTTCATCTCGGCCTGCCACTCGGCGGCGTCGATGCGCGTGACGGTGTCGAACTGGTCCTGCGAGAAGTCCAGGCCGTCCCAGTTCAGGTCGGCGTAGCCGGGCGTCACGCCGAACACGTGCTCCTCGCCGCCGCCGGTGCCTTCCAGGCGGTCCAGCATCCACTTCAGCACGCGCATGTTCTCGCCGTAGCCGGGCCAGACGAACTTGCCATCGGCGCCCTTGCGGAACCAGTTGACGCAGTAGATGGCCGGCAGTCTGGCGCCGCTGGCCTTCAGCTTGGCGCCCAGGTCCAGCCAGTGCTGGAAATAGTCGGCCATGTTGTAGCCCATGAAGGGCAGCATCGCGAACGGGTCGCGGCGCACCACGCCCTGCTGGCCGGCGGCGGCGGCGGTGGTCTCGCTGCCCATCGTGGCGGCCATGTAGACGCCTTCGGTCCAGTCGCGCGCCTCGGTCACCAGCGGCACGGTCGTCGAGCGGCGGCCGCCGAAGATGAAGGCGTCGATCTTCACGCCTTCGGCATCGTCCCAGGCCGGGTCCAGCGCGGGGTTGTTCGTCGCGGCGACGGTGAAGCGCGCGTTCGGGTGCGCGGCCTTGGCGCCGGTCGCCTTGGCGATCTCGGGCGTCCAGTCCTTGCCCTGCCAGTCGATCAGGTGGGCCGGCAGCGCCTTGTTCGCTGCATCGGCCTCCATGCCCTCCCACCAGACGTCGCCATCGTCGGTCAGCGCCACGTTCGTGAAGATCACGTCGCGGTCCAGGCTGGCCATGCAGTTGGGGTTGGTCTTGTGGTTGGTGCCTGGCGCGACGCCGAAATAGCCCGCCTCGGGGTTGATGGCGCGCAGCGAGCCATCGGCCTGGGGCTTGATCCAGGCGATGTCGTCGCCGATGGTCGTGACCTTCCAGCCCTCGAAACCCTTGGGTGGCACCAGCATCGAGAAGTTGGTCTTGCCGCAGGCGCTCGGGAAGGCGGCGGCGACGTGGTACTTCTTGCCCGCCGGGCTCTCGACACCCAGGATCAGCATGTGCTCGGCCAGCCAGCCCTGATCGCGGCCCATGGTGGAGGCGATGCGCAGCGCGAAGCACTTCTTGCCCAGCAGTGCGTTGCCGCCATAGCCCGAGCCGTAGCTCCAGATCTCGCGCGTCTCGGGGTAGTGGACGATGTACTTGGTCTTGTTGCAGGGCCAGCTCACGTCGGCCTGGCCGGCTTGCAGCGGCGCGCCGACCGTGTGCACGCAGGGGACGAACTCGCCGTCGGTGCCCAGCAGCTCGATGACGGCCTGGCCCATGCGTGTCATCGTGCGCATGTTGACGGCCACGTAGGGGCTGTCGCTCAGCTCCACGCCGATGTGGGCGATGGGCGAGCCCAGCGGGCCCATCGAGAACGGCACGACGTACAGCGTGCGGCCGCGCATGCAGCCCTTGAACAGCGCCTGCTCGCCGGTCTGCAGCAGCTCGCGCATCTCGGCCGGGGCCATCCAGTTGTTGGTTGGGCCGGCGTCTTCCTTGCTGGCGGAGCAGATGAAGGTGCGGTCCTCGACGCGGGCGACGTCGCTGGGGTCGGAGTTGGCCAGGTAGCTACCGGGGCGCAGCGCGGGGTTGAGCTTCTTGAACGTGCCTGCTGCAACGAGCTGATCGCACAGGCGCTGGTACTCGTCGGCGCTGCCGTCGCACCAGTAGACGTCGGCGGCCTCGGTCAGCGCCGCGATCTCGGCGACCCAGGCGATCAGCCGGGCGTTCTTGACGTAGGCGGGCAGGTTCAGGCGCAGGCCCTGCATCGCGGGTTGGTTCATGGGAAAGCTCCGATCAAGTGGATGTGTTTGGGTCAGCCACCGGAGCTGGCCCAAGCACACCGGCTCGGGCGCGCATTGTGGAATTCAATGTAATCAAGCCGTAACCACCGGGATGGGTGTTCCCATGCAAAACCGTAATAACTCCATGCTGGCGCGAGATCTGAGGCACTTCAGCGGCGAAGGCGGCCTGGCGTCGTGACGAAAGGGCGTGAAACATGGTGAACCTTTTGAACCTTTTTCGATCCCGCCATGGCCGCCTCACCCTGCCGGTGATGGGATGCGACACGCGCCGGGTCACCGACCCGGCGCGTGTCGTAGTCGACGTTCAGCGGCTGGCCAGACCCTTACTTGACGTAAGGCCAGCCGTCCGACGTGAAGCCGAGCGTGTTGATGCCCAGTGTCGCGCGGCCGCTGTTGTTGCCGTCGTAGTAGTGATAGACGAAGGTCGGCGCGTTGCCGTTGCCGGCGTCCGTGAACACGCTGCCACCGCCCGAGCCGATGACGTTGCCATGCGTGCTCAACAGGATGGTGCCGCCGCCGGCTGTCAACGCAACACCGCCGCGGTCGACGTAAGGGCCGGTCACGCTGGTGGAGCGGCCGACGATGGTGCGGTAGGTGCTAGCCGTGCCGTTGCAGCAGACGTTGATCGGTGCGAAGTAGTAGTAGCCGCCGTAGTAGTAGATGAACGGACCTTCCTCGCCCGCGGTGCCGCGCTTCGCAAGCGTGTACACGGTCGTGTTCGTCGTCGATTGCAGCCCGGTGCTGGGGTTCAGCTGCATCAGGTGGGTGCCATCGGTCCATGACCCCCAGGCCATCCACCAGTTCCCGCTGGCATCGGTGAACGGAGCCGGGTCGATGGCGTTGTCGGTGGTGGCCGAGAAGCCGGATGGCGGTGACGTCGTGCTGCTGGTCCAGGACTTCTTGACGAAGCCCTTGTCCGTCCAGGGGCCGGCCGGCGACGTGCTGGTCGCCACGCCGATCACGGCCTCCGCGCCGGTGCTGGGCAGATAGGGTATCGAGTAGTACTGGTAGTAGGTGCCGTTCGACACCAGCAGGCTGGGCGCCCACAAGTCGGTGTTGGCGCCACTGTTCCAGCCCTTGGGTGTTTGCAGGCCGCTCCACGAACTGAAGTCAGGACCGATCGACGGGCAGGTCGAGTAGCCCCCCAGCTGTGTGGTGGTGCAGTTGGTGTAGGCCGTGAAATTGACACCATCGGTCGAGGTGGCCACCGTCTGGTGCGTGCCGTACAGCCAGTAGGTGCCGCTGGCGTCGCGCAGCATGAACGGGTCATGCACATAGATGCCATTGCCGGCAACGGAGCGCGGAGCCGGGTAGGGGGTGGCCTTGGTGTTCACCAGCTGCCACTCCTGGCAGGCGCAGTTGGTCAGAGCCCATTGGTCGATCGTGGCCGTGTCTGATGTGCTGGCCAGATAGGCCTCCAGATACTTGCCGCTGTTGACGTTCTGGATCAGGTAGTTGCCGTCGGCGGCCTGGGTGACCGTCCATAGATGGTCAGACGTGCCGTTGTCGGCCCATTGCACGATCTGCGCGCCATCGGCGGTGGAGGCGCTCGACACGCCCAGCACCTGGTGGGTCAACATGTTCTCGATGTTGTACTGCCCGTTGCCCATCGGCATGAAATGCCACAGGTGATCGGCCGTGCCGTTGTCTTCCCACTGGACGACCTTTGAACCCGCCGTCTGGCTGGCGCCCGAGATGCCCAGCACGAGGCCGCTGTTGACGTTCTTGATCTTGTACTGGACGCTGGTGTTGATGGTGATGGCGGCGTGCGCCGGGAGCGCGATGCCAGCCAGCCCGGCCAGCATCACGATGCATGCAAACAATCGTTTCATGAACACTCCATGGAAGAGCGGCGAGCACGGCTCCGCGCGACCCGCGCAGCAGGCTCGATGAATCCACAAGGGTTGATTCCCGATTCGATTCGTCCTCGATCAGTCGCTGGTACCGAGGCAAATCGGGAATGGGAGGACGGCCCGAGCGCGTCGGGGTACTGCAGTTGTCTCCGGGTTTTGGTTTCTGTGCCGTCGCATTCGCTTCTCGCGATGCGCGAACTTTTTTACTGCCGGCTCAGGTTAGTCACGGACGACGGGTGGAACCAATCATTTTTCTCATGCGCCCGATATTCGTTTCAGCATCTGGCGCAGGCGCGGGCGAGCCGCCCGTGCTCTGCGGGCGCGCCTGACGAGCGGGTTGATCTCAGCGCAGCCGCAGCCGGCTGCCGTCCGGCCCGTTGGCGGCGACGCTGCCGATCTCGGCCGCGGCTGCGAAGCCGTGGCGGTGGAACACGGCCAGCACGTCGTCGACGGCGCCGGCGTCGCAGGACACCAGCAGGCCGCCGCTGGTCTGCGGGTCGGTCAGCAGCGCGCGGTCGGTGGCGGCGAAGCCGTCGGGCAGCACGACCTCGGTGCCGTAGCCGGCCCAGTTGCGGCCCGAGGCACCGGTGACGAAGCCGCGTTCGGTCAGCTCGCGCACGCCCGGCAGCACCGGCACGCGGGCCCAGTCCAGCTCCACGCTGGCGCCGGCGCCGCGCGCCAGTTCCAGCGCGTGGCCGGCCAGGCCGAAGCCGGTCACGTCGGTCATCGCGTGCACGCCGTCCAGCGCGGCGAGGTCGGGGCCGGGCGTGTTGAGCTGCGTGGTCGTCGCGATCATCCGCGCGTAGCCGTCGGCGTCCAGCGCCTCTTTCTTCAGCGCGGCCGACAGGATGCCCACGCCCAGCGGCTTGCCCAGCACGAGCCGGTCGCCGGGTCGCGCGTCGGCGTTGCGCTTGATGCGCTTGGGGTGCACGACGCCCAGCGCGACGAGGCCGTAGATGGCCTCGACCGAGTCGATGGTGTGGCCACCGGCGATGGGGATGCCGGCCGCGCCGCAGACGGATTCGCCGCCGGCGAGGATGCGGCCGATGACGTCCACCGGCAGCACGTTGATCGGCATGCCCACCAGCGCCAGCGCCATGATGGGCTTGCCGCCCATCGCGTAGACGTCGCTGATCGCGTTGGTCGCGGCGATGCGGCCGAAGTCGAACGGATCGTCGACGATGGGCATGAAGAAGTCGGTCGTCGCGATGACGGCGATGTCGTCGGTCAGCTGGTAGACGGCCGCGTCGTCGGCGGTCTCGATGCCCACCAGCAGCTGCGGCGGCACCGGCAGCTGGCGCGTGTTCTTCAGGATCTCGCTGAGGACGCCGGGGGCGATCTTGCAGCCGCAGCCGCCGCCGTGGGACAGTGAGGTCAGGCGCAGGACGGCGGGCGTGGACGAAGCAGTGGTCATGGAACTCGCCTAGGTCAGTGAAGCGATGCGGGCGGCCAGGGCCTGGATGCCCTCGTCGGACAGATCCTCGCAGGCCACGCGCCGGGCGTGCGGCAGCCTTTCCAGGTGGCGGCCCTGCGAGCGGGCGTAGAGCGGGTCGTAGTGGCGGGCCATCAGCGCCTCGAACAGCGGCGGCAGGTCGCTCGCCAGCGCCCAGGCCTGCCACTCGGCCAGCACCTCCCGGGGCAGCAGCTCGCGCAGCGTGCCGAGCTTGTCGGCCAGGCCCTGCGGGTCGTCGCCCAGCCAGGCGTAGTCGCGCAGCAGGTAGGCCAGCCGCGCGGCCGGCGTGGCGGCGATCTCGACGACGGCGCTCTCGCGCAGCCGCGCCAGCAGCGGCTCCGGCACCGTGATGCGGCCGATGCGCCGGCTCTCGGCCTCCACCCACACGCGGCGGGTGGCGTCGAGTGCGGTCAGACGGTGCATCAGCTGCGTCTCGAAGCCCTTCTGCGACGGCTGTGGCCGGCCCGGCACGGCGCCCAGCACCGAGCCGCGGTGGGCCGCGAGGTCTTCCAGGTCCAGCACCTGCTCGCCCTGGGCGGCCAGCGCCTGCAGCACGCGGGTCTTGGCGCTGCCGGTGGGGCCGCACAGCACGCGCAGGTCCAGCCGCGGCGACAGCACCGCGATCTGCTCGATGACGTGGGCGCGCCAGGCCTTGTAGCCGCCGCGCAGCTGCTGGGCATCCCAGCCCACCAAGCGCAGCCAGTTGACGAAGCTGCCGCTGCGCATGCCGCCGCGCCAGCAGTAGACGAGGGGGCGCCAATCCTTGGGCTTGTCGCGGAACTGCTCGTCCAGGTGGCGGGCGATGTTGCGGGCGACCATGGCGCCGCCGATCTTGCGCGCCTCGAAGGCCGATTGCTGCACGTAGATCGTGCCGACGATGCGGCGCTCGTCGTCGTCCAGCACGGGGCAGTTGATCGCGCCGGGGATGTGGTCGAGCGCGTATTCGGCTGGGGAGCGCACGTCGACGAGGACCGTGAACTCACCCAGCTCGTTCACGGTGGTGGGCTTGTGACTCATGGGAGCCCGGCAGATTACACCGGCCGGCTTTTCACCCCGGCTGCGGCGTGGCCAGGCGGCGGCGCAGCGCACGCATCAGTGCTCCCAGCACGGGCAGCTTGGCGTACAGCTCCTCGGCGGCGTCCCAGTAGTCTCGGTGCAGCTGGACGAGGCCGTTGGGCGAGTAGCGGATGTGAGTGGCGCCGCGGATGACCATGGCCTCGCCGCGCTCTCGCAGGAAGTGCAGCTCCCAGGTCAGGAAGGCGTTGTCGCCTTCGCTGGCGGATACCTGCACCGTGAAGCGCGGCTCGCGCAGCTCCTCGAACATCTGCGTGAAGACGCGGCCGATGGCGGCGTGGCCGCGCACGTCGTTGAACGGGTCCTTGAAGCGGGCGTTCTCGGCGTACAGCGCCAGCAGCGCGGGCAGGTTGTCGCGTGTGAGCTGGGTGTAGGCGTCGACGAGGCGGGTCGTGCGGGTGTCGGGCATGGTCGTCGGTCGGTGTCAGGCGCCGGTCATGCGGCGTACGGCGGCGAAGTACCAGGCGTCGGGCAGGCAGCGCAGCAACCGCACCCAGGCGGTGAAGCGGCGCGGGAAGTTCATCTCGAAACGCCCCTGCGCCCAGCCCTTCAGCATGTGCCGTGCGGCTTCCTCAGGCGTGATGAGCGCGGGCATCGCGAAGGCGTTCTGCGCCGTCAGCGGCGTCTCGACGAAGCCGGGGTTGACGATGGACACGCCCAGGCCCAGCGGGTGCAGGTCCAGGTAGAGGTTCTCGGCCAGGTTGTTCAGCGCCGCCTTGGTCGGGCCGTAGGCCAGCGACATCGGCAGCCCGCGGTAGCCGGCCACGCTGCCGACGAGGCTGAGGTGACCCGCGCATGCAGCGGTCAGCATCGGCAGCACGGCGTCCAGCAGGTTCAGCACGCCGCGGTAGTTGACGTCCAGGTGGCGCTCCATCTCGGCGCGGTCGAGCTGCGTGGCGCGCTGCGCCTTGTAGTGGCCGGCGCAGTAAAGCACCAGCGCCGGTGCGCCGCCGGCCAGCTTCCGCACGGCCTGCGCGGCAGCGTGCACGTCGTCGGGGCGCGTGACGTCCAGCGGCAGTGCGACGCTGCCTTCGTGCTCGCGCGTGAAGGCCTCCAGCGCATCGGCCTGCCTCGCCGAGACGACGACGCGCGCGCCCTGCGCATGCAGCGCCGCGGCGGTGGCCCGGCCGATGCCGGACGACGCGCCGATGACCCAGGCGCAGCGGCCCTGCCAGTCGCGCAGTGGCGGATTGAGGGGCATGGGCTCAGTTCCTCGTGATGACGAGCGTCACGTCGCCCAGGTGCAGCCCCAGCTTGCTCATCGCCGAGCGGTTCAGCACCGTGCGCTCGTCCATCAGGAACATCCAGTCGTCCAGCGCGACGTTCCAGACGCGGCCGTCCACCGGCAGCGCCAGCGTGTAGACGAAGCGGAAGGCGTTGCCGGCGGCTTCGCCCTGCGCTTCGCCGACGACGTCGTCGGCCGCGCCGGTGTAGCGGCCGCCGCCCAGCGACTTCAGCCGCCAGACGCGGCGCTGCGTCGTGCCGTCGCTGTACTGGAAGCGCTCGTCGAGCACGCCGTTGTCGCCGTCCCAGCGGCCGTTCATCGTCACGGTGAAGCGCTTGACGACGCGGCCCGAGCGGTCGGTGAACAGGCCCTTGGCGGTGAGGTCGCCGTTGAAGAAGGTGCGCAGGTCCAGCACGGGCTTCTCGGCGGCGTAGTCCTGCACGGCGGGGCCGGCGCAGCCGGCGAGCGCAAGCGCGGCCGTGGCGGCCAGCAGCGTGCGGCGGGTGAGGTGGTTCATTCGCGGTCCCTCCAGCGGGGGTTCAGGTGTTCTGCGCGCCACAGTGCGGCGGCGGCGGCCAGCTTCAGCGCGCAGGGCAGGCCGCCGTAGGTCCAGGCCAGCGCCTGCAGGCCGGCTTCGTCGCTGCCGCCGCTGCGGTAGCCCACGGCCGCCAGCAGCGGCAGCGCGAGCCCGGCGGCCAGCGCGAGGTTGAGCTTGGTGGCGCAGGCCCACCAGCCGAGGTAGGCGCCCTCGCCGCGGCGGCCGGCGCCGCCGTCGTGGATGACGCCGGTCAGCAGCGCGCCAGGCAGGGCCAGGTCAGCGCCCAGTGCCAGCCCACTGGCGATGCAGACGGCGGCGAACGCGGCGCCGTCACCCGCGCCCAGCCAGGGCGTCGCGGCGAAGGCCGCCACGCTGGCTGCCATGCCGGCCCGCCACGTCGGCGCCACGCCCCAGCGCGCGGCGGCGCGCACCCACAGCGGCAGGCCCAGCACGGCCGAGCCGAAATAGGCCAGCAGCAGCGGTGCCTGCCAGCCGGGCAATTGCAGCCGGTCGGCGAGGAAGAAGGGCAGCAGCGTGGCCGGCACGGCGCTGGCAATGCCGTTGAGCATGAAGACGGCCAGCAACTGGCGGAAGGCGGCATCGCGCCAGGGAGAGGCGAGCGCCGCGGCTTCGGGCGCCGGCGCGGTCTCAACGCCGCCGCTGCGCAGGCTCAGCAAGCCGATCAGCAGCAGCACGGCCAGCGCCGCGCTCGTCGCATTCCAGCCCAGCCACGCCGGCAACCCGCTCGCGAGCAGCACGCCGACCAGCGTGCCGGCCTCGCGCCAGCCGGCCACGCGGGCGCGCAGTTCCGGCCCGCCGCCCCAGCGCGTGCCCCAGCTCTGGTGGACGATGGCGACGGCGCTGTAGGCCAGCGTGCTCGCCAGCAGCGCGATGGCCAGCCACGGCAGCTCGGCGCCCGACGGCGGCCGCCACAACGCAGCGAATGCGAGGGCCAGCACGAGCGCGCCGAGCGCCGCCGCGCGCCAGGCCGCGTCGGCGCCGTGGCGGAACAGCCGGTCGGTCAGCCGGCCCAGCGCGGGGTCGACGACGGCGTCCAGCCCGCGCACGGCCAGCATCACGGCGCCCAGCGCCGGCAGCGACACGCCCAGCACCGACGCGTAGTGGTGCGGCAGGTTCACGTACAGCGGCAGCGACACGAAGGCCAGCGGCACGCCCAGCGACGCGTAGGCCAGGCCGGGGCGCCAGCCGAGCGTCGGTTGCGGGGCCGCGAGTGCCGTCATGGGATCAGCGCGCGGTCCCCAGCAGCGCGTCGCGCAGTGCCGGTGCCGAGGTCTGGCGGGCCAGCCAGATGCCGAAGAACAGCCGCGCGTAGTCGGCGTCCATCGTCTGCGCCGTGGGCCGGGCGTTGTAGAAGAAGCGCACGTCGCCCTGGCCGTCGTTGAGGCCCAGCAGCCGGTCGCCGGCGACGACGTCGGGGAAGGCCTGCTTCATCAGCGCCAGCCAGCGCTTGGACTGCGCGTCGTCGAAGGGGCCGACGCGGCGCATCTCGGCCACCGAGCGCTCGGCGATGGCCGCGCCTTCCAGCTTGCGGTCGTAGACCAGCTCCAGCGCGAACGGGCGGCGGGCGTAGTCGTCGGCGTCGAAGTCGGGCGCGGTCCACAGCCGCGCCTCGTAGACGCGCAGGCCGAAGAAGCGCAGCACGCCGGTGCCGCGCAGCCGCGCCTGCGGCAGGGCGGTTTGCAGTTCAGTGGGCAGGGGAAGGTCGGCGGCGAGGGCTGGAGTCATGGCGAGGGGGCAAAGGGCGGCCGCGACGGCGGTGCGGCGGTTCATGGTGCGGGCTTGCGCAGCGTGAACTGCATGACGTCGGTGCTGCCGGTGTCGAAGGCGGCTTCGCAGTAGGCCAGATAGAAGCCCCAGATGCGCTGGAAGCGGCGGTCGAAGCCCTGGCGCTGCACGGCGTCCAGCTTCGCCTCGAAGGCGTCGCGCCAGCGGCGCAGCGTCTCGGCGTAGTCGGCGCCGAAGGCCAGCCGGTTCTCGACGACGAAGCCGGCGCGGCGCGCCTCGGCCTCGAAGGCCGACGGGCTGGGCAGCAGGCCGCCGGGGAAGATGTACTGCTGGATGAAGTCGGTGGAGGTCAGGTAGCGCGGGAACAGGTCGTCGCGGATGGTGATGGTCTGGATGCAGGCGCGGCCGCCGGGCTTGAGGCAGGCGGCGAGCGTGTCGAAGTAGCCGCGCCAGTACTCATGGCCAACGGCCTCGAACATCTCGATGGAGACGATGGCGTCGAAGGGCTCGGCCGCGTGCTGCGCGGGCAGGTCGCGGTAGTCCTGGTAGCGCAGCTCCACCTGGGCGGCGAGGCCCGTGGCCTGCATGCGCTGCTGGCCCCAGGCGAGCTGCTCGGAAGACAGCGTCACGCCGGTCACGCGGGCGCCGAACTCGCGCGCTGCCAGCTCGGCCAGGCCACCCCAGCCGCAGCCGATCTCCAGCACGCGCGCGCCCGGCGCCGCGCCGGCCTCGCGCAGCGCGCGGCGGTACTTGGCGTCCTGCGCGGCGACGAGGTCGGCGCCGCTCAGCTCGCTGGCGTCGCGCCCCTCGAACCAGGCCGAGCTGTAGCTCATGCCGGGGTCCAGCCAGAGGCGGTAGAAGTCGTTGCCGAGGTCGTAGTGCGCGTGGATGTTGCGGGCGCTGCCGGCGCGGGAGTTGCGGCGCAGCAGGTGGCGCAGCCGGTAGCCCAGGCGGCCCCACCAGCTGCCGTAGATGACGCCCTCGATGTGCTCGCGGTTCAGCAGCACGAGGCGCATCAGCGCGGCGAGGTCGGGGCTGTCCCACTCGCCGGCGATGAAGCTCTCGGCGAAGCCGATGTCGCCGGACTTCAGCGTGCGGTCGAACAGCGCCCAGTCGTTCACGGTCAGCTGCGCGCGCGGGCCGTCGGCGTGGTCGGGCAGGCGCAGCTGCGTGCCGTCGGGCAGTCGCAGGTCCAGCTGGCCGACGGGCAGGCGCTCCAGCAGGCGCAGCACGCGGCGGGCCGCGGCGGGCCGGCGCGAGGAACGGGCGGTCGAGGAGAGTGCGGTGGTGGTGCTCATGCGGATCGGCTCACGGCCTGTTGCGGCGGCTCGGGTTTGCGGAAGAAGGGCACGCGCTTGACCCACAGGCGCAAGGCCTGCCAGTGGATGCGCAGCACGACGCCCAGCGTCATGAACGGCGTGCCGAAGAAGGCGCGGCGCACGGCGGCGGCCGTCATCGGTTCGAGGGCCCCGGCGACGCTGGTCTGCAGCAGCGGGCCGCCGGCGTCGTGCAGGTCGACGCGGGCCAGCGCATGCGCCGGCTGGCGCTCGAAGCGGAAGCGGTAGTCGCCGTCGACGCTGCAGAACGGCGACACGTGGAAGACCTTGCGCGCCGTCGCCTCCGCGCCCCAGGCCAGGTCGGGGCCGGCGAGTAGGTAGACGTGGCGTTCGCCGAAGGTGTTGTTGACCTCGGCCACCGCGGCCGCAAGCGTGCCGTCGGCGCGGTGGGCGTACCAGAAGCTGACGGGCTTGAACGCGTAGCCCAGCACGCGCGGGAAGGTCTGCAGCCAGACCTCGCCGTCGGCGTCGGTGATGCCTTCGCTGGCCAGCAGCTGCTCGAACCACGTGAGCGCGTCTTCGCCGCCGTCGCCATGGTCGCGGTCGTGGAAGCTCAGCCAGCCGCGGCGGTTGCGGTTCAGCGCCGGCCAGTCCTGCGTGCGCAGGCTGCGCAGCGGCAGCATCAGGAAGTAGCTGCGGTAGCGGAACTCGTGCACGACCGGCCGCAGGCGCCGGTGCCAGACGGCGCCGAAGCCGATGCAGGGGCTGTTCAGTGCCGTCACGCGGCCGTCCGTTCCTGTTGCGGCGCGAGGGCCTCGGCCTGCAGCACGCCTCCGGCCGCGGCGAAGCCGGCGCGCAGGCCGTCCTCGTGGAAACCGTAGCCGCACCAGGCGCCGCAGAACCAGGTGTGCTGGCGGCCCTGCAGCCCGCCGAGGCGCTGCTGGGCCTGGACGGCCGCGGCGTCGAACACCGGGTGGCTGTACTCGATGCGCTGGTGCACCAGCTCGTCGCGGATGGGCCGCGCCGGGTTCAGCGACACGAGGACCGGCTGCTGCCACGGCAGCGGCTGCAGCTGGTTGAGCCAGTAGTGCAGGCAGACCTGGGCCTGCTCCCTCGGTGCGTCGGCGCGTTCGTAGTTCCAGGCCGCCCAGGCGGCGCGGCGCTGCGGCATGACGGCGGCGTCGCGGTGCAGCACCGCCACGTTGGGCTGGTAGCGGATGGCGCCCAGCACGGCGCGTTCCTCGGGGCGGGCGCCGTCGCCCAGCAGCGCCAGCGCCTGGTCGCTGTGGCAGGCCAGCACGACGGCGTCGAACGACTCGGCGCCCTGGCGGGTCAGCACGCGCACGTGGTTGTCGGCGCGCTGCAGGCCCAGCACGGGCGTGTTCAGCCGCGCGTCCGGCAGCTTTGCGATGAGGCGCTTCACGTACTCGCGCGAACCGCCGCGCACGGTGTGCCACTGCGGCCGGTCCGTGACCTGGATGAGGCCGTGGTTGTGGCAGAAGCGGATCAGCGTGCCGATCGGGAAGCGCAGCATCTGGTCGGTGGGGCAGGACCAGATGCAGCCGATCATCGGCAGCAGGTAGTCGCGCCGGAAGCCGCTGCTGAAGCCGTGCGTGTCGAGGAAGTCGCCGATGGCGCCCTGCAGCGCGGCGTCGTCACCGCGCTGGGCCAGGTCGGTCGCCAGGCGGTTGAAGCGCAGGATCTCGCTCAGCATGCGCCAGAAGCCCGGGCGCAGCAGGTTGCTGCGCTGCGCGAACACCGTGTTCAGCGAGCTGCCGCTCCACTCCAGGCCGGCGCGGCCATCGGCGCGCGGCACCTGCACGGAGAACGACATGTCCGACGGGGCCGTGGCCACGCCCAGGTCCGCGAACAGCTGGATCAGCAGCGGGTAGGTGCGCTCGTTGAAGACGAGAAAGCCCGTGTCCACGCCATGCGTGACGCCGTCCAGCGTCAGGTCCACCGTGTTGGCATGCCCGCCGAAATACGCGCCGGCCTCGAACAGCGTTACCTGCCGCTCGCCCGGCGATGTGGCCAGCCGCCATGCCGCGGCGAGACCCGCCACCCCCGACCCGACCACTGCAACACGGCGCATGAAGACTCCTTTTGAACCAATCAGGTCAAAACGTGAACTGATGAGTTCAAACGATAACTCATGAGTCTGAAAATTGCACTATCGGGTTTTTGCGACAGCCTCGACGGTCTAGAATCCACCGCCATGGGAGCCCGTCCATCGATCCGAGACCAGTTGCAGCGCGTGCGGCAGGACGCCATCGTGGCCGCCGTCAACCGCCTGCTGGCCACCAAGGGCTACGACGCGATGACGGTGGACGAGGTGGCCGCCGACGCCGGCCTGGCCAAGGCCAGCCTGTACAAGCTGTTCCCGTCCAAGGAAGACCTGGCCGGTGCCGCGATGGTGGGCGTGCTGGATCGCGCGCTGGCCTTCGTCGACGAACTGCGCGCCCGCGCCGAGGCCGACCCGGCGGTGACGCCCGTCGACCAGCTCAAGGCCGTGACGCGCTGGGCCATGCAGACGCAGCTGCAGGGCGAGATGCCGTCGCTGCCGGCGCACAACTCCAACCTCAGCGCGTCGCTGCAGTCCAACGACGACTACATGGACCGGCTGCTGGCCCTCAGCAACCGGCTCAGCATCTGGATCACCGAGGCGCAGACCAGCGGCCAGTTGAGCGCCGCGCTGCCGCCGGAGCTGGTGCTCTACACGCTGTTCGCACGCGCCTGCGACCCTGTCGTGGCGTTGCTCAAGGACTCGGGCCAGTACACGCCCGAGCAGATCCTGGACTGGGTCTCGTCCACCACCTTCGACGGCCTGGCCGGCCGCGCGGGCTGACGCGGCGTCAGCGCTTCCTCGCCACCAGCGCGACGCCTGCCAGCACGAGCAAGCTGCCGGCGATGAAGCCGGCGTCGGGCCGCTCGCCCAGCAGCCCCACGCCCAGCAGCACGCCGAACAGCGGTGTCAGGAAGGCAAAGCTGCCCAGCTGTGCCGCGCGGTAGCGGCCCAGCAGCCAGCACCAGGCCAGGAAGCTGGCGAACGACACGACGAGGCTCTGGAAGCCCAGGTGCGCCCACACACGCATCGTCGACTCGAAATGCCACTGGCCTGTCAGCGCCGCCGCCGGCAGCAGCAGCGCGAAGGCGCCCAGCAGCTGGTACAGCAGCGTCTCGGTGGCCGGTGCGGCGGCCAGCCTGGAGCCGCGCAGCGTGATCGTCGTCGCGCCCCAGGCCATGCCGCCGCCCAGCGCCAGCAGGTCACCGACGAGCGCGCCGTGGCCTTCGCCCTGCTGCCCGCCGAGGAAGGCCAGCGCGATGCCCGCGAACGCGAGCGCCAGCCCTGCCCACTGCGGCGCGGCCAGCCGCTCGGCCGGCAGCCTCGCGTGCAGGCCCAGTGCGGCAAACAGCGGTGCCGTGTAGAGAAAGATGACGACGTGCGAGGCCTGTGTCAGCCGCAGCGCCTCGGCCACGAGCAGGTACTCCAGCCCGAACAGCGCGCCGGCCACGCAGCCCGGCCTCCAGCGCTCGCGCTGCGGCGCCTCGCCGCGGTGGTGCATCAGCAGCGCCAGCAAGGCCAGTGCGATGCCGGAGCGCAGCGCCACCATCAGCATGGGGCTGGCGTCACCCGTCACGGCCTTCAGTGAGACCTGCTGCAGACTCCAGACCCCGCACAGCAGCGCCATCAGGCCGCCGGCGCGGGCATCGACAGGAGCGGGAGAGGGGGAGGACATGCCGTTACTGTGAAGGCCTGTCTTCAAATCGAAAAGCTCATAATTCAACGAGCATTCATTCGCTTACCGAATCCATGAGGGATCTGCAGATCGACTGGCTGAAGTGCTTCGTCGCCACCGTCGACGCCGGCTCGCTGTCTGCCGCCGCAGCCGAGGTGCACCGCTCGCAGCCGGCCGTCAGCATGCAGATCAAGAAGCTGGAGCACGCCGTTGGCCACGCGCTGCTGCGCCGCGGCCCGCGCCTGCTGGAGCTGACGCACGAGGGCCGCACGCTGCTGGGCTACGCGCGCCGCATGCTGGACCTGCAGGCCGAGGCGCAGGCGGCGCTGCGGGCGGATGCGATCTCCGGCGTCGTACGCCTGGGCGTGCCGGACGACTACGCCAGCAAATACCTCACACCGGTGCTGAAGCGCTTCGCGCCGCGCCATGGCGGCGTAGAGATCCGGCTCGACTGCGAGCAATCCACCGCGCTGATCCCGCGCGTGCAGCGCGGCGAGCTGGACCTGGCGCTGGTCTCGCGCGACCACGCGCGCCGCGGCACGCTGCTGTTCCACGAGCCCATGGTCTGGGTGGGCTCGCCGCAGTTCGACGTGTGGGCGCGCGACCCGCTGCCCATCGCCGTCTACGAGGAGGCGAGCCTTGGCCGGCGCAGCGCGATCAACGCGCTGGCCCTGCAGGGCCGGCCGTACAAGGTGGTCTACAACAGCTCCAACCTCGCCGGCCAGATCGCTGCCGTCGAGAGCGGCCTGGCCATCGCCGCGCTGACGCAGTGCAGCGCGCCGCCTCACCTGCAGGTGCTGGGCCTGGAACACGGCCTGGGGCCGCTGGAGCCGATGCAGGTGGCCGTCTACCGCAGCCAGGCGTCCCGGGGCAACAAGGCGGTGGACAGCCTGCAGCAGATGCTGGTGCAGACGCTGCGGCAGGCGAACGCCTAGCCGTGCCAGCGCCTCGATGCCTGGCGCACAACCTCGGGCAGCAGGTGGTTCTCGTCCTCGATGCGGCGCAGCCAGGCCGCGTCGTTGCCGACGCCGTTGATCTCGCGGCGCAGGTATTGCAGCGCGGCCTCGGCGCGCAGGTCGCCGGCATGCGTGTCGAGCCTGCTCAGCACGCTGATGAGGTCGTCGCGCAGCACGCGGTGCTCGCCGGTCTCGGGGTCGACGAAGGTGCCGTCCAGCCCGAAGCGGCAGGCCTGGAAGCGGTTGAAGGTGTACGGCAGGTAGTCGTCCTCGCTGAGCGTGAACGGCTTCGCGACGGTGATCCAGCGCGCCAGGCACTGGATGAAGCCGGCGATGGCCGCCGCCTTCTCGATGGTCAGCGGCGTGTCCAGCACACGGACCTCGATGGTGCCGAACTCGGGCTTGGGACGGATGTCCCAGTAGAAGTCCTTCATGCCCGCGACGACGCCGGTGCGCGTCATCTTGGTGAAGTAGCGCTCGAACTCGCTCCAGGTCTGAACGAACGGCGCACGGCCCGACAGCGGGAAGGCGAACACCGAGTTCAGCCGCGCCGAGTCGAAGCCCGTGTCCTCGCCCTGCACGAACGGCGACGAGGCCGCGAGCGCGATCAGGTGCGGGATGAAGCGGCTCATGCCGTGCAGCAGCACCAGGGCCTCGTCGGCGCTCGGGCAACCGATGTGCACGTGCTGGCCGAAGATCGTGAACTGCTTGGACAGGTAGCCGTACAGCGACGACAGCTCGTGAAAGCGCGGCGTCTCGAAGATGCGCTGGCGCTTCCAGTGCTGGAAGGGGTGGGTGCCGCCGCCGCACAGGCTCACGTCCAGCCGCTCGGCGCAGTCCACCAGCGCATCGCGGATCTGGCCCAGCTCCGACAGCACCTGGTTGAAGCCTGTGCAGACGCCGGTCGACAGCTCGATCATGCTGCTGGTGATCTCCGGCGTGATGTTGCCGGGGATGCTGTGCTTCTTCACCAGTCGCAGCAGGTCGCCCGACACGGGCGCGAGGTCGTAGTCATCGTTGTTGACGATCTGCAGTTCCAGCTCCACGCCGAGCGTGAGCGGCTGCGATGTCGAGAAAACGCCGAGGCTCATGGGCCGACCTCCCTGTCCTTGTTGCGTGGCGCGCGTTTCGGCGTCGGTGGCAGCTCGCCCGCGAGCCTCAGCGCGAACTGCACGGCGATGGGGCCGGCCAGCTCCAGCACGGCGATGCTGGCCAGGATGATGGGCACGGCACCAGCTGCCAGCTCGGGTTCGGCGCGCATCAGCTCGCTGAGCATGACCAGGGCCGTAGCGGACAGCGGCGTCATCGTGATGGCCAGTGCCAGGCCTTGCCGCCAGCTGGCCTTGGCGGCAGGCGCGAGTGCGACGATGGCCACCGCCTTGGCGAGGAAGCGCGCCGCCAGCAGCGCCAGCGCCGCGAAGCCGCCGGCCACCAGCACCTTGGGCGACCAGGCCGAGCCGGCGATGACGAACAGCATCAGCACCAGCGCGCCGCCCGACGTGCCGAAGTGGCGCGGCCACACCCAGGGCCGCTCGCTGGTGTTGCGCAGCAGAAGGCCGGCCAGCAACGGCATCAGCAGCGTGGACACGCCGATGGAGCGCGCGGCCACGATGGCGAACGCCACGAGGCCGAACAGCAGCAGCGCCGCGCTCTCGTTGCGCAGGTCCAGCCGTCGTGCGGCGAGGAACACGGCGCCGGCCAGCAGCGCGGCCACGCCCAGCGTCGTCAGCAGCGACATGGCCAAGCCGGCCAGCGCCTGCGGCAGGCTGCCGCCGTCGTCCGCAGCCCACCAGGTGCGCATCAGCGTCAGCGCGACGACGGCGTACAGCGTGTTCAGCGCCGTCAGCAGCTGCGCACGCTGCGTGACCTGACCCTCGGCCCCCAGCTCCAGCGACACGCGGCCCGACACGGCGGCCGGCGCCGGCATCGCGAGGATGGCGCAGGCCACGGCCGTCTGCCAGCCGACGTCGAACCAGCGCAGCACGAAGGCCACGGCCAGGGCGCTCAGCAGCGACTCGGCCAGGCTCGTGGCGAGCAGGCCCGGGTTGCGGCGCAGCCAGCGCAGGTTCACGCGGCTGCCGATCTCGAACAGCAGCAGGCCCAGCGCCAGATCGGTCACCGTCTGCGCCGCGCCGTTGAGCGGCATGGCCACGCCGTGGCCGAAGGCGGCGGCGAAGCAGCCCGCCAGCGTGTAGCCGACGACGCGCGGCAGCCGCGTCGTCGCGGCAATGAATTCGCCAGCCAGCGCACCGGCCAGCAGCACGCCGACGATGAACATCAATTCGCTGGATGGTGTGACGGCCAGACCGGCCCACACCCTGGCGCCACTGTCGAGTGCAGTCATGCGCTCTCCCTTCTCAAGCTTGCTGCCCGAGACTAGATGCGACTTGTGACCAATCGTGTAGGCCAAGACGCCGAAATGCCGCACCGCGCCTCTCGGACAATGCGGGCCATGCAGCTACTCAGCGTCAACACCGCCCGCATCGAGCGCTTCGCGGCGACCAACGGCGAGAGCCTCGAATCGGCCATCCACAAGCGCACCCGGCCGGGCCGGGTCGCCGTCGGCCCGCTGGGGCTGGAGGGCGACGAGCAGGCCGACCCGCGCCATCACGGCGGCCCGGCCAAGGCCGTCTATGCCTACCCGCAGGAGCACTACGCCATCTGGTCCACGATGCGCCGCCAGGCCCAGGTCGATGGCGAGCTGCAGCCGGGCGGCCTCGGCGAGAACCTGACGATCACGGGCCTGCTCGAGACCCGCGTCTGGCAGGGCGACCTGCTGCGCTTCCCCGACTGCGAGTTCGTCGTCTCCGAGCCGCGCTACCCCTGCTTCAAGCTGAACGCGCACATGGGCTTCCAGCACGCCGTGAAGATGATGGCGCAGAGCGGCTACTGCGGCTTCTATCTGGCCGTGAAGCGCGAGGGAACGATCGCGGCGGGCGAGGCCTTCGAGCTGCTCCCCGGGCCGCGCGAGGTCGGCATCGCCGAGCTGTTCAAGGCGAAGATGCGCAAGCGCGTGTGACGCGCCGGATGGCGGCCAGGCTGCGCGTCACGTCGTCGTCGGTCGTCGCCCACGAGCTCACGCTGAGCCGCATCGCCGTCCGCCCCTGCCAGACCGTCGGGCCGGCCCACAGGCTGCCCTCCTGCTGCAGCGCTGCGATGACGCGCCGCGTCCGGTCGGCATCGCCGAAGCTCACCAGCACCTGGTTCAGCACCACGTCGTTCAGCACCTGGCAGCCTTCCTCGGCCGCCAGCGCGTCGGCGAAGTGGCGGGCATGGGCGCAGCAGCGTTCCACCAGCGCTGCCACGCCGCTGCGGCCCAGCGTGCGCAGCGCGGCCCACACGTCCACGCCGCGCGCGCGGCGCGACAGCTCGGGCGTGTAGTCCGATGGGTTGCGGAACTCGCTCTCGGTGGGCAGGTAGTCGGCCGAGATGGCCATCGCGGCGCGCAGCGGCTGGGCGTCGCGAACGAGGGCGATGCCGCTGTCGTAGGGCACGTTCAGCCATTTGTGCGCGTCGGTGGCCCAGGAGTCCGCCGCGGCCATGCCGCTCACCAGGCCCGCATGCGCCGGGCTGGCGGCCGCCCACAGGCCGAACGCGCCGTCCACATGCACCCAGGCGCCCTGCGCGTGGGCCGCGGCCACGAGCGGCTCGAAGGGGTCGAAGGCGCCGGTGTTCACGTTGCCGGCCTGGGTGCACAGGATGGTCGGGCCGCGCAGCGCCGGCAGCCGGTCCGCGCGCATGCGGCCCTGGCCGTCCACCGGCACGCGCACGACGCGGTTGCGCCCCAGGCCCAGCATGCCCAGCGATTTCAGCAGCGTGGGGTGGGCTTCCTCGCCGATGACCACGGTGATGGGGGGCGCGCCGAACAGGCCGTCGGCCTCCACGTTCCAGCCCTCGCGCCGCAGCAGCGCATGGCGGGCCGCGGCCAGCGCGGAGAAGTTGGCCATGGTGGCGCCCGTCACGAAGGCGCCGCCGGCCGTGGCGGGCAGCTGCAGCAACTCCAGCACCCAGCCCAGGGCCATGCTCTCGAACACGGCGACGCCGGGAGACGAGGCATGCAGCGCGGCGTTCTGGTCCCAGGCCGTCGTCAGCCAGTTGCTCGCGATGCTGACGGGCAGCGACGCGCCGATGACGAAGCCGAAGAAGCGCCCGCCGTTCATGGCCAGCGTCGCGGGCGAGCCCAGCTCGTCCAGCTCGCTCAGCGTCTGGGCCGCCGGCTGCGGGCCGTCGGGCAGCGGCACGCGCAGGCGCGCCAGCGCGGCCACGGCGGCATCGTCCGGCGCGACGCGGCGCTCGCCCATGCCCTCCAGGTAGCCGATGGCGCGCCGGGCGGCGTCTTCGAGTAGGTCCTTCATGGCGTGAGCCCTCCTCTTGCGGATGCCGGCGATTGTGGGCTGCATGCTTCAATGCAGCCCTCCTCAACACGGGTGACGACCTGCGCATGATGCGATCCGATGCCTGCCTGCCGGCGCTGCGCCGACGAACCCTGCTGATGGCCGGCCTGGCGCCAGGGCTGGTGCATGCCGGCCCGGTGCTGCAGGTTGGCCCGCGCCGCGCCGTCAAGTCGCTGGCGGCGGCGGCGCGCCAGGCCCGTGACGACATGGTCGTCGAGGTCGACGCGGGAGACTATGTCGGCGACGCCGCCGCCTGGCCGCAGCATGATCTGACCCTGCGCGCCGTGGGCGGCCGGGTTCGTGTCATCGCGGCCGGCGCGCATGTGCAGGGCAAGGGCCTGTTCGTGATGTCGGGCCGGCGCCAGCGCATCGAGGGCTTCGACTTCATCGGCTGCACGGTGCCCGACCGCAACGGCGCCGGCATCCGCCTGGAGGCCGGTTCGCTGACGCTGGTGGACTGCGGCTTCCGCGACAACGAGAACGGCCTGCTGACGGCCAATGACGACAGCATCGAGCTGGACATCGTCGACTGCGACTTCGGCCCCATCCCGCTGCGCAGCGGCCTCACGCACAACTGCTACGTCGGCGCCATCAAGCGGCTGGCCGTCACCGGCAGCTACTTCCACCACGGCCTGCTGGGCCACCTGCTGAAGAGCCGCGCGGCCGTCAACCACATCCTCTACAACCGCCTCACCGACGAGATCGGCGGCCGCGCGAGCTACGAGCTGGAGTTTCCCAACGGCGGCGTCGCCGTCGTCATGGGCAACCTCATCATGCAGAGCTCGACGACGGAGAACCCCCACGTCATCTCCTTCGGCGTGGAGGGCGCCAAGTGGCCGAAGCAGGCGCTCTATCTTGTCAACAACACGCTGGTGGACCAGAAGCCCAGTGGCGGCATCTGGCTGCGCGTGACGCCGCGGGACATCGACGTGGTGCTGGCCAACAACCTGCTCGTCGGCACCCCCCAGCTGGCCGCCGAAGGCCACTGGACGCGCCGCGCGAACTTCCAGGCCGAATGGGACGAGTTCGTGCGCGCCTCGCGCGACGACTTCCGGCTCAGGCCGGAGTCATCGTTGCGCGGCAAGGCCCAGGATGCCGGCGAGGCCGAGGGCGTGCGGCTCACGCCGACGCGCGAGTACCGGCATCCGCACACCAGCGTGGCCCTGACCGGGCCGGCCAGGCACCCGGGCGCCTTCCAGTCCTAGGCGGTCTCGGTGGCCCGGACCGTCGGGTAGTCCGTGTAGCCCTCGGCGCCGCCGCCGTAGAAGGTCTCCTTGCGCGGCGCGGCCCAAGGCAGGTCGTCGCGGATGCGCTCGACGAGGTCGGGGTTGGCGATGAACGGCCGGCCGATGGCCACCGCGTCGGCCCGGTTGCTGGCCACGGCGTCCAGCGCCATCGCGCGGTCGTAGCCGTTGTTGGCGATGTAGGGGCCGTTGAAGCGGCGGCGCAGCTCGGCGTAGTCGAACGGCGCGTTGTCGCGCGGGCCGCCGGTGGCGCCCTCGACGACTTCCAGGAAGGCCAGCTTCAGCGGCGCCAACTGCTCGGCGACGTGGTTGAACAGCGCCTGCGGGTTGCTGTCCTGGCCGATGTCGTTGCTGGGCGTGACCGGGCTCAGGCGCAGCGAGGTGCGGCCCGCGCCGATGGCACCGGCCACGGCCGTCATCACCTCAATCAGCAGCCGAGCGCGGTTCTCGATGCTGCCGCCGTACTCGTCGCTGCGGTCGTTCGCGCTGTCGCGCAGGAACTGGTCCAGCAGATAGCCGTTGGCGCTGTGGATCTCGACGCCGTCGAAGCCGGCTGCCATCGCGTTCTTCGCGGCCTGCACGTAGTCGGCGATCAGCTGCGGCAGCTCGTGCGTTTCCAGCGCGCGCGGCTCGGCGGTGGGCACCAGCTCGCCGTAGGCGGCGTAGGTCTTGGTCTTGGCCGCGCGGGTGGTGGACGACACGGGCCGCTGGCCGCCCGGCTGCAGGCTGTTCACCGAGATGCGGCCCACGTGCCAGAGCTGCACGACGATCTTGCCGCCTTCGGCGTGCACGGCGTCGGTCACCTGCTTCCAGGCGGCGATCTGCTCGGGCGTGTGGATGCCCGGCGTGTCGAAATAGCCCTGGCCGTCGGGGCGGATCTGGGTCGCTTCCGTGATGATCAGGCCGGCGCTGGCGCGTTGGCGGTAGTACTCGACGTGCAGCGCGTGGGGCGTCTGATCCGCCGCGCGGTTGCGCGTGAGCGGGGCCATGACGATGCGGTTGGCGAGCTGGATGTCGCCGAAGCGGACGGGGTCGAAGAGGGTGGTCATCGTGGGGAGATGGGGGCGGAATCGATGGCCGCAAGGCTAGCCGCCGCATCACTTTCCCCGGCCGAGCGGGGTTGATGGGGCTGTGTTACCGACCTCTTAGCGACAATCACCCCATGCTCGCCTACCGCCACGCCTTCCATGCCGGCAACCATGCCGACGTCCTCAAGCACCTCGTGCTGACCCGCGTGCTGCGCTACATGGGTGAGAAGGACAAGCCCTACACCCTCATCGACACCCACGCCGGCGCCGGCGGCTACTCGGTCGAGGGCCGCTACGCGCAGAAGAACGCCGAGTACGGCACCGGTGTCTCGCGCCTGTACGACGCCACCGACCTGCCCGCGCCGCTGGCCGACTACATGGACCTGGTGCGCGCCTTCAACCCCGACGGCCAGCTGCGCCAGTACCCCGGCTCGCCGGCCATCGCCAACATGCTGCTGCGCGAGACCGACCGGCTGCGCGTCTACGAGCTGCACTCCACCGACCACCGCATCCTGGCCAGCTACCTGGAGGGCCGCGCCAACACGCAGGTCAGCGACCGTGACGGCTTCAGCGCCATCAAGGCCGAGCTGCCGTCGCCCACACGCCGCGCCGCGCTGCTGATGGACCCGTCCTACGAGATCAAGACCGACTACGGCAAGGTGCTGGCCGCGCTGCGCGAGGCGCTGGAGCGCGCGGCCGACACGGTCGTCATGATCTGGTACCCGCAGCTGCAGCTGCTGGAATCGACCCAGCTCGCTCAGCGCCTGAAGGCCAGCGCCGACGCCGCCGCCAAGAAGGGCTGGCTGCATGTGCGCCTGACCGTCACGCAGGCCGACGAGAAGGGCTTCGGCATGATGGGCAGCGGCATGTTCATCGCCAACCCGCCGTTCACGCTGCACGACGAGCTGGCCGAGTGCCTGCCGCTGCTGGTGGAGCGCCTGGGCCAGTACGACGGCGCGAATTTCGTGCTGGAGCAGAAGGCCGCCTGAGCCGGAAGGACAATCGCCCCATGAGCACCCAAGACCTGACCGACGCCGAGTTCGCCGAACTCGACGAACTCCTCGCGGCGACGCCCGCGCCGCTGCAGCCGCTGGACGCCTCCATGCTGGACGGCTACCTCTGCGGCGTCATCGTGCAGCCGCGCCTGATCGACGTCGACGAGTGGCTGCCCAACATCTTCGACTACGACGGTGGCCTGCTGCCCGACACCGTGGACGCCGCCTGGCTGGATCGCCTGACCCAGCTCGTCGAGCGCCGCCACGCCGCGCTGAACAAGGGCCTGGTGGAAGACGGCTGGTTCGACCCCGTCATCCTGGAGGTCGACGAGGAGCAGACCCCCGAGCCGCTGCCCGAGGATGCGACCGACGAGGAGAAGTCCGCGCGCGCCAGCTACGACGCGCTGGGTCCGCTGTCGCGCTCGCTGATGCCCTGGGTCGCCGGCTTCCAGCACGCGGCGCTGTGCTTCCCCGAGCTGGCCGACATGCCCAACGACGACGTCGCCGCCGCGCTGGCCCGGCTGTACCGCCACCTGCCGGCCGAGACCGACGAGGAGAAGGAAGTCGTCGCGACGCTGAACCGCGAGTACCCGCTGAAGGACCTGGACGACGCCATCGAGGAACTGGTCGTCACGGTGGCGGACCTGGCCGACCTGACCGAAGCCGAGCGCTACCGCGTCGAGACCATCCGCCGCGACACGCCCAAGGTCGGTCGCAACGACCCGTGCCCGTGTGGCAGCGGTCGCAAGTACAAGCAGTGCCACGGTGCGAACTAATGACTTGCGGGACGGACCGCCGGCGCGCAGCGCCAAGCTCTGTCCCCCACTGACTTGAAACTCCAGCTTCTTTCAGACCTTCATCTCGAGACGGAGTCGTATCAGCCGGTGCCCGCCCCGGGCGCCGAACTGCTGATCCTGGCTGGCGACATCGACACGACGTGGCGCAGCTTCGAGCTGTTCCGCGGCTGGCCGGTGCCGGTGCTGTTCGTGCCCGGCAACCACGAGTTCGACGGTCGTGACGTGGACGAGGCGCGCGAGACGCTGCGGGCCTATGTGAATGCCATCGGTCTGCGCATGCTGGACGACGAGTCCGTCGTCATCGCCGACGCCGAGGGCCGGCGCGTGCGCTTCGTCGGCTGCACGCGCTGGTGCGACTTCGACGCCTTCGGCCCCTCGGGCCGCGACCGCGCGATGCGGGCCGGCGGCTACTTCCAGAAGGTCATGCAGGCCACGCGCGACGGCGAGGTCTTCGGTGTCGACGCCGTGCGCGCGCTGGCGCTGGAAAGCCGCGCCTGGCTGGCCAACGAGCTCGCGCGCACCGGCGACTGGGACGCGACGGTCGCCATCACTCACTTCGCCCCCAGCCTGAAGAGCGCCGACCCGCGCTACGGCCGCCAGCCCGGCACGGCCAGCTTCTGCAACGACGACGAGGATCTGATGCCTGGCGCGCAGCTCTGGCTGCACGGCCACCTGCACTGCCGACAGGACTACCGGCTCGGCGACACCCGCGTCGTCGCCAACGCGCGCGGCCACTTCCGCAAGGGCGAGGCCGATGGCTTCGACGGTCAGCGCGTCGTCGAGGTGTTCGGCACGCCGTGAATCACGGTATTTGCGGGCCGGGCGCCGGGCCTGCCATGGGCCAGAGGCCCATGGCCTTCCGTAGGCACAAGCAGTCCGCAGGGACTGCTTGTGTCCGACTCCAGTTCACCAAGCCGGCCCGTCTGGCGATGTGCGAGCGGCTCAATGCCGTGAGCATCGCCGTCCCTTGGGGGATCGGCCAAGGTACTCCTTGGACGAGGGGCGTCAGATCTTTTGCGGCTTGATCCGCAACGCCCACATCACGCCCGCCACCAGCAGCACGACGCCCGCGATCGTCGCCGGCGGTGGCATGCGCTGGTTCCACGTGAAGGCGTAGGCCAGCGCGGCCAGTGTCTCGAAGACGATGAGCTGGCCTGACAGGGACGTCGGCAGCCGCTGGCTGGCCTCGTTCCAGCACAGCGTGCCCAGCCACGATGCGAACAGGCCCACGGCGGCCATCAGGCCCACGAAGGCCCACGGCTTCTCGCCGAGCGGGAAGGCGTAGCCGACCGGGATGAGCGTGCCCGGCGCGGCGAGGTGGAGGGCGGCCAGCAGCACCGCGCCGATCAGCGCCATCGGCAGCGTGACCAGGCCCTGCGCCGTGGCCCACGCGCGCGGCGAGCGGTCGGCGTGGGCCCGCAGCCAGTCGGCGTTGCGGATGGGGTACCAGGTCCAGCAGGCCACGGCGAAGAAGGCCAGCAGCGCCCCCTCGGCGTAGCGGCGCGGGTCGCCGGCCTCGGCCTGCAGCGCGTGCAGCTCGTCGCGGTTGACGAGGGCCAGGCCGGCCGCGATCAAGCCCAGCGACGGCGCCAGCTTCGCCCACGGCAGCTGGCCGTCGCGCACGCGGTTGCGGTGGTTGGCGCAGACGGCAATGACCACCGGCAGCGTGCCGATGATCATGGTCGGCAGCGGCGCGCCGGCGCGCTGGATGGCGGCCGACAGGCACAGGTAGTACAGGAAGTTGCCGACCAGGCTGAGCTTGGCTGCCTCCCACCAGTCGCTGGGGGCCAGCTCGCGCAGCGCGCGGCGGTCCAGCAGCAGCGCCAGCGGCAGCGCCACCAGCCCGAAAGCCAGGTAGCGGCCCACGGTCAACAGCGCCGGCGCATAGCCCGGCAGCATCACGGGCGCGACGAACACCAGCCCCCACATCAACCCC
Organism: Pelomonas candidula; assembly: GCF_043555985.1. Lineage (NCBI taxonomy): Bacteria > Pseudomonadati > Pseudomonadota > Betaproteobacteria > Burkholderiales > Sphaerotilaceae > Roseateles > Pelomonas candidula. The sequence goes on along the minus strand of NZ_JBIGIC010000001.1, from coordinate 371,928 downwards.
GCGGCGAGGGCGAACAGCAATCCCAACAGCATGGCGTGCATCTTCCACCAAAGCCGGGGCTGCACCCCTGGGCAGGCGACATGAGGCTCTGCTAGCCTCGCTGGCGCCATGCGCAGCACCTTCGCCCTGAGCCTCGCCCTCGCCGCCTGCAGCGCCCAGGCCGGGCGCCCGCTGCAGTCCGAGGACGCGCCCGTGATCGACGAGCACGCCTGCGAGGTCGAGGGCGCCTACACCGACTGGCGCACCGGCGGCGACGACACGCCGCAGACCTATCTGCAGCTGGCCTGCGGCGTGAGTGCGCGGACCGAGCTCGGGCTGCAGGTGCTCAAGCCGCGCGAGATCGGCATCGCCGGCAAGACGCGGCTGCTGGCCGCGCCCTGGCGCGACGGCGAGGCCGCGCTGTCGCTGGCCTGGGGCCTGGCGCACCACCATGTCGATGTGGGCTGGCGACGCAGCAGCGTGGTGCTCAACCTGGCGGCCACGCTGCCGGTCTCGCGAGACTGGTTGATGCACCTGATGCTGGGCCACCAGCGCGACGATGTGCACGGGCAGCGCAGCACGAACTGGGCCGTGGCCGCCGAGCACAACGGCCTGGGCGACGAGGGCCGCTGGCAGCCCATGGCCGAGGTCTTCGGCGACGACCATGGCCGGCCCTGGCTGAACGGGGCGCTGCGCGTCGCGCTGGTGCCGGAGCGGGTCTTCGTCGATGCCTCGCTGGGCCGTCGCCTGGGCGGCGGCCGTGCCCACCTGATGACGGCGGGCTTCAAGGTCGCGTTCTGAGCGCGATTCAGCGCGCGTCGAACCAGGCCGCCACCGCTGCGCGTTCGTCGGGCGTGTAGTGCAGGCCCAGCTTGCTGCGCCGCCACAGCACGTCCTCGGCGCTGCAGGCCCATTCCTTGTCCCGCAGATGCTGCAGCTCGGCCTCGAACAGGCCGGGCGCGATCTCGCGCCCCGGCGACGCGAGCAGCCCGGCCGTGGCACTGCCGTAGGCGTGGGCCATGCGCGCGACGACGGCCGGCGAGCGGCCGGCATGGCGCGCCTGCAGCTCGGCCGTGAAGGCGGCCATGTCCACGCCATGCCGGCCGAGGTCGCCGCCGGGCAGGTGGGTGCCGGCCGTCCACGGCTGGCCGGCCTTGCCCAGCAGCTCGCCCAGCTGCGTCGCGCCGTCCTCGGCGAGCTTGCGGTAGGTCGTCAGCTTGCCGCCCCAGACGTTGAGCAGCGGCGCGCCGCCTTCGCCCGAACCTGCGTCGGCCTCCAGCAGGTAGTCGCGCGTGACCGACGACGCCGAGCCGCCTTCGTCCAGCAGCGGGCGCACGCCGGCGTAGGTCCACAGCACGTCCGCGGGCGCCACCGGGCGGGCCAGGTAGCGGCTGGCTTGCTCGCACAGGTAGTCCACCTCGGCGGCCTCGATGGCAGCGCGCGCTGGTGGCTCCTCGTGCTCGGGCAGCTCCACGTCGGTCGTGCCGATCAGCGTGAAGCGCTCCTGGTAGGGGATGGCGAAGATGATGCGGCCGTCGGGGTTCTGGAAGATGTAGGCGTGGTCGTGCGTGAAGCGCTGGTCCACGACGATGTGGCTGCCCTTCACGAGCCGCAGGCCGCGCGCGGGCAGCGGCCTGCCGTTGGCGCCCTGCGTGTGGTCGCGCAGGAAGCGCTCGGCCCACGGGCCAGCCGCGTTGACGAGGGCGCGGCTGCGCAGGCGGCGGCCGTTGCCGAGCGTGATCTGCCAGTCGTCCGCGCCACGCTGCGCCTGCGTGACGGCGCAGCGCGTCAGCACCTCGGCGCCGCGGGCCTGGGCGTCCAGCGCGTTCAGCACGACGAGGCGGGCGTCGTCCACCCAGCCGTCGGAGTAGACGAAGCCGCGTGTGAACTCAGGTTTGAGCGGCGCGCCGTACACGCCGCCGGCGAGGCGCAGGCCGTGCGAGCCGGGCAGCAGCTCGCGCCTGGCGAGGTGGTCGTACAGGAACAGCCCGATGCGGATCATCCAGGCCGGCCGCAGGTGCGGTGCGTGCGGCAGCACGAAGCGCAGCGGCCGGATCAGGTGCGGCGCGCTGCGCAGCAGCACCTCGCGTTCCTGTAGCGCCTTGCGGACCAGCGAGAACTCGTAGGTCTCCAGGTAGCGCAGCCCGCCATGCACGAGCTTCGTCGATGCCGACGACGTGTGCGAGGCGAGATCCTCACGCTCGGCCAGCAGCACGCGCCAGCCGCGCCCGGCCAGGTCGCGCGCCAGGCCCGTGCCGTTGATGCCACCCCCCACCACCACGACGTCAAAATCGTCAGCCATGCACTCACTCTAAGGGACAAGCGATGGAAGCACTGCTGGCGCTGGACCAGGGCACGTCCAGCTCGCGCGCGATGGTCTTCGGCCGGGACGGCCGGCTGCTGGCCGTCGCGCAGCGCGAGCTGACACAGCACTTCCCGCAGCCGGGCTGGGTCGAGCACGACGCCAACGAGATCTGGGAAGGGCAGATCGCCTGCGCGCGGGAAGCCGTGGCCAAGACGGGTGTGAAGGTCGCGGCCATCGGCATCACCAACCAGCGCGAGACCGTCGTGCTGTGGGACCGCAAGACGGGCGAGCCGATCCACAAGGCACTCGTCTGGCAGGACCGGCGTACGGCCGCGTTCTGCGAGGACCTGAAGCGCCAAGGCCTGGAGCCGCGCGTGCGCGAGCTGACCGGCCTTGTGCTGGACCCGTATTTCTCGGCCACCAAGCTGCGCTGGCTGCTCGACCAGGTGCCCGGCGCCCGTGCACGTGCCGAGCGCGGCGAACTGGCCTTCGGCACCGTGGACAGCTGGCTGCTGTGGAAGCTCACGGGCGGCAAGGTTCACGCGACCGACGCCAGCAACGCGTCGCGCACGCTGTTGTTCGACATCCACCGCGGCGACTGGAGCGAGGAGCTGCTGTCGCTGTTCGGCATCCCGCGCGCGCTGCTGCCAGAGGTGCGGCCGTCGGCGGGCATGTACGGTCAGGCGGCTGAATTCGGCGTGCCCATCTCCGGCATCGCGGGCGACCAGCAGGCCGCCCTCTTCGGCCAGGCGGCACTGCAGCCCGGCCAGGCCAAGAACACCTACGGCACCGGCTGCTTCCTGCTGATGCACACGGGCACGCAGGCGCGCACGTCCACGCAAGGCCTGCTAACGACGCGCGCCGCGCAGCTGGACGCGACGCCGCAGTACGCGCTGGAAGGCAGCGTCTTCGTCGGCGGCGCCGTCGTGCAGTGGCTGCGTGACGGCCTGCATGCGATCGGCGCCAGCAGCGAGGTGCAGGCGCTGGCGCTCAGCGTGCCGGATGCCGGCGGCGTCATGTTCGTGCCGGCCTTCGCCGGCCTCGGCGCGCCCTACTGGCGGGCCGACGCGCGCGGCGCGCTGCTGGGCCTGACGCGTGGCACCACGCAGGCCCACATCGCCCGTGCCGCGCTGGAGAGCATCGCCTTCCAGAGCGCGGCGGTGCTGTCGGCGATGAATGCCGACGTGGGTGCCGCCGAGCGGCTGACGGCGCTGCCAAGTTCGGGAGTTGCGCAGCTCAAGGAGCTGCGCGTCGACGGCGGCGCGTCGGCCAACGACCTGCTGATGCAGTTCCAGGCCGACCTGCTGGGTATCCCGGTGCTGCGCCCGAAGGTCATCGAGACGACGGCCCTTGGCGCGGCGCTGCTGGCCGGCATCGGCGCGGGCGTCTACGCGTCGGCGGACGAGATCGGGGCCATCTGGCAACTGGACCGTGCCTTCGAGCCGTGCATGTCGCGTGATGAAGCCGCTGCGCGGCTGGCGCAGTGGGACAAGGCGGTGCGGCAGGTGCTGGCCGCGTGAGGCTTCATGACGTCCCGCAGGCGCAGCAGGCATCAGAAACGGCGACCCGCGAGTGCGATCGCAGTGGGCGATCCGCTGCAAGATTGCCTGGTCGTGATCGAACACGAAGGCGCTGTACTCGCGAGGGTCGCGCCACGTGATGCGTTGGACGAGATAGCGAGCGACGAGTGAAACGCTGCGCTTATCGAATGAATACAGACGGGACGAATTGATGCGAAAGACACTGATGGGACTGGGCGCCGCGCTGTGCCTGCAAGGGGCCATGGCCCAGGAGGTCGCCCACGTGGCCGCCGAGCCGGCCGGCCTGAAGCCGTGGTCAGCGAACGTGAACGGCCGCGTTGCCAAGCAGCCCGACGGCTCCCTGCTGCGCCAATGGCCCGGCACCTACTTCGAGACCGGCTTCAACGGCGACGAGGTCTACTTCCGCGTCGGCCCGGGCGACGTCAGCCTGCGCCTGAGCGTCGACGGCGAAGCCGCAATTCCTTTGGTCAAGCCGGCGCCCGGCCTCTACCGCGTCTCCCACTTCAAGCGCAGCGGCACCCACCGCCTGCGGGTCGCGGTCGCCAGCGAAAGCCAGAGCGGGCCGACGGCGTTCGGAGGTTTCTTCGCCGCGGCGGGCACCGAGCCCGTGGCGTTGCCGGGCCGCAGCCGACAGATCGAGTTCATCGGCGATTCGCATACGGTCGGCTACGGCAACACCTCCACTGTCCGGCAATGCACGCCCGCCGAGGTCTGGGCCACCACCGACACGTCGCAGGGCGTCGGCGCCCTCGTCGCGGCGCATTACGACGCCGACTACCAGGTCAACGCCATTTCCGGCCGCGGCGTCGTGCGCAACTACGACGGCTTCGCGGCCGACACGCTGCCGCAGGCCTATCCCTTCGCGCTGTTCGACAGGAGCCAGCCCGCCGACCCTCCGGGGTGGGGGCCGCAGGTCATCGCCGTCAGTCTGGGCACCAACGACTTTTCGACGCCGCTGCGTGCCGGCGAGCCCTGGGCCACGCGGGAGCAGCTGCGCGAGGCCTATGAAGCCGCCTTCGTCCGCTTCGCCGAACAACTGCACCGCCGCCACCCTGGCGCCTACATCGTGTTGTGGATCGCGGCGCCCGATGGCTCGGAGGTGCAGACCGAGGTGGCGCGCGTGGTGGAGCAGGCCCGGCGCTCGGGCATCGCGCGCATCGGCTTCGTGCCGGTACCCGGGCTGGGCATGGCCGGCTGCGACTGGCATCCCAGCGTCGCGGACGACCGCCGGATCGCCGATGCACTCGCGCGGCATCTCGACGGGCAGCAGAACATCTGGCCCGCGGGCCGCCACTGAAGCGGATCAATCGCCGCAAGTGGATGCCGCGGCGGCGCGCTGGGCGGCGCCTGCTGGCCGGTTACTGGCCGATCAGCGCCTCGCCCTCGCTGCTGCTTTCCTGCGCGAGGAAGACGATCAGCACGATGGTGCCGATCAGCGGGATCAGGGCGATGAGCTGCCACCAGCCGCTGCGGCCGGTGTCGTGCAGGCGGCGCGCGGCGGCCGCGAGCTGGGGCACCAGCGTACCCAGGGCGAAGGCGATGTAGAGCCAGTGGCTGACCAGCGACGTCACCACGCAGCCGAGGAACACGAATAGCGCGAACCACCAGTACTCCGGGCGGCTGGCGCGGCCCGAGAAGTCGGCGTACTTGTTGAAGCAGGTCTTGATCGATTCCTGGAAGTTCACGGGCTCTCCCTCGAGCGGTTGGTTGGCGTGGTGGGTCGGCCGGGATGCTAGGGCGTCACCGCCCAGGTCGCACCCCTAGAAACCCAGACTCTCGCCCGCGCCCGCCAGCGTCGCCACGCCCAGCGCCGCAAAGATGGCGGCCGCGATGCCGTGCACCAGCTTGACCGGCAGCTTCTGCGCCAGCTTGCCGCCCACCAGCACGGCCGGCACGTTCGCCAACATCATGCCGGCCGTCGTGCCGGAGACGACGCCGATGAAGTCCGCCGGGAAGCGGGCTGCCAGCGCGACGGTCGCGATCTGGGTCTTGTCGCCCATCTCGGCGAGGAAGAAGGCGATGACCGTCGTCACGAACACGCCGTGTCCGGGCTTGGGCGCGTCGTCCTCGTCGAGCTTGTCGGGCACCAGCATCCAGGCCGCCATCGCGAGGAAGGACAGGCCCAGCACCCAGCGCAGCGCCACCGGCCCGATGAAGTGGGTCAGCCAGCCGCCGATGGCCCCGGCCAGGGCGTGGTTGAAGATGGTCGCGACGAAGATGCCCAGCACGATGGGCCCCGGCCGCTTGAAGCGGGCCGCGAGCATGAAGGCGAGGAGCTGGGTCTTGTCGCCGATTTCGGCGAGGGCCACCAGACCGGTGGCGATGAGGAAGGCTTGCATCGGCGGCATTGTCCGGGCTGCTGCTGACATGAGCTGGCAGGCGGCCCGCGCAGCATGCGGGCTTTCCAACCGGGAGCCTTGCCATGAACTTCGCCTACACCCTCGTCTACGTCGCCGATGTGGCCGCGTCACTCGCCTTCTTCGACCGTGCCTTCGGCCTGAAGACGCGCTTCCTGCACGAGAGCGGCGCCTACGGCGAGGTGGAGACCGGCGCCAGCGGCGCCAAGCTGGCCTTCGTCGACCACGCGACGGCGCGCAGCAGCGTGCAGCACGACTACGTCGCGGCAGACACGAGCGATCGCCCGCTGGGCATGGAGATCGGCTTCACGGTGGTGGACGTGCAGGCGGCCTTCGACAAGGCCGTCGGCGCGGGCGCGAAACCGCTGGCGGCGCCGCTCGCCAAGCCCTGGGGCCAGGTGGTGGCCTACGTGCGCTGCCCGGACGGCACGCTCGTCGAGCTCTGCACGGCGATGGGCTAAGAGGGTGACAGGGGGGCCTGCATGCCCGCCTTGACGCCCCGAAGCGCCCCACTCGTCGTTGCAAATGCTCGCCGCAGTCGAACTGCGGCTGCGCTTTGCGCCTAGATTGGGGCGCTTCGGGACGCCCTTTCGGGCACGCTGGAACCCTTCTCACCCTCTGCCCGCCCCGCCTTGGGGCGCAGCGCCTGGGCCACGAACAGCTGGCCGGGTGCGAGTGAAAGCTGCGGGGCGCTGATGGCGCCCAGTGAAACCACATCCACCCGCTGGGTGCCGCGGGTGTGCGAGGAGGCGTAGATGGCCATGGTGGTGTTCGATGTCGTGACTGCTGACACATGGCTTCAGCAAGGGGTGTGCCTGCTGCCCTACAGTGCCCACCCATGCGCCGTGCCGACCGCCTCTTCCAGATCGTCCAGCTCATCCGTGGCCGCCGGCTCACGACGGCGGACTACCTCGCCCAGCGGCTGGAGGTGTCGATGCGCACCGTCTACCGTGACATCGCCGCGCTGGCCCAGCAGGGCGTGCCCATCGAGGGCGAGGCGGGCGTGGGCTACCGCATGCGGGCGGGCTTCGACCTGCCGCCGCTGATGTTCAGCAAGCAGGAAGCGCAAGCCCTGGTCGCGACCGTGCGCATGGCCGAGTCGCGGCTGGACGCGGCGCTGGCCCGCCAGGCCGAGAACGCGCTGTCCAAGATCCTCGCCGTGCTGCCGCTGGACGCACGCGCCGCGGCCGAGAGCCTGGCCTTGTACGCACCGCTGCCTGCGCTGGACCCGGCCACGAGCGCCCACCTGACCGCGCTGCGCGAGGCCACCGAGGCGCGCCGCAAGCTCAGGATGGGCTACCTGGACCTGGGCGGCGTGAAGAGCGAGCGCATCGTGCGGCCGCTGGCCTGCCTGTTCTGGGGCCCAGTGTGGACGCTGGCCGCGTGGTGCGAACTGCGCAACGACTTCCGCAGCTTCCGCGTCGACCGCATCGAGACGCTGGAGGCGCTGGAGAGCTTCCGCGACGAGCCGGGCAAGACGCTGGCGGACATGAACCGGCGGCGGGAGGACTGTTGACCCCTCGCTCAGTCGCACCGCGCTGAACGCGGGTGCGCCTGATCGATCCCCCTGGGGGATGGCGATGCACGCGGCATCGAGCCGCGTGCACATCGCCCACGGCCCCCCTTGGGGGCTCAGCCGGCCGTGTCCACCAGCACGAACTGCTTGCGCACCGGCGCCACCACCTCGAACTCGCCCTCGAAGCCTGGCGGGATCACGCCGCCCTGGCCGGGGCCGACGTCGGTCGCGCCCTGCGGCCCGTGCAGCCGCACGCGGCCGCTCAGTACGTGGAAATACTCCTGCCGCGTGGCCGGGAAGACGATGCGCCAGCGGCCCGGCTCGCATTCCCACACGCCGGCCGTCATCGGCCCGGCCTCGTGCAGCACCCAGGTCCGGCGCAGCGGGTTGCCGGCGACGAGGCGGTCGGGGCGCGGGCGGTCGAGCGTGGGTTCGAGGCCGTCGGTGCCGTCGATGAGGACGATGGGATTCATGCGTTTCGGTCTTTCGCCAGCGTGGCGCCCTTCTCGTCCAGCAGCTCGCGCAGCACCGAGCGGTGGCAGCGCGCTTCGTCCATGCAGTAGCAGCCGACCGAGAAGTTCGCGTGCGCCGACAGCGTGGCCAGCAGCGCCAGCGCGTGCTGGGCATCGGGCTCGGCCATCTCGGCGCGGTACTTCTTCTTGAAGGCCTTCCACTCGGCCTCCGTTTTGGCTGCCTGACCCAGCTTCATCGTCTCCAGGCTGGGTGCGAGGGTGGGAAACCAGGTGTCGTAGTAATCGCGCCTGGCGAACTCGGCCTTGGGCACGCCCCGCGGCGGGCGGCGCACGGTGCCGATTCGGGGGCCTTCGTCGGCCGCGCGCGGGCTGCCGAGCTGGACGATGCGGATGGGCATGGCGCGTCCGTCTCCTCAGGTTCTTCCGAGAACTCGGATGACCTCGGCCTCGGCCACCGGCTTGGCGATGAAGCCGTTCATGCCGGCAGCCAGCGCGGCCTGGCGTTCCTGGTCGAGCACGGCGGCGGTGAAGGCGTGGATGGGAAGCCTGGCCGTGGCCGGATCGGCGCGCAGCAGCGCGGTGGCTTCGAGGCCGTCGACCTTGGGCATGTGCAGGTCCATCAGCACACCATCGAGCCGCCCGGCCTGGTCGCGGGCGATGGCAATGGCCTCCTCGCCGTCCTCGGCCTCGACGACCTCGGCACCCAGGCGCTGCAGCAGCGCCGTGATGATGAGGCGGTTGACCGGGTTGTCCTCGGCGACGAGCAGGCGCTGGCCGGCCAGCGGGTGGCTGGGCGGCATGGGGATGCGCCGGCGCGTGGCGGTGTCGTCGATGGTCAGCGAGCGCGGCAGGCGCAGCGAGGCCCAGAAGGTGGAGCCGTGCTGGCCGTCGCTGTCGATGCCGACATGGCCGTCCATGCGCGCGGCCAGCTCGCGGCAGATGGACAGGCCCAGGCCCGTGCCGCCGAAGCGCCGCGTCGTCGAGTCGTCGGCCTGCGCGAACGGGCGGAACAGCCGCGTCTGTTGCTCGGGTGGCACGCCGATGCCGCTGTCCTGCACCGCGATGCGCACGCGGTCGGGGCCGGCCGAGGTGAGGCTCAGCCGGATGTGCCCGCGCTCGGTGAACTTGAGCGCGTTGACGAGGAAGTTGGCGAGGATCTGGCGCACCCGTACCGAGTCGCCGATGACGAGCCGGGGCAGGTCGGCCGAGATGTCCAGGCGCATCTCCAGTCCGCGCTCGCGGCCCAGCGCGGCGCAGCCCTCGAAGCTGGCCTGGGCCAGCGCGTGCAGGTCGAACTCGACCTGCTCCAGCTCCAGATGACCCGCCTCGATCTTGGACAGGTCCAGCACGTTGGAGACGATCTCGTTGAGCGATTCGGCCGCTGCGGCGAGGTGGGCCAGGTATTTGTCGCGGTGGGCGTCTTCCGGGCCGCCCTGCTGCAGCAGCCGGGCCAGGCCCAGCACGCCGTTGAGTGGCGTGCGGATCTCGTGGCTCATCGTCGCGAGGAAGGCGCTCTTGGCGTGGCTGGCGGTCTCGGCCTGCTGCTTGGCGGCCTGCAGTTCGCGCTGTTGCCGGCGGTGCTCGGTGACGTCCTCGGCCACCCACAGCGTCGCGCGCTCGGCCTCGCTGCGGCCCGACAGCGGCGGCAGGCCGCGGGCGTCCAGGCGCACGGTGATGACGCCGCCGTCGGGGCGGGTGAAGTCCAGCTCGAAGTCCTGGGTCTCATCGGCGGCGACGCGCACGTCGGGCAGCTCCGGCGCGTCGCCGCCGAAGATCTCCCGCCAGTGCCGGTTGACGCGCTCGAACTGCCGGCCTCGTGTCAGCGCGATGCCCACGCTGGCGTGGTCCAGGATGGCATCGGCCTCGATGCGCGCGCGCTCGCGCTCCGTGATGTCGCGCGCGATCAGCATGGTCGCCGGCTCGCCGTCCCAGTCCAGCGACGCGGCGGAGACGAGCAGGTCGCGCCACTCGCCGTTCACGAGGATGGCGGAGCGGAAGTCGCGCGCGATGCCGGTGCTGGCCAGCTCGGTGACCAGGCGCTTGGGCTCGCGGCTGTCGGGCCACAGGCCCAGCTCGCGGCCGGAGCGGCCGAGCACCTCGTCGCGGCTGCGGCCGATGAGATGGCACAAGCCCGAGTTGGCGAAGCGGATGCGGCCGTCGGCGGTGTGCGCCACGCAGATGGCGTCGGGGCTGGCGCGCAGCAGCCGGTCCAGCATGCTGGCGGTGCGTTCGTGCTGCTGCAGCGTCAGCCGCTCGCCGGTGATGTTGTGGCTGACGCCGCGCCAGCCGACGTGCTTGCCGGCGTTGTCGAAGACGGGCTCGCCCGAGCTCAGCGTCCACAGCAGCCGGCCGTCGGGCGTGCGGAAGCCGTTGATGCGGTCGCGGTAAGCGCGCCGGGCGCGGATGTCCTCCACCAGCGCGTGGTAGTCGGCGTCGCGCACGAGGGCGGCGGCATCGGGCTGGCCCATCCGCAGGAAGTCGTCGCGCTTGTGCGTGGACAGCGCCTCGAACTCGTCGGACAGCCAGGTGACGCGGAAGTTCGCGTCCGCCTCCCAGGCCCAGTTGTGCGAGGCCTGCACCAGGCGGGCCAGCCGGGCCTCCTCGGTGATGGCGCGGGCCAGCGCGGTGCCCAGGATGCGGTTGAGCAGCAGCGCCGACGCCAGCCCCGCCACGGCGATGAGCAGGTGGGCGACGAGGCGGTCCAGCACGTTGGGCAGCACGGCCGCCTTCAGGCCGGGCAGCAGGCCCTGCGTCTCCAGCGCTGCCAGCACGCCGATGGCGGCGAGGTAGATCACCGCCAGCACGATGGCCGCGGCATTGCCGGCCACGCCGCCGGCCAGCGCGATGAGCAGCGCACCGGCGGCGAGGATCAGCGTGTGCACGCCCAGGCCGATGTGGGCCGCGTGCGCCACCAGGCTGAGCAGCGTGCCCACCAGCACCAGCGTGGTCGCCAGCCGCGGCAGCGCGGCGCGGTACAGCAGCGTCGCGACGCCGCCCACGCCCAGCAGCGCCAGGCCCACCAGCAGCCGCTGGCCGTCCCAGCGTCCCTGCGAGCCGAAAACCGCCTCGACGACGCCGATCAGCGCCGCCGCCGAGCCGACGATGACGACGATCCAGATCAGCGTGCGCGCCGCAATGCGTTGCAGCACGTCGCGGGCCTCGTCGGCCTCAATCGGCGCTGAAGCCATTGCGCGTGTGGGTCCCGTCACAGAAGGGTTTGGTCTGGCTGCCGCCGCAGCGGCACAGCCGGGCCTGCGCGACGCGGCAGACCATGCGGCCGGTGCCGCTCAGCACCTCGACCTGGCCGCGCAGCTGCAGCGGGCCGTTGGGCTCGGGCTCGATGTCGATGCGGCCGTCGCGGCGGACGGGCATGTCGGTGGGCAGGCCCAGCAGGCCGGTCTCCGGCTCGCCGCTGGCGGCGAAGTGGATGTCGTGGTGGCTGCCGTCGCAGAAGGGCTTGTTCTTGCTGGCGCCGCAGCGGCACAGCGTGGCGCGCGTGCCCAGCGGCGTGCCGCGCAGGTGCAGGTCGCCGCGGATGCCGTAGGGCCCGGCCTCGCGCACCGACAGCAGGTTGACGGGCGGCGGCGTCTCGTCGGGCTGGCCGTCCTTGCGGCGCACCTGGATGGCGCCGGACGGGCAGGCGTGGGCGATGTCGACGAGGCGCTCGACGGGCATCGCGTCCGGGTGCAGCCAGGGCCCCTGCACGTTGGCCAGGAACACCTCGGGCGCCCCCGTCACGCACAGCCGGGCGTGGATGCAGCGTTTGGCCTCGAAGCGCAGCTCCAGCTTCTCGCCCTGCACGATCTCGATGCCGTCGCGGACCTCGATGGGCGGTGCCGCTGGTGGTGGCGCTGCGACCGCGGGCGAGGGGGCCGGCGCGGCGGCGACCGGGGCGGCCAGGTCCAGCCCGCGCGCGGCGCGGTCGTGCAGCGCCTGCAGCTGGCTGGCGGCACGGCCGGTGCGCTCCGCGCCCAACTGGGTGTGCAGCGCGCCGGCGGTGTCGGCCAACTGGGCCAGTCGCTCGATGACGAAGCGACGCGCGCCGGGGCCGGGCGGCATGGCGGCGGTGTCGCGCAGCGCGGTGAAGCTGGCGCCAGCGTGGCAGCCGGGGTGGCTGGGCCCGGCAGGCAGGCGGGCGGCATGCTCGGCCAGCGGCGTGAAGGCGCGCATCAGGCCCACGGCCAGGTCCACGTGCAGGCTCTTCTCGGCCGACGGGCCCGGCAGCAGGTAGGCCTGGGCCAGCAGGCGCAGCATCAGCTGGTAGCTGGCGTTGGCGATGTCCACCGTCGCTGCGGCGGCGGGGTCTTCCAGCCACACGCGGCCCTCGGGGCGCGGCGGGCGGCGCAGCACCGGGTTGGTGGCGGCCGGCCAGGCGGGCTCGAAGCCGGGGTGGGTGGCGCGCAGCGCGGCCAGTTCGCCGCGGATGGCGGCGAAGCGTTGGTAGTGCGAGGTCTCGCTGTCGCTGGGCGCGCCCTCGCCCTGGCGCACGATGGCGTCGAAGGCAGCCAGCGCCGTCTTCGAGCACAGCACGGGCCTGGCGCCGCACAGGTTGAGCTCCCCGGGGCCCAGCTGCAGCGCGCGGTCGCCGCAGAAGCTGGCCGCCTCGCCGTGCTGCGCGACGAAGGCCTGAAGGTCGGCCGACAGCGTGGCGTAGAAGTGGCCCACGGTGTCGTAGTCGCGCGCCATCGGCGTGACGCGCGGCGTGGCGATGGCGCGCGTGAACGCCCGCTCGGCGGCGAAGCCCGGGCCGTCGGCCTCGGTGCTGCCCTCGGGGCGCTCCAGGAAGATGAAATGCTGCAGCGTCGCGTCGTTGAACGGCGCGAGCTTGACGACGACGCTGGCCGGCAGGTAGCCGGGGTCCAGCGGGAAGTTGCCGCGCCCGATGCGCGGTGCGCCGCCCAGCGCGGCCGTGATGTTCCAGACCGCGACGAGGTGGCCCATCTCCTCGACGGCCACGGCGATGATCTCGCGCCGCCAGCGCTCGACGGCGGCAGCCTCGTCAGCCTGCAGGCCCTCGGCTTCGCCCTGCTTCAGGCTGAAGGCCGCATAGAGGTAGGTGCACATCAGGTTGTGCTCCAGCTCGGCGGCCTCGTAGAGGCTGTGCAGCAGTTGCTCGCGGCTGGGTACCGCGGCGGTCGACGGGCTCGTCATCGTGGGGGCTCCTCCAGCAGGCGGCACGGGAGATTAGAACGCAGCGGGGCGCGCGGGGCCTCCGGGGTTTCAGGAGGCCTGGGCGCGCTTTGCGGGCCGAGCGCCGGGCCGTTCCCAAGCCGGCCCGCACTGGCGATGTGCTTGCCGGTCGAGCCGGCAAGCATCGCCATCCCCTCGGGGGATCGGCCAAGGTACTCCTTGGACGAGGGGCTCCACGTCAGGCGGTGCGCAGGCGCGGCAGCCAGGCGAGGGGGTCGAAGCGCGCGGCGGGGGCCTCCACCCAGCGGTGGAAAGGCCGGGCCAGCCAGTTGGCCAGCGCCCAGGTCGCGACGAGCATCAGCACGCCGACGGCGGGCGAGGCGCCATCGAAGTGGGCCAGCAGCGCATTCGTCAGCAGCAGCACTGGGAAGTGCAGCAGGAACAGCGCGTAGGACGGCGTGGCCCAGCCGGCCAGCGTCGCGTTCCAGCGCTGCGGCAGCAGCGGGCGGCCCTGCTGCTGGCGCGCCTCGGCCCAGGCCAGCCACAGCGCGGTGGCGAGTGCCAGCGCGAGGCGGTCGCGCCAGTCCAGCCACAGCGCCGCGCCGAAGGCCACGGCCAGCAGCACGAGGCCGGCGCGGCGGTGCCGCCACAGGCCCAGCCAGTGCACCATCGCACCCAGTCCGTAGGACGCGAAGAAGTAGGGCGCGTAGGCATCCAGCGTCGCATCGCGGTTGAAGACGAAGGCCGACGCCAGCGCGGCAGCCGCCACCAGCAGCGGCCCGACGACGAGGCGGCTCGGGTGGCGCCAGCCGCGCCGCGCCAGCCACAGCAGGCCCACCAGCACGGCGAACAGCTGCAGGTCGATGGCGACATACCAGGCGCCCACCGTCAGCGCCTCGTAGCCCAGCACGTCGTGCAGCAGCAGCGCGTGGGCCAGCAGCTGGCCCACGCTGATGTCGGTGGGCACCATCTCGGGCCAGGACGACGCGATCAGGCCGCAGGCGCCCAGCGTCAGCATCAGCGCGGCCAGGAAGGGCAGCGTCAGGCGCAGGTAGCGGCGCCACAGCAGCTCCGGCACACGCGCCTGCATCGCGCCGCCACGCGGCGACAGGCCGCGGGCGCTCAGGTAGCCGCCGACGACGAGGAAGACCTGCACCGCCATGCGGCCGTACTGGTGCATCGCGTCGGCCAGCAGCGGCAGCGCCGCGTGTGCGGCACGTGCGATGGGGCCGTAGCTCACCAGATGGTGCAGCACGATGACCTGGGCCGCGATGGCTTTCAGGGCGTCGATGTGCGGCAGTCGGCGGGAGGGGGTGGACATGGCGATGGGCAGGGCACAAAAAGAACGGGCCTGCGTGGGCAGGCCCGTTGTTTCGGACTCGTGAAATTGTACCGGCGCCACTTCGGTGGAAACCCGGTACTTGCAGGTCGTCACGAACTGATGCTTGCCGTTTACTGACCGGTCACGGTCAGTTGGTTGTCGACGGACTTCACGCCTTCCACCGCCTTGGCAATGCTCTCCGCGTGGTCCTTGTCCGCCTGGGTGGCGACCTTGCCGGTCAGCTGCACGAAGCCGTCGGCGTCAGTCTCGACGTGAACGACGGCCAGCGACGACACCTTGCTCGCGGCCAGCTGCGCCTTGATCTTGGTGGTGACGACAGAGTCCTTGACCCAGGCCTTGGCGGGGCTGGCGGGCTTGTCGTCGGCATGGGCGGCCAGCGGGCCGACCAGGGCGGCGGTGACGATCAGCGAGGCGATGTGGGATGTCTTCATCAGGGGTCCTTTCAGGTCATCGACAGCGGTGGCGCCCGATGCGCACCGCAGGACTGCAATCTATGAAGCGGCGCGGTGCGCGCCTGCCGGACGGTGCAACCGGTGCCTGTAGGAGAACGGCGCGCCAGGCGGCTGCGCCTCGTTACATCTGCGCCGGGAAGGATTCGGGCACGGCGGGCGTTGTCGGTTTGAAAGGGTCATCCGGACCCGCACAACCCGAACAACCAGGAGCCCGCTCATGAACACCTTCAAGCCCACTTTTGCTGCTGCCGCCCTGCTGCTGGCCGGCTTGGCCCACGCCGAGGACGCCGCCCCCAACGCCGACAAGCGCGCCCTGAACCTCGCCGTGCAGCGCGACGCCAAGAGCAACCAGAGCGCCGCCGCGGCCGTCAGCCTGCCGGTGGGCGACAGCGCCTGGGTGCAGGCTGGTGTCGGCCAGTCGAAGAGCCGCGACGACGTGACCGGCACGACGTACAAGCCGAAGCAGGTGTCGCTGGGCGGCGGCGTGGCGGGCAAGTGCTGGCAGGCCGGCGTCAGTGCCAGCCATCGCGGCGACGGCGACAAGCTGCGTCAGAACGACCTCGCCGCTACGGTGGACTGGAAGCCGGTCGACGGCGTCGTCGTGGGCCTCGACGCGACGAAGCGCAATGCGCGCGCCCGCGGCACGGTCGCGTCGGCCAGCGGCGGCGCCGCCACGCCGGTGGAGCAGCGCGTGAAGGGCCACGGCGTGGGCGTGCACGGTGCCGTCGCGGTGACGCCGCGCTTCACCGTCTACGGCGCAACCATGCACAACCGCTACACGACCACCACGACGACGCAGACGACCGCCGGCAGCGGCGGCCTGCTGGCCGGCGTGCCGCTGCTGCAACAGGCGAGCACGTCCGCCGTCAACCGTGACGAGGCCGCGCTGGACCGCAGCCACCAGCTCGGCGCCACCTACCGCGTCAGCGACCGTGTCGCGTTGAACGGCGAAGTGATGCAGGACAAGCTGCACGACGGCGGCAACCTGCGCACCGTGCAGATGAAGGCCGAGATCGCGGCTGGCGGCGGCTGGACCCTCACGCCTGGCGTGGGGCGCAGCCGGGCGTCGAACGGTGTTGGGACGAACTACGGGGTGCTGGGGGCGAGCTATGCGTGGTGAGCTGAGTCGGGCGCCTATGCGTTGACTGCTCGCGTCGCTGCCCAGACCGACTCGAAGAGCTGGGCGGAAATCACGAAGTAATGGCCGTATTCCGGCTTCGAGGCTTCTGCGTCATCCCATGGGCCTTCCGGAAGAATTCCCAAATGATCTGCCGCATGTGTTTCGGTATACCGGAGCGCGGTGCCGTTGGAGTTGATTTCCAAGTACCGGACGTAATAGCCGTCTGCGTCGATTTCCGCGTAGCTGACGTACTCGTCGACGCCGACAGTATTCCCGGATGAACAGTAGAGGCGATAGTTCATTGGGGACGAATGAGGTGGTTCGCTTGGCGAGATGATCGTGGGCAATTCTCAATGTGCCCCGGGCACCGGGTCATCATCATGCCCAACGCCGTCCTCGCCTTCTGGTTCCACGAAATCAAACCCGCCCAGTGGTGGACCGTCGATCCCGCCTTCGACGACCTGATCCGCACCCGCTTCGGCGCATTGCACGCCCAGGCCTGCTGCGCCGAGCTGTTCTCGTGGCGCTCCACGCCTGAAGGCCGGCTGGCCGAGGTCATCGCCATCGACCAGTTCGCCCGCAACATCCACCGCGGCACGCCGCAGGCCTTCGCGGCGGACCCGCTGGCGCTGGCCCTCGCGCAGGAGGCCGTGGCGGCGGGTGACGACCTGAAGCTGCCGGTCGAGCAGCGCGCCTTTCTCTACATGCCCTACATGCACAGCGAGTCTGCCGCCATCCATGCGGTGGCCGAGCCGCTGATGAAGGCGCGCGCGCCGGCGCACACCCACGACTTCGAGCTGAAGCACAAGGCCATCGTCGACCGCTTCGGGCGCTACCCGCACCGCAACGCCATCCTCGGCCGTGCGTCCACGCCCGAGGAGGCGGCGTTCCTGACGCAGCCCGGCTCCAGCTTCTGAGCCGGCATCGCGGGCAAGCCCTGCGAGGCCGGCTGTGCAGTCGTGATTCAATGCAGGCATTGGAACCGATTCCACTTCTGCCGCCCGACATGCCCAGCAAGACCATCGCCGCCATGCTTCTCTCCGCCAGCGCCCTGGCTGCGCCGCTGACCAGCCCCGCCGCGCCGCCGACGCCGGACTTCGGCCCCAACGTCCACGTGCTGAGCCCGTCCACGCCGGGCCTGCAGCAGCGCATCCTGGACATCTACGAGGCCCAGCAGCCCAACCACTTCGGCCCGCGCCGCGACGCCATCCTGCTGCTGCCGGGCACCTACGAGAACCTGCGCATCCCCGTCGGCTTCTACACGCAGGTGCTGGGCCTGGGCCGCCAGCCGGACGACGTGCATGTCGTCGGCGACCTGCGCGCCTCGGCGCTGCTGGACAACGACAACGCGACGAGCAACTTCTGGCGCGGCGCCGAGAACTTCGCGGTGACGCCGACGCTGGGCATCGGCGACAACACGATGCAGTGGGCCGTGTCGCAGGCCATCCCGTTCCGGCGCATGCATGTGCGCGGCAACATGCGGCTGAACCAGAAGAACGGCTGGGCCAGCGGCGGCTGGTTCTCTGACGTGCTGGTGGATGGCCAGGTCAACTCGGCGACGCAGCAGCAATGGCTGTCGCGCAACAGCGAGTGGGCGAGCTGGACCGGCTCCAACTGGAACATGGTCTTCGTCGGCGTGCCGCAGGCGCCGGCCGGTGAGTTCCCGACGCCGGGCCAGCGCTTCACGAAGGTCGACAGGACGCCGCTGGTGCGCGAGAAGCCCTATCTCTTCGTCGACAAGGATGGGGCCTACGCCGTGCGCGTGCCGGCGCTCAAGCGCGACAGCGCCGGCGTGTCGTGGGCGCATGGCGCCGCCGAGCCGGGCAGGACGCTGCCCCTCGGCCGGTTCTTCATCGCCAGGCCCGGCGACACGGCGGCCAGGCTCAACGCCCAGCTGGCCGCCGGCAGGCACCTGCTGCTCACGCCGGGCGAGTACCTGCTGACGCAGCCGCTGCAGGTCAGCCGCCCCGGCACCGTCGTGCTGGGCATCGGCTTCCCGACACTGCGCTCGGACAACGGCGCGCCGCTGGTGAAGACGGCCGACGTGGACGGGCTGACGTTGGCGGGCCTGTTCCTGGATGCCGGCAGGCAGGACGCCGGTGTGCTGATGGAAGTGGGCCGCGAAGGCAGCAAGATCCGTCACCGCGCTGACCCGACCGTGCTGCACGACGTCTTCTTCCGCATCGGCGGCGTGGCGGCGGGCCGAGTTCACACGGCGCTGCGCATCCACGCGCACGACACGCTGGTGGACCACACGTGGATCTGGCGCGCCGACCACGGCGATGGCGTCGGCTGGACGAGCAACCCGTCCGTACACGGCCTCGTCGTCGACGGCGAGGACGTGACCATCTACGGCCTGTTCGTCGAGCACTTTCAGCAGGAGCAGGTCGTCTGGCGCGGCAACGGCGGGCGGGTCTACTTCTACCAGTCCGAGATCCCCTACGACCCGCCGACGCAAGCCGAGTGGACCGACGCGGCCGGCGGCCGCGGCTTCGCGTCGTACAAGGTGGCCGACACCGTGACGCGCCACGAGGCCTGGGGGCTGGGCATCTACAGCGTGTTCCTGAAGCCCGACGTCGTGCTGGACCGCGCCATCGAGGCGCCGGATCCGAAGCGCGCGCCCGGCGTGCGCTTCCACCACATGATCACCGTCTGCCTCGTCGACAAGGGCAGCATCGAGCACATCATCAACGACACCGGCGACGCGGCGCGCTGCCAGGGCGGCAGCAACACGGCGACGCTGAAGGACTACCCCTGAGGTGACGCGAGTGGTGGGTGATCCGGCCTCGTGGCTGCAGGGCGGGCGCGTTCGCGGTATGGTCGCGACCGACCTGCAACGACGCCATGGACAACCTCGACCTCAACGTATTGCGCACGGCGGCCGGCTGGCGGGCGGAAGCCCGTGGCGTCGTGCTGGGCACGATCACCCGCACCTGGGGCTCGGCGCCCCGCCCGGTAGGCTCGCTCGTCGCGGTGCGCGACGACGGGCTGATCGCCGGCTCGGTGTCCGGCGGCTGCATCGAGGACGACCTCGTCGCCCAGCTGCGCGCCGGCAGCCTGGCGCTCGCCCGTCCGACGCTGCTGCGCTACGGCGTCGGCGCCGAGGAGGCGCGCCGCTTCGGCCTGCCTTGCGGCGGCACGCTGGAGCTGATGCTGGAGCCGCTGGGGCCGCAGTCGGCCGTCGATGAACTGCTGGCCCGCCTGACGCGCGGCGAGCGTGTGCGCCGCGTGCTGGAGCTGGCTACCGGCGCCGTGACGCTGGCGCCCGCCGAGCGTGGTGCCGACACTTTGGAGCTGACCGATACCCGGCTCGTCAGCCATCACGGCCCGCAGTGGCGGCTGCTGGTCATCGGCGCCGGCCAGATGACCGACTACCTCGCGCAGATGGCGCTGGCGCTGGGCTACGGCGTGACCGTGTGCGACCCACGCGCGGAGTACGCCGACGGTTTCGCGCTCGCGGGCGTGACCCTCACGCGCGACATGCCCGACGACGTCGTCATGGCTTTCCAGGTGGACGACGCCACCGCCATCGTCGCGCTGACGCACGACCCCAAGCTCGACGACCTGGCGCTGATGGAGGCACTGAAGAGCCCGGCCTTCTACGTCGGCGCCATCGGCTCGCGCGTCAACCAGGCCAAGCGCAAGGCTCGCCTGGCCGAGCACTTCGACCTGACCGGTGAGCAGCTCGACCGCCTGCACGGCCCCGTGGGCCTGGACATCGGCGCCCGCACGCCGCCAGAGATCGCGCTCAGCATCCTGGCCGAGATGACCGCCGTGCGCTACCGCGCGGGTGGCGTCAAGGCCGAAGCCGGTTGCATCGTTTGAACGCGTAGTGCCCTTTTTCGGGCCGAGCGCCGGACCGCCCCAAGCCGGCTCGTCTGGCGATGTTGCCCGGGCTCGATGCCCGGGCAATCGCCGTCCCCTCGGGGGACCGACCAGACGCGTCCGCGTTCAGCGAGACGCGACTGGGCGAGGGGCACTTACTTCATGGTGTACCCACGGCCGTCCATGCACGCTTCGACGGCGCGGTTGAACACGCTGGCGTCGGCCTGCGCGTTGGGCTGCGTCGTCGCCCAGCGGTTGCATTCGCGGCGGTCGTTCTCCAGCTGTTCGTTGGACTGTCCGTTGCGCGGGTAGATGATGGGGTCGGCCTTGGGCGGCGGCGGGGGCGGCGCCGGCTGGACCTGGGCCGCCGTCGTGGCCTCCGGGGGCGGTGCGGCCACGATGTAGCCCTCGGGCACGGCGCGGTAGTACACGCCGTTGGCGTAGTAGTAGGGCAGGCCGCCGATGGTGACCGTCACGTAGGACGGCGGCAGCAGCGGGATGACCAGGCCTACCGGCGGCAGCACGACGCGGTAGCGCGGGCCCCAGGGCTGGTACCAGACGCCGCCGTGGAACCAGTAGCGCCCCGGCCCGGCGCCGACGACGACGGCGCCATGCGGCACGTAGGGTGCGACGTAGCCCGGGGCGGGGTAGTAGTGGTCGTGGTGGTAGCGGTTGTCGAACACCATGCCGATGTTGGCGCTGACGCGCACGTCGGCGTGGGCGGCCGGGGCCGACAGCGTGGCGCACAGGGCCAGCACGGCGGCGAGGGAGGGGGTGAGCAGAGCCTTCATGATCGTCACACGGGGTAGCCGGGAAGGAAATGATGCAACGCCGCCAGCCTGCGCGGCGTGGACGTCCCTGGTTTTGCGGCCACGTAAAGTTCGCCGCCCAGCCTTCTCCAGCCTTTCGTCCCATGATCGAACTGCACTACTACCCCAGCAACGCCAGCTTCGCGCCCCACATCCTGTTGGAGGAACTGGGCGTGCCCTTCACGCTGCGCACGGTGGACCGCGCCAACAACGAACACAAGTCGCCGGCCTACCTGAAGCTCAACCCCAACGGCCTGATCCCGGTGCTGGTGGACGGCGACCTGGTGCTGTACGAGACGGCCGCCATCCTCATGCACCTGGCCGACTGCCACGGCCGCTTCGCGCCGGCGCCCGGCACGCCCGAGCGGGCCCAGTACTACAAGTGGATGGTCTGGCTGACCAACACGCTGCAGGCCATGCTGATCCACTACTTCTACCCGGACCGCATGGCGACCGACGCCGCCGAGGTGAAGGCCCGCGCCGAGGCGCAGGTCGCGACGATGCTGGACCAGATGGACGCCGAGCTCGCGCGCCATGGCGGCGACTGGTTCCTGGGTTCGGAATACACGGCGGTGGACCCGCTGGCCTTCATGCTGTGCCGCTGGACGCGCATGCAGGCCCGGCCGGCCAAGGCGCGACCGGCGCTGGGTGCCTACCTGAAGCGCGTGTTCGAGCGGCCGGCGACGCAGCGGGTGGTGGCGAAGGAGAAGCTGGCAGACCCGGTGTACTGACGTCTCAAGGCGCCGCGCACAGGCAGTGCACCGCCGCGGCGCGCTCCCAGCGCCCCTGGGCCGACTGCTTCGCCAGGTCCTTCAGCGCTGCCAGTTCCTCGGCCACCGGCGCCGGCAGCGCGTCCAGCCCCAGCGCCTGGCCGAAGGCTGCGGCCACTGACGGCGCCAGGGCGTCGGTCAGCGAGGCCAGCAGGCGTTCCTTGCGGCTCATGTCGCGCTCCACATAGGACACGCGCGGCTTCTCGCCGTCCTTGAGCTCCAGCTTGCCCAGCTTTGCCGCCGTCTGGACTGCGTCGTCAAAGCTGCCCAGGCGGTCGACCAGGCCGCGCTCCTTGGCCTGTGCACCCGTCCAGATGCGGCCCTGCGCCACCGTGTCGATCTTCTCCGGCGTGCTCTTGCGCGCCTGCGCGGCGAGCACGGTGAAGCGGGAGTAGACGTTGTCGATGCTGGACTGGATGACCGTCTGCAGGCGCGGGTCCAGCGGGCGGCGCAGGTCGTAGCCGCCGGCCAGCCAGGTCGTCGTCACGCCACCGGTGTGCAGCGACAGCTTGTCCATCAGCCCTTCGGCCGTCGGCAGCAGGCTGAACACGCCGATGCTGCCGGTGATGGTGCCGGGGTCGGCGATGACGGCGTCGCTGCTGGTGGAGATCCAGTAGCCGCCCGAGGCCGCCACGTCACCCATCGACACGATGACCGGTTTGCCGGCCTTGCGCGTCAGCTCCAGCTCGCGGCGCACGATCTCGGACGCGAAGGCGCTTCCGCCGGGCGAGTTCACGCGCAGCACGATGGCCTTGATGGCGTCGTCCTCGCGAGCCTTGCGGATGAGGCGGCCGGTCGAGTCGCCACCGATGCGGCCCGCGCCGGCATCGCCGTCGACGATCTCGCCCTCGGCCACGACGATGCCGATGCCCGGCTGCAGCTTGTTGGGCGCAGCGGCATCGGGCACATGGGCCAGGTAGTCGTTCAACGAGACCTGACGGAAGGTCTTGCCCTGCTCGTCCTTGGCACCCTTGGCGATGAGCAGGTCGCGCATCTCGTCGCGCGTTTTCAGCCCGTCCACCAGCTTGGCCTGCAGCACGAGCTTGGCGCCGTCGCCCTGGACGGCGGCGAGCAGCCGGGGCAGGTCGGCGATGGTCTTGGCGATGCTGCCGGGCTCCAGCTTGCGTGCGGACTCGATGGCGCCCGTGAAGCCGTTCCACAGCTCGCCGTAGACCAGGCCTTCCGCCTCCAGCGTCGCGGGGCTGGGGCCGTTGGCGGTGTAGGGCTCGGCGAAGCTCTTGTAGGTGCCCACCTTGATGACGTGGGCCGTCACGCCCAGGCGGTCCAGCGCGTCCTTGTAGTAGGTGCGGTAGCGGCCGAAGCCCTCCAGCATGACCGCGCCCATCGGGTGCACATAGACCTCGCTGGCCTGCGCGGCCAGGAAATAGCCGCGCTGGTTGTAGTCGTCGGCATAGGCGTACACGGGCTTGCCGGAGGCCTTGAAGCGCTGCAGCGCCGCGCTGACCTCGTGCAGGCCGGCCAGGCCGGAGCCGCCCAGCTCGTCGACGTCCAGCAGCACGGCGCTGATCTTGTCGTCCTTGGCGGCGTGGTCCAGCACGGCCAGCACGTCGCGCAGCCGGGTCTGGTGCGGCACGCTGCGGCCCTGGGCCTGGGCGAGCAGCTGCTCGCGCGGGCTGCCGGAGTACTGCTCGACGAGCGCGCCGTCGAGCTTGACCACCAGCGTCGTTTTCTCCTGCAGCGGCTTGGGGCCGCGCGCGAGGATGGCCGTCACGACGATGACGATCAGCAGCAGCACGAACAGGTTGGTCAGCGCGCGGCGCGTGCCGTCGAGCAGCCACCAGGCCTTGGAGAACAACCAGCCGATTGAGGAGAACAGGGACTTCATCGACAGCGACCTTGAAGGATTGAGTCGCAGCGATTGTGAGGGTGAGTCGCTTAGCATCCGTCGGTCACGGTTGTGAGGACACCTCATGCTTGCTTGGCCCGGCTGGACCCGACGTCTCAACGAGCACTTTCCCCTGCGTTACTTGAGCTGGGTTGCCTGCGGGCTGCTCGCGCTGTTCTTCGCCTTGCGCTGGAGGATGGGCCTCACCGACGGGGTGATGGCACTGGTGTTCCTCGCGCTGTCGCTGCAGGGCCTGCGCGACGTGCGCCAGACGCGCCACTCCATCCTGCGCAACTACCCGGTCATCGGCCACCTGCGCTTCCTGCTGGAGTTCATCCGCCCCGAGATCCGCCAGTACTTCGTCGAGGGCGACACCGATGCCGCGCCGTTCTCGCGCGCCCAGCGCTCCATCGTTTACCAGCGCGCCAAGGGCGAAGCCGACCAGCGCCCCTTCGGCACGCAGCTGGACGTGGGCGCGCGCGGCTACGAGTGGATCAACCACTCGCTGGCGCCCACGCACCTGAGCAGCCACGACTTCCGCATCACCATCGGCGCTGGCCGTGCCCAGCCCTACTCGGCCAGCGTCTTCAACATCTCGGCGATGAGCTTCGGCGCGCTCAGCGCCAACGCCATCCTGGCGCTGAACAAGGGCGCCAGGCAGGGCGGCTTCGCGCACGACACCGGCGAGGGTTCCATCAGCGCCCACCACCGCGTGCACGGCGGCGACCTGATCTGGGAGATCGGCTCGGGGTACTTCGGCTGCCGCAACGACGACGGTTCGTTCAGCGCCGAGAAGTTCCAGGCCGCCGCGGTCGACCCGCAGGTCAAGATGATCGAGCTCAAGCTCAGCCAGGGCGCCAAGCCGGGCCACGGCGGCGTGCTGCCCGGCCCCAAGGTCACGGCCGAGATCGCCGCCGCGCGCGGCGTGCCGGAGGGCGTGGCGTGCATCTCTCCGGCCCGCCACAGTGCGTTCTCCACGCCGGTGGAGATGATGCAGTTCATCGAACGGCTGCGCACGTTGTCGGGCGGCAAGCCCACCGGCTTCAAGCTCTGCATCGGTCACCCGTGGGAGTGGTTCGCGCTGGCCAAGGCCATGCTGGAGACCGGCATCACGCCGGACTTCATCGTCGTCGACGGCGCCGAGGGTGGCACCGGCGCGGCACCGCTGGAGTTCACGAACTATGTCGGCGCGCCGCTGCAGGAGGGCCTGCTGCTGATCCACAACACGCTGGTGGGCCTGAACCTGCGCGATCGGATCAAGATCGGCTGCGCCGGCAAGGTCACGACCGCCTTCGACATCGTGCGGCTGATGGCGCTGGGCGCCGACTGGTGCAACTCCGCCCGCGGCTTCATGTTCGCGCTGGGCTGCATCCAGGCCCAGGCCTGCCACACCGGCCATTGCCCGACCGGCGTGACAACGCAGGACCCGGTGCGCCAGCGCGCCCTCGTCGTGCCCGACAAGGCCGAGCGCGTCGCCAACTTCCACCAGAACACGCTGAAGGCGCTGAAGGAGCTGGTGGAGGCCGCCGGCCTGTGCCACCCGCAGGAGATCACGGCGCAGCACATCGTGCACCGGCTGGACAAGCACGAGGTGCGGCTGCTGGCCAACCTGATCCCCTTCGTCGAGCCCGGCTCGGTGCTGCGCGGCGAGCTGCCGCACAACACCTTCCGCGTCTACTGGCCGCTGGCCAGCGCGCACAGCTTCGCGCCACAGGGCAACATCCAGCGCTCACCTTGACTCGGGGGGCAACCGCCTGGACGTGGGGGTTATCCGGTTTCGGGCACTGCAAGTTAGGGGGTTGGGGCGCACAATGCGCGGCGCTGTTACCGCCGCCATGCCAACCGTCTACCTCCTCCGCCTCAGCGAGCCCACCTTGCAGCGCACGCGCTCGCAACTGCTGCAGGCGCGCGATATCGAACTGGCCGGCAGCCTGAGCAACCTGACGGATGCGCTGGGGGAGATCGCCTCGCTCGCGCCCGACATCGTCGCCAGCGACCTGCGCCTGGTGGACAGCCATGCGATGCGCGTCGCGGCCGAGCTGGGCCGCCTGCCGGTGCGGCCGCAGCTGCTGCTGCTGACGCCTACGGCCGACGATCTGCAACTCTTCGCCGCGCTGAGCGCCGGTGCCAACGCGTATCACGTGGATGACGGCAGCGGCGCCGGCCTCGTCGAGGCGCTGACGCGGCTGCACGACCGGCGCGCCATGCTCAGCCCGCAACTGGCCCGCCAGGCGCTGGCCGCCTTCGGCATCGAGCGCAGCCCGCTGGCGATGGCCTGCCAGGGGGCCGCGGCGCTGGACACCACGCCCGCCGGCCGTCAGATCGACCAGTCCAGCCGCCACCTGCTGACGCTGCTGGCGCAGGGCCTGCTGCTGGCCGAGATCGCGTCGCTGTGGAAGCTGGGCATCGCCGAGATCGAAGCCCGCATCTGGCGCCTGGTGCGCCTGCTGCATGTGCGCTCACGCGAACTGCTGATCGCCTGAGGGCCGCATCCGCCTGCTGCGCGGCCACATGGCGGGCCTGCGCTGCTCGCCGTACGGGTGTACGGCTGTGCTGCTCGACCCACCCTGAGGCCGCTCGCGACGGCGGCTGCAGCCCTCAGATGGATCAGGCGGGGATCGTGTCCGCGAAGCTCTGGCGCTGCGACAGCTTGTCCATGTGACGCGCCAGGTTGGGGTAGTCCTCGCGCCAGTTGATCTCCGGGAAGCGGAACTCCAGCCAGCCCAGCGCGCAGCCGACCGAGATGTCGGCCAGCGAGAAATGGTTGCCCGAGCACCAGGCCTTGTCGCCCAGGCCCTGGCTCATCGCTGCCAGGCCGGCATTGACCTTGACCAGCTGGCGGTCGATCCACGCGGGGCTGCGCTGTTCGTCCGGGCGGTGCACCCAGGTGCGCTCCAGGCGCACGAGGACGCCGGCGTCCATGACGCCGTCGGCCAGCGCCTCCCAGGTGCGCACCTCGCAGCGCTCGCGGCCGCGGTCGGGGATGAGCTTGCCGACCGGCGACAGCGTGTCCACGTATTCGACGATGACGCGCGAGTCGAAGACCGCGCCGGTGATCGAGTCCTGCCCTTCCATGACCAGGCAGGGCACCTTGCCCAGCGGGTTCATCTTCAGGATGGCGTCGCTGCCCCAGACGTCTTCGAGCACCAACTGGTAGTCGAGCTTCTTCTCGGCCATCACGATGCGTACCTTGCGCACATAAGGGCTGGCGAGCGAACCGATCAACTTCATCGCAGTCATAGGGCAAACACGGGGGTCACAAGTCGAAACGATTCTAGCCAGCGGCCCTTGACGATCTGCCCGTGAAAAAGGCCTGTCGGCATGGCCCGACAGGCCCTGGGAAAAAGGGGTTGCCAGCCCTGCGTGGCGCCCCCAAAGTGTCGCCCGGCCCACTGCAGCAGACGGTGGCGTGTTCACCAGGGAGATTCCATGTCCGACCTCAACGCCGCCTCTGACGCGGCGTCTTCGCCGTTGCCCGTCGCTGTTCCGCGTGTCCTCGAAATCCGCTTCACGGGCTCGGGCAGCGAGTACTTCCGCATCTGGGCGGTCAATCTGCTGCTCATCCTCGTCACGCTGGGCCTGTACCTGCCGTTCGCCAAGGCACGGCGCATCCGCTACTTCTACGCCAACACGCTGGTCGACGGTCAGGCGCTGAGCTTCCACGGCGACCCGTGGAAGATGTTCCGCGGCTTCGTGCTGCTGGTCGTGCTGATGGGCGCCTACAGCATCGCCGGCAAGGTGTCGGCCGTGGCGGCCGTCGTCGCCTTCCTGATCCTGTGCCTCGTCTGGCCGGCGCTATGGCGGGCCTCGCTGCAGTTCCGCCTCGGCAACACCAGCTGGCGCGGCCTGCGCATGCGCTTCGAGGGGCCGCTGAAGGGGGCCTACCTGGCCTGCGTCCCCAGCTACGTGCCGGCCCTCATCCTCGTCGCCAGCGCGCGCGGGCTGGACCCCGAGGCGATGAAGGCCGCCGGCGGCATGACGCCGGCCCTGATGCTGTACAGCCTCGCATCGCTGTGCCTGTTCGTGTTCGCGCCGTGGTCGCTGACGCTGTTCAAGCGCTACCAGCACAACGGCTACGGCATTGCCGGCCAGCGCAGTCGCGTCAAGCTGTCGGTCGCCACGGTCTACCTGCTGGGCCTGAAGACCTGGGGCGTGGCCATGCTGCCGATGTTCGTGGCCGGCGTGTTCGCGGCGGTGATCCTCGGTGTGGCGTACGGCCTGGGCGATGGCGGTGCCGCCGTTGGCACCATGCTTGTGATGGTGGCCATGTCGATCTGCTACCTGCTGATGTTCGTCGTCGTCATGCCCTACGGCGCCGCGCGCATGCAGAACCTGGCGTGGAACGGCACGCGCAGCGAGGCGCTGAGCTTCAGGAGCACGCTGAAGTTCCGTTCGCTGTTCGGCCTGACGTTGAAGAACTGGCTGCTGACCGCGCTGACGCTGAGCCTGTACCGCCCCTTCGCCGCGGTCGCGACGGCGAAGCTGCGGCTGGAGGCCGTGACGATCACCAGCCAGGAAGACCCGGCCGACTGGGTTGCCGCCGTCCAGGCCGGCCATGCCGACGCGACGGGCGACATCGCCGGCGACTTCTTCGGCATCGACATGGGGCTTTGATGGCAGAGGCGCCCCGCCTGACGGCGGACTGGTTCGACGGCCGCAGCGCCCGCGCGCGGCCGGTGGAGGTCTGGTGCGATGGTGCGACGCTGCACTTCGGCGGCCACAGCGCGCCGCTGCGCGGCGTGACCTGGCCCGAGCGCCAGCGCCACGGCCAGCGGCAGATCCTGCTGCCGGGCGGCGGCCTGCTGAGCTTCGCCGATGCGGCGGCCTTCGACGGCTGGGCGCTGGCGTCGGGCCGTGGCGACAGCGTCGTCGTGCGTTGGCAGCAGAGCTGGCGGCTGGCGTCGCTGTCGCTGGTGCTGCTCGTCGCCGGCCTGGCTGCGGCCTACCGCTGGGGCCTGCCCTGGGCGGTGGACCGGGCGGTCGATGCGCTGCCCGTGTCCGCCGAGCACGCCATCAGCCAGCAGTTGCTGGCCGGGCTGGACCGCGACTGGCTCCAGCCCAGCCGCCTCGATGCCACGCAGCAGCAGGCCTGGCGCACGCGCTGGACGGCCGTCATCGCCAGGGCACGCGCGAACGGCGGGCCTGTGGTGCCGCCGTACTTCGAGATCCACTTCCGCGACGGCGGCAAGGCGCTTGGGGCCAATGCCTTCGCGCTGCCGGGCGGCGACATCGTCGTCACCGACGAACTGCTGAAGCTGCTGGACGATGAGCCCGACGTGGTGCTGACCGTGCTGGCCCACGAGCTGGGCCATGTGCAGCACCGCCACGGCTTGCGCATGCTGATGCATGCGGGTGCGGTCGGCATCGTCGCCTCGGTCATCGTGGGCGACTTCTCGTCGCTGCTGGCCGCCGCGCCGGCCGTGCTGGCGAGCAATGCCTATTCGCGCGACAACGAGCGACAGGCCGACCTCTACGGCCGCACGCTGGCCCGCGCCGGCGGCGTGGACGCGTCGCGCATGGCGGTGTTCTTCGAGCGCCTGGCGCAGAAGCACGCGGCCACCGTGGGCAGCAACCCGCTGGCCATCGCCTTCAGCACCCACCCTGCCGACGCCGAGCGGATTGCCTTTTTCAAGCAAGAAGCCGCGGCAGCCCCCAAAAACTAGAATCGCGGGTTTTCCACGATCTGCCCGGCCCGCCATGACCACCTCCGACTACTCCGCCATCAGCGCCCTCTCGCCGCTGGACGGCCGCTACGCCGCCAAGGTCGCCGCGTTGCGCCCGCTGCTGTCCGAGTTCGGCCTGATGCACCGCCGCGTGCAGGTGGAGGTGGAGTGGTTCATCGCGCTGAGCGACGCCGGCTTCAAGGAGTTCAAGCCGCTGTCCAGCAGCGCCCGCTCGCGCCTGCGTCGCCTCGTCAAGAAGTTCAGCGAGGCCGATGCCGAGGAGATCAAGGCCATCGAGCGCACGACCAACCACGACGTGAAGGCCGTGGAGTACTGGATCAAGCGCAGCTTCGAGGGCCAGCCCGAGCTGCTCGCCGCCAGTGAGTTCGTGCACTTCGCCTGCACCAGCGAGGACATCAACAACACCAGCCACGCGCTGATGCTGAAGGCCGCGCGCGATGAAGTGATGCTGCCGGCGCTGGACGGCATCGTCGCCACGCTGCGCAAGATGGCGCACCAGTTCGCCGCCACGCCGATGCTCTCCCGCACGCACGGCCAGACGGCCAGCCCGACGACCGTGGGCAAGGAGATCGCCAACGTCGTGGCCCGCCTGGTCAACGCCCGTGCGCGCATCGCCGCCGTCAAGCCGCTGGCCAAGATGAACGGCGCGGTCGGCAACTTCAACGCCCACCTGTCGGCCTGGCCCCGGCATGACTGGGAAGCCTTCTCCAAGCACGTCATCGAGAAGCAGCTCAAGCTCACTTTCAACCCGTACACCATCCAGATCGAGCCGCACGACTACATGGCCGAGCTGTTCGACGCGTTCACGCGCGCCAACACCATCCTGATCGACTGGTCGCGCGACGTGTGGGGCTACATCTCGCTGGGCTACTTCAAGCAGAAGACCAAGGCCGGCGAGATCGGCAGCTCGACGATGCCGCACAAGGTCAACCCGATCGACTTCGAGAACGCCGAGGGCAACTTCGGCCTGGCCAGCGCCGTGCTGACGCACCTGAGCCAGAAGCTGCCGGTGAGCCGCTGGCAGCGCGACCTGACCGACTCCACCGTGCTGCGCAACATGGGCGTGGGTCTGGGCTACGCGCTGCTGGGCTACGACTCGCTGGCCAAGGGCCTGGGCAAGCTGGAGGTCAACGAAGCCGCGCTGGCTGACGACCTCGACGCCGCCTGGGAAGTGCTGGCCGAGCCCATCCAGACCGTCATGCGCCGCTTCGGCCTGCCCAACCCCTACGAGCAACTCAAGGAACTGACGCGCGGCAAGGCCATCACGCAGGAATCCATCCGCGCCTTCATCGAGGGCCTGGACCTGCCCAAGGCCGAGAAGGCGCGGCTGTTGAAGATGACGCCGGGCTCCTACACGGGTCTGGCAGCGGACCTCGCCAAAAAGGTCTAAAGCTTCAAGCTGAACACTCTCGAGGGCTCGCTGTAGCCCTCGAGTTGTTTCTGGCCCTGCTCGACGAAGCCCAGCCTGGCCAGCAGCGCGACGCTTGCCGGGTTGTCGACGGCCGTGATGGCCATCAGCACCGGCCAGCCGAAGCGCTCGCGAGCGAGCGCCACGCAGCCGCGCGCGGCCTCCAGCGCGTAGCCGTGACCCTCGTGCCGGGCCAGCAGCGCGTAGCCCAGGTCGGGCTCCGGCAGCGCGGGCCGCTTGAACAGGCCGCACATGCCGACCAGCTCGCCGTCGCTGCGCCGCTGCACGGCCCAGAAGCCGTGACCCAGTTCACGGTAGACCTTGAAGAGCCGGCCCTCGGCCCAGGCCAGCGCGTCGTCCGGCGTGCGCACGCCGGGGTTGCTGATGTTGCGAATCCAGCCCGGCTCGTTGAGCAGCTCGAGCAGGAAGGGCGCGTCCAGCGGTGTGAATTCACGCAGCGACAGGCGTTGGGTGTCCAGGATGTGCATGGACCCAGACAATAGCCGGTTCGTTCCCTAGATACTCCGCCGCCCGCCAGACCTTCGCCCCCTCGCTTCAACGTCTCGCCCTTCATGAGCCTCGTGCCAGATCCCAGCGACAACCCCGCCCTCAGCCAGGCGCTGCGGGAGCTGGACGTCATCCTGGCCAACGCGGGCGTGGGCGTGGTCTTCGTGAAGGCCAAGACGCTGGTGCGCTGCAACCAGCGCTACGCCGAGATCTACGGCTTCGCCAGCCCGGAGGCCGCCGTCGGCCGCAGCAGCGTGGAGCTGTACGAGAGCGAGGCCGCCGCCCGCAGCCTGGGCCGCCGCGCCTACCCGGTGCTGGCCGCCGGCGAGACCTTCCGCGTCGAGCAGCTGATGCGGCGCCAGAGCGGCGAGCAGTTCTGGGCCCATCTGACCGGACGTCTCATCAACCCCGCCGACCCGGCCGACGGCTCAATCTGGATCGTCGACGACATTCACGAGCGCCGCCTCGCCGACGCCGCGCTGGCCGACCTGCACGCCGAGCAGCAGCTCATCTTCGACCACGCGATGGTCGGCATCCTCTACCTGCGCCGGCGCCGCGTGACGCGCTGCAACCGGGCGCTGGAACAGCTGTTCGGCTTCGATCCCGGCGAAATGGACGGCCAGCTGGCCCGCATCGTCTACCGCAGCGATGCCGACTTCGAGGCGGCCGGCAACATCCTCTACGAACCGCTGGCGCGCGGCGAGGCCTTCCAGGGCGAGATGCTGCTGGCCAAGAAGGACGGCACGCCGGTCTGGTGCGAAATCCGCAGCAAGGCCATCGACAGCGCCGACCTGTCGCGCGGTTCGATCTGGATCGTGCAGGACATCACCGACCGCAAGCTGGCCGCCCAGGCGCTGGAGCAGGCCAAGGCTCAGCTGGAGATGCTTGTCGAGCAGCGCACGCAGCAACTCAAGGAAACCGTCGCGGCGCTGGAGCGCAAGGTCGCCGAGCAGCAGGCCGCCGAGGCGCGCGCCGAGCGGCTGGCGCTGTTCGACGGCCTGACCGGCCTGCCCAACCGCCACCTGTTGGCCGACCGCGCCAGCCAGGCCATCGACATCGCCCGCCGCAGCGACGAGCCGCTGGCCGTGCTGTTCCTGGACCTGGACCACTTCAAGAACGTCAACGACTCGCTGGGCCACCGCATTGGCGACTCGCTGCTGAGCCAGCTTGCCGCACGCCTGCGCGGCGCCGTGCGTGAGCAGGACACGGTGGCCCGCACCGGCGGCGACGAGTTCGTGCTGGTGCTGCCGCTGACCGACGTGGCCGGCGCCGCCCACCTCGCCACCAAGCTGATGGCGCTGGCCAGCGCGCCCTTCCAGGTCGAGCAGCAGGAGCTGACCGTCACCCCGTCGATGGGCATCGCGATGTTCCCGACCGACGGCGACGACTTCGACACGCTGTGCAAGTGCGCCGACGCGGCCATGTACCGCGCCAAGCGTGACGGCCGCAACGCCTATCGCTTCTTCACGAGCGAGATGCAGGCCCAGTCGGCCCGCGCGCTGCTGCTGGAGAACGCGCTGCGCCGGGCGCTGGAGCGCGGCCAGCTCAGCCTGCACTACCAGCCGCAGTTCTCGCTGGACGCCGACGGCGAGAGCCGTGTCGTCGGCGCCGAGGCGCTGCTGCGCTGGCACCACCCCGAGCTGGGTTGGGTGTCGCCGGCGGAGTTCATCCCCATCGCCGAGAGTTCCGGCCTCATCCTGCCCATCGGCGAGTGGGTGCTGGTCGAGGCGCTGTCGCAGCTGCGCCGCTGGGACGACGCGGGCCTGCCCGAACTGTCGATGGCCGTGAACCTGTCGGCCGTGCAGTTCCGCCACGACGACCTGCCCCAACTCGTCGAGCGCGTGCTGGGCGAGCTGGGCATGCCGGCCGAGCGGCTGGAGCTGGAGCTGACCGAAGGAGCCGCGATGGACAACCCGGCTGTCGCCATCACCGTCATGAACGAGCTGCATGCGCGCGGCGTGCGCCTGTCCATCGATGACTTCGGCACCGGCTACTCGTCGCTGAGCTACCTGAAGAAGTTCCGCGTCAGCAAGCTCAAGATCGACCAGTCCTTCGTGCGCGACCTGACCGACGACGCGGAAGACCGCGCCATCGTCGACGCCGTCATCCGCATGGCCGGCGCATTGGGGCTGCAGACGCTGGCCGAAGGCGTCGAGACCGAGGGCCAGCTGGCCTTCCTGCGTCGCCAGGGCTGCCTGGCCGTGCAGGGCTATCTGTTCAGCCGGCCGCTGCCCGCGGAGGCCTTCGTCGAGTTCGTGCGCGCCGGGGCGCTGGCGACCGTTTGAGGCCTGCATCGACAATCGCTGCCCATGACCTTCGTCTCCCAGCTCCACACCCTCACCCCGCAATCCCGCCTGTGCGTGGGCCTCGATCCCGAGCCGTCCAAGCTGCCCGGCGCCTGGGCCGGTGACGCCAGCAAGATCTACGACTTCTGCGCCGCCATCGTCGACGCCACGCACGACCTCGTCTGTGCGTTCAAGCCGCAGATCGCCTACTTCGCCGCCCACCGCGCCGAAGACCAGCTGGAGCGCCTGATCGCCCACATCCACGACGTGGCGCCCGGCGTGCCCGTCATCCTCGACGCCAAGCGCGGCGACATCGGCTCCACGGCCGAGCAGTACGCGCGCGAGGCCTTCGTGCGCTACCAGGCCGACGCGGTGACGCTGTCGCCGTTCATGGGCTTCGACTCGGTGGAGCCCTACCTCGCCTACGAGGGCAAGGGCGCCATCCTGCTGTGCCGCACGTCCAACAAGGGCGGCGACGACTGGCAGATGCAGCGCCTGGCCGACGTGCCGGGTCAGCCGCGGCTGTTCGAGCACCTGGCCCACCTGGCCGAGTCGCAGTGGAACCGCAACGGCCAGCTGGGTCTGGTCGTGGGCGCCACCTATCCGGCCGAGATCGCCCGCGTGCGCGAACTCGCGCCCACGCTGCCGCTGCTGGTGCCGGGCGTCGGCGCCCAGGGCGGCGACGCGGCGGCCGTCGTGCAGGCCGCCGGCCGCACGGCACCGCTGGTGGTCAATTCCTCGCGCGCCATCCTCTATGCGAGCAGCGGGGCCGACTTCGCCCAGCGCGCCCGCGCGGTGGCCGAAGCCACCCGCACCAGCCTCACCTGACCATGCCGCGCGGCGCCAGCGAAGAACTCAGCAGCCTCGTTGGCCACGCCGAACCGCCCGAGCAGCAGCGCGAGCGTCTGCACAGCAGCATGCGCTGGCAAGGCTCGCGCGTGTTCCTGCTGGCCTGCGGGCCCGTCTTCGTGCCGGTGTCGGGCTTGCTGTGGGCCACGCGCCAGGCGCAGGAGTGGCAGGGGGGCTGGCTGCCGCCCGGGCTGGCGCTGCTGATCTCGGTGCTGGCGCTGCTGCGGCTGACCTTGATGGCCCGTGCGCCGGGCTCCCGCGAGGGGCCGCTGCTGTCGCTGGGGCTGATGGTGCTGGTGCTGGCGCTGCCGGTCGTCATCGCGGTGTCGCGCGACCAGGGGCTGTGGTCGCTGAACCTGCCGCTGATGAGCCTCATCGTCGCCTTCGGCACCGGGCTCCTGGGGCTGTTCTCCGGCATCGTGCTGACGGCGCTGGCCGCCCTGGCACTGGCCGGCATGGCGCTGGCAGAGGCCTGGGGCTGGGCGACGCACCCGATGGGGGCCTCCGGCCTGCTGCTGCGCGTCTTCGTGCAGGCGGCGCTGCTGGGCTCGGGGCTGATCGCCGGCATCGGCCTGCTGAAGATGGTCAAGCGCTCGCTGGCCGAGGCGGACGAGCGCACCGCGCGCTTTCGCGGCCTGCTGGGCATGGCGGTGGACTGGTACTGGGAGATGGACCGCGAGTTCCGTTTCACCCATGTGGCCGAGGAACGGCCGGGCATGTCGGGCCTGGACCTGAGCGCGCGCCTGGGCAAGACGCCGTGGGAGATTGACGGCATGGGCCTGAGCGACGACGAGCTCGACGCTCACCGTGCCGACCTCGAATCGCACCGCGCCTTCCATGGCATGGTGGCGCGGCGCGTCGGCAAGGACGGCAGCCCGCGTTGGGTGTCGATCAGCGGCGAGCCGCGCTTCGACGCGCAGGGCAATTTCCGCGGCTACTGGGGCGTGGGCCGCGACGTGACGCACGAGGTCGCCGCCGAGCAGACCGTGCACGCCACCGAGACGCGCTACCGCGAACTGTTCCGCCGCTCGCCGTCGCCGCTGGTGCTGCACCGCTGGGGTCGCGTCGTCGATGCCAACCCGGCCGCCATGGCCATGTTCGGCTACGCGCAGCGCTCCAGCATGATCGGCCAGGACCTGTTCAGCCACTACGAGCCTGGCGACGACGAGACCGCGCGCCAGCAGGCTGCGCGCCTGGAGGGCCAGGCGCCCGGCGCGATGCAGCCGATGGCCGAATACCGGCTGCGCACGCTGTCGCGCCGCCGCCGCCTCGTGCAGGCGACCAGCGTGCGCGTGGAGACGGCCTCGGGCCCGGCCACGCTGACCTTCTTCACCGACCAGACCGAGCAGAGCCGCGCGCAGGGCGCGCTGCGGCGCAGCGAGAGCCTGCTGTCCCATCTCGTGGCCACCAGCCCCGACCTCATCACGCTGACGGAGGCTGAGAGCGGCCGCTACTCGATGGTCAACAAGGCCTTCGAGTCGCTGATGGGCTGGAGCAGCGCCGAAGTCATCGGGCGCACCTCGCTCGACATCAACATCTGGCAGAACCCCGCCGACCGCGAAGCCATCCGCGAGGCCATCCGCCGCGACGGCATGGCCAGCAACCGGCCCATCGCCTTCCGCCGCAGGGACGGCAGCACGGTGTCCATGCTGGTGTCGGTGGCGCCGTTCGCGCTGGACGGGCAGGACTACCTCGTGCTGTACGGGCGCGACATCAGCGACAGCGAGCGCACCCGCCTCGTGCACGGCGCCATCCTGGAGAACGCGTCCATCGGCATCGCACTGACGCGGGAGCAGCAGTTCGTGCTGGCCAACCCGCGGGTGGAGGCCATGTTCGGCTGGCCGCGGGGCGCGCTGATCGGCCAGCACGGCAGCGTCGTCTGGCCGACCGTGGAGGACTGGCAGGCCGTGGGCCGCGACCTGGGCCCGTCGCTCGCTGCAGGCCAGCAGGCCGAGGCCGAGCGCATGATGCGGCGCCGCGACGGCACCACCTTCCTGGCCCGCCTGCTGGCCCAGGCCGTGGACCCTGCCCATCCCAGCCGCGGCGGCACGATCTGGATCATCGAGGACATCACCGAGCGCCGCCGCGTGGAGGACCAGCTCGCCCACGCCAAGGACGAGGCCCAGGCCGCCAACCGCGCCAAGAGCGCCTTCCTGGCCAACACCAGCCACGAGATCCGCACGCCGCTGAATGGCCTGCTCGGCCTGGGCCGGCTGGCCCAGCAGCCCGACATCTCCGAGGCCCAGCGGCGCGACTACCTGAACCAGATGATGGACAGCGCCGAGAGCCTCTCGGGCCTGATCTCCGACATCCTGGACTTCTCCAAGATCGAGGCCGGCCGCCTGACCCTGGAGAGCCAGCCGTTCTCGCTGCGCGAACTGCTGGCCTCCATCCGGCTGGCCTACCTGACGCTGGCGCAGGCGCGCGGCCTGACGTTTGCCGTCGAGATCGACCCGGGCCTGCCTGGCTGGGTCTTCGGCGATCCGCTGCGCACGCGCCAGATCCTGTCCAACTACCTGACCAACGCGCTCAAGTTCACGGCCCATGGCGGCATCACCGTCACCGTGAAGGCGCTGAACCGCAACAGCCACGGCAGCGCCGGCGAGTGGGTGCGCATCGAGGTCAGCGACACCGGCGCCGGCATCGCGCCCGAGCAGCAGCAGCGCCTGTTCCAGCCGTTCACGCAGGCGGACGAATCGACGACGCGGCGCTTCGGCGGCACGGGCCTGGGCCTGTCCATCTGCCGCGAGCTGGCCTCGCTGATGGGCGGCGAGGTCGGCGTGCGCAGTACCGTCGGCGTGGGTTCGACGTTCTGGGCCGAGCTGCCGCTGCCCGGCGCGCCCGCGCCCATGGCCCACCAGCCGCGCGAGACGCGCCCGCCTGGCGCCGCCCTCGACGGCCTGCACGGCCGCCGCGTGCTCATCGCCGAGGACCACCCGGTCAACATGCTCATCGCCGTCGCACAGCTGGAGCAGTGGGGCATGGAGGTCGCCCAGGCCAGCGACGGCCGCCAGGCCATCGAGGCCGTGCATGCCGCCGCCAGCGTCGGCAAGCCCTTCGACATCCTGCTGATGGACGTGCAGATGCCCGTCATGGGCGGCCACGACGCGACGCGCGAGCTGCGCAAGCACTTCAGCGCCGAGCAGCTGCCCATCGTCGCGTTGACGGCGGCGGCACTGGTCTCCGAGCGCGACGACGCGTTCGCGGCCGGCATGAACGACTTCCTGACCAAGCCCATCGACACGCTCAAGCTTCATCAGACGCTGTTGCGCCTCACGGCCAAGCGTTGACAATGCCGCCCTCACCCGGAGGAGCCCGATGAACGCCAACACGCCACGCCAGTTCAGGTACTACGACTTGATCATGGCGGCCTTCGTCTGCGTGCTGCTGTGCTCCAACCTCATCGGCGCGGCCAAGGCGGCGCAGCTGACGCTGCCGGTCATCGGCACCGTCACCTTCGGCGCGGACCTGTTCTTCTTCCCGATCAGCTACATCTTTGGCGACATCCTGACCGAGGTCTATGGCTACGGGCGTGACCGGCGTGTCGTGTGGGCGGGCTTCGGCGCGCTGCTGTTCTCGGCCTTCATGGCCTTCGTGGTCGTGCACCTGCCGCCGGCCAAGAACGACTTCATGGCCGTCTACCAGCCGCAGCTGGAGGCCGTGTTCGGCAACACCTGGCGCATCGTCGCCGGCTCCATGATCGCCTTCGCCTGCGGCAGCTTCGCCAACAGCTTCGTGCTGGCCAAGATGAAGATCGCCACCCAGGGCAAGTACCTGTGGGCCCGCATCGTCGGCTCCACCGTCGTGGGCCAGTTGGTCGACACGGGCGTGTTCTTCCTGATCGCCTTCTACGGCATCTGGCCCAACGACCAGCTGTTCGCCGTCATCGTCACGCAGTACCTCTTCAAGACGATCTGGGAAGCGGTCATGTATCCGGTGACGGCCAAGGTGGTCGGCTTCCTGAAGCGTGCCGAGGGCGTGGACTTCTACGACCGCGGCACCAACTTCAACCCGTTCCGCATCAAGGTCTGAAGGCCCTGGCCGCGCCGCGACGGCTCACAATGCCGCCATGAGTTCCTCTCCCGACGCGACCGCGCCCGACCTGCTGTTTGCGCTGCTGCCCGACAGCGGCCTGGCCCCCGACGGCCCTGACACGCTGGCGCCGTTGGCCGCCGCGCTGCAGGCCCAGTACCCCAACGCCGCCACGCTGACGCTGCACGCGCCGCTGCGTGACGCCGAAGGCCGCTGCCGCTGGTGGCTGGAGGCCGAGCCCAGCCCCGACGGCGTGGCCGCGGCGCTGCCGCACCTGATCGACCGGCTGCGCCGCGAGGCCGCCAAGCTGGACCTGCCCTGGCAGCGCGTGGCGCTGGCCGGCCTGGGCGACGGCGCGCTGCTGGCGCTGGAGGCCTTGCAGGCGGAGCCCGAACTCGCCGGCCGCGTGCTGGCCTTTGCCGGCGGCTACCTGTCGCGGCCCGAGCATGCGCCGCAGGACGTCTGCGTGCACCTGCTGCACGGCCTGGCCGACGAGCGCTATCCGTACCGCAACGTCGTCGACGCGGCGCAGTCCCTTGTCGACCTGGGTGCCGACGTGACGGCCGACCTGTTGCCGCACCTGGACCACGGCCTGCACCCGGCGCTCATCGCCAAGGCGATGGAGCAGCTGCGCACCTTCATCCCCGCGCGGCTGTGGCGCGAGGCCTTGATCGCCGCGCAGGAGAACGAAAGGCCGGTGGGATAAGCCCTCCCGAGGCGCCCGCCGCAGAGGCGGCCGCCTGCCGGCCTGATCGTCAATCCAGGACGACTTCGGTCCGCACCACGCCCGCCCGCTCCGCGCTCGCGCTCAGCGCCAGCCGCGTGCCTACCGGCGCGCGCACGACCCACTCGGCCACCGCGCGGTCGCCGGTGGGCTGCTTGTTGGCGAGGAAGGCCAGCTGGCTCTGCTTGGGCGCGTGGCCGTCGAGGTGCGGGCCCTCCATCCGCTCCTTGCCGCTGACGAGGCTGATGGCCGGGTCGCCGCTGGGCAGGTGCAGCTCGAACATGACGCCGCGCACCGTCTTGCGCTCCAGCGCGCGCTGCGTGACGCTGGCCGGCAGGTAGCCGGCATTGGCCACGGCCAGGCGCACGCGCCACATGTCGGGGCCCAGCGCGCGCACCTCGGTGCGGATCAGCTCCAGCCTGGGCAGGCTCATCGCGATCTGCGTCATCCACGCGGGGAAGCGCGCGGCCTCGCGCTCGCGCAGGGCCGGCGGCGGGTTGCGCCAGTAGTTCATCTTGTCCCAGCCGCCGATCTCGACGGCGCCGAGCTGCGGGTGCTGGAACGGCGTCCACGCCACGTGGGCCTGGCCGCCGCAGTGCTCGTCGCTCCAGCGCAGCAGCTTGAGGTCGTCCTCGACGGGGTGGTCCCGGTACCAGTCGATCCAGCCACCCGCGTCGGCGACGCCGGCCTCCTTCTTGGGCGACCACAGCTCGACCACCCAGAACAGCGCGCCCAGGTGCTCGTAGACCCAGTCCTGCGTGCCGCTGATGACGTCCTTGGGGTCGTAGCGGAAGTCCTCGTAGATGCTGATGGCCGGGTAGCCCGAGTGCTTCTCGCCCAGGGCCGAGAACTGCTGGAACAGCCGCAGGTCGTCGGTGGCCATGTCCTTGTCGCTGCGCGTGCCGCAGGGGCGCAGGATGACGCCGCTGTGCGTGTGATAGCTGATGGCCGCGCCGATGTTGGGGTGGCTGGTGATGAACTCGACCATCGCTCGCACTTCGGGCTCGCTGGTCGGGAACGGGCCGGCGCCCTGCTGCTGGAACTCCTGGCGCCACTCGCCG
Organism: Pelomonas candidula; assembly: GCF_043555985.1. Taxonomy (NCBI): domain Bacteria; kingdom Pseudomonadati; phylum Pseudomonadota; class Betaproteobacteria; order Burkholderiales; family Sphaerotilaceae; genus Roseateles; species Pelomonas candidula. Next base: position 331,913 of record NZ_JBIGIC010000001.1, on the reverse strand, counting down.
GGGAAGTTGCGGTTCAGGTCCAGCCCCTCGCGGTCGCCGTTGACCTTCACGGTCAGGCCGTCGTGCTGCTTGATGAAGCCCTCGGGGATGAGGCGGTAGTACTCGCCGCCCTGCTCGCCGGGCTCGCGCGCGACCATCAGGCGCGGGTCGGCGGGGTGCTTCTTGTAGCCGCCGTGCGGGTCGGGCACGCGCATCGTCAGGATGCGGCCGTCGCCGTCGATGTCTTCCACCGTCAGGCCATCGACCGGCTCCTCGGTGTAGGGGTAGGGCCGCGTGGAGCTGCGAATGTGGCGCGGCCGGTCGGCCAGCGCCAGCTCGGCGCCGTCGGGGTTCAGGCGCGGCACGATGTAGAGCGTGCGCGTGTCCAGCAGGCGGTTGATCTGCTGCGCCTCGGGCGACGTGCCGCCATGCAGGCTCAGCACCTGGTGCAGGTAGTACAGGCAGGTCGTCGACGCGGTCAGCTCGGCGGCGTGGATGTTGCCGTCGATCCACATCGCCGGCTTGTCGATGTCCATGCCGCTGGCCAGGTTCGTGACGACGACGACCCAGATGTCGCGGCCTTCGTAGCTCTTGCCGATGGGCCGCACCGACACGAGGTTGGGGCGGGCCTCGGCGTAGGCGAAAAGCAGCGCCGTCAGCTCGTCGTAGCGGTAGAAGTGGTCGAAGCGTGGGGAGGGCAGGGCGCTGGGCATGGGGGCTTCTCTGGCTTGTGTGGCCCGCGAACGGGGCCTTGTCGGTGGCGCGGATTCTCCGAACTCGCCCAGACGCCAACCCCAGGGTTTGCCCGGGGCCGGTCGGCCTACTGCCCCTTGAAGAGACCCTGGAACTGCCGCGACACCGGCAGCCTGTCGTCCCGACCGCGCAGCGTGACGACCATGGTGCCTTCGTCCACGCGGATGGCCCGCGCGATGCAGCGGCTGTTGACGAGCACGCTGCGGTGGATCTGCCAGAACTGGTCCGGGTCCAGCTGGGTCAGCAGCTCGCGCAGCGGCGTGCGGATCAGCGCCTCGCCGCCCTCGTGGACGACGCGGGTGTAGCGCGCATCGGCCTCGAAGTAGACGACCTCCTCGGGCGGGATCAGCTGCACCTCGCGGCCCACGCTGGCCTGGATGGGGCGCATGCTCGGCTTCGCCTGCGGCAGGCTGGCCAGCAGCCGCTGCAGCGCGGCCGTGTCGGGCGTGGGCTGCGCGAGCCTGGCCCGCAGTCGCGTGAGCGACTGGGCCAGACGCTCGTCGTCGACGGGCTTGAGCACGTAGTCCACCGCGCCGGCGTCGAAAGCGGCGAGGGCATGGTCGTCGAAGGCCGTCACGAACACGATCAGCGGCGGCGCGGCCAGCGCCGACAGCCGGCGTGCCACCTCCAGCCCCGTGAGGCCGGGCATGCGGATGTCGAGGAAGGCGATGGCGGGCTCGTGTTCGAGGCAGTCGTCCCAGGCTTCGGCGCCGTTGGTGCTGGCGGCGACGACGTGCAGCTCGGGCCACAGCCGGGCCAGCGCGGCTCGCAGCTGCTCGCGGGGCGCTTCCTCGTCGTCGGCGATGAGGGCGGTGATGGAGGTCATAGCGTCAGCGTGGCAATGCAGCCGGGATGGGCGTCCGCCAGCGTCAGCGTGGCGGTGGGGCAGGCCTGCCGCAGGCGGCGGCGCGTGTTGGACAGGCCCACGCCCTCGGCCCAGCCGGTGGCGAGGCCGGGGCCGTCGTCGCGAACCGTCAGCACGAGGTGCGTACCGTCGTGGCGGGCGTGGATGGCGATGTGCCCGCCCTGGAGCTGCGGCTCGATGCCGTGGGCGATGGCGTTCTCGGCCAGCGTCAGCACGACGCCAGGTGGCAGCTGGGCCTCGACGCCGGCCGGCACGTCGATCTCGAAGGCGAGCCGCGCGCCCAGCCGGGCCTGCATGATGGCCAGGTAGCGCCGCACCATCTCCATCTCGTCGGCCAGCGGCTGCAGCTCGCGCTCGAACATCGGCAGCGTCGCGCGCAGATAGGCGGTGAAGTCGCGCAGCAGCGGCGCAGCGCGGGGGTCGCCGGTCTCCACCCAGTGCTGCAGCGAGGCCAGCGTGTTGAACAGGAAGTGCGGCTGGATCTGTGCCGCGGCCAGGCGCGTGGACAGGCGCAGCGCGGCGTCCTGTTCGGCCAGCTCGCGCAGGCGGGATTCGATCTGCTGTGCGCGGAAGATCGTCAGCATCCACCAGGCGCTCAGCACGCCGGTCAGGCTGGCCACGGCGAAGGCGTGCTGGCTTTCCAGCCAGTCGCGCCGCCCGCTCTTGGCCATGAAGATGATGGCCCCCGCCACCAGCAGTGCGGCGCCGTAGCAGCACAGGTTGAGCCGGACCCGCGTGGGCTGCCGCCACAGCGCGCGCGCAACGGCCAGCGACGCGATGGCGATGGCAGCCAGCCCGCCCCACGACAGCGCCTGGCCGGGCCAGTCCTCGCGGGCGTGGGTCAGCACCATGACGGGCAGCAGCAGCAGCACGTTGATGGCCACGTAGCTGTCCACCGCCCGCGGCCACGGCTGCATGCCGGCCCGCGCCATCTCCGCGGGGGTGAACACGCGCAGTGGGCCGGGGTAGAGCCACTGGCCGCAGTGCAGGTTGTTGAGGAAGGAGCGCATGGCGGGCGAGTCTAGGCGGCGCCTGTCAGGCCGCCGGCCTCCGTGCGGCGAACAGTCGTCCGGGGCGTGCGAATGGTTATTCGACCGCGCGGTCGGCAAAAGGCAGAATGCCGCGCATGCCTGCCTGGACTACCCTGGAACTGGACCGCCGCGCCGACGGCGTGGCCCGGCTGACGATGAACCGGCCCGCCGTGTTCAACGCCTTCGACGAAACCCTGATCTCCGAGCTGGACGACGCCTTCGCGCAGCTGGGCGCCGACGCGAGCGTGCGCGCCATCGTGCTGGCCGGCTCCGGCAAGCACTTCAGCGCCGGTGCCGACCTGCAATGGATGCAGCGCGCCGCCGCGGCCTCGCAGGACGACAACCTCGCCGACGCGCGCCGTTTCTCGGCCATGCTGGCGCGCATCGCCGACTGCCCCAAGCCGACGCTGGCCCGCGTGCAGGGCGCGGCACTCGGCGGCGGCGTCGGGCTGGTGGCCGCCTGCGACATGGCCGTCGCGTCCGAGGCGGCGAGCTTCTCGGTCAGCGAGGCGCGCATGGGCATCCTGCCCGCCGTCATCGGCCCGCATCTCGTCAACGCGGTGGGCCTGCGCGAGGCGCGGCGGTTGGCGCTGACAGCCTCGCGTATCGGCGCCGACGAAGCGCTGCGCATCGGCCTCGTGCAGCGCGTCGTGCCCGCCGACGGGCTGGACACGGCCGTCGACGCCTTGGTGACTGACTTGCTCGGCTGTGGCCCGCAAGCTCAAGCCGAGATCAAGCAGCTCTACGCACGCCTCGCGCCCGGCCCGGTGACGCCGGAAGTGCGCGAGCTGACCGCGCAGACCATTGCCCGTGTGCGCACCACCTCCGAGGCTCGCGAGGGTTTCGCCGCCTTCCTCGCCAAACGCAAGCCCAGCTGGACACCGCCCGAATGACACTTCACAACGCCCGCATCCTCGTTGTCGGCGCCGGCCTGATGGGTGCCGGCATCGCGCAAGTCGCCGCGCAGGCCGGCCATGAGGTTTTCCTGTTCGACACCCGCGCCAGCGCCGCCGAGGCCGCCAAGGCCAAGCTGGCGCAGACGCTGGATGGCCTGACCGCCAAGGGCAAGCTGACCGCGGACGTGGCGGCGGCGGCGCTGGCCCGCATCACGCCGGTCGACGCGCTGGTCGCCGTGGATCTGGTCATCGAGGCCATCGTGGAGAACCTCGACATCAAGCGGGCGCTGTTCGCCGAACTGGAGGCGCTGCTGCCACGCGAGGCCGTCATCGCGACCAACACGTCGTCCATCTCCGTGACGGCGCTGGCCCGCGGCATGCAGGCGCCCGAGCGGCTCGTCGGCATGCACTTCTTCAACCCGGTGCCGTTGATGAAGCTGGTGGAGGTCGTGTCCGGCCTGGGCACGGCGCCCGAGGTGGCGCAGGCGGTCTTCGACCTGGCCGGCCGCTGGGGCAAGACGGCCGTGCACACACGCTCCACGCCGGGCTTCATCGTCAACCGCATCGCCCGGCCCTACTACGCCGAGGCGCTGATGCTGCTGCAGGACCGCGCAGCCACGCCCGAGCTCATCGACGCCTGCCTGCGCTCGGCGGGCTTCCGCATGGGGCCTTGCGAGCTGATGGACCTGATCGGCCACGACACCAACTTCGCCGTGACGAACTCGGTGTTCGCCGCCAACTTCTTCGACCGCCGCTTCACGCCGTCGCTGGTGCAGCAGGAGCTGGTGGACGCCGGCTTCCTGGGCCGCAAGAGCGGGCGCGGCTTCTACCGCTACCCTGAAGGTGCGCCGGCCCTGCCCGTCGTCAGCATCGCGCCGCCGCGCGCGGCCCGGTTGGTGGTGCATGGCCGCGGGCAGCTGGCCGAGCGCTTCGCCGCCAACGTGCCGGAGGCCACGCGAGAGCTGGACAGCGACTGGACGGGCCTGGAAGCCGATGGCCATCAACTGCGGTTGACCGATGGTCGGCGCGCCCGCGATTTCGGCGCGGGCACGGCGGTCTTCGACCTGCCGCTGGCGCCGTCGGGCGACATCGCTTTCGCCGGCGACGCGGCGACGGCCGCCTGGCTGACGCGACTGGGCCTGACGCCGCGTGCCGTCGCCGACCTGCCGGGCCTCGTCGTCGCTCGCACGATCGCCATGCTCATCAACGAGGCGGCCGATGCCGTGCAGCAAGGCGTCTGCACCGAGGCAGGCGCCGACGCGGCGATGAAGCTGGGCGTCAACTACCCGGCCGGCCCGTTCGAGTGGCTGACCTACTGGGGCGCTGCGCCCGTCGCCGCGCTGTTGAACCGACTCGACCAACATTACCGGGGCGAGCGTTACCGCGTGAGCCCGTACTTGCAATGAGCACCACTCAAGCCTTCGTTTGCGACGCCATCCGTACACCCTTCGGGCGCTACGGCGGCGCGCTGTCCTCGATCCGAACTGACGACCTCGCCGCGCTGCCCATCAAGGCGCTGATGGCGCGCAATGCCAACGTCGACTGGGCGGCAGTGGAGGACGTCATCTACGGCTGCGCCAACCAGGCCGGCGAGGACAACCGCAACGTCGCCCGCATGGCAGCGCTGCTGGCCGGGCTGCCCGTTGACGTGCCGGGTGTGACGGTCAACCGCCTGTGCGGGTCGGGCCTGGACGCGGTGGGCACGGCCGCGCGCGCCATCCGCGCCGGCGAGGCCGGGCTGCTGATCGCCGGCGGCGTCGAGAGCATGAGCCGCGCGCCCTTCGTCATGCCCAAGGCGGAGAGTGCCTTCAGCCGCGCCAATGCCGTCTACGACACGACCATCGGCTGGCGCTTCGTCAACAAGGCGATGAAGGCGGCTTACGGCGTTGACGCGATGCCGGAGACGGCTGAGAACGTCGCTGCCGACTTCGGCATCGAGCGCGGGGCGCAGGACCGCATGGCGCTGGCGTCGCAATTGAAGGCCATCGCCGCCCAGCAGCGCGGCTTCTTCGAGCGCGAGATCGTGCCGGTCGACGTGCCGCAGAAGAAGGGCGAACCGCTGCGCGTGCTGCTCGACGAGCATCCGCGCGAGACCAGCCTGGAGGCGCTGGCGAAGCTCAAGGGCGTCGTGAAGCCCGACGGCAGTGTGACGGCGGGCAACGCCAGCGGCGTCAACGACGGCGCCTGCGCGCTGCTGTTGGCGAGCGAAGCGCAAGCCGCGCGCCACGGCCTGAAGCCGCGTGCCCGCGTCGTCGGCATGGCCACGGCCGGCGTCGCGCCGCGCATCATGGGCATCGGCCCCGCGCCGGCCACACGCAAGGTGTTGGCGCTGACCGGGCTGACGCTCGCGCAGATGGATGTCATCGAGCTCAACGAGGCCTTCGCTGCGCAAGGCCTGGCCGTGCTGCGCGACCTGGGCCTGGCGGACGACGACGCCCGCGTGAACCCCAACGGCGGCGCCATCGCGCTGGGCCACCCGCTGGGCGCCAGCGGCGCCCGCCTCGTGACGACGGCCATCAACCAGCTGGAAGCGACCGGCGGCCGCTACGCGCTGTGCACGATGTGCATCGGCGTCGGCCAGGGCATTGCGCTCGTCGTGGAGCGCGTCTGACCGTCACTCGAAGAAGAGCCGGCTGATCCCTCTCACGCTGATCAGGTTGCCGGGGTTGCTGGTCTCGTTCAGCACGCCGGCCATGCGCCGCAGCACGCGGGGGCTCTTCCTGGCGCGCCAGATCACCAGGTCGGCGAGCCAGGGGTGGGTGTTCACGCGGTTGGCGTTCTCGTAGAGCTTGAACTTGGGCTTCAGCGCGGTCAGGCCGGCCTCGTAGGCGGCACGTGCGGCGGCATCGTCATCGCGATGGGCCAGCAGGGCGTCGGCCGCCAGCATGCCGGTCTCCATCGCCTTGCCGATGCCTTCGCCGGTGAAGGAGTAGGTCGAGCCCACTGCCTCGCCGGTGACGATGAGGCCGGGCCGCGTCCACTTCGCACCGGTCAGCGTGAAGCGCAGCGGCGCGCCCTTGAGCTCGCCCACCAGTTCGCCGACACGCATCAGCTCCGCGGCCGGTGCGTACTTGGCGACGAAGGCGTCGAAGATGGCGCGCAGGTTGACGTCCTGCTTGCGGCCCTTGCCGGCGACGTCCTTGTGCGAGTTGGTCACGCCCACGCCGATGTTGAAGTGCCCGTCCGGCGCCGGGAAGATCCAGCCGTAGCCCGGCCTCAGGGCCTTGTCCCAGACGACTTCCAGCGCGTTGATCCTGCCCACCATCTGCGGTGCCTTCACGTAGCCGCGCAGGCCGACGCCACTGGGCGTGTGGCGCTCGCACATGCCGGCGGCCGTCAGTGCCTTGGGCACGGCGCCGGTGGCCAGCACGACCCAGCGCGCCTGCACCTCGACGATGTCGTCGCCGCGCTTGAGCCTCGCGCCGGTGACGCGGCCGTCCTGCTCCAGCGGCGCCTCGAAGCGGGCCTGCTCGAAGCGTGCGCCGGCATCCTGGGCTGCCTGCAGCAGCAGCGCGTCCAGTTCCTTGCGCGGCAGCACGGCCAGCGTGCCCGGCACGTCGATGCGCCCACCGCGCGGGCCGACGCAGCCGACGTGGCTCACCGGTTGCGCCCGGCGCATGACGTCATCCAGCAGGCCCAGCCGGGCCAGCGCCTTGTGCGCGTCCGGGATCAGGCCGTCGCCGCAGGTCTTGTCGCGACCCTGGGGGTGCTGGTCGACCAGCAGCACGTCGACTCCGGCCCGGGCAAGCACCCGCGCGCAGGCGCTGCCGGCAGGGCCGGCGCCGATGATGAGAACGTCGGGTGTCGTCAGAGTGGCGGTCATGTGGTGGGTAGGAAGCGGCGCGCATTTTCGCTGCCGAAATGAAAAAGGCCCGCGTGAGCGGGCCTTCGAGGTGCCGGCACGAAGCCGGCCGTTCACGGCATCAGAAGTTGTAGGTGCCGGTCACATAGACAGTACGCATCATGGGGCTGGCGTAGCGCGGGTCGTAGCCCACCTGGTGGCCCGACGAGTCACGCAGCGTCAGCGGAGGCGCCTTGTTCAGCAGGTTGCTGACGCCCAGGCGCAATTCCAGCGCCTTGCTCCACTTGTAAGCGCCCTGGTAGTCGAACGTGAAGTACTCGGGCACATCCAGCGTGATGCTGGTGTTTTTGCCGGTCGACAGGTCACGCACGGTCTGGGGCTTGTCCTTGTACCCGCTGCGGTACTTGAACAGCAGCGTGTTCGTCAGCGGACCGGTCTGCAGCTTGAACTGTGTGCTGAAGATGTTGCGGAAGGTCACGCCGGCGTTGATGCCGTAATGACCCATGCTGTCCGTGAAGTCGTTGCTCGTGCCCGGGCGGGTGTAGGACGACTCGATCATGTAGGTGCCGTTCACCGACGTGGTCAGGCGACCGACGCTGGGAATGTCCACACGGCCTTCGAACTCCCAGTCGATGCCCTTGCTGACTGCCTGGCCGATGTTGGTCGACAGGGCCATGAACGCGTAGTAGTCCTGCTTTTCGGCAGGCTGGCGGTACAGCGTGAACAGGCTCTTGTACTTCTGCGGATCGCCAAACGCCTGGTCGGCCGACACGCCGCTAACCGCGTCACGCAGCTTGACCTGCCAGTAGTCGAACTGGGCGCTGAAGTTGGAAGTCGGCTCGATGCGCATGCCGATGGTGGCCTGCTTGGACTTCTCGGGCTTCAGGTTCTCGTTGCCGCCGCTCAGCTGCGAGTACTGGTCGCTGCCGCTCTTGCAAGGCGCCGCGCCAGGGTTGGCCGGGTCGGGGAAGGGGCATGCGTACTTGGCGGCCGTGACGCCGTTGGAGACCAGCGGCTGGGCGATGTCCAGCATGTCCGGTGCCTTGAAGCCCGTGCCGTAGGAGCCGCGCAGCATGACCTTGCTGTTGATGGTGTACTTGCCCGACAGCTTGTAGGTCGTCGCCTTCGACGTCTGGCCGAAGTCGCGGTTGTTCACGGCGTCCTTGATCTTGCTGATGCTGTCGTAGCGCAGCGAGGCATTGACCTCCAGGCCCTTCACGACGGGGACCAGCAGTTCGGCGAACACGCCGGTGTTGTCGCGCTCCAGGTCGTACTGCGGGTTGGCGGCGAAGTTGTAGATCACGCCGTTGACCGCATCGGCCGACGGCGTCTGCTTGTAGTGGTAGTTGCGCAGGTCGAGGCCCACGCCCAGGTTCACCGCACCGGCGGGCAGATCGAAGATCTCGCCGGATGCGCGCACGTCGCCGCCCTTCAGCGTCGTCGAGGCGGTGCGGATGCTGCCGTGGTAGATCGAGTTGGCGATAGCCTGCTTGGCCGTGTCGGTCTGGTTGCCGGACGGCACGAAGGGGTCGATGGCCAGCGTGTTGACGATGTTCGTGAACTCGGTGGTCTTGAAGTAGCCGCCGATGTACTGCTCGTTCAGAGCGTTCTGCGACCAGGTCAGCGCACCGTTGATGTTCCAGCTGCCGATGTCGGCTTCGGCGCCGACGACGACGTGCTTGGCATCGGTGACGGTCTTGGAGTCGCGCGTGCCGAAGTCGGTTGCGCGGAAGGCGGCCGACACGGAGCTGACGCGCCCCTGCTGCTCTGCCGTCAGGTAGGGCGAAACGTACTTGTTGTACAGCGCCGAGCCAACGGGGATGTCGATAGGCACCGGGTTCGGTGCGATGCGGGCGGTCAGGTCGAAGCGGCTGTATGCGACGTCCGAGAACAGCTTGACGTTGTCGGTGACCTTGAGCTGGCCCGTCACGTAGGCCGAGTCACGCTTGGACTCGGGATAGATGTCGATCGTGGAGACGAAGTCGAACGCGCACAGGGCGGTGCCTGCCTTGGCCGTGTTGACGTTGGCCAGCGGGATGGTGTTGGCCAGGCTGTAGAAGTTGTTCTTCGCGCACTGTCCGTTGGCCATGAGGTAAGGGTTCAGCGCGTAGGTCGCGAGCGTCGAGGGGTAGCTGTTACCGTTGCTGTCCTTACCGTTTTTGAAGCTGACCGTCGCGTTGGCCGGGTCGGCATATGTACTGGTGCGGTCGTAGACGTAGTTCTTGCCACCGTAGGTGACGGGCACGTAGGCCGTCTTGGCGAAATCGCGGTCGCCGGACTTCAGCTGCTTCTGCTCGTCGTGGCGGTAGGTGGCGACGACGTTGAATCGGTCGCGCTCGATGTCGCCGAAGCCGTAAGTCACGCTGGCGTAGGCCGACTTGCCGCCGCCTTCCAGCGGATTGGAGAAGCTGCCGGTGATCTCGCCGCCCTGCTTGTTGCGCTTGAGCACGAAGTTGATGACGCCGGCGATGGCATCGGAGCCGTACAACGCGGAGGCACCGTCGGTCAGCACTTCGATGCGGTCGATCGCGCTCATCGGGATCGAGCTGAGGTTGACGCGGCCGCCGTCGCCCGTAGGCGCGAGGCGGCGGCCATTCAGCAGCACCAGCGTGTAGGACTGGCCGATGTCATGCAGCGAGGCGAAGGCGGTGCCGCCGGAGTTGGAGCCGATCGCGATGTCGGCGATCTGGAAGCCCTGCATGGCGGGCATGCGCTGCAGCAGTTCGGCGACGTTGGTGGCGCCGGTGGCCTTGATCTGCTCCGATGTGACGACTTGCACCGGCAAAGCGCCCTCGCTGGCGATGCGCTTGATGCTGGAACCCGTGATCTCGACCCGTTCCAGTTGTTGTTGAGCGAGGGCCGGCTGCATGGCAGCGGTAAGACAAGCCAGCGCAGCTGCGCTAATGGCATGACGTTTGAGCATTGATAACTCCTGACAATGAAGACAGCCCGTCACCTGATGGGTAGCGAGCGCTAGTCCCAACCCGGCCGTTGCGCCGGGAAAAGCCCGCGAAGTGTGAGGAAAGTTTGCTGGCGAGTTTTACGGGTTCGTACCAATTGAGTACGACTTCACTGCCGGATATCAGGGTTTTCCTGATTTACTCGGCCAAAAAGCTCGAATCGACACCCGTATTGTGGGGTGGTGTGTCGCGGATTCGCGACAGTTCTCGACCGCCATGGACGGTTGCTCGGGCAAGAAAGCAACAGTGTTGCTGCTTTGTGTGCGGGGCAGATGGCTTGGGCAGGGCGGCCCCATCCGCGCGGTGCCGCCCCCTTTTCAAGCCATGTCCAGGACGACGCCATTCAGCTGAGGTTTGCCGCCAGGAATCGTTCCACCCGGCCCCAGAAGTCCAGGTTGTTCTTCTCGATCTGCCAGCCGTGGCCTTCGTCGGGGTAGACGACCCATTCGACGTTCGGGTTGTGGCTGCGCAGCGCGTCGCGCATCTTCTCGCCGTTGATCAGTGGCACGCGCTGATCCAGGCCGCCGTAGCCCATCAGCACGGGCTGCTTGATCTCGGCGGCGCGCACGACGGGAGAGGTGTGCTTGAATTGCTCCGCGTCGCGCTCGGGGTCGCCGATGAGGCGGCGCAGGTTTACGTCGGACCCTCCGAAACGGTTGAAGTCTGTCCATGTCACGGTGAACATGAAGCTGGGGTCGGTCACGCCGACCCAGTTGATGCCGCAGCGGAACAGCTCCGGCTCCTTGGCCAGGCCCATCATCGTCAGGTAGCCGCCGTAGCTGGCGCCGGCCAGGCAGACGCGCTTGCCGTCCACCAGACCCTCGTCGATCAGATGGCGCACGCCGTCGGTCACATCATCCTGCATGGCCAGGCCCCACTGCTTCCAGCCCGCCCGGTACAGCTTGGCGCCGAATCCCGTGGAGGCGCGCGGTGCGGGCATGAACACCGCGTAGCCGCGCGAGGCCAGGAACTGCACGATGGGGTCCCAGTGCCAGTGGATGGCTCTGACCCAAGGGCCGCCGTAGTGCAGCACGACGAGCGGTGGCTTGCCGGCTCCCCGACGCGGCAGCGTCAACTGCGCGGGGATCTCCAGGCCGTCGCGCGCTTTGTACCGCAGGAAGCGCGTGGCGCTCATCTGCTCCGGCTTGATCCAGGGGCGTGACTGCCCGATGCCGAGCAACTGTGCGGCCTTGACGTCGTAGACGTAGAACCGGCCCGGGTCGCGGTCCGAGCTTGCGTGCACCAGTACGGTCTCGATGTCGGCGTCGCCCCCGAACTGCAGCGCATTGAGGGTGTCGGGGAGTTGCTTGTCGAGCTGGGCCTGGATCGCCGCGCGCTTGTCGTCGATCCAATAAGTGCCGGGCATCACCGCCTCGTAGTTCACGCCGAGGAGGCGCTTGCGGCCGGCGTCGAAGAGCAACCCGTCGTCGAGGTCGAAGCCCTGGATAGCTGCCACCGGCTCGGCGTCGAGCTGGCCGGTCTTCAGGTCGCAGCCGTAGATGGCTGCGATGTCCTGGCCGCTGGCGCGGGCCGAGACGTAGAACCGGCCCGACGCATCGAAGGCCAGCGGTTCGATGATCGATTCGAAATGCTCGGCGCTGGACTTGGACAGCAAGCGCCAGTCGCTGCTGGCGCTGTCGCGCACCCACAGCTGGGCCTCATCGTCGACTTCGGCGCGCGCCGCGCGGGGCACGCCGGCCGGGTCGACGACCCAGGTCTGCACGTTGGCCGGTCCACCCAGGGTCAGCAGGCTGCTGCGCGCCGTCAGCGTGTTGAGCCGGTACAGATGGGTGCTGGCTCGTCCCTTACCTTGCCGGGAGCCGACGCTGACGAGCACGTCGGAAGTCAGCTTGCCGTTCTCGACGACGCGCGAGTGGAAGGTCGTGCCGGCGGGCAGCAGCTTCTGACCGCCCAGGTCCGTCGTCATGCTGCGCTCAGCGAGAGTAAGGAACTGGCTGGCGTCCTTGTTGATGGCGAAGAGGCCACCGGGGATTTGGTCGTAGTTGCCGCGCTTGCGGTCGGTTATCGAGAACAGTAGGCGTTCGTTGTTGATCCAGCGCAGCCCGCTCACGTCGCCGTCGCTAAAGTTGGTGACGACGGTGGCCTTGCGGCTGGCGAGGTCGAAGATGACGACGTTCCAGCGTTCGCGCACTTCCCGCAGTCCGGCGACGGCTCTGCCGTCGGGCGACAGCACGGCGACGCGCAGCGCCTCGGCGCGGAAGAAGTCGACCAACGGGGGCACGGGTGCGGCCTCGGCAGCAGCCGCGAGCGGCAGACCCGTGACGGTCGCGCACAGGGAAGCTCCCAGCACGGAGCGGCGGTGGATGTTCATGGCAATGGTTTCCGGATTCGGTCGTTTAAGTGAAAAAGGGCGCCGCAAGGCGCCCTTCGAGCAAGTCACATGCGATCAGCGGAAGGTGTACTTCGCCGACACGTAGAAGAAGCGCCCGCGGTTGGTATACAGCTCCGCGAAGCCCATCTGGGTGTACGTGTTGCTGTTGGCATTTGTCAGGCTCAGAGGTGGCATGCGGTCCATCAGGTTTTGGATGCCCAGGCCCAGTTCCCAGCTCTTGAAGCCGTCGTACTGCACCAGCACGTCCGCCGTCTCGTAGCCGCCGACGCGACGCGTGCCGGCAGCGATCGGGTAGGCGTTGTCGGTGTCCCAGAACCCGCCAACGGTCTTCCACGATACGTTGTAGCTCCAGGGGCCGATGTCGGTCGACAGGATCAGGTTGTTGCGGAAGCGCGGGTAGACGTAGGTGCCGTTGTAGTCGGCCCAGGGATCGCTCGCGCCGGAGCGGCTCTTGTTGGTCACGTAGTACGTCGTCAGGTTGCGAACCGACACGTTGCCGAGCCTAGTGCCGGGGAAACGCAGCCGCGCATCGATGTCGACGCCTTCAACCTGATGCTCCGCGAAGTTCTGCAGGTTGGTGAAGATGTCGAAGCGAGCGCCGTTCTTCGTGAACAAGCCTTGCTGGATGGCCGAGGCGATGGTCGGGGTGCTGATGTCGTTCGTCTTGTTGATGCGCCACCAGTCGACGCTCGCATTGAAGGTCGAGCCCGCCTCGAAAACGGCGCCGACGTTCCAGCTCTTGCCCTTTTCGGGCTGGAGGTTGGCGTTGGAACCGTTGACCTGGAAGGCTGCAACCTGGCACTCGCCGTTGCTGTCCAGCGCGACGCCAAGCTTCGTGCAGGAAGCCGGATCGGTGACGGTCGTGGCGCCCTGTTCCTGGCCACCGTACAACTGCTTGAGGACGGGGGCGCGGAAGCTGCCGGAGTAGGACGCCCGCAGCGCCAGCGTCGGCAACACGGACCACTTGACGCCAAGCTTCGGGCTCGTGGCACTGGCGTTGGGGTACTTGTCATAGCGCACCGCGGCCTGGGCCTCGACGTTCTTGAGCACAGGGATGCTGAGTTCGCCGTAGACAGCCTTGAAGGTCCGCGACGCCTCGACCGCCGATTGGGCAATGCCGCCGACGACGTTGCCTTCCTGGATGATCTTGTCGGGCTGGTCGCTGAGGGTTTCACGGTTCACGCTGAGACCGACCGCGAAGCGCAGCATGCCGGCCGGCAGCGGCATGACGTCACCGCTGAGCTGTGCGTTCAACGTGCTCAGCACCGACTTGCCGGTCCGCTGCGGATCCACCTTCAGGCTCTGGACGTAGGCCTCGTCGTTGGTCGTCACGGTCGGGTTCAGCTTGCCGCTGGTCGTCGCGTCGGCCCACTTTGCAGCGTCGTAGTAGTTGAAGTCGTGGTTGTTGACCTTGCTCTCGCCGCGCGAGAGGTTGACCTTCCAGTCGTAGTTGCCGACGCTGCCTTCCAGGCCGGTGGCGACGTTCAGGAAGTCAGACTTGCGGTTCGTCATGCGCGGGCCACCCTGCATGAAACGGCCGGCGATGTAGACGGTGTTGGTGCCGTTGCCGTTCGCGTCCAGGATCTCGTATGGCTTCTGGTTCGCGTTCGTGATGGGAACGATGAAGTAATCGGGCACCGGGTGCGCGTCGAAGTGGTCCTTCGATGTCGAATAGATCACCTCGGCGAAGGCCTTGACGTCATTGGTGACCTGGAAGTTCGCCACCGTCATCGCGCTGAGGCGGTCGGCGCCGTTGTAGGCGGTCAACAGGCTCTTGTTGAAGTCGTAACGGCAGCGGGTCCCGTTGAGGCTGTCCGCCGGGCAGTCGGCATAGGTCACGCCGACGAAGCTGCCGGTGTTCGGATCGATGACGTTGCCGGTGGGCGCGAACGAACTGCGCGCGTCCAGACCGCCGTAGCGCCGGAAGTCCACCGAGCTCGACAGTTCGCGGTCCTTGCGCAGGATCGGGTCGCGCTTGAGGTAGTCCAGGCCGAACAGGATGTTGAAGCGGTCCTTGGTCAGGTCGCCAAAGCCGGCGGCGAGACCCACGCGCTTTTCCTTGCCGTCATTGCGGCTGCTCTGGCCGTAGGACGCCGTCGCTTCGATGCCCTGGTAATCGGTCTTGGTGATGAAGTTGACGACACCGGCAACCGCGTCGGCGCCGTAGATGGCGGAGCCGCCGTCCTTCAGGATTTCGATGCGCTCGATCGCGCCGATGGGCAGTGTGTTGATGTCGAACGCGGCGCCGGCGCCGCTGGAGTCGTACAGGGCGCTGACGGGAGCGCGGCGGCCGTTCACCAGCACCAGCACTTCACTGCTCGACAGGCCGCGCATCTTGATGTTCGCGGTGCCCGAACCCGACGGCGAGTTGGAGGCCAGTTCGCCCTGGTCGAAGATGTCGATCGACGGGATGGAGCGCAGCAGCTCATTGATGCTGGTCGCACCGGTCTTCTCGATTTGCTTGCGGGTGAGGATTTCGACCGGAGCGGGCCCCTCCACGTTGGTCCGCTTGATGGCGGAACCGGTCACGCTGACCCGCTCCAGTTGCTGCGCAGGTTGTTCTTGCGCCAGGGTTGGCAGGGCGATCGTGGCGAGGTAGGCCAGTGCCGCCGCACTCAATGCGTTTGTTTTGAACATGTAGGCTCCATGAGATATCAGACCGCTCCTGCGTGATGTGCCGGAGCTCGTCCTGCAGCCGCGGTGCCACGGCGCAGACGCTACTGAGTGTGAGAGCTGCAAGCTCCCTGAAAGGGTGGGTTCCTACCTATTGAGTTGGTGTTGTGACTACTAACCCGTCAAATTCCAACCCACCAAAGGGAATGTCCTGACCATTGCAGCAACAAGCAGCAATAAACCTGTTGCCCGGGGGCGACGTGTGACCTTTTGTTCGGCTCAACTATTCATCGGTGTTGCGTCGCCACGGCACTCATGAGGGCTGCTTGACGCGCAGCCGCCATGCATGCAGCAGCGGCTCCGTGTAGCCGCTGGGCTGCGCCTCCCCCTTGAAGACCAGATCCAGCGCCGCCTGCATGGCAGCGCCTTGCGGGTTGGCTGCCAGCGGCAGGTAGGCCGGATCGCCGGCGTTCTGCCCGTCGACGACAGTGGCCATGCGCGTGAAGGTCTCGCGCACCTGTTCGGCGCTGACGACGCCGTGGCGCAGCCAGTTGGCGATGTGCTGGCTGGAGATGCGCAGCGTCGCGCGGTCTTCCATCAGGCCGATGCCGTTGATGTCCGGCACCTTGGAGCAGCCGACGCCCTGGTCCACCCAGCGCACGACGTAGCCGAGGATGCCCTGCACGTTGTTGTCCAGCTCCTGCTGGCGCTGCTCGGCCGTCCAGTCGGCGCTGGGGGCGACCGGGATGGTCAGCAGCGCGTTCAGGATGGCTTCGCGCTCAGCGGCGAGGTCGACCTTCTCCAGCTCCTGCTGCACGGCGGCGACGCTGACCTGGTGATAGTGCAGCGCGTGCAGCGTCGCGGCGGTGGGCGAGGGCACCCAGGCCGTGTTGGCGCCGGCCTTCGGGTGGCCGATCTTCTGCTCCAGCATCGCGGCCATCAGGTCGGGCATGGCCCACATGCCCTTGCCGATCTGCGCGCGGCCACGCAGGCCGCAGGCCAGGCCGGTCAGCACGTTGCTGCGCTCGTAGGCCTGAATCCAGCTGGAGGTCTTCATGTCGCCCTTGCGCAGCATCGGGCCGGCGCGCATCGCGGTGTGCATCTCGTCGCCGGTGCGATCCAGGAAGCCGGTGTTGATGAAGGCCACGCGGCTGGCGGCGGCGGCGATGCAGGCCATCAGGTTGACGGAGGTGCGGCGCTCCTCGTCCATGATGCCCAGCTTGACCGTGCTGTCCGGCAGGCCCAGCAACTGCTCGACGCGCGTGAACAGCTCGGCAGCGAAGGCCACTTCGGCCGGGCCGTGCATCTTGGGCTTCACGATGTAGACGCTGCCGGTGCGCGAGTTGCCGCGGCGCTTGAGGTCGTGGACAGCGATGGTCGTCGTGACGACCGCGTCCATGATGCCCTCGGGGATCTCGCTGCCGTCGTCCAGCAGGATGGCCGGGTTGGTCATCAGGTGGCCGACATTGCGCACGAACATCAGCGAGCGGCCGTGCAGCCTGACCGTGCCACCGGCAGGCGCTGTGTAGACGCGATCGGCGTTCAGGCGGCGCGTGAAGGTGGTGCCGCCCTTGGCGACCTCCTCGGTCAGCGTGCCGAGCTGGATGCCCAGCCAGTTGCGGTAGGCCAGCAGCTTGTCCTCGGCGTCGACGGCGGCGACGGAGTCTTCCAGGTCCAGGATGGTCGACAGTGCCGCTTCCAGCACCACGTCGGCGACGCCGGCCGCGTCGGTCTTGCCGATGGCGGTCGAGCGGTCGATGCGGATGTCCAGGTGCAGGCCGTGGTGCACCAGCAGCACGCTGCTGGGCGCGGCGGCTTCGCCCTGGTAGCCGGCAAAGGCGGCAGGGTCCTTCAGGCCCGTCGTGGCGCCCGAGGCCAGGGCCACGACCAGCTGGCCGCCCTCGACGCGGTAGCCGGTCGAGTCGGCGTGCGAGCCGGTCGCGAGCGGCGCCGCCTGATCCAGCACCTGGCGGGCGAAGGCGATGACTTTGGCGCCGCGCACCGGGTTGTAGGCGCCGGCTCGCGTGGCGCCGTCGGCCTCGGGGATGGCGTCGGTGCCGTACAGCGCGTCGTACAGCGAACCCCAGCGCGCGTTGGCCGCGTTCAGTGCGTAGCGCGCGTTCAGGATGGGCACGACCAGCTGCGGGCCGGCCTGCAGCGCCAGCTCGGCGTCGACGTTGGCCGTCGTGGCCTTCACCTGGGCTGGCGGCTCGACCAGGTAGCCGATGCGCTGCAGGAATTCGCGATAGGCCGGCATGTCGGCGATAGGGCCGGGGTGGGCCTCGTGCCAGGCGTCCAGCTCGGACTGCAGGCGGTCGCGCTCGGCCAGCAGCGCGCGGTTCTTGGGCGCGAGGTCGTGGGCGATCTTGCTGAACCCGGCCCAGAAGGCCTCGGCGCTGACGCCGGTGCCGGGCAGCACTTCGGTGTCGATGAAGCGGGCGAGGTCGGCATCGACCTGCAGGCGGTGCAGCGTGGTGCGGGCGGTGGACATGGGGCAACCTCCAGTGAGTTCGGCGAAAGATTGCCTTGCATCTTGCCTTTGCGCGAGCCCTTATTTGCTGCAGTGCACGCAAAGGAATAGGTGAGTAAAACGCACAAATCGGACGGGTTCTTCCCAGGTTTGCGTTGTCAGTTCGTCACAATCCCGGCATGGACAAGCTCAAGCAGATCGAGTCCTTCGTGCTCGTGGCGGCCAAGGGCAGCCTGACGGCGGCGGCCCAGGTGGAAGGCGTGGCGCCGGCCGTCATGGGCCGGCGGCTGGACGCGTTGGAGGCACGACTGGGCGTCAAGCTGATGCTGCGCACGACGCGGCGGCTGACGCTGACGCCTGAGGGGCAGGCCTTCCTGGAGGACTGCCAGCGGCTCATCGCGTCGTTGGCCGATGCCGAAGCGGCCGTCAGCGCCGGCGGCCTGAAGGCCAGTGGCCACTTGCGCGTCACGGCACCGGCCGGCTTCGGCCGCCGCCACGTCGCGCCGCTGGTGCCGGCCTTCCTCGCCGAGCATGCCGACCTGAGCCTGTCGCTGAACCTCAGCGACCGTGTCGTCGACATCGTGCATGAGGGTTTCGACTGCGCTGTGCGCGTCGGCGACCTGCCTGACTCCAGCCTCGTCAGCACACGGCTGGCCGACAACCGCCGGCTGTGCGTCGCCGCGCCGGGCTACCTGAAGCGTGCGGGCGTCCCGAAGCATCCCGACGAACTCGGCCGCCACGCCTGCCTGACGCTCAGCTCCGAGGCCAGCCAGGTGCGCGGCTGGGCTTTCCAGATCGACGGTGCCGTGCAGCACCTGCGGCCCACCGGTCGCCTGGACTGCAGCGATGGCCAGGTGCTGCACGACTGGTGCGTGGCCGGTCTCGGCATCGCGTGGCGCAGCACCTGGGAAGTGGAGGCCGACCTCGCCGCCGGCCGGCTCGTCAGCGTGTTGGACGACTTCGCCGCGCCGCCCAACGGCATCTACGCCGTGTTCCCGCAGGCGCGCCATCTGCCGCTGAGGACGCGGCTGTGGGTGGAGCATCTGCGGGCGCATTACGGGCGCGCGGACTACTGGCGCGCATGAAGGTGACCGCGCTAGGTGTTGCCTGGGCGCTGGACCACAACGACGTCTTGGCGCAGCACCTCGCGAGACCGTTCCAGAATGACCTTGGTCTCCAGTGGAGCCGGGACGAAAACCTGCGTGCCTGGTCGGGACAGGTCCCGGGGGCCGTGAGCGACCGGGCCGACGAAGAAGGCATGCCCCTCCCTCAACCGGAATGTTGAGACGAAATGGATGCCGTTGCCCCAGTCGGCAATGTTGAACCGCAGTTCGGCATCGAGCGCTGAAGTCGGCTTCTCAAGCGAGAAGTACCCGGAGCCCCATTCGCCGCTGTTGGCGCCCCACGCCCGATACATCACGAGTCCTTGCGACGGTGCAGTCTTCAGCTCCGGCGCGGCGGCGAACCCTTTGTCCTTCCAGTCGATGCTGATGGCCATGCGCCCTCCCGCAGGTGAGATCGCAGGATTGTTCGCATCGGCACTACCGCCGCATCCTCTGCGTTGAGGGTTTTCAGTCCCCGAACTGCACCTTCACCCGCCGCTTCACCCAGCCCTCGAACTTCGCGCCGTAGGCCTCCTCGACGCGGTTGCGCTTGACCTTGAAGGTTGGCGTGATGAAGCCGTTGTCCACGGTCCACGGCGTCTTGATGAGCACCAGCGTGTCGAGTTGCTCGTGCGGGTCCAGCCGCGCGTTGACGGCTTCCAGGTGCTGGGCCAGTTCCGCCTGCAGGCCGGCCGCGTCGGTGGCGGCTCGCTGCAGGCCCTGGGGCGACAGCATCGCGATGCCCAGCGGCTGGTTCAGGTTGGCGCCGGCCACGCAGCAGGCCTCGATGGTGGGGTGCATGCCCAGGCGGTCCTCGATGGGCGCGGGCGCGACGTACTTGCCCTTGCTGGTCTTGAACAAGTCCTTCACGCGGCCGGTGATGCGCACGCAGCCTTCGGCGTCCTGCGTCACCTTGTCGCCGGTGTGCAGCCAGCCGTCGGGCGTCAGCGCGTCGACGGTGAGGCCGGGCTCCTTGTAGTAGCCCAGCATCAGCGCGGGGCTGCGCATCTGCAGCTCGCCGGTGGCCGGGTCGATGCGCGTCTGCACGCCGGCGTAGGCCGGGCCCACGGTGCCGTGCTGTTTCTTGCCGGGCAGCGTCATGTGCGATAGGGCCAGGTTCTCGGTCATGCCGTAGCCCTCGTTGATGTGCAGGCCGATGGTCTCGTACCACTCCAGCAGCGCGACGGGCATGGGCGCGGCGCCGCCAACGGCGATGCGGCACTGGTCCAGCCCCAGCGCCTTCTTCACCTTCTTGCGGATCAGGCCGCCGATGAGGGGCAGGCGCAGCAGGCGGTTCAGCTTCTGCGCCGGCATCCTGGCCTGCACACCCTGCTGGAACTTGACCCACAGCCGCGGCACGCTGAAGAAGATGGTGGGCCGCGCACGCTGCAGGTCGGCCGTGAAGGTCTCCAGCGAGTCGGCGAACCACACCCGCAGCCCCTCCTTCAGCCAGGCGTGCTCGACGAGCACGCGCTCGGCCACGTGCGCCAGCGGCAGGTAGGACAGCATGCGGTCGGCGGCGCTCATCGGGAAGCGCTCCAGGCCTTCGGCGATGGCCCACGTGAACGCGCCGAAGCAGTGCATCACCCCCTTGGGTGCGCCGGTCGTGCCGGACGTGTAGATCAACGTGCACAGCTCGCTGGCCGCCCGCGTGACCTCGCCGGGCAGCGGCTGCGTGCGGGCGCAGATGGCGTCCCAGCTCTCGTAGGCCTGCTTCGCGTCGTCGGGCGACAGCGCGTAGCTCGCGCCGGGCAGGCCGGCCGGCACGCCGGCCTTCATCGCCGGCCAGTCGTCCAGCTTGCCGACGAAGATGAAGCGCGCCTCGCTGTGCGTGAGGATCTGGGAGACCGTCTCGGCCGCCAGCGTCGGGTACAGCGGCACGCTGACATAACCTGCCATCCAGATGGCCAGGTCGCTCATCAGCCACCAGGCGCAGTTCTTGGACAGGATGGCCACCTTGGCATCGGCCGGCCAGCCCTCGGCGGCGCCCTTGGCCTTCAGGAACGCGGCCATGCGGCGCACCTGGTCGCCGACCTGGGCCCAGGTGAAAGTCTTGACCTCGGCACCACCGACACCACCCATTGGCTGCGTCAGCGTCACCGCGTTGGCCGCCGCGCGCTCCCAGTGATAGAGGCGGGGCAGCGCGAGCTGGTCGGCGGCGATGGTGGCCATGCGGGTCTCCGGGTACTTCTTGGTTTCTGAACCTGCGAAGTTACCGCGTGGCAATGCCTGTCCCCTGCGGGAAAACGCGTTTTGGCGTGACGCCCTGCCCAGTTTCGCTAGGGCGGCGACTCTAGAAACGCCAGTCGCAGTCCGCGGGCGATCGCGTGGCCACGTCGAGCAGCGGGTGGGGCGTGGCGGTCAGCGCGCGCAGGTTGGACGGTCGGGCGCCGTCCGCGCGGGCCTGCGCGTCGGCCGCGGGCTGGCCGCTGGCGCGCAGCGCGCAGGCCAGCTGCAGCCGGGCCGTCCACTCCGGCAGGCCTTGCGGTTCGGGCAGCGCGTCGAAGTAGGCCACGCGCTCGCGCGCGGCGGCCAGCCAGGCCTCGGGCGTGCCGGCCAGCCGGGCCTTGAAGAGGGCGATGCGGGTCGACAGGTTGCGTGCCTGCGCCAGCACCGGGCGCAGTGCGTCCAGCCTCGCCTGCAGCTCGCGGGCCAGGGCCTGGCCCGCCGTGCCCGCGCCGGGTGCCAGCGCCACGCGGCCCAGCATCAGCAGGCCCTCGGCGCGGCGTGCGTCGCCGATCAGTGGCGCGGCGTCCAGCCCGGCGAGCGCCTTCGCCGCCTGCTTCACGGCCGCGTCGTCGGCGCCGCCGGCGGCCAGCACGCGGGCCTCCAGCAGCTGGATGCGGCGCAGCTGGCCGGTCACTGCGTCGTCGGCGCCAGCGGCTTCGGTGTCGGCCTGCGCGCGGGCCAGCTGCGCAAGGGCGGCGTCGAACTCGCCCAGCTGCTGCAGGTAAATGGCGAGCTGCTGGCGCATCAGCGTGCTGGCGTGGTTGCCCGGCCGGGCCATCGCGTCCCAGCGGCGGACCAGGTCGTCGCTGCGTGCCGTGGCGGCGGTGGCGCTCTCGGCCGCGCGCTTCCAGTGCACGAAGGCGTAGTTGCGCTCCAGCACGAGCGAGGCGCGCAGGCGCTCGGGCTCGGCTGCGCGCCAGAACGGCCGGGTCACCTCCAGCGCGTGCTCGGCCTCGGCCAGCCGGCCCTGCTGCACGAACAGCACGGCCTCCTGCGTGGCGAAGCCCGCGTGCTCGAAGCCGTCGTTCGCGTTGAGCGCGTCGTTGGCGCGGCGTGCCAGCGCGAACTCCCGCTCGGCCTCCGTGAAGCGGCCCAGCCGCGCGTAGGCGCCCAGCAGCTGCAGCCGCAGGTGGAAGGACTGGTCGTTGAACTGCCCGTCGCGCTCGTCCAGGCGCGGCAGCAGCGGCGCGAGCAGGTCGATCACCGGCTGCGCGCTGGCGACGGCGGTGTGGATGGCGGCCAGCTTGATCGTGGCGTCCTCGGTGCGCGGGTCGTCGTCGCCGAAGGCCTTGCGGGCGAGCGCGAGGCGCTGCTCGGCCAGCGGCGCGGCCACGTCGAAGCGCTGCAGCGTGTGGTACGTCTGCGCCAGCGTGTCGAGGATGCGGTCCTTGACCTCGGGCTCGTCGTTGAAGCGCGTCTGCAGTTCCTGGCGCTTGCGGTCCAGCAGCTCGACGACGGTGGGCTGGCGGCCGCCGTTCTGGTCCGGGCTGGCGGCGGCGAGCAGCTCGGTGAGATAACCCGTGACTTGCTCGGACTGCCGCGCCGCTGCCTGCGCCGCGCTGCGCTGCCACAGGCTGACGGCCAGGCCCGCGCTGAGTGCCGCGAGCACCAGCCCGCCACCCAGCGCCACCGCCGCGTTGCGGCGCGCCCAGAGGTGCACGCGGTGGCGCCAGTCCTCCGCGCGCACGCTGACCGGGCGCTGCTGCAGCCAGCGCTGCAGGTCGTCGATGAGTGCGCCGACGCTGGCATAGCGCTCGGCGGGGTTCTTGCGCAGCGCCTTGGCGACGACGGCCTCCAGGTCGCCGGCGGCTTCGTCCGCGTCGGGCGGGCAGCCGGGCCCGCCCTTGGCGCCGGACAGGGTCTCGTCGGACGCCTGGTCCAGCGACTGGCTGATGCGCCGCGCCTCCTGGTGCACGACCGCGTGCTCCAGCGCCGTGCGGCTGTGGCTGCTGCCGCTGAAGGGCAGCACGCCGGTGGCCAGCTCGTGCAGCATGACGCCCAGCGAGTAGATGTCGGCCGCTACGCCGATGGTCTCGCCGGTGATCTGCTCCGGCGCTGCGTAGGCCGGCGTCAGGCGGCGGCCGGTGAGCTGCGTCAGCGCGTTGTCGGACTGCTGGCCCGAGTCGTCCAGCAGCCCGGCGATGCCGAAGTCCAGCAGCTTGGGCGCCCCGCGGTCGTCCACCATGACGTTGCTGGGCTTGAGGTCGCGGTGGACGATGAGCTGGGCATGCGCGTACTCGACGGCGCTGGCGACGCTGACCAGCAGCTTCACGCGCTCCGCCAGCGGCAGGCCGCGGGCATGCTCGGACAGCGTCTTGCCGGCCACGTACTCCAGCACCAGGAAGACGCGGCCGTGCTGCTCGCCGGCGTCCAGCAGGCGCGCGATGCCGGGGTGGGTCAGCCGGCCCAGCAGCGCGCGCTCGCGGGCGAAGCGCGCGGCCACGCCGGCGCCGGCCACGTCGTCGCGCAGCAGCTTGATGGCCGCCTCACCCTGGTAGAGGCCATCGGCGCGCTCGGCCCGCCAGACCTGGCCCATGCCGCCTTCGCCCAGCAGCTCGGCCAGGCACCAGGCGCCGAAGCGGTCGCCGGCCTTGGGCGCCTCGCGCGCCGGCGGGGCGGGCTCGTTGAGCGCACCGGCCAGCTGGCGCTGGAAGCCGAAGATGCTGGCCACCGTCGCCGGCCCGTCGTCGGGCAGTTCGGACAACATGCGCGACAGCTGCGCGGCCTGGGCCGGCGGCATGGCCGCGAGCCGCGCCCGGCGTTCGGCGGCCGGCAGCTCCGCCAGCTCGTCGAACAGCTGGGACAGCCGTTGCCAGTCGGCAGGCTTCATCAGTATGTGGTGTCGGGCGGGTCGCCGAGCAGCTCCTGCAGGAGCGCCCGGGCCTTCAGCAGCTCGCGGTTGATGCTGCGCGTGGAGAGGCCGCGCAGCGTCGCGACCTCGGCGATGGACAGGCCGGCGAAGCCGATCATCTCGATGAGTTCGTAGAGACGCTCGTCCAGCTCGCGCATGCGCGCCAGCGCCTGGTCCAGGCCGATCAGGTCCACGGCCTGGCTCTGCACGGCGGCCACCTCGCTGGCGGCCGAGAGGGTCACCATCAGCGCGTCGCCGCCGCGCTTGTCGCGGCCCTCGGTGCGCAGGTGGTCGATGACGACGGAGCGCAGCACGCGGCCCACGTAGGAGAAGAACTGGCCGCGCGTCTCGCCCTGCAGGCCTTGCTGGTCGGCCATGCGCAGAAAGCCCTCGTGCACGAGCGCGGTGGTGTCCAGCCCGGCGGCGCGGCCGCCGGGGCCACTCTGCGCGAGGCGGATGCGGGCCACGCGCTTGATCTCGGGGTACAGCACCGCATAGAGCTGCTGCAGCGCCGCCGAGTCGCCGCGCGACGTGCCGGCGAGCAGTTCGGTGATCGCGGGCGTGGTCATCAGCGGCGCCCGGCCGCCCGAAGGCGCTGATGCGCCCCCTCGGGGGGCAGTGAGCAAAGCGAGCGTGGGGGCTTCATGACTTCAGGCCTCTTCCTGGAATGCGGCGAGCGCGGCAGCGATGTCGGCTTCGCTGGCTTCGCGCTGCACGGGCGCGTCGGCGGTCAGTGCGACCGCGCCGTCCTTCTTCAGCCTTGCGACCCACTGGCCGGCGTCGCGGCCCTGCTCGAAGGCCTGGCTTTGCAGCAGCAGCTCGCCGCCGGCCGAGAGCAGCTTGAAGTAGAACTTGCCGTCGGCCTCGCGGTACTGCTTGAACACCGGCAGCGCGGCCTTCTCGGCCTTCGCGATGGCGGTGGTCGCCGTCTGCGTGTACGGGCGCAGGCCCACGGCCTCGCGCAGCGTCTTCAGGAACGGGATGGCGATGGCGCGGGCCTTGGCGGCGCCGGCCTGCAGGATGGCCTCGAGCTGTTCGGGGTGGGCCATCAGCTCGGCGTAGCGGGCGCGCATCGGGCCGATCTGGCCTTCGATCTGCGCCACGAGTTGCTGCTTGGCCTCGCCCCAGCCCAGGCCGCCGCGCAGCGCGGCGCGGAAGGCGGCGCGCTCGTCGGGCGTGGCGAAGGCATCGAAGATCGTGACCAGCGCCTGGCCTTCGGGGTCCTTGGGCTCGCCGGGCAGCTTGCTGTCGGTGACGATGCGCGCGACGGCTTCCTGCAGGGCCTTCGCGCCGCCCTCGAACAGAGGAATGACGTTGTCATAGCTCTTGCTCATCTTGCGGCCGTCCAGGCCGGGCAGCAGCTCCATCTCGGCGTCGGTCACGGCCTCGGGCAGCGTGAACAGGTCCTTGCCCTGACCGAACAGGTGGTTGAAGCGCTGGCCCACGTCGCGGGCCATCTCGATGTGCTGGATCTGGTCCTTGCCCACCGGCACCTTGTGCGCGTTGAACATCAGGATGTCGGCGGCCATCAGCACCGGGTAGCTGAACAGGCCCAGGCTCACGTTGGCATCCGGCTCCTCGCCGGCGGCGACGGCGGCGTCCACGGCGGCCTTATAGGCATGGGCGCGGTTCATCTGGCCCTTGGCGGTCACGCAGGTCAGCAACCAGGTCAGCTCGGGAATCTCGGGGATGTCGCTCTGGCGGTAGAAGGTGACGCGCTCGGCATCCAGGCCGGCGGCCAGCCAGGTGGCGGCGATGGCGCGGCTGGAGCGGGCGATGCGGTCCGGCTCATCGCATTTGATCAGCGCGTGGAAGTCGGCCATGAAGAAGAAGCTCTCCACGCCGGCCGTGCGGCTGGCGGCGATGGCCGGGCGGATGGCGCCGACGTAGTTGCCGAGGTGCAGGGTGCCGGTCGTGGTGATGCCGGTCAGGACGCGCGAAGACATTGTTGTGGGCCGAAACAAGAAGTCAGGCCCGGATTGTGGCGGCTGTTGCCGTCAGCTCCGCTTCCGCGTTGGCGGTGCCGCCACCGATGCCCGCCATGTCACGGAGATGTCGAACTGGCGCGACACTGGCAGCTCCAGCTCGTAGCAGCGGTTCAGCAGCCAGTTCAGGCCCGCCAGCGTGACCTCGTGGCTGGGGATGTGCACCGACGTGAGGCGCGGCGCGGCGAACTCGGCGCTGGGCGAGTCGTCGTAGCCCAGCACCGACACCTCGTGCGGCACCGACACGCCGCGCTCCTGGAAGTGGGCGAGCAGGCCGATGGCCATCTCGTCGTTGGCGCAGAACACCGCGGTGGGCAGGCGCTTGAGCTTCAGCAGCGTGTCGGCTGCGTCCCAGCCAGCCTGGTTGGAGAAGTCGCCCGGCACGGTCAGCACCTTGGAGACGTCATGCCCGCGCAGCGCCAGCTCGCCCATGAAGCCGGCCAGGCGCGCCACGTTGTCGGGCGACGTCGTCGGGCCGGAGATGACGGCGATGTCCTTGTGCTTGTGCTGCAGCAGCGCGCGCGCGGCCTGCACGCCGCCCTGCACGTGGTCGGCCGTGAAGCACTGGTCCTTGATGCGGTCGAAGTGCCGGTTCAGCACCACGACCTGGCGCGCGGCCGGGCCCAGCGCCTTGATGTCCTCGTCCTGGATCGCGTTGGACAGCACGATGAGGCCGTCGCAGTCGCGGTCCAGCAGGAAGCGCATGCCGTCGTTGGTCTCGACGCGCTCGTCCTCGATGCCCTCGCCGAACGCGACGACCATGTGCAAGCCCTTGCCGCGCAGCACCAGGTCGATGACGCGCAGGATGGGCGTGTAGTAGGTGCCGCGCAGGAAGGGGATGTAGACGCCGATCAGCTTGGATGTGCCGGCGCCGAGCGACCGTGCCGTCTGCGACGGACGGAACTTCAGCTGGGCGATGACCTTGCGCACCCGCTCGGCCGTTGCCGGTGCGACGGAACCGTTTCCGCTGATGACGCGCGACGCGGTGCCCACGCCCACGCCCGCCAGTCGCGCCACATCCTTGATCGTTGCCATTCGCCCTCTTGCGTTCTCTGAGGGCGCATTGAATCACAGGGGGCAGAGGGGCGGATCGGCGGGTTCGGGCAACCGTGGCTGCTCGGTCTTCTCGGCACCGCTCAGCCCACCGCCGACCGGCCACCAGGGCCTGGCTTCGTGCGTGCTGAACTGGCACGGCCCTGCCGGCCACGGGAAGGACAGCCGCCCCGTGAAGCCCGGCCAGGCCGGCTCGCCGGCGGCGGGCGCGACGAGCAGGTCCGCCAGGCCCGTGCCCTCGCTGCCAGGCAGCCAGGCGGCGATGAAGGCGTCGCTCTTGTTGGCCAGGTCGTTCACGTACAGCGGCCGGCCCGAGTACAGCAGCGTGATGACGGGCTTGCCGTGGCCACTCACGCGCTGGAGCACGGCGAGGTCCTCGGGATGGCGGCGGCTGTGGCGCAGGCTCTCGGTGATGCGCACGTCGCCCTCGCCCTCGGCATAGGGTTGCTCGGCCAGCACGGCGACGACGGCGTCGAAGCGCGCCGGGTCCTGCGTCGTGCCGTCGGGGTCGAACGTCACCTGGGCCGCGCCCAGGCGCTGGCGCAGCGCGGCCAGCAGCGTCGTGGCCTGTGGATAGTCGGCGTTGCTCGTGTCGCGGGCCTGCCAGGTCACGCTCCAGCCGCCGGCCTGGCGCTTCACGTCGTCGGCCGCAGCGCCGACGACCAGCACGCGCGCCGTGCGCGGCAGCGGCAACAGGCCCGGCTTGCTCTTCAGCAGCACGAGAGACTCGCGCACCGCTCGACGGGCCAGTTCGGGTTCCTGCATTGCCTCGACCGTGGCGGGCACGTCGGTCGATACCGACAGGCTGAACTTCACGCGCAGGATGCGACGCGCGGCGTCGTCGATGCGGCTCATCGGGATGCGGCCCTGCTCGACGTCGCGTAGCGTGTTGGCGTAGAAGGCCTTCCACTTGAACGGCACCATGACGATGTCGATGCCGGCATTGATGGCGGCGGGACAGTCCTCGGGGGCGCAGCCCGGCAACTGGCCGATGCCGTCCCAGTCGCTCACCACCAGGCCGTCGAAGGCCAGGCGGTCTTTCAGCACGTCGGTCAGCAGCGTCCTGTTGCCGTGCATCTTGCCGTGCTCCACGTAGCCGGCGCTGTCGGTCCAGCTGCTGAACGAGGCCATCGCGGTCAGCACGCCGGCGTCCAGCGCGCCGAGATAGCCAGCGCCGTGGACCTGCGCGAGCTCGGCCGGCGAGGCGTGCGCCACGCCCTGGTCGATGCCGCGGCGCGTGCCGCCGTCGGCGATGTAGTGCTTGGCCGTGGCCAGCACGCCGCGGCCGTCCTTCAGCCCGTCCTGCAGGCCTTCGACCTCGGCCTGGCCGAGGCGCTTCACGAGCGCCGGATCGGCGCCGAAGCTCTCGTAGGTGCGGCCCCAGCGCACGTCCTGCACGACGGCCAGCGTCGGCGCGAAGGTCCAGTGCAGGCCGGTCGCGCGCACGGCGCGGGCGGTGGCACGGCCGATGTCGCGCACGAGGTCGGCATCGCGCGTGGCGCCCAGGCCGATGTTGTGCGGGAAGAGCGTCGCGCCGCGCACGTTGTTGTGGCCGTGCAGGGCGTCCGTGCCCCACAGCAGCGGGATGCCGGGCGTGGCCTGCAGTGCCGCGGCCTGAAACTGCTCAGACAGCGCGCGCCACTGCGCCGGCGTGGCGGCGCGGTCCATGCCGGGCCAGCCGCCGCCGCCGTTCAGCACGGTGCCGATGGCGTACTCGCGCACCTCGTCGGGCGTGATCGTGCGGATCTCCGGCTGCGTGATCTGGCCGATCTTCTGGCGCAGGCTCAGGCCCTTCAGCGCGGCGTCGCGATGCGGCTGGCGGGCGGGCCAGGCCTGCACGATGGCATCGGTGTCGGCTGCGTTGGCGCCGGTGCCGGCCAGCGCCAGCAGGCTGGCGAAAAGAAGGGTGTTGCGGTTCATCGTCGTCTCGGGTTGGGGCCGCGACGGTAGGTGTTGGGGAAATGAAACGTCAATCCCCGGGCGACTTCGGTTGACAACCTTGCGCGCGCCGAATTAGATTTGCGTCGCGTTTGGAACCGGTTCCATTTTTTCGGTAAATTCCTGGCCTGGCCAGCGAGGGATTGCCGTTGCGGACCGCCCGACCAGCGAACAAGACGAACCAGGAGACACACCCCATGCCTCGCCATTCCCTGCGTGCCCGAGAGCACGCCCTCACCCCCATCGCGGCCCTGTGCGCCGGCCTGATCAGCGCGTCGGCGCTGGCCCAGACGGCGCCGACCGGCGAGCAGAAGCTCGAGACCGTCACGGTGACGGGCTTCCGCGCCAGCCTCGAGTCCTCGATCAGCACCAAGCGCAATGCCGATGCCATCGTCGAGGCCATCTCGTCGGAGGACATCGGCAAGCTGCCCGACGTGTCCATCGCCGACGCGATCTCGCGCCTGCCTGGCCTCACGGCCCAGCGCGTGGCGGGCCGCGCGTCGGTCATCAGCATCCGCGGCATGGCGCCGCGCTACGGCGTGACGCTGCTGAACGGCCGCGAGATCGTCTCCACGGGCGACAACCGCTCGGTGGAGTACGACCAGTTCCCCTCCGAGCTGATCAACGCCGCCACGGTCTACAAGACGCCCGACCCCAGCCTGTCGGCGCAGGGGCTGTCCGGCACCATCAACATGAAGACGCTGCGGCCGCTGGACTTCAGCACCTCGCAGGTGGTGCTCGGTGCGCGCCTGGAGCGCAACTCCAACGGCTCGCTGAACCCCGAGATCTCGGGCACCGGCAACCGTCTCAGCGCCTCGTGGGTCACGCAGTCGACCGACCGCACCTGGGGCGCGGCGGTGGGCTTCGCCCACCTGGATTCGCCCAACCAGGAAAAGCACTACAAGAGCTGGTGGTGGGCCAACACCAACAACTGGGGCTCGCCGCTGCCGGGCACGCCGACGGATTCGGTGGCGCTGCAGGGCTTCGAGCTGGGCGCCGCTTCGTCGCGCCAGAAGCGCGACGGCCTGATGGGTGTGCTGGAGTACAAGCCCGGCAACGGCTTCCACAGCACGCTGGACCTGTACTACTCCAGGTTCAACCAGACCGAGGCACGCCGCACGGTGATGTCGGACATGTCGGTGTGGTCCGGCGCGAGCTGGAGCAATGCGCAGACGACCGTGGTCAATGGCGACAAGCTCGTCACGAGCGGCAACGTCCTCAACACGACGCCCGTGGCGTTGACGACCTTCAACCAGCGCAAGGACGACATCCGCGCCATCGGCTGGAACAACGAGTTGAAGCTGGCCGACTGGAAGCTGGCGGGCGACCTGAGCTGGTCCAAGGCCAAGCGCGACGAGCAGAACGCCGAGGTGGAGGCCGGCTCGTTGAGCCGCGTGGCGTTGAACAACGCCCACATCGTCACCGGTGACGGCCGCTCGACCTTCGCGCCCAATTTCGACTTCTCCGACCCCAAGTCGGTCTACCTGACCGACCCCGCCAACTGGGGCCGCGATGGCCGCAGCCAGTTCCCCCACGTGCGCGACGAGATCAAGGCGCTCAAGCTCACCGCGGGCCGCAGCTTCGAGGGCTGGTTGAGCAGCTTCGAGGGCGGCGTGGACTATTCGGAGCGCGACAAGTCCATGAACCGCACCGAGGTCTACTACAACCTGAAGAACAACCGCACGCCGGTGCTGATCCCCAGCAACCTGCTGCGCGAGCCGACCGACCTGAGCTTTGCCGGCAGCAACATCCGCATGGTCAATTTCGACCTGCCCAGCGTGCTGGGCCTTTATGACTCGGCGCCGTCCTCGGTGGACCAGGCCCCCGGCCGCATCTGGGCGGTGCACGAGCAGGTCACGGCAGCGCATGCCAAGCTGGGCTTCGAGTTCGAGGCGGGCGTGCCCTTCCACGGCAGCCTGGGCCTGCGCGTCGTGCACGCCAAGCAGTGGAGCGACGGCCTGCTGTGGAACCCCGTCACCAAGGCCAGCGACCCCACCACCGGCGGCACCAGCTACACCGACACGCTGCCCACCATCAACCTGTCGGCCGACCTGGCCGACAACACCATCGTGCGCTTCGGCCTGGCCAAGGTGCTGGCGCGCCCGAACATGGAAGACATGCGCGCGGGCTTCTCGAACATCAGCGTCAGCAGCACGGACCGCACCTGGTCGGCCAGCGGCGGCAATGCCAAGCTGGAGCCGTGGCGTGCAGACGCGGTGGACCTGTCCGTCGAGCATTACTTCAGCAAGCGCAGCTACGTGGCGGCCGCGGCCTTCCACAAGCACATCAAGAACTTCGTCTACTCGCGCTCCATCCCGTTCGACTTCACCGGCTTCCCCAACCCGACGACCTACACGCCGATCAGCAACATCGGCCTGCTGAACACGCAGGCCAACGGCAACGGCGGCATGATCGCCGGCACCGAGCTGAGCGGTTCGCTGGACGCGGGCCTGATCGGCCCGGCCTGGGACGGCATCGGCATCACAGGCAGCGTTTCCAACACGCGCAGCTCGCTGCACGAGGACAACAACATCAACAACCCGCTGGACGGCCTGTCGGGCATCGCCACCAGCCTCAGCCTCTACTACGAGCGCCACGGCATCTCTGCGCGCATCGGCAGCCGTCATCGCTCGGCCTTCGTGACGACGGTGCGTGGCACCTTCGGCGAGAACGTGCCGAGCAAGATCGAGGCCGAGACCATCATGGATGCACAGGTTGGCTACGCCTTCGAGGAGGGCGCCTTCAAGGGCTTGTCTCTGACGCTCCAGGTCAATAACCTGCAGGACCGGCCGTACCGCACGCGGGTGGGCATCTCGACGGGTGCCAAGGACCCCAACGCCACGCTGCCCGAGCGCTACACCTCTTATGGGCGCCAGTTTCTGCTGGGCGGCACGTACAAGTTCTGAAATCTCGCCAAGCGCTCTACTTTCCCGACCCCGCGCCGGCCTCGTGGCCGGCGCCCTCACATCCGACCCATGAGCTTCAACAACGCCCCGACCCGCCAAGACTTCCCCGCCGACTTCCGCTGGGGCGTGTCCACTTCCTCGTTCCAGATCGAAGGCGCTGGTCAGGAAGATGGCAAGGGCGAGTCGATCTGGGACCGTTTCTGCCAGCAGCCCGGTCGCATCCGCGACGGCTCCAACGGCAACGTCGCCTGCGACCACTACCACCGCTACCCGCAGGACCTCGACATGGCCAGGCAGCTGGGTGTCAACGCCTACCGCTTCTCGATCGCGTGGCCGCGCATCCTGCCCACGGGGCGTGGCGCCGTGAACGAGGCCGGCCTGGCCTTTTATGACCGTCTCGTCGACGCGATGCTGGAGCGCGGCCTCGACCCGTGGTGCACGCTGTACCACTGGGACCTGCCGCAGGCGCTGCAGGAGCAGGGCGGCTGGCTGACGCGCGACACCGTCGCCGCATTCCTCGAATACACCGACGTCGTCACCCGCCGCCTCGGCGACCGCGTCAAGCACTGGATCACGCACAACGAGCCGTGGTGCTCCTGCATGATGGGCTACTGGGAGAACATCCACGCGCCCGGCGGCACCAGCCTCGCCGACGCGCTGCAGGCCAGCCACCACGTGCTGCTGTCGCACGGCCAGGCGGTTTCCCTCATCCGCAAGAACGTGCCCGGCGCCGACATCGGCATCACGCTGAGCCTGCACCCCATCACCGCCGCGTCCGACAGCGCCGCCGACCATGCCGCGTTGAAGCGCCACGATGGCCTGCGCAACCGCTGGTTCCTGGACCCGCTGTTCGGCCGTGGCTACCCGGCGGACACGCTGGCGCTGGTCGGCGACGCCGCCCCCACCGTGCTGCCCGGCGACCTCGAAGCCATCGCCACGCCGACCGATTTCCTGGGCGTGAACTACTACTTCCCCGAGATGGTCAAGGACGACCCGGCCGGTGGCCCGATGCGTGCCAGCCTCGTCGAAAAAGAGGGCGTGGAGCGCACCGGCTTCGGCTGGGAGGTGTCGCCGCAAGGCCTGGTCGACCTGCTGAGCCGTGTGCAGCGCGACTACAACCCCGCCGTCATCCAGCTGACCGAGAACGGGTCCACCTTCGAGGATGTGCTGACGCCCGAGGGCCGTGTGCACGACAAGGAGCGGCTTAGCTACCTGCAGCGCCACCTCGCCGCGCTGAAGCAGGCCGTGGATGCCGGCGTGCCGGTGAAGGGCTACTTCGCCTGGAGCCTGCTGGACAACTTCGAGTGGGCCGAGGGCTATCTGCGTCGCTTCGGCCTGGCCTACGTGGACTACGCCACGCAGCGCCGCATCCTGAAGGACAGCGGCCTCTGGTATGGCCAATTCCTGAATGAATGATTAACAGATTGGCGGCCGCATTCAGCAGAGAACAAGCGGTTTCTAAATGAAATATTACAGGGTCCTCCCTCAGGCGCGCCGCGACGCGCCGGGAGACACTGCGCCTCGCCGCCCACAAGACTCGGAGACAAGATGAAGTACCCCCGTCACGCGCTGGCCGCCGCCGCGCTGCTCGCCGCCACGGCCTTGCCGGCCTCTGCCCAGCTGAAGGCCGAGGTCATCCACTGGTGGACCTCCGGCGGCGAATCCGCCGCCGCCAAGACGCTGGCCGACGCCTACAAGGCCCAGGGCGGCCTCTGGGTGGACACCGCCGTCGCCCTGGGCGAGCAGGCGCGTTCCGTCGCCATCAACCGCATCGCCGGCGGCAACCCGCCGACGGCCGCGCAGTTCAACACCACGCAGCAATTCCGCGACATCGTCGACCAGGGCTATCTGAACAACGTCGACGCCGTGGCCCAGCGCGATGGCTGGGACAAGTTCCTGCCGGAGACGGTGCTGCAGGCCATCAAGGTCAAGGGCCACTACTACGCCGCGCCGGTCGACATCCACAACATGTCGTGGTTCTGGTTCTCCAAGGCCGCCTTCAAGAAGGCCGGCATCGCGGAGGAACCCAAGAGCTTCGACGAACTCTTTGCCGATCTGGACAAGCTCAAGGCCGCCGGCCTCGTGCCGCTGGCCCACGGCGGCCAGCCCTGGCAGGACGGCATCGTCTTCACCGCCGTGCTGGCCCACTACGGCGGGCGCGACCTGTACCTGAAGGTGTTCCGCGACCGCGACCCCAAGGCCATCATGGGCGAGGACTTCAAGAAGGTGCTGCTGGCCTTCAAGCGCCTGCAGAGCTACACCGACAAAGGCTCGCCGGGCCGCAACTGGAACGACGCGACGGCCATGCTGATCAGCGGCCGGGCCGGCGTGCAGATCATGGGCGACTGGGCCAAGGGCGAGTTCGCCCAGGCCAAGCAGGAGGCCGGCAAGGACTACCTGTGCGCGCCGGGCTTCGGCCCGCACGCGCCCTACATCATCCAGGGCGACGTGATGGTCTTCCCCAAGACCGACAAGCCCGACCAGATCAAGGCCCAGCAGTTGCTGGCCAGCGTCATCACGCAGCCGGCCACGCAGGTGGCCTTCAGCATGAAGAAGGGTTCCATTCCCATCCGCACCGATGTGGACGTCTCCAAGATGGACGTCTGCGCACAGATGGGCGTGGCCGCGATGAAGGACAAGTCGCGCCACCTGGCCAACGGCGAGATCTACATCACGCCCGACCAGAACGGCGCGCTGCAGGACGTGCTGACCAGCTACTGGAACCGCAACATCCCCGTCGAGAAGGTCCAGAAGGACATCGTCTCCGCACTCAGGAACTGATCCGATGAAGCGTCGCGGTCTCGCGGCCTGGGGAGCCTTGCTGCCCCTGGCCGCCATCGTTCTCGTCGGCTATGTCGGCACCGTGCTGTGGACGTTGCGCACGTCCATGTCCACGTCGCGCACGTTCCCGAACAACGACTTCGTCGGCCTGCAGCAGTTCGAGCGCCTGCTCGACAACGAACGCTGGCAACTGGCCATCCACAACCTCGCCATCTACGGTGTGCTCTACATCGTCGCGGCGATGCTGCTGGGCTTCCTGCTGGCCGTCTTCGTCGACCAGAAGGTGCGTGGCGAGGGCGTGCTGCGCACGGCCTTCCTGTACCCCTACGCGATGTCCTTCGTCGCGACCGGCCTGGTCTGGCAGTGGGTGCTCAACCCCGACAGCGGCTTGCAGAACGCGATGCAGCAGCTGGGCTGGAAGACGTTCCAGTTCGACTGGATCGTCGACCAGGACATGGTGATCTACACCGTCGTCATCGCCGGCACCTGGCAGGGCGCCGGGCTGGTGATGGCGCTGATGCTGGCCGGCCTGCGCGGCATCGACGAGGAGATCTGGAAAGCCGCACGGCTGGACGGCATCCCGACCTGGCGCGTGTATCTCTCCGTCGTGCTGCCCATGATGGGCCCGACGCTGGCGACCGTCTTCACGCTGCTGGCCACCGGCGTCGTCAAGGTGTTCGACACCGTCGTCGCGATGACCCAGGGCGGCCCCGGCACGGCCAGTGATGTGCCGGCCAAGTTCATCATGGACCATCTGTTCGGCCGCGCGAACCTGGCCCTGGCTTCGGCCGGCGCCGTGATGCTGCTGATCACCGTGCTCGCCCTCGTCGCGCCGCTGGCCTACGTCCGCAGCCGTCAGAAAACCCAGGGAGGCCACTGATGGGCAAGCGCAAAGCAACGGCCCTCTGGGCCCGCGTCGGCGTCTACGCCTTCCTGCTGTTCGCGGCGGCCTTCTTCCTGCTGCCGCTGTACGTCATGCTGACGACGTCGTTCAAGACCATGGACGAGATCCGTCTCGGCCAGATCTTTGCGCTGCCGTCGAGCATCACGTTCGACGCCTGGCGCGCCGCGTGGAGCGAGGCCTGCACCGGCGTCAGCTGCGAAGGCGTGCGCGGCGGGTTCTGGAACTCCGTGACCATCGCCGTGCCGTCCGTCGTGCTGCCCATCCTGCTGGGCGCCATCAACGGTTACGCGTTGAGCTGGTGGAAGCCCAAGGGCAGCCAGTGGCTGTTCGGCGTGCTGATGATGGGCGCCTTCATCCCCATCCAGGTGATGATCTATCCGCTCGTCAAGCTGGAGGCCGCCGTCGGCATCTACAGCAGCCTGCCTGGCATCGTCGTCGTGCATCTGGTGTTCGCCATGCCCATCATGACGCTGCTGTTCCGCAACTACTACGCAGGCCTGCCGGCCGAGCTGTTCAAGGCGGCCCGCGTGGACGGCGGCGGCTTCTGGCGCATCTTCGTGCAGCTCGTGCTGCCGATGAGCACGCCCATGCTGATCGTCGCGGCCATCATGCAGATCACCGGCGTGTGGAACGACTACATCCTGGGCCTGACCTTCGCCGGCCGCGACAACCTGCCGATGACGGTGCAGCTCAACAACGTCATCAACACGACGACCGGCGAGCGCCTCTACAACCTCAACATGGCGGCCACCATCCTCACGTCGGCGGTGCCCCTGTTGGTCTATCTGATTTCTGGCCGCTGGTTCGTCCGTGGCATTGCTGCGGGAGCGGTCAAGTGAGTGGTGTGAACATCCAGGGCCTGAGCATCAAGTTCGGGTCCAACGAGGTCATCAAGGGCCTGGACCTGCAGGTCCACGAGGGCGAGTTCCTCGTGCTGCTGGGCCCGTCGGGTTGCGGCAAGTCGACGCTGCTGCACAGCATCGCCGGCCTCATCGACGTCAGCGGCGGCAGCATCCACATCGGCGGCACCGACATGACTGATGCCGAGCCCTCCGAGCGCGGCATCGGCATGGTGTTCCAGAGCTACGCGCTCTACCCGACGATGACGGTCGAGAAGAACATGAGCTTCGGCCTGCGCGTGGCCGGCACGCCGAAGGCCGAGATCGCCCGCCGCGTCGACAAGGCGGCGAACATGCTGCAGCTGACGCCGCTGCTGAGCCGCAAACCGGCGCAGTTGTCCGGCGGCCAGCGCCAGCGCGTCGCCATCGGCCGGGCGCTGGTGCGCGAGGCCGGCGTGTTCCTGTTCGACGAGCCGCTGTCCAACCTCGACGCCAAGTTGCGCGCCGAGCTGCGCCGCGAGCTGAAGCTGCTGCACCAGACGCTGGGCAGCACGATGATCTACGTGACTCACGATCAGGTCGAAGCCATGACGCTGGCCTCGCGCATCGTCGTCATGAAGAGTGGCGTCATCCAGCAGATCGGCACGCCGGCCGAGGTCTACGAGACGCCGGCCAATCTGTTCGTCGCCGGTTTCCTCGGCGCGCCGGCCATCAACCTCGTGCCGGCCAAGGTCGGTGCGGATGGTGTGACGGTGGACGGCGCGCTGCCGCTCAAGCTCGCTGCCGGCCGCGTGAAGCCGGGCCAGGACGTCGTGCTGGGTGTGCGGCCCGAGCATGTGCGTCTGCAGCCCGACGGCCGCTGGCGCGCCACCGTGGAGCTGGTGGAGCCGATGGGCAACCACCAGGTCATCTGGATGAAGTCGGGCAGCCAGGGCTTCTCGGCCCTCGTGCACGACGGCCGCCGCATCACCGCCGGCGAGACGCTGGCCTTCGACATCGACGAAACCCTGCTGAGCGTCTTCGACGCCGCCAGCGAACTTCGACTGAGCTAAGCCATGAAACAACTCCTTCTGGTAGTGACGGCTGCCTGCGCCTTCAGTGCTAACGCTGCTCCTGTGCGGTCTTTTCTGACCACGGCCGACCAGCAGCACCTGCTGTCGCCGAGCGAGGTGACCGCGCCGACGAAGGCCGACGCCGTCATCCGCGTCGACCCGAAGCGCCAGCACCAGCGCATCGCCGGCTTCGGCGCGGCCATGACCGAGGGCTCGGCCTGGCTGATCCGCCACGGCATGAGCGAGGCGCAGCGCGACGCGCTGATGCGCGAACTGTTCACGCGCGACGGGAACGGGCTTGGCTTCGAGTTCACGCGGCTGACCATCGGCGCGTCGGACTTCTCGCGTCATCACTACAGCCTGGACGACATGCCGCCGGGCCAGACCGACCCCGAGCTCAAGCACTTCTCGCTGGCACCCGAGCGCGAGGACGTCATCCCCGCCGTCAAGCAGGCGCTGGCGCTGAACCCCAGGCTGCAGGTCATGGCCTCGCCTTGGAGCGCGCCGGGCTGGATGAAGACGACCGACAGCCTCGTGCAGGGCCAGCTCAAGCCCGAGTTCTACGGTGCGTTCGCGAACTACATGGTGCGCTACGTCGACGAAATGAAGGCCGAAGGCGTGCCCATCTTCGCGCTGACGCTGCAGAACGAGCCGCACTTCGAGCCGGGCGACTACCCCGGCATGCGCATGCCGCCGCGCACCCGCGCCGAGGTGGTGGGCAAGCACCTCGGCCCGCTGCTGGCGGCCAAGGGCATGAAGACGCAACTGCTGGAGTGGGACCACAACTGGGACGAGCCGTGGAGCCCGCTGTCCATGCTGTCCGATGCGACGGCGCGCAAGTACGTGTCGGGCGTGGCCTGGCACTGCTACGCGGGCGACGTGGCCGCGCAGACGCAGGTGTCGCAGCAGTTTCCGGAACTCGACGTCTGGTTCACCGAATGCTCCGGTGGCGAGTGGAAGCCGCAGTGGGCCGAGACGCTGCCGTGGATCACGCGCAACCTCATCATCGGCAGCACGCGCCACGGCGCGCGCGGCGTGCTGATGTGGAACCTCGCGCTGGACCCGGCGCACGGCCCGCACCTGGGTGGCTGCAAGGACTGCCGCGGCGTCGTCACCATCGACCCCAAGGACGGCAAGGTCACGCGCAACATCGAGTACTACGCCTTCGGCCACGCCAGCCGCTTCGTGCACCAGGGCGCGCGGCGCGTCGACTCCGACGGCGGTGCGACGGCGCTGGACCATGTCGCCTTCACCAACCCCGATGGCAGCATGGTCCTCATCGTCAGCAACTCGGGCCAGGTCGCGCGCCGCTTCGTGGTGCAGGCGCCGGCCCAGCGCTTTGCCTACGAGCTACCGGCCAGTGGCGTCGTGACGTTCACCTGGTAACGGCCCGCCGACCGCGCGCTGGCGCGCCCGGGGGTGTCGCCCACTTGTGACATTCGGGCGAAGTTCTGACCAGAGGGCTTGATTCGCTGGCGCAATCCTGGGGGCCCTCGCTAGGATGGCCCGATGACCGGGTTCCTGCTGATCAGCACCAGCCTGATCGCCATGCTGGGCGTGGCGTTGCTGGTACTGGCACGGCTGGAGCCCGGCCACCCGCACATCAGCGACTGGGGCTGGAGCCATGTCTTGCTGGCTTTGGGGCTGACGCTGGGCGTCGCGCTCGCGCCGCCCGACCTGTTGTCGCTGCGCTACCAGGCGCAGGCCACGGTGGCGACGGCCTGCATCATCGCGTCGCTCGCTTTCGAGCTGGCCGGCGCCGCACGCTACCGCGGCCGGATCTGGCGCTGGGCGCGCAACGCGCCGCTGTTCGGCTCGCTGCTGGGCGTCATCCTCGCGCTGGCACTGCTGAACCAGCACATCGCCGTCGTTGTCGCCGCCCTCGTGCTGGCGGGCGGCGCCTGGCTGGCGGCGTTCTGGCTGTGGCGCGGCGGCGCACGGTCCGAACGGTTCGTCGCCGGCTGCTTCATCGCGTCGGGCCTGGTGCATCTCAGCGGCCCCGCGCTGGACCCGCTGGCCCGCTCCATCGTCACCCACATCCTCGGCACCTATGTGCACGTGGCGCTGGCGATGGCGCTGATCCTGCTGTCGGTGCGGCGCGCCCACCTGGAGACCGAGCAGGTCAATTCACGGCTGCGCCAGCTCTACGAGCAGTCCATGCAGGGCCTGGTGGTCGTGCAGGACGGCCATGCCGTCTACGCCAACCCGGCCGCGCTGGCGATGTTCGGCCTGGACCATCTGGATGGCACGACGGCGATCGAGTCCGTCATCGCGCCGGCCGACATCGAAAGCGCGCGCGCCCGTTCCGCGCAACTGATCGGGCAGCGGGGCGGCCAGATCGCCTGGGAGGGTGAGCGTTACCGCAGCGACGGCACGGCCATCTACGTGCGCGGCACGTCCAGCTACTTCGAGTGGGACGGGCGCGCGGCGCTGCTGGTGCTGATGCTGGACGACACCGAGCGCCAGCGCGCCACCGAGGCGCTGCGCCGCCAGGCCCTGCACGACGAGCTGACCGACCTGCCCAACCGTCACGCGGCGCTGGCTCGCCTGGCCGAGCTGACCGAACCCGGCAGCGCCGGCTTCGCGCTGCTGTCGGCCGACCTGGACCGCTTCCAGCTCGTCAATGAGAGCCTGGGCCACGAGACCGGCGATGCCTTGCTGCGCGCCATCGCCGACCGGCTGCGCGGGGCGCTGCCGGCCGACGCCATGCTGGCCCGCCTGGGCGAAGACCAGTTCCTGCTGCTGCATCCGGGCATCCACGACGACGCGGCGGCGCTGCTGGCCGGCCAGCGCCTGCTGGCATTGCTGAACGCGCCGTTCACCGTGGGGCATCGCGCGCTGTACGTGCACATGTCTATCGGCATCGCGCGCTACCCGGCCCACGGCCAGGATGGCGCATCGCTGCTGCACGCCGCCGACGTGGCCATGCACCAGGCCAAGCTGCAGGCCGGCGCCGCGGCCGTGGCCTACCAGCCCGGCATGGCGGCCGGTGCCGGCGGCCTGCTGGAGATCGAGCAGGCGCTCGCCGCGGCCATCGAACAGGACGAGTTCCAGCTCGACTACCAGCCCAAGTTCGCGGCGCGTTCGCGGCTCCTCGTCGGCTTCGAGGCGCTGGTGCGCTGGCAGCGGCCGGGCCGCGGCCGCATCAGCCCGGCGGAGTTCATTCCCGCCGCCGAGCGCACCGGCCAGATCGTCGCGCTGGGGGCCCTCATCCTGCGGCAGGCCGTGCAACAGCTGCGCGCCTGGACGCAGCGCGGCCTCGTGGCGTTGCCGGTGGCCGTGAACGTGTCACCGCTGCAGTTCGAGGATGCCGGCTTCGCCGACTGGCTGCTGGCGCTGGTGCGCGCCCATGGCCTGCCGCCCGAGCTGCTGGAAGTGGAGATCACCGAGACCGCCGCCATGACCCACATGGACCGCGTGCTGCCGCAACTGGCCCGGCTGCGTGAGGCCGGCGTGGGCGTGGCGTTCGACGATTTCGGCACCGGCCAGAGCTCGCTGACGCTGCTGCGCCGCCTGCCCATCACGACGCTCAAGCTGGACCGCAGCATGGTGGACCCGCTGCCGGAGGCCTCGGCCGGCGCCGTCGTCCATGCGACCTGCGTGCTGGCCCGGTCGCTGGGCCTGACGATCGTGGCCGAAGGCGTCGAGACCGAAGCCCAGGCCGCCGAGGTCGAGGCGCTGGGCTGCACGCAGCTGCAGGGCTGGCTGCTGTCCAAGCCGCTGCTGGCCGAGGCGGCCGGGGCGCTGCTGGCGCCGGCATCCTCAATCGTGTGATGCGCTGCCTGGCGTTCCGCCGGGCCAGGGAGCGTCTGTACCAGGGACGGACAAGCCACGGAGGACCGCCATGGACCGCCCCCTCACTCCCCGCCGCCTCGCCCTGCTGGTGCTGGCTGCCGCATTGGCTGGGCCGCTGCTGGCCCGTGTCGCGGCGCCGCAGGCCGGTGCCCGCGTGCTGCGTCATGCCGTCGCACTGCTGCAGGCGTGACCGGCCGGCGGGCCGGCGCGAGCGTCAGCTCGCCATCGGTTCGCCCATGCGCACCGCACCGCCCGGCTGCCATGCCGGATTGAACTGCAGGCTGCTCTTCTCGAACAGCATGACGACGGTGGACCCGAGCAGGAAGCGACCCATCTCGTCGCCCTGGGCCAGTGCGACCTGGCCAGGCGGGTAGTCCCATTCGCGTACGGGACCGGCGCGGTTGACGATGCCGTGCCACACGGTGGCCATGCTGCCGACGATGGTCGCGCCGACCAGCACCAGCACCCAGCGGCCCAACTGGTCGTCGTCGAACACGCAGACCAGCCGCTCGTTGCGCGCGAACAGCCCCGGCACGCCGCGCGCCGTCACCGGGTTCACCGAGAACAGCTCGCCCGGCACGTGCACCATGCGCACCAGCCGGCCCGCGGCGGGCATGTGGATGCGGTGGTAGTCCTTGGGGCTCAGGTAGAGGTTGGCGAACAGGCCGTCCTGGAAGCGCGCGGCCAGCTGCGCGTCGCCGCCGATCAGCGCCGTCGTCGAGAACGCCTGGCCCTTGGCCTGGTAGATCTGGTCGCCCTGGATGCGGCCGACCTGGCTGATCGCGCCATCCACGGGGCAGACCAGCGGCGCGTCGGCCAACGGCCGCGCACCGGGCTTGAGCGCGCGGGTGAAGAAGTCGTTGAAGGTCTTGTAGGCGGCGATGTCCGGCTCGGCCGCCTCGGCCATGTTGACGCCGTAGCGCGCGACGAAGCGGCGGATCGTCGACGTCGTGATGCCCCCCAGCGGCTTGGACGCGTAATGCCCGGCCAGGCGCGTCATCGCCAGCTTGGGCATCAGGTATTGGGGCAGGACTTTGAGACGGTCGGACATGGCATCGGGGCCGGAAGAGGGTCGGGGATTCTAGGAAGCCGCCCGGCCGCCGTTCGCAGGGGAAAGCGCGGGGTGCCCGCCAAGGGCGTGCCCGGTTGACAGGGGAATACGCAGCACCGTGCCGGCGCCACCGCTGCGATCATCGCGCCGCTGTCGAGCCGGCCCGCGTGGCTGCAACAATGGCCGGCAGGGAGAAATCATGCGTTTGCACATCATGCCGGCCGTGTTGACAAGCCTTGCCTTCGTGCTGGGCGGTTGTGCCGTCGTACCGCCGCAGCAGCAGTCGGTGCCGCTGCCGGCCTCCGCGCTGCGGGCCGACGCCGGCCGCGTCGGCGTGGCCATGAGCGTCGTGCCGCGGGCGGACACCGTCTTCCCCGGCGCCGGCCATGGGCTGTGCCTGGCGTCCGCGGCCTACCGGCACTCGCTGCTGACCAACCATGTCCACGTGCTGTCGCCACGCGACATGCCGGTGCTGAAGGAGCGCGCGGCGTCGCTGGTCGCGGCGCGCGGCGCCACGCCGGTGCTGCTGGCCGACGCGC
The DNA here is from genome assembly GCF_043555985.1 of Pelomonas candidula. Taxonomy (NCBI): domain Bacteria; kingdom Pseudomonadati; phylum Pseudomonadota; class Betaproteobacteria; order Burkholderiales; family Sphaerotilaceae; genus Roseateles; species Pelomonas candidula. Next base: position 289,165 of record NZ_JBIGIC010000001.1, on the reverse strand, counting down.
TGGACCTGGAGACGCTGCCCGACTTCGGCGGCGTCATGGCTGGAACGCCTGGCGTGGCGCGCAAGGATTTCCGCAGCTTCAAGGAGCTGCAGCGTCTGGACAAGCTGCTGGTGATCCAGATCGACAGCCTGGGCGTCGCGCGTGGCTACGGCGCCGACTGCGTGGCCGACGCCGAGCCCCGGGCCGTCTTCGACGGCGCCGCCTACCTCGTCGACCTGAAGACCAACGCGCTGCAGTGGTACCACCCGGTCCACGTCGCCCGCGAGATCGACGGCAACTGGGACGCCTGGCCCAAGTACCCGCACCTGGACACCGCCTTCTTCCAGGCCTTGCAACAGGGCAAGGACGAGCTGCTGCGCCCCCTGCAGTGAGGCGAGGCGCGGGTAGCGGCGGATAATCCGCCGCTCCTCCCATGGCCTTCGTTCACAGCTCCTTCTACCGCTTCACGCCCGTCGCCGACCCCGCGGCGTTCGCCGCCTGGCTGCGTGAGACGGCCACCGGCCTGGGTGGCGTCGTGCTCGTCGCCGGGGAGGGCCTGAGCGCCGCCATCGCCGGCGAGGCCGACGCGGTCCACGCCTTTGAGACGCGGCTGCAGGCCGAGCCCGGCTTCGCCGGCCTGCACGTCAAGCACAACGCCTGCGAGCGCCTGCCGTTCAGCCGCCTCAAGGTCTCGGTCAAGCGCGAGATCGTCGCGTTCGGCATCCCGGGTGTCAGCGGCCAGGACGCGACCGACACCCACGTCAGCCCGCAGCGCTGGCGTGAGCTGCTGGCCGACCCTGACACCGTCGTCCTCGACAACCGCAACAGCTTCGAGTTCAAGCTTGGGCGCTTCCGCGGCGCCATCGACCCGGGCGTGGCGCACTTCCGCGACTTCCCGGCCTACGTCGAGGCCCACCGCGACGAGTGGCGGGGCAAGACGGTCGCGATGTACTGCACCGGCGGCATCCGCTGCGAGAAGACGGCGGCGTGGATGCAGCAGCGCGGCCTCAAGGTCGCCCAGCTGGACGGCGGCATCCTGAACTTCCTCGAGGCCTTCCCCGACGCCGCAGCCGATTGGGAAGGCGAGTGCTACGTCTTCGACAAGCGCATCGCCATCGACGCGGCGGGCCGCGAGACGGGCACGACGGCCGAGGCCGTATTCACCGATCCGGCCGACGCCTGGCGGCTGGCGCGGGCGAAGCGGCTGGACCCGGCGGAGGATTGATTCCCACAGCCCGGAACAAAGCTTCCGGGCCGCGGCCGATGTGCCGCGCTGCAAACGCAGACAATGCCACCGCGCGCCGCTTGCGCGCACCGAAATCCCTCATTCGATGTCCCACCTGATCGTCCACGGCGGCACGCCCCTCTCGGGCCGCATCATCCCTTCGGCCAACAAGAACGCCGTCCTGCCCATCCTGTGCGCCACGCTGCTGACCAAGCAGCCCGTGCGCCTGCGCGGCGTGCCCGAGATCACCGACGTGAAGAAGATCGTCGAGGTCTTCCGCAAGCTGGGCTCGCAGGTCGAGCTGGACTTCAAGACGGGCATCCTCGACGTCCACCACCGCGACACCCACTTCGACCCGGCGACGGACCGCCTGCCCGAGGAAATGCGCTCGTCCATCATGCTGGTGCCCGGACTGATGGCGCGCTTCGGCGCCGCGCGCATCGAGGACGACGTCAAGGGCTGCACGCTGGGCGCGCGCGAGATCGACCCGCACGTGGAGGTGTTCGAGCGCTTCGGCGCCAACGTCGAGCGCCTGCCCGACGGTCTGGTGCTGCGCGTGCAGCGCCCGCTGAGCGCCAACGATCACTGGACCGACTACGCCTCCGTCACGACGACCGAGAACTTCGTGCTGTGCGCCGCGCTGGCCGACGGCGTCTCGACGCTGACCAACGCAGCCAGCGAGCCGCACGTGCAGGAGTTCTGCAACTTCATGTCGCTGCTGGGTGCCCAGATCGAAGGCCATGGCACGTCCAAGCTGAAGATCACCGGCGTGCAGGAGCTCGGCGGCGCCGACTACACCTTCACCGAAGACTTCCACGAGATCGTCACCTTCCTGGCGTTGGGCGCCATCACCGGCGGCAACGTGCAGGTCAAGAACGGTGCGCCGGAGATGTTCCCGCTGCTGGACCGCACGTTCGCGAAGTTCGGCGTGCAGATCGTCCATGAGGACGGCTGGAGCCGCTGCGTGGTGGACGGCCCGCTGAAGGTCAAGGAGCCCTTCACGCGCAACATCCTGCAGAAGGTGGAAGCCGCGCCGTGGCCCTATGTGCCGGTGGACCTGCTGCCCATCTTCGTGGCCCTGGGCGTCAAGGCCGAGGGCAGCGTGATGTTCTGGAACAAGGTCTACGACGGCGCGATGGGCTGGACCAGCGAACTCGCCAAGTTCGGCGGCCATGCCTTCCTGTCCGACCCGCACCGCATGATCACGTTCGGCGGCAAGCCGCTGAGCCCGGCCGAGGTCGAGAGCCCCTACATCATCCGCGTCGCCATCGCGCTGCTGATGGTGGCGGCCAGCGTCTCCGGCAAGAGCGTGATCCGCAACGCCACGCCCATCCGTCGCGCGCACCCGAACTTCGTCGAGCACATCTGCGAGCTCGGGGCACGCATCGAGTGGGTCGAAGGGGATTGAGCTTGCGCCGGGCCTGGGCCTGCGCGGCCCTGCTGGCGGCGGCGTCAGCACACGCCGACACCATCCGCTGGGTGGCTCAGGAGATGCCGCCTCATTTCAGCTTCCACGAGGGCCACGCGCCGCGCTCGCTGGCCGAGCTGGGGCATGGCGAGGTGGATGGCTACCTGCGCGTGCTGCTGCCGCGCATGCCGCAGTTCCAGCATGAGTTCGTCGAGGCCAGCACGGCGCGCTACGAGGCGCTGTCGCGCAGCGGCCAGACGCTGTGCTCCGCGCTGCACGTGCGCACGCCGGCGCGCGCCGAGTGGCTGTACTTCTCGCACCTCTACCCGCCGCTGATCTCGCGCGAGATCCACGTCGTCGTGCGCCGCGATGCGCTGCCACGGCTTACGCAGGGCCGGCCGGCGGACGGGCGCGTCGCGCTGGCCGACCTGCTCAAGCGCCGCGACCTGAGCCTGCTGCTGGCCCGCGACCGCGCCTTCGGGCCGCAGCTGGACAAGGCGCTCGCGGCCGAGGTCGTGCCGCGCCTGGCCGTCGGCGCCCAGTCCAGCACCCAGCTGCTGGACATGCTGCGCGCGGGGCGCATGGACTACACGCTGGAGTACCCGTCCATCGTCGACGACTACCTCAAGCGCATCGGCGCCCCAGGTGCCCTCGTGGCGCTGCCGGTGAGCGAGGGCCGCAGCACGCTGCTGGCCACTGTGTCCTGCAGCCGCACGCCCGACGGCCGCCGCTACATCGAGGCCATCGACGCCGCCGTGCGCGCGCTGGCGCAGGAGCCCGACCGCGCCGCCTGGGTGCGCGAGTGGCGCGGCGAACGAGCCAGCCCGGACGACATCAAGCGGCTGAACACCTACATGGACGAGCGTGCCCGCGGCGGGCCGCGCATCGAATAGTGGCCCGGCCCGCGAAGCCGCCCCTGCCGTTGCGTGACGGCGTGGGCGCCAGTGCCGTGTTCTGCCCGCCCGGCCCCTGGGCCAGTCTGGTTGATTTCCTCGCCGAACGCCTGCCTCGCGTGGCCGACTGGCCCGAGCGCCTCGCCCGCGGCGACGTCGTCGACGAGGCCGGCCAGCCCGTCGCAGCGGGCTACACGCCCAACCGCCGCGTCTTCTACTGGCGCTACCTGGCCGACGAGCCCGAGGTGCCGTTCGAGGAACGCATCGTCTTCCAGGACGAGCATCTGCTCGTCGCCGACAAGCCGCACTTCCTGCCCGTCACGCCCAGCGGCCTCTACGCGCGCCAGACGCTGATGGCGCGGCTGCGGCACCGCACCGGCCTGGCCGACCTGATTCCCGTGCACCGGCTGGACCGCGAGACGGCCGGCCTGGTCGTCTTCTGCGTGCGGTCTCAGGACCGCGACGCCTACCACCAGCTGTTCCGCGACCGCGCCGTCGAGAAGGTCTACGACGCCATCGCGCCGGCCGGTGAAGGCCCCTGGCCGCGCACGGTGCGGCACCGGCTGGAGGAGCCCGACACCGAGCAGTTCCTGCAGATGCAGGTCGTCGCCGGCGAGCCCAACGCCGAGACGTGGATCAACCTCGTCGAGCATCTGCAGGGTCAGCAACAAGGCCTGGCCCGCTACGAGCTGCGGCCGCACACCGGCGCCCGCCACCAGCTGCGCGCGCAGATGAACGCGCTGGGCCTGCCCCTCGTCGGCGACCGCGTCTACCCGGTGCTGCAGCCGCACGAGAATCCGCCGCGCTTCGACGCGCCGCTGCAACTCGTGGCACGCGAAATCGGGTTCACCGACCCCGTGACCGGCCAGCGGCGGTACTTTTCACGAGACGCCGCGACAATCGCGCGGCCATGACCGCCGTCGACCCCCAAATCCAAGTCCAGGAGCTGCGCCGCCAGCTGCAGTCGCTGCTCGACGCCGCCAAGGCCAACGAGCGCAAGCTGGACCGCTTCGACGCGCTGGAGCGCCGCCTCGTCGCCGTGGGGTCGATGGAGGAGCTGGTCAACCTGCTGCTCGTCGAGTGCCGCGCCGACTTCAACCTCGACGCCGCCGAGCTGTGGCTGCTGGACCCTGACGGCGAGCTGCGCCGCGCGCTGCCCAGCCTGCCGATGACCAAGGCGCCGCTGCTGCTGGAAGGCCACGGCCCGCTGAAGGACGTGTTCGGCGCCGTGCGCACGACTCGCCTCGTGGGCCCGGGCAACCACGAGGCCGTGCTCGCCAAGGCCTTCGGCGACGGCACGCCGGTGCGGTCCGCGGCGCTACTGCCGCTGATCCGCCAGGGCCTGCTGATCGGCAGCCTGCACTTCGGCTCGCGCGACGCCGAGCGCTACGACGCCGGCTCGGGCACCAAGTTCCTGGACCGGCTTTCGGCCATCGCCGCCATCGCCATCGAGAGCATGCTCAACCGCGAGCGCCTGCGCCGCGCCGGCATGACCGATGGCCTGACCGGCGTGCACAACCGCCGCTACTTCGACCACCGCAGCCTCATCGAGTTCAGCCAGGCGGTGCGCCACCGCTACCCGCTGGCCTGCCTGTTCCTGGACATCGACCACTTCAAGGCCATCAATGACCGCCATGGCCACCCGGCGGGCGACGAGGTGCTGCGCCAGGTCGGCGGGCTCATCCAGCGTTCGCTGCGCACCGGCGACCTCGCGGCGCGTTACGGCGGCGAGGAGTTTGTCGTGCTGCTGCCGCGCACCGACCATGCCGGCGCGCGCGAGGTGGCCGAGCGCATCCGGCTGATGGTGCAGGACGCGCCCTTCGTGACGCCCGAGGGCGGCACCCTCAGCGCCACGCTGTCCGCCGGCCTGGCGATGCTGCCGGCCGGTGCAGCCAGTTTTGCCGAGCTGCTGAACGCGGCCGACCGCGCGCTCTACGAGGCCAAGCGGGCCGGCCGCAACCGCACGGTGTCCGGAGACGCCGAGGTGAATACCGCCGCCTCCTGACAAACCCCGAGCGCGCCACACCTCCCGGCGGCCGGCGAGCCCGTGACAATTTGTCGCGAAGCGGCCGTTGACATGAGTACCGATTTCCCCGCCCTGCCCGAGGACGACGCGATGCCGCGCCGGCTGGGATCGCTGCGGCTGCGGCTGACGGTGGGCGTGCCTCTGTTGACGGTGCTCGTCGTCGCGGTGTTCGAGTGGAGCCTGGGCGGTTACGCTGTTCCCGCCGACGGAATCGCGCGCACGGCATGGCTGGTGCTGCTTCTCAGTGCTGCGCAGTTGCTGCTCCTCGAGGCGTTGCTGCTTCGGCCGCTGCGCCGGCTGGCGGCGGGCTGCGAGGCGATGGAGTCGGCCCCCGTACCGCTGACGCCCGAGGACGCCACGCCCGCGCCGGGCCTGGCCGCGGAGCTGGACCGCATCGGCCACGCGATGCGCCGCGCGCGCGGCTCGCTGTGGCAGCAGGACCAGGACGCCCGCGAGCTGCGTCGCGAGCTGACACAGCAACGCCTGCTGCTGGAGCAGGCCCAGTTGGCGCTGGAGGCCAACCAGCGTGAGCTGGCCAGTCTGGCGCGCACCGACGCGCTGACCGGCATCGCCAACCCGCGGGCCTTTGATGAGGCGCTGCGCCGCGAGTTCAAGCGCGCGCAGCGCCAGCGCGGCCTGCTGGCGCTGGCGGTGCTGGACCTGGACGAGTTCAAGCAGTTCAACCAGCAGCACGGCACGGCCGCGGGCGATGCGGCGTTACAGCGCGTGGCGACGCTGCTGAACGAGCGCCTCAAGCGCGACACCGACGTCGTCGCGCGCCTGGGTGGCGAGGAGTTCGTCGCGCTGCTGCCCGGCTTCGGCATGGCCGAGGCCCAGGGTGTGCTGGAGCTGCTGCGCGAGGACCTGCGCGCGCTGCAACTGCCCGACGGCCAAGGCCGGCTGACATTGAGCATCGGCCTGGCCGCCGCCAGCCCGGCGCACCCGTACCTGAGCGCGCAGGCGCTGATGCAGGCGGCCGACGAGGCGCTCTATGTCGCCAAGCACGCGGGCCGCGATCGCCTCAGCCTTGCAGCCTGAAAAACAAACGGAGGCCTGAGCCTCCGCGTTTCTTTGCCGACGCTCGGCAGCGGGTCAGCGACCGTGTTCTTGTGCCGCCTGCAACTGCTCGTTGACGCGGCGCGCGGCGCGCAGCACGAGCGTCTCGTCCAGCTGCGCCTGCGGGGCGATCTGGCTGGCGATGTCGTCGAGCTGGTCGGGGTGGTTCAGCAGCGCCCAGGCCACCGTCGAGATGGCGGCGACGCTGCGGCGGGCCAGGCTCTCGGGCATGGTCAGCGAGGCCTGGATCTCGACATGGTGGCGCACGCTGGCCACGGCTGCGGGCGCCAGGCCCCAGCTCTCGCACAGCGCCGCGCCCAGCGCGTCATGGCTGACGCCGAAGGCGGTCCTCTCCAGTTCCACCAGTTCCGCGTCGCGCGTGGCAGCGCGCAGCATGGCGGGGTAGTGCGTCGGCGCGTGGCGGTACAGCACGGCCTTGCCACATTCCTCGAACAGGCCGGCCGAGTGCGCCGCCCAGGGGTCCACGCCCAGCATCTGGCCCATGCGGCCCATCAGCAGGCCGCGCTGCGAGGCGCGCGCCCACACCGATTCCAGCTCCGCCGCGGCCGGGAAGGCGGCGCGCAGACCCATCTCGAACGTGATGGCCGCGACCTCGCGCATGCCCAGGTACGTCAGCGCCTGGTGCACCGTCTGCACGCGCCCGCGCAGGCCGTACAGCGACGAATTGACGGCCTTCATGACGGCGGCGGCCAGCGCCATGTCCGTCTCGACCAGTGCCGACATCGCCTGCAGGTCGATGTCCTCCGCCGCCATCAGCAGCGAGAGCTTGACCAGGACCTCGGGCTGGGTCGGGATCTCGATGTCCAGGTTGCGGAGTTGGGGGTCGACGGGCATGGCGGACGGGGACGCTGGGGAATGCCTGATCGTAGATCAGCGGAAGAAGGCGTCCCAGGCTGTTTTGAGGATGAGCGCGCCCACGACCGTGACGAAAACACCCCGCACGAAGCCGGCGCCGTGCTTGAGCGCCAGCCGCGTACCGGCCAGGCTGCCGGCGACGTTGGTGACGGCCATCACCGCGGCGACCTGCCACCAGACATGGCCCTTGCTGACGAACAGCGCGATCGCGAACGCGTTGGTCAGCAGGTTCATCAGCTTGGCCGTGGCCGAGGCGTGCAGGAAGTCGTAGCCCAGCACGCGCACGAACAGGAAGACGAAGAAGCTGCCCGTGCCCGGGCCGAAGAAGCCGTCGTAGAAGCCCACGACCAGCGCGATGGCGCCGGCGGCGAAAGCCTCGGCGCGACCCGTGAAGCGTGGTCGGTGCTCGCGGCCCAGGTCCTTCTTAGCCAGCGTGTAGAGGAACACCGCCAGCAACACCAGCGGCAGCGCCTTGCGCAGGCCGTCGGGGCTGACGAGCGTCAGCACCCACGCGCCGGTGAAGCTGCCCAGGCCGGCCAGCACCGCGGCGGGCATCAGCCGGCGCCAGGGCAGGGACACGCGCTTCACGTACTGTCGCGTCGCCCACGCCGTGCCCCAGATCGCCGCCGACTTGTTCGAGCCCATCAGCGTGGCGGGCGCTGCGTTCGGGAAGGTGCTGAACAGGGCGGGCGTCAGCACCAGCCCGCCACCGCCGGCCACGGCATCAATGAAGCCGGCGAGTAGCGAGGCAAGGGCGACAGTTGCGAGTTCAAGCATGTTGGAGTCCATCAACGCACGTCGCGGCCGTCGTGCCCTGTCAGGCCGAGCGCCGGGTCGCTCCCAAGCCGGCCTGTCTGGCGATGTGCGAGCGGGGCACGCCCCGCGAGCATCGCCGTCCCCTCGGGGGACCGACTGGGCTTGCCCGCGTCCAGCGGCGCAAGACCGGGCGAGGGGTACAAAATAAAACGGCCACCAAGGGGTGCCTTGGTGGCCGGTGAGATTGTCTTCGGGGTGGCGAAGCAATCTTGCTGTCTTGTCTCCTCACAACCCGCCCGGCGGCTCCGGAACTTAGAGCCCCGAACCGCGTCGAGTGACGAGAATGTATTGCCCCGCCTCGGTGCACCACCACTGGGGTAAGCCCGGGTTCGCGCAGCGCGAAGGTGTTGTTTGCCCCAAAACTGTGCGCAAAACCGGTTTCTCAGCCCCTGGAGAATGTCGCCCATGCGACGCCTGCGCCCTCTGTTCCCCCTGTTGCTCGTCACTTTTATGGCCGCGTGCGGCGGCGGCGGCGGCGGGGGCGCCAGCAGCTCCAGCGGGACCAGTTCCAGCGGCGATTCCGGGGGCTCTGGCATAGGGCAGACGCTCACGTTGACGCTGCCCGCCAGTGGCCTCGCGGCGGCCGATCTGGCGGTGGTCGTGGCCGATGGTGACCCGCTCAGCGAGGCTGCCGGCGCGGCCTACGTGGCGGCCCGCAAAGTGCCCGCGGCCAACCTCATCCGGGTCAAGGTCAACACCGCCAGCGCGTCGATTTCGGCAGCCGATTTTTCGTTGCTTAAATCTGACATCGAGGCGAAATTTCCGGCAGGTATCCAGGCCACGCTGCTGACCTGGGCCGCGCCGAGCCGCGTGACCGGGGTCTGCACGATGGGCATCACGAGTGCGATGGCTCTGGGCTATGACACTCGCTACTGCAATAGCACGCCCACGACGAACACCTGCGCGACCACGGCGGCGTCGCCGCTGTACGACAGCGAATCTCGCCGCCCGCAGACCGACCTGCAGTTGCGCCCGTCCATGCTGCTGGGTGCGACGACGTTGGACGCCGCCAACGCGCTGATCGCCCGCGGCGCGGCCGCCGACGCGACGTTGCCGGCCGGCGACGGCTGGCTGGTGCGCACGACTGACGCCAGCCGCAGTGTGCGCTGGGCCGACTTCCAGGGCCTGCCCGCCGCCTGGGGCAGCGCGCTTCAGTTGAACTACGTGGACAACAGCGCTGGCGCGGCGGCCGGCAACTCGCTGTCCGGCAAGACCAACGTGTTGTTCTACCTGACCGGACTGACCGCCGTGGACAACCTGTCGACGCTGCAGTTCCGCCCGGGCGCGCTGGCGGATTCACTCACCTCCACCGGCGGCGTCCTGCCCAGCGGCGCTGGCCAGATGCCCATCACCACCTGGCTGACAGCCGGCGCGACGGCCAGCTACGGCACGGTCGAGGAGCCTTGCAATCTGCAGCAGAAGTTCTCGCGTGCGTCCGTGCTGATCGACCAGTACTGGCGCGGCGGGACCGCCATCGAGGCCTACTGGAAGGCCGTGCAGTGGCCGGGCCAGGGCCTGTTCGTCGGCGAGCCGCTGGCGCAGCCCTTCCGCGACGCGCCCAGCTTCGCCATCGTCAACGGCGAGTACCGGATCAAGACGCGCTCGCTGCGGCCCGGCAGCCTTTACGCGCTGCAGTACCGGCTCAGCGGCGGCACGGCGTGGACGACGCTGGCCACGTTCACTGGCGTTCGTGGCCAGGTGCTGGACGGCCGCTCGCCACTGCCGCCGGCTGCGGCGGTGCAGATCCGCTGGCAAGGCCCGTGTCCGGATAACACGGCAAACATCTGCACGCTGGCCCAGTCGGCTTGAGCTTCACAGAGCTCCCTCAGAATGCGGGTCGGTCAAATCCTGATTGCCGCGCACGGCAAGGCGTTCAACAGTCGCCCTCCCGCTGCGTCCCACACCGCCATGCTCCGCTGTACCTCTGTCCGCGCCCGCGGCTTCACGTTGCTCGAACTGCTTGTCGTCATGGTCATCATTGGCCTGCTGGCGGGGTATGTCGGTCCCAAGTTCTTCGGCCAGATCGGCAAGAGCGAGGTCAAGGCCGCCAAGGCACAGATCGACGCGCTGCAGAAGTCGCTGGACCAGTACCGCCTCGACGTGGGCCGCTACCCGAGCACCGAGCAGGGCCTGGCCGTGCTGGTGACCAAGCCGGCCGACGAGCCCAAGTGGGCCGGCCCCTACCTCTCCAAGGCCGTGCCCAAGGACCCCTGGGGCAACGACTACCAATACCGCTCGCCGGGTGAGCATGGCGAGTACGACTTGCTGTCGTTCGGCAAGGATGGTCGCCCTGGCGGCGAGGGTGAGGACGCCGACCTCACCAGCTGGTGATGGCGATCTTCCATACGCGCGTGTTGCGCGCTGGCGCTGTCAGCAGCGAGCGCGTGGAGGCGCCCGACCGCGCGGCCGTCGCCGCGGTGCTGGGCGTGGCACCACAGCATGTGCTGGAGGCGCGCGAGGTCTCGGTGGCCGAGCGCGCGAAGCCCTGGCGCCGCAACGCACGCTTCCCGCTGCAGCTGTTCAGCCAGGAACTTGCCGTGCTGCTGGACGCCGGCATCGCGCTGCTGGAGGCGCTGAACACGCTGCGCGAGAAGGAAGGCCAGCCTGGCGTACGCGCGGCGCTGGACAGCGTCATCGCACAGATCGAGCAGGGCCAGCCGCTGTCCGTGGCGCTGCGCCAGCAGCCGCAGGCCTTCGATGAACTCATCTGCGCCATCGTCGCGGCCAACGAGCGCACGGGTCAGCTGTCCACCGCGCTGGCTCAGCATGCGCGCTACCTCGCGTGGGTGGACGCGTTGCGCTCGCGGCTCGTCGCGGCGCTGGTCTATCCGCTGATGCTGCTGGGTGTGGGCTCGGCGGTCATCCTGTTCCTGCTGCTCTACGTGCTGCCGCGCTTCGCCGGCATCCTGGAGCAGACCAGCGCCGACCTGCCGTGGGCGTCGCGCGTGCTCATCGAGTTCGGCCAGACGGCCGGTGCGCATCCGGGCCTCGTCATCGGCGGCATTGCGGCCGTGGGCTTCGCCATCTTCGCGCTGCTGCGCCAGCCGGCCGTGCGGCTGCGCCTGCAGGCCGCGCTGTGGACGCTGCCGGGCCTGGGCCCGCGGCTGCGCGTGCTGGCGCTGGCGCGGCTGTACCGATCGCTGGCCATGCTGCTGGCCTCGGGCGTGCCGGCGTTGGCGGCGTTGAAGATCGTCGTGGACGTGGTGGCCGCGCCGTGGCGCGCCGCCGTGCAGGCCGCCGCCGCGCAGATCGAGCGCGGCGAGCGGCTGTCCGCCGCGTTCGATGCACAGGACCTGGCCACGCCGGTCGCACGCCGCATGCTGCGCGTGGGCGAGCGCAGCGGCGAGGTCGCGACGATGCTGGAGCGCGCCGCCGCCTTCCACGACGAGGAGGCCGCGCGGCTGACCGACCTGCTGTCGCGCCTCGTGAACCCGGCGCTGATGCTCATCATGGGCGTGCTGATCGGCGGCATCATCGTGTTGATGTACCTGCCGATTTTTCAGCTGGTGGAGCAGGTGCAATGAGCACGTCGCTGAATGACTGGCTGCCGGCCGAGCAAGGCCCCTGGCACCTCGACTTCGAGCAATGGCCGCAGGCCCAGGCGCAGCGCTGGCGCGCCGTGCTGGCCGTCGGCGCCAACGACAAACGCGTGCTGCTGGCCGAGCGCGACGAGGACGCGATGCTGCTGCAGAGCGTCGAGTCGCGGCTCAATGCGCCGGTGGGCTGGCAACGCGCGTCGGCCGAGGCGGTGACGCATTTCCTCGGTGCCGGCGAGGCGGACTTCCGCGCGCTGTCCGACGTCGAAGAAGCGCTGACCGCCGTCGAGGACCACACCGAGGAGTTGTCCGCGCTCGCGCTCAGCGAGCAGGCCAGCCCCGTCGTGCGGCTGCTGAACGCGACGATCTACGACGCGCTGCAGGACACGGCCTCCGACATCCACATCGAATGCACGGCGCGCGGCGCGGTGATCCGCTTCCGCGTCGACGGCGTCATGGCCCTGGTGCGCCAGGTCGAGAGCCCGCAGGTCGCCGAGCAGCTGGTGTCGCGCCTCAAGGTCATGGCCGAGCTGGACATCGGCGAGCGCCGGCTGCCGCAGGACGGCCGCTTCAAGCTGCGCGTGCAGGGCCGCGAGATCGACTTCCGCCTCAGCGTGATGCCCAGCGTGTTCGGCGAGGACGCGGTGATCCGCATCCTCGACCGCGCCGCCATCGCCCGTGCCGGCACGCTGACGCTGGACGCGCTGGGCTTCGACGACGAGGAGCGCGCCGCCATCCGCCACCAGGCACGCCAGCCGCACGGCATGCTGCTTGTCACCGGCCCGACCGGTTCCGGCAAGACGACGACGCTGTACGCGACGCTGGCCGAGATCCACACCGGCGCCGACAAGATCATCACCATCGAAGACCCGGTCGAGTACCAGCTCAGCGGCGTCGTGCAGATTCCCGTCAACGAGAAGAAGGGCCTGACCTTCTCGCGCGGCCTGCGCTCCATCCTGCGCCACGACCCCGACCGCGTCATGGTCGGCGAGATCCGCGACGCCGAGACCGCGCAGATCGCGGTGCAAGCCGCGCTGACGGGTCACCTCGTCTTCAGCACCGTGCACGCGAACAACGCGTTCGACGTCATCGGCCGCTTCATGCACATGGGGCTGGACCTCTACAACGTCGTCTCCGCGCTGAACGCGGTGCTGGCGCAGCGGCTTGTGCGGCTGACGTGCAAGCACTGCGCCAAGCCGTTCGCGCCGGACGCCGCCACACTCGCCCGGCATGGTGTCGCCGAGGGCCGGTTCATGAAGGGCGAGGGCTGCGGCCACTGCCGCGGCACCGGCTACAAGGGCCGGCGCGCGGTGGCCGAGTTGCTCAAGCTCGACGACGGCCTGCGTGACCTGATCGCGGCACGGGCGCCGATGTCCGAGATCAAGGCCGCGGCCAAGGCGCGCGGCATGAAGTCGTTGCGCGAGATGGCGCTGGCCGCCGTCTGCCGCGGCGACACCACATTCGAGGAGCTGGAACGTGTCACGCTCGATGAGTGATTCGTTGGCTCAGCGCCTGCGCCGGCAGCTGAACGCGCGCCTCGCCAAGCCGCGGCGCGTGTTCGTCACGCCCGGCGGCGACGAGTTCACCGCCTGGTGCCGCGACATGCCCGGCACGGCCGTCGAGGTCATCGTCTCGGCCCGCGCGCTGCACGAGCTGGTCGCCGAGCCCGGCCTGCCGCTGGCCGACCTGGACGCCGTGCAGGCCTACGCGCAGCAGCAGTTCGCCCACTACTTCGGCGCCAGCGCACAGCGCTTCGCGATCGCGCCGTGGCAGCAGGGCGAGGCCTGCGGTGCGTCGGCCCTGCACGGGCTGGACCTGGCCGCGCTGCGCGCGCAGGCGGACGCCGCGCAGGTGCGCATCGCCGCCGTGCGCCCGGCCTGGGCGGCGTGGCTGGCGTCGCTGCCGGCCGCCGCGCGCGCGGGCTCCGGCAGGGCGGTCTGGCATGAAGGCGACGTGGCGGTCATCGTCACGCTGGACCACGGCCGCGTGACGGGCCTGCAGTCGCGCCGCATCAACACGCTGGCCGAACTGGGCGGCGACGCACCGCTGGCCGTCGGCACGCCCGACAGCGACTTCCTTCCGCAGCCTGGCCCCGTCACACCGCAGCCCGATTTCCTGCCGCGCTCCGCTCGCTCGCCCATCGCCTGGCCGCTGGCCGCGACCGGCGCGCTGGTGCTGGCCACGGCCGCGTGGAGCGCCGTCGAGAGCCACCGCGCGCTGGACGTCGCGCAGGCCGCGCGTGACCGCGTCGCCGCGTTGCGCCCGGCCGCCGCGCCGAAGCCGGCCGCCGCGCGCCGCGCCGAGCCCGCCGAGAACCGCGCGGCCTTTGAGGCCCGGGCCTTGCTGGCCATGCCCTGGGAGCCGCTGCTGACGCGGGTCGAGACCGCCGGTGCCGACGCCAAGTCCATCGCCTGGCTGGGCCTGGACGCCAGCGCCGGCCGCGGCGAACTGCGGCTGGAAGGGCTGACGCCCGACAAGTTGCTGGCGCTGCAGCTGGCCGAGCAGCTGGGTACGACGCCGGGCTGGCGCCAGGTCGTGCTGTCGCGCTTCTCGGCCGCCGAGACCGGCCTCGTGGGCCAGCGCTTCGAGATCAACGCCCGCGTTCCGACGGGAGGAGGCTCGTGATGCATCGCCTCGTCAAGTCGCTCGGCTGGCCCGGCCTCGCCGGCGTGGCCGCGCTGGTGCTGGCCGCGGTCGCCATCGTGCTGGGCCAGCGCTGGGACGCGCAGGCGGCCGCGCTGCAGGCCGAGGCCCACGCGCTGCGTGCCAAGGCCCGGCCTGCGACCGCGACGGTGGCGCCCGTCAGCGTGCAGCAGTGGCAGGCCGCGCTGCCGGCCGCGGGCGAACGCCAGCAGCGCCTGGCCGACCTGCTGGAGCTGAGCATCCGCCTCGAACTCAACGGTGCGCGCACCGAGCACCGCCTGTCCACCACCGAGGGCCTGGAGCGGCTGCGCGTGACGATGCCCGTCACCGGCAGCTACGCGCAGGTGCGCCGCCTCATCTCCGCCGCGCTGGCGCACGACCCGGCGCTCAGCCTGGACTCGATCAAGCTGCGCCGCGTCAGCCCGATGAGCACCGACGTGGACGCCGAGCTGCAGTGGTCGCTGCACGGGAGGGCGCCATGAAGTCGCGTCAGTTGGCGTTGGGGGGCGCGCTGGCCGTGACGCTGGCGGCGACGGCCTGGGTCGCCACGCGGCCCGAGGAAGACGCGGCGGCCCCTGCCGTTGCGGCGCTGCCCACGCGCAAGCCTGCCGCGTCGGCGCCTGAGGCGCCCAAGCCCGTGGTGGCCGCCGACGAACGTCAGCCCTGGGCCGAGGCCGGCCCGGCCCAGCTCTCCGCGTGGCAACCGCCACCGCCCCCACCGCCGCCGCCCGCGCCGCCGCCCGTGGTTGCCGCCCCGCCGCCGCCGATGGCGCCGCCGCTGCCCTACCAGATGATCGGCCGCGTCGTCGAAGGCGACGGCGCCCAGGCCGTCGAGGTCGCGCTGCTGGCCGGCCCGAACAAGGCGCTCAGCGTCAGGCGCGGCGATGTCATCGACGGCCAGTGGCGCGTCGAGCAGGTATCGACCAGCGGCATCAGCCTGACCTGGCTGCCGGCCAAGCTTCCCCAGAACATCGTTTTCAAGGCTGTGCCATGAAGCAGCTCCTGCTCCTCCTCGTCAGCGCCGCAATGCTGACGGCCTGCGCCAACCCGGCGCTGCGCGAAGCCGAAGACCTCGGCCGCAGCAACCAGTGGCCCGCCGCGCTGCGCGTGCTGGACGACGCGCTCGCCAAGGACCCGAATGACCCTCAGCTGCGCGTCGCCCAGGCGCGGGCGCGCGAGCAGGCCACGCAGCGACTCATCCTGCAGATCGAGGCGCTGCGCGGCGCCGGCCGCTGGGACGAGGCCCAGGCGTTGCTGAGCCAGCTGGCGCTGGCCGATGCCAAGCACCCGCGCCTGGCCGCGCTGACGGTGGACATCGACCGCGGCCGCCGCCACGAGGCGCAGCTGGTCATCGGCCGTACCGCGTTGAAGGAGGGGCGGCTTGAGCGCGCCGAAGCGGTGGCGCGCGAGATCCTGGCCGAGTCGCCCCAGCACCCCGGCGCGCGGCTGCTGGCCAGCCAGGTCGCCCAGGCCCGGCCGCTGGAGTCGGCCGTGGGCGAGCTGGGCCCGAACTTCCAGAAGCCCGTGACGCTGGAGTTCCGCGACGCGCCGCTGCGCCAGGTCTTCGAGGCGCTGGCGCGCAGCAGCGGCGTCAACTTCGTGTTCGACAAGGACGTGCGAGCCGACGCCCGCGTGACCGTCTTCCTGCGCGGCGTGACGCTGGACGAGGCCATGCGCGTCATCCTCGGCACGCAGCAGCTGGACCGCAAGCTGCTCAACGAGAGTTCGGTGCTGGTCTTCCCGAACACGCCGGCCAAGCAGCGCGAGCACCAGGAGCTCATCACCCGCACGCTCTACCTGACGAACGCCGACGTGAAGCAGGTGCAGGCCATGGTGCGCACCATCGCCAAGGTGCGCGACGTGTACATCGACGAGCGCCTCAACCTGCTCGTCGTGCGTGACACGCCCGAGGTCGTGCGGCTGGTGGAGAAGCTCATCGCGTCCGTGGACCTGCCCGAGCCCGAGGTCATGCTGGAGGTGGAGGTCATGGAGCTGGCCTCCGACCAGGTCGACGCGCTGGGTCTGAAGTGGCCCGACACCATCAGCTACGGCCTGCCGTCGGCCGACGGCACGACCCTCGCTTCGGGCCAGGTCTTCCTGAACCAGCGCGGCCAGTTCCGCGCGGCCGTGGCCAACCCCGCCGTCGTCGCGACGCTGCTGGGCACCGGAGGCGACTCCAAGACGCTGGCCAACCCCAAGATCCGCGTGCGCAACCACGACAAGGCCAAGGTCCACATCGGCCAGAAGCTGCCCATCTTCACGACGACGACCAACTTCACCGGCTCCACGTCGGTGGCCGCGTCGGTCAGCTACCAGGACATCGGCCTGAAGCTCGACGTCGAGCCCTCCATCCAGCTCGACAACGACGTCGTCATCAAGATCGGCCTGGAGGTCAGCAACGTCGTCAGCCAGGCCACCGGCCCCGGCGGCACGACGGCCTACGTGATCGGCACGCGCAACACCTCCACCGTGCTGCGCCTGGCCGACGGCGAGACGCAGGTGCTGGCCGGCCTCATCAACGACGAGGACCGCAAGGCCGCGTCCGGCATCCCGGGCCTGTCGCGCCTGCCGGTGCTGGGCCGGCTGTTCGGCACGCAGACCGACACGCGCAACAAGACCGAGGTGGTGCTGCTCATCACGCCGCGCGTCGTGCGCAACCTGGCCGTGCCCGACGCGTCGCTGACGCGCCTGGCCAGCGGCACCGACGCCAGCCCCGGTGCCTTCTCCAGCCTGCTGCGCCGCGAGGCCAAGGTCGGCGTGGGGCCGAGCAGCGGTGGCGTCGGTGCCGTGTCGACGGTGGCGCCCTCGCCGGCGCCGGCCGTGCCCGCGGAGGCCACGCTCAAGCTCGACGTCACGCCGCAGATTCCCGCCGGCGGCACGGTCTCCGTCGCGCTGAAGAACGACAGCGGCCTGTCGGTGAAGGGCGATCTGGAATACGACGCCACGCGCCTCGTGCCGGCCCAGACGCCACCCGGCGCGACGCCGGGCCGCTACCCCATCGAGATCCCGCCGCGCGGCGACCGCGTCGTCGTGCTGCGCGCACTGCCGCCGGCGGCCGGCCAGGTGCTCAACATCGGCCTCAGCGGGCTGGTGGCGAGCGGCGTGAACGGCGAGTCGGCGCCGGTGCGCATCGACGGCACGGGGCTGCTCACCGTGGATGCCGCAAAGTAATCCATGCGCTCCCGGGGCTTCACGCTGATCGAGATGCTGGTCGTGCTGGCCATGCTGGGCGTGCTCGCGGCCGCCGCGCGGCCGCTGCTGGAGCTCTCGGTGCAGCGCAGCCGTGAACACGAGCTGCGCCAGGCCCTGCGCACGCTGCGCGAGGCCATCGATGCCTACAAGAAGGCCGTCGAGGCCGGCAGCATCACGCAGGGAGCTGACGACAGCGGCTACCCGCCCAAGCTGCAGGCGCTGGTGGACGGCGTGCCCGACGCCAAGGCGCCCAATGGCCGCAAGCTTTACTTCCTGCGCCGCCTGCCGCGCGATCCGTTCGCGCCGGCCGACCAGCCGGCCGCCGAGACCTGGGGCCTGCGCGCCTACGACAGCGCGCCGGACGAGCCGCGGCCGGGCAAGGACGTGTTCGACGTGTTCTCGCAGTCCGAGCGCAAGGCGCTGGACGGTTCGAAGTTGAAGGACTGGTGAAATGATGTCGGCCCCTCGTCTGCGAGTACGCAGCCGGCCCCCCGAGGGGGCGCGAGCCGGCCTTGGGGCGGCCCGGCGCCCGGCTCGCCAGTCCCGCGGCTTCACCCTGATCGAGCTCATCGTCGTCATGGCCATCGTGGCGCTGCTGGCGTCCATCGCCGCGCCGCGCTACTTCAACTCGCTGCAGAAGAGCCGCGAGACCGCGATGCTGCAGTCGCTGACGACGATGCGCGACGCCATCGACCAGTACGCCGCCGACAAGGGCCGCTACCCCGACTCGCTGCAGGAGCTGGCCACGGCGCGCTACATCCGCGAGGTGCCCGAGGACCCGCTCACCGCCAGCCGCGAAACCTGGGTGGAGGTACCGCCGCCGTCCGACATGCAGGCCAACGGCCGCGTCTGGGACGTGCGCAGCGGCGCGGCCGGCCGCTCGGCCGATGGCAGGCTGTATGCCGACTGGTGACGTCCCACGGCGCCAGCGGGGCTTCAGCTACCTCGCCGTCCTCTTCCTCGTTGCGCTGACCGCCGCGGGCCTGGCGGCGCTGGGCCAGGCCTGGAGCACGGCGGCGCAGCGCGAGAAGGAACGCGAGCTGGAGTTCCGCGGCGGCGAGATCGCCCGCGCCATCGCGTCCTATGCCAAGGCCACGCCCAACCCGCCGCAGCAATACCCCAAGCGGCTGGAAGACCTGCTGGAGGACCGGCGCAGCTTCAAGCCCCGCCACCATCTGCGCCGGCTCTACGTCGACCCCTTCACCGGCGCGGCCGACTGGGTGCTGATGCCGGACCCCGGCCAGCCGGACGCGTTCGGCGCGGTACGCAGCCGCTCCGAGCAGGCGCTGCTGCGCCAGGTCGCCGCCGACGGCTCGGCCGTGCACAAGGCCAGGGACCTGATCTTCTCGGCCCGCGCCGTGGGCGCCACCGCGGCCGCCTCCGCACCGGCAGATGCGGCGTCCGCCGCCTCCTCGCCCGCACTTGCTGCGTCGATTCCTACGGGTCCGTAACACATATTTCTTTACTCAAGGTGCTGGATTGCAGCAACTTGGCGTAGACCCTGTCCCCCATATCGAGGACCGGGCAACTGTGGATTCGGTCACGGAAATCCGTCCAACAGAATCGGCTTCCCCGCAGGCCTCGCCTGCGCAGGGAGCCCGCCTTTTTTCAACCCCTTGGCGGGCCGCGTGGTCGCCCACCAGGCGCCACGTCCTGCACTGCAAGATCAACCTGGCAAAGAAAGAGGGTATTTGAATGAAGAAGGTCCTGACCTCGCTGGCGCTGGCTGTTTCAGCGCTGACCCTGTCGGTGGGAGCCCAGGCGGGCGTGCTGCGCGCCGTCATCGATTTCGAGTCGCCGATGGACACGGCCGGTGCGCCGTTCCTGCCCTACCTGACGCACAACGACATCTTTCTGCAGCCGGGCCTCGATGGGCATGACGTCTTCATCAACCCGTTCTCCAACTCGCCGCTGGCCCAGGCCGGCGACCTGGTGGGCGAAATCATCGCCGGCGCGGGCTCCGGCTCCTGCGCCGGCATTGCATGCCCGGTCAATGACAGCACCAACTTCCTGAACATCTACAACGACGGCGTGCTGGCCTTCGGCAGCCTGGACGGCTTCCGCTTCTCGGTGAAGAGCTTCAAGGCCTCCTTCGTCGGCAACGGCGACCCGACCTTCGCCGTGCCGGCCGCGCTGCGCCTGCGTGGCGTGTCCAACGGCGTGACCACCGACTTCCTGGCCTGGCTCAACGGCCCCGACGCCAGCGGCAACCTGAACTTCTCGACCTACGTGACCGACAGCACCTTTGCTGCCAAGGAGTTCGACTACGTGCTGGCCTACGGCTTCGCCTGCACGACGGGCAGCGGCACTGGCTGCACGGCGTTCGGCTCCGACCGCGCGCAGTTCGCCCTCGACGACATCGTCATCGAACACGTGCCCGAGCCGGCCAGCCTGGCCCTGCTCGCTGCGGCCGGCCTGGCCGCCGTGGGTGCCCGCCGCCGCCGTTCGGTCTGACCCCCTTCCTCACTCGAAAGGACCTTCGATGAAGATGACCCTCAAGCCCGCCGCACTGGCGGCGCTGGTTCTGCTGTCCGGCGTGGCCACGAGCTCGCTGGCCCAGAGCCGCAAGACCTACATCGTCCAACTCAAGGACGAACCCGCTGCCTCCTACCAGGGCACGGTCTCCGGCTACGCCGCCACGCAGCCCGCGCCCGGCGAATCCTTCCAGACCAGTTCGGCCCGCGTGCAGGCCTACCTCGGCTACCTGAACCAGAAGCAGGGCGAGGTGCTGTCGCTGGTCGACCGCAGCCAGGTGCTGGCCACCTATGACACGGTCTTCAACGGCTTCTCCGCCCGCCTGACCGAGGCCGAGGCGGTGGCGCTGCGCAACAACGCCAACGTGGTCGACCTGTTCGAGGACACGCCGCGCCAGCTCGACACCATCTCCACCAGCAAGTTCCTGGGCCTGAGCCTGCCGGGCGGCCTGTGGTCGCAGAGCATCGGCGGCAGCGCGATCAAGGGCGAGAACCTCGTCATCGGCGTCGTCGACGGTGGCATCTGGCCCGAGAACCCGGCCTTCTTCGACAAGGTCGACGGCAGCGGTGTACCCAGCAGCAGCGGCACGCTGGCCTACGGTCCGGCGCCAGCCAGCTTCACGGGCGGCTGCACGCCTGGCGAAGGCATCACGGCCGCAAGCTGCAACAACAAGCTGGTCGGCATCAAGTACTTCAAGGCCGGCTTCGACGCCACCGGCAACACGCTGCACTGGACCGACTTCGTCTCCGGCCGCGACTCCGTCGCCGGCCCGGTGGGCCACGGCAGCCACGGCGACCACACCGCCTCCACGGCCGCCGGCAACAGCGGCCCGACGGCCATCGTCTCCGGCCTCGCGCTGGGCCAGGCCACCGGCATGGCGCCGCGCGCCCGCATCGCCGCCTACAAGGTCTGCTGGACCTGGGTGAACCCCGACGCCACCGACGGCACCGGCAGCCAGAACAACTGCTGGCCGACCGACTCCGTCGCCGCTATCGACGCGGCCGTCAAGGACGGCGTCAACGTCATCAACTACTCCATCAGCGGCTCGCAGACCGGCGTCAACGATCCGGTCGAGCAGGCCTTCTACCGCGCGGCGCTGGCCAACGTCTTCGTCGCCGCGTCCGCCGGCAACAGCGGCCCCGGCCAGGCCGTGGCCCACCTGAGCCCCTGGCTCAGCACCATCGCCGCGTCCTCGCACGACCGCACCTTCAACGGCGACGTGACGCTGGGCAACGCCGCCAAGTACACCGGCGCGTCCATGACGCCCACCGGCGTGCCGACCTCGACGCCCATGATCAACGCCAGCGAAGCCGGTCTGGCGGGCGCCAACGCCACCAGCCTGCGCCTGTGCTTCACCGCCGGCGACAACGGCGGCCTGGCGGTGCTGGACCCGGCCAAGGTGGCCGGCAAGATCGTCGTCTGCGACCGCGGTACCAATGCGCGCGTCAACAAGAGCGCGGCCGTGGCGGCCGCCGGCGGCGTCGGCATGGTGCTGGTGGACAACAACGCCGGCCTGGTTGCCGAGCCGCATGCGGTGCCCACCGTTCACGTGACGGCCGTCGACGGCGCCGCGATCAAGGCCTACGCCGCGGGCGGGGCCGGCAGCTCGGTCATCAGCCCGTTCTACATCGGCTCCACGCCCAACGCGCCCATCATGGCGGGCTTCTCGTCGCGCGGCCCGAACGCCGGCGACGCCAACCAGCTCAAGCCCGACATCACCGCCCCCGGCGTGGACATCATTGCGCAGGGCACGCCCGACATCACGAACGCCCAGCGCGATCAGGTCGCTGCCAACACGCTGGTGCCGCCGCCCGCCTGGACGACGCTGTCCGGCACGTCCATGTCCAGCCCGCACGTGGCCGGCGTCGCGCTGCTGCTGCGCCAGGCCCACCCGACCTGGTCGCCCGCCGCGATCAAGTCGGCGCTGATGACCACCGCGTTCCCGACGCTGAACGACGGCCTCACCGGGGCCCAGAATGGCCGCCTGCCCTGGGGCCAGGGTGCCGGCCACATCGCGCCCCAGAAGGCGACCGACCCCGGCCTGGTCTATGACGCGGGCAAGGCCGACTGGGTCAAGTACCAGTGCAAGGTCAACCGCTCCGCTGTCACCACCACCGACTGCAACACCTACGGCACGCTGGACGAGACCTACAACCTCAACCTCCCGTCCATCACCGCCGGGTCGATCTACTCCAACGGCACGACCATCACCCGCCGCGTGACCAATGTGGGCAGCACGAGCGCCACCTACACGGCCGTGGCCAGCGTTCCGAACTTCACGACCGTCGTGTCGCCCGCGTCGCTGACGCTGGCGGTCGGCGAGACGAAGTCGTTCACCGTCAAGCTGACGCCCACGGCCGCCGCCGTCACCAACACCTGGTACTTCGGCGACCTGACCTGGAGCGACAACGGCGGCCACGTCGTGCACAGCCCGGTGCAGGCCCGTGTCGGCGTGCCGATCAGCGCGCCGGCCGCGCAGAGTGCGCTGACGCCATCCGGTTCGCGCACCTTCTCGCTGAAGACCGGCATCGCCGGCCGCATCACGGCGCGCAAGGGCGGCATGAAGGACGTGACGATGTCGCCGGCAGCCACGCTGACGGCCGGCGGGCTGGGTTCGACGGCACTCGCGGCGATCTGCCGCGCCGGCGTCGACACGGCCAGCGTCAAGGTCTACAACTTCGACGTGCCGGCCGGCGCCATCGTCGCCCGCTTCGCGCTGCGCCAGCAGGACACCAGCGGCCCGCAGGACGACAACGACCTGCTGGTGCTGTCGCCCAGCGATGTGGCCAGCTACTCCGGCGCCGAGGGCACCAACGAGGCCGTGCAGTACAACAACCCGGCCGCCGGCACCTACCGCGTCTGCGTGACCGCCTATGGCGGCGGTGCATCCAGCCAGATGACGCATGCGCTGTCGAGCTGGATCGTTACCCCCAGCGACACCGGCGGCAGCTTCAACGTGTTGGTGCCGAGCCAGGTCTATGCCGGCAGCAGCGCGACGGTGGGCATGAGCTGGTCGGGCCTGCTCAGCGGCCATCGCTATGTCGGTGGCGTGCAGTGGCTGGACCCGAACGGCGCCGTGCAGGCGGCCACCGTGCTGCGCGTCGAACCCGGTGCGCCCGTCCTCAGCGAGGCGCTGGACACCGCGCCGCGCAAGGTCGCGACGTCCGAGTAAGCCGCTTCGCCGCCGGCCCGTTGCGGGCTGGTGCATCCAGGCCGCACGCCGCGAGGCATGCGGCCTTTTTTCTTTGCGCTCAGCGGGCGGCGGGTGTCGTCGCGAGCTGGCAGTGCCCGGCCACGCAGACCGCGCCGGGGTCGGCCGTCATCGCGCAGTTGGAGCGCAGGCCGCTGGCCTCGACCTCGCGGCGGTGCGCGGCGGCCTGGGCGGCGGCCAGCGCCTTCAGTGCCTCGCCGTCGGTGTCCTTCGTCGACCAGGCCCAGTACCCGGCCGGCCCGCCGCAGGCCTTGGCGCCGACCGGCACGGTGCGGCATTGCGCGTCGCTGCTGCAGGCGGCCGGGCCGATCAGCGAGCGCAGCTCGCGGCCCAGCCGCGCGGACTCGGGCTCCGTGGCCGCGGCAGGCGGTGGTGGTGTCTGCGCGCAACTGGCGAGGGCGATGCCGGCAAGGGCGAAGGCGAGGAGGCGAGGCAGGTTCATGGCGTCATCGTGGGCCTGCGTGGCCCGGTTGGCAACCACTACGATGCGTCGATGCGTGTCTGGCCCCTCCTGCTGCTGAGCCTGGCTGCCGCCGCGCCGGCGGCGCCAGCGCTCGACGACTGCGCTGTCGATGCCGAGGCGGCACAGCATGCGCTGAACACGCTGCGCGCCAGCAGCCACGTCTGCGGTGACCGCCGCTGGCCCGCCGCGCCGCCGCTGCGCTGGCATGCGGCGCTGGGCGAGGCGTCGCGGCGCTACGCCGTTGAACTGGCCACGCTGGATCGGCTCAACCACATCGGCGCCGACGGCGCCACGCTGCGCACGCGGCTGCACGAGGCCGGCTACGTGATGCGCGTATCGGGCGAGAACCTCGCTGGCGGCCCCGAGACGCTGGACGAGGCGCTGGCCCAGTGGCTGGCCAGCCCGACGCACTGCGAGAACCTGATGACGGCCGAGTTCGAGGACTTCGGCCTGGCCTGTGTCACCGGCCCCGGCAAGTTGCAGCGTTACTGGGTGCTGCAGATGGCCGCGTCGGCCGGGCGGCGTCCTAGATCCAGCCCAGATCAATCGCCCTGAGCACCGCCTGCGTGCGGTCGCGCACGCCCATCTTGGAGAAGATGGCCGAGCAGTGGTTCTTGATGACGCCCTCGCTGTTGCCCAGCAGGCTGGCGATCTCGGTGTTGCTGCGGCCGCTGGCGACGAGGCGCAGCACCTGCAGCTCCTTCGGCGATAACGGGTCCGGATGGTCGGCCGCCGTGAAGGCGCGTTCGCCGCCCTTGGCCTCCATGCGGGTGGTGAGCGACGGCCGCAGCGCGGTGCCGCCGGCGTGCACGTCACGCAGCGCCTGCACAAGCGTGTCGGGGCTGATGGCCTTCAGCAGAAAGCCCTTGGCGCCGGCGCGTGCGGCTTCGTCGAAGGCCGAGGTGTCGTCGAAGGTCGTCAGCAGGATGACCGGCAGGCGCAGCGCCCGCGCGGCCAGCGCGCGGATCAGACCCAGGCCGTCCAGGCGTGGCATGCGCATGTCGGACAGGATCACGTCGGGCATGGCCTCGGACGAAGCCGCGCCCAGCCATTCCAGCGCCTCGGCGCCGTCGTTGGCTTCGCCGACGACCTGCAGGTCGTCGTGCAGCGCGAGCAGCCCCTTGAGGCCTTCGCGCACCAGTTGCTGGTCCTCGACCAGCAGGATCTTGATCACACCCATCGCGGACATCTCAGTTCGATTCGGAACCCAGGGCCGGTGCGCGTCACGCGCATCTGCCCGCCCAGTTCGGTCATGCGCTCGGTCATGCCGGAGAGGCCATTGCCGGATCGGCCCTCGTGCCAGCCCGGCGCGCCCCGCCCATCATCGTCGATGCTAACGGCGACTTCATTCCCGTCGCCGCGCAGCTCGACCTGCACGCGGCGCGCGCCGGCGTGGCGCACGCTGTTGGTCACGCCCTCCTGCACGCAGCGTAGCAGCGCGTGCGCCGTGCGCGGCCCCAGGTCGCGCGCGGCCTCGTCCACGGCCAGCTCGATGCGCGTGCTGGCGATGCCCTCGGCCAGCGCCTGCAGCGCGGCAGACAGGTCGATGCGCTGTGAGCTGCGCTGCTGCGAGACGGACTCGCGCACGTCGGCCAGCAGTTGCGAGGCGACGCCCTGGGCACGGTCCAGCGCCTGCGTCGCGCCGCCGGCGTCGGCCCGCGCCAGCAGCGCGCCGCCCAGCTGCAGCTGCAGGTTCAGCGCCGTCAGGTGGTGGCCCATCAGGTCGTGCAGCTCGCGGGCGATCTGCATGCGTTCGTTGTAGCGCATCTGCTCGGCCAGCAGGTGCTCGCCGGACAACTGCTCGGCCAGCAGCGCCTGCAGCCAGCGGCGCTTCTCGGCCTCGGCCGCCGCCATGCGGCCCAGGCCGAAGGCCAGACCGTGCAGCGCCAGCATCGACGACAGCATGCCGAACTGGTCCAGCCATGCGGTGGTGGACGCGTAGACGTAGATGCCGGTGTTCAGCAGCACCTGGGCCGCCGCGAAGCCCAGCGCCAGCCGCGCCGGCAGCACGACGGCGGCCATTGCGGTGACGAGGAAGGGCAGGCCCGGTGTCACGCCGAAGGCCAGCAGGTCTACTAGCAGCAGCCAGGCCATGCGGCGGTTGACGGTGGCGACCGACAGCCCCTGGCGCGCCAACCGCCACATCAGCGCAACGAATGCGAGCAGCAGCGCGACGCAGATCAGCAGCAGCGCGCGGTCGTTGGCGTCGCCGCCGAACTGCAGCCAGACCCAGGCGACGAGGCCGTCATAGGGCTCGGTGCGGGCGCCCAGCAGCGCCGAGCCGGCGCTGACCAGCTCCATCGCGCAGACCACCAGCGCCGCCAGCCGCAGCACGACGCCGGGCTCGGCCAACCTTGCCAGAAGCCGGTCGAATCGGGTCATTCGGCGATGGCCTGAGCGATGACACCGCCGCCGAGGCAGATGTCACCGTCGTAGACCACGGCGCTCTGGCCCGGCGTGACGGCCCACTGCGGGTCGGGGAAGCGCAGCGTCAGCCGGCCCGCCGCGTCGAAGGCCACGCTGCACGGCGCATCGGCCTGGCGGTAGCGCGTCTTGGCCGCCGCGGTGCCGACGGCCGGCGGCCGGCCGGCGATCCAGCTGAGGTCGTCGGCGACGAGGGCCGGGCTCAGCAGCAGCGGATGGTCATGGCCCTGCACGGCGATCAACGTGTTGTTCGGGATGTCTTTCGCCGCGACGAACCAGGGCTCGTGCTCGCCACCCCCGCGCGGTGTGCCCTTCTCCTTCACGCCGCCGATGCCCAGGCCCTGGCGTTGGCCCAGCGTGTAGAAGGACAGGCCCACGTGCTCGCCGAGCTTGCGGCCGCGCTCGTCCTTGATGGGGCCGGGCTTGTGGGAGAGGTACTTGTTCAGGAACTCGCGGAACGGCCGCTCGCCGATGAAGCAGATGCCGGTCGAGTCCTTCTTCTTCGCATTCGGCAGACCGATCTCGGCGGCGATGCGGCGCACCTCGGTCTTGGGCAGGTGGCCCACCGGGAACATCGCCTTGCTCATCTGCGCCTGCGAGAGGCGGTGCAAAAAGTAGCTCTGGTCCTTCAGCGGGTCCAGCCCCTTCAGCAGCTGGAACTCGCCGCCGACTTCGCGGACGCGGGCGTAATGTCCCGTCGCGATCTTCTCGGCGCCGAGGCGCATCGCGTGGTCCAGGAAGGCCTTGAACTTGATCTCGGCATTGCACAGCACGTCGGGGTTGGGCGTGCGGCCGGCCTGGTACTCGCGCAGGAAGCTCTCGAAGACGCGGTCCTTGTACTCGGCCGCGAAGTTGACGTGCTCGATCTCGATGCCCAGCACGTCGGCGACGGATGCGGCATCCAGGAAGTCCTGGCGCGTCGAGCAGTACTCGTCGTCGTCGTCGTCTTCCCAGTTCTTCATGAAGATGCCGATAACCTCGTGGCCTTCTTGCTTCAGCAAGTGAGCCGTCACGGCCGAGTCCACGCCGCCGGACAGGCCGACGACGACGCGGTGTTTCTTATTGGGACACATGGCCCGATTGTCCCAAACGCCTCTTCAGCCTGCGGCGAACAGGCTTTCGGCGCGCTGGTACTTCACCCAGCTCGTCGCGATGTACTTGTCGCTGCCCTGGGGCCGGTTGCCGCGGTGCGTGTGCGTGAAGCCGCCCGGCGCGATCAGCAGGCTGCCGGTGCGCGGCACGATCTTGCGGCCCTGGTAGAGGAACTCGGTCTCGCCCTCGGCAAAGTCATCGTTCAGGTAGATCGTCCACAGCACGGCGCGGTGCAGCGCCTCGCCCTGGTCCAGCTTGGGGTATTGCTCGCAGTGCCAGTAGGGGTAGCCGCCCTGGTCGGCCAGGTAGCGCTGCAGGTTGATGGCGCCGGGGCGGAAGACCTTGGCGACCAGGCCCATCAGCGCGTCGTCCGGCAGCGTGGCGACGGTGTCGGCGTCGAGCAGCGCCGTCGTGCCGTCGGGGCGGTTCATCTGCAGCTTCAGCGGCGCCAGCGCCAGGTGGGCGTAGCGGCGCAGGTACTGCTTGAAGCCCTGGATGACGGCGTCGTTGAGCAGCGCGCAGGCGTCCGCCCACTCGGGATGGCGGCTGATGGCGATGTCCCAGCTGTCCTTCATGCTGACGTCCACGCCGCTTCCGGTCTCGCCGCGCTGCACGCGCTGGCTGGCGTTGAAGCGCTCGATCAGTGCGCGGCAGGCGTCGGCGCTCAGGACGCCGTCGTAGACCTCGATGAAGTCGTTCATCGCGTCAGCCCTTTCGCGGCGGCGACTGCAGTGACGCATGCGCGAACACCGCGTCCAGCGGCAGCCGCCGTCCCGTCGCGTGGTCGCGCACGCATTGCAGCACCAGCGGGCTGCGGTGGCGGTCCTCGCAGGCGGCCAGCTCGGTCTCGGTCATCCACAGCGTGCGGCGGATGCCCCGGTCCAGCACGCGGCCGGCGATCTCCTCGCCCACGTAACCGCTGAATGCGAGCCGCACGTAGGTGACATCCTCTAATCGCGCCGGGCGCACGAACCTGGCGAGGTAGACGCCGAGGAAATGCTCCGGCACGAAGGCGCGCGCCGTCTCTTCCAGTGCCTCGCGCACGACGGCCTCGATCGGGCCCTCGCCCTGTTCCAGGTGGCCCGCCGGGTTGTTCAGCCTCAGGCCCTCGGGTGTCTCTTCTTCGACCAGGAGGTAGTGGTCTTCCCGGGCAATCACCGCGGCGACAGTGACACTGGGACGGAACCGGTCTGTGGCAACCATGTTTCTTTCTCGCGAATTCCCGCTCCGGGGCGACCCGGGCATTGTGTAAGCTGCCGCGCACCCCCCGCCCCCGAGAGGAGCTTCCATGCAGATCGGCGTCCCGCGCGAACGCGCGGCCGGAGAGACACGGGTGGCCGTCACGCCCGAGACGGCCAAGAAACTCAAGGCCGCCGGCCACGTGCTGCGCATCGAGAGCGGTGCCGGCATCGCGGCCAGCGTCACCGACGCGGCCTACGAGGCCGTGGGCTGCGAGATCGTCGACCAGGCCGCGGCGCTGGGCAGCGAACTCGTGTTGAAGGTGCGCGCCCCCGGTGCCGACGAACTGGCGCTGATGAAGCCCGGCACGGCGCTTGTCGGCATGCTGAATCCCTTCGACCGCGATGGCCTGAACGCGCTGGCCGCGGCCGGGTTGATCAGCTTCGCGCTCGAAGCCGCGCCGCGCACGACGCGCGCGCAGAGCATGGACGTGCTGAGCAGCCAGGCCAACATTGCCGGCTACAAGGCCGTGATGATCGCGGCAGACCGCTACCAGCGCTTCTTCCCGATGCTGATGACGGCGGCTGGCACCGTGAAGGCGGCGCGAGTCGTCATCCTGGGCGTCGGCGTCGCGGGCCTGCAGGCCATCGCAACGGCCAAGCGGCTGGGTGCGGTCATCGAGGCCAGCGACGTGCGGCCCTCGGTGAAGGAGCAGGTCGAGTCGCTGGGCGCCAAGTTCATCGACGTGCCCTACGAGACCGCCGAGGAGAAGGAAGCGGCCGAGGGCGTGGGCGGCTACGCGAGGCCCATGCCGCAGAGCTGGCTGGACCGGCAGAAGGCCGAGGTGGCCAAGCGCGTGGCGGCGGCGGACATCGTCATCACGACGGCGCTGATCCCCGGCCGCGCGGCGCCGGTGCTGGTCACCGAGGAGATGGTGAAGAGCATGAAGCCCGGCTCGGTCATCGTCGATATCGCCGCACCGGCTGGCGGCAACTGCCCGCTGACCGAGGCGGGCAAGACGGTCACCAAGCACGGCGTCGTCATCGTCGGCGAGACCAACCTGCCGGCGCTCGTCGCGGCCGATGCGTCGGCGCTGTACGCGCGCAACGTGCTGGACTTCCTCAAGCTCGTCATCACGAAGGAGGGCACGTTCACCGTGCCGCTGGATGACGACATCGTCGCGGCCTGCCGCGTCACACAAGACGGCCAAGTCACGAGGGCATGACCATGGAACTGGTTGATCACACCATCATCAATCTCATCATCTTCGTGCTGGCCATCTACGTGGGCTACCACGTCGTCTGGACGGTGACGCCGGCGCTGCACACGCCGCTGATGGCCGTCACGAACGCGATCTCGGCCATCGTCATCGTCGGCGCCATGCTGGCCGCGGCGCTGACGGAGACACCGTTCGCCAAGGGCATGGGCGTGCTGGCCGTGGCACTCGCCGCGGTCAACATCTTCGGCGGCTTCCTCGTCACGCGGCGGATGCTGGAGATGTTCAAGAAGAAGGACAAACCGGCGGCCAGGAAGGAGGGCAAGTGATGAAGCAAGCAGCCAAATCGGGCCTGAGGGCCCTCGCGTGGGTGTGGCTGGTGGGTGAGACCTCGCTGATCGGCGCCTTCGCGGCGGCGACGGCGGGCATCGCCGCCGGCCCCGCTGCCGGCGTGGCGGCCGCGGCAGCCGTGATGATGGTCTGGTGCCTGGCCATCAAGCGCAGCAGCTTCGTCAAGCTGCTGAAGAGCGATGCCCTGGGAGGTCGGGCATGAGCATGAATCTCGTCACGCTGCTGTACCTGATCGCCAGCGTCTGCTTCATCCAGTCGCTGAAGGGCCTGTCGCACCCGACGACGTCCATCCGCGGCAACCTCTTCGGCATGGTGGGCATGACCATCGCCGTGTTCACGACGGCGGCGCTCATCGCCAAGATCGCCGGCTCGGGCGCGGGCCTGGTCTGGGTGCTGCTGGGCCTGGTCGTCGGCGGGGGCTTCGGTGCCTGGAAGGCCAAGACGGTCGAGATGACCAAGATGCCTGAGCTGGTGGCCTTCTTCCACAGCATGATCGGCCTGGCGGCCGTGGCCATCGCGGTGGCGGCCGTGGCCGAGCCGGTGGCCTTCGGCATCTCGCAGAAGGTCGTGCTGGCCCAGGTGCTGAGCGCCGCCAACGGCTTCGTGCCCGTCGACCAGGTGGGGCAATCGCCCATCCCCGGCGGCAACCGCATCGAGCTGGCGCTGGGTGCGTTCATCGGCGCGGTCACGTTCACCGGGTCGGTCATCGCGTGGGGCAAGCTGTCGGGCGGCAGCAAGTTCCGCCTGTTCCAGGGCGCACCGGTGGTCTTCAAGGGCCAGCATGCGCTGAACGCAGTGCTGGGCCTCGCGGCCGTCTTCTTCGTGTTCGGCTTCTGGCATTCGCAGTCCCCCATCGACTTCGCGCTGGTCGTCGCGCTGGGCTTCGTGCTGGGCGTGACGCTGATCATCCCGATCGGCGGCGCCGACATGCCGGTGGTCGTGTCGATGCTCAACAGCTACTCGGGCTGGGCCGCGGCGGGCATCGGCTTCTCGCTGAACAACGCGATGCTGATCATCGCCGGCTCACTGGTGGGCAGCTCGGGCGCGATCCTCAGCTACATCATGTGCAAGGCAATGAACCGCTCGTTCTTCAATGTGATCCTGGGCGGGTTCGGTGGAGACGCCGGCGGCCCGGGGGCCGGCGCGGCGCAGCAGCGCAACGTGAAGAGCGGCAGCGCCGATGACGCGGCCTTCGTGCTCGGCAATGCCGAAAGCGTCGTCATCGTGCCGGGCTACGGCCTGGCCGTGGCCCGCGCACAGCACGCCGTGAAGGAGCTGGCCGCCAAGCTCACCGAGAAGGGCATTACCGTCAAGTACGCCATCCACCCGGTGGCCGGCCGCATGCCGGGCCACATGAACGTGCTGCTGGCCGAGGCCGAGGTGCCGTACGACCAGGTGTTCGAGATGGAGGACATCAACGGCGAGTTCGGCCAGGCCGACGTGGCCATCATCCTCGGCGCCAACGACGTCGTGAACCCGGCCGCGCACGTGAAGGGCAGCCCCATCTACGGCATGCCCATCCTGGAGGCCTACAAGGCCAAGACCATCATCGTCAACAAGCGCTCCATGGCCGCGGGCTACGCGGGCCTGGACAACGAGCTCTTCTACCTGGACAAGACGATGATGGTCTTCGGCGACGCGAAGAAGGTGGTCGAGGACATGTTGAAGGCAGTCGAGTAAGTCTGTATTTCATGTACAGACTGGTTGAAGTGAAAAATATCTCCTGAAATTACCGTAGGTGTGGTACCGTTCGACGCATGGATGTTCCATGCGCCGCCCTTTTCGATCTGGTCGAGGTCTCTTCCGGCCACACCCTTCGCCCGGGTCAGCTCTGGGCTCAGGGTGCCAATGTGCGGACGGTGCAGGCTGTCGACCTGGATGAGCGCAGGTCGCTCGCGTGCACGCTGGCGCTGCCGCCGGCGCTGATCCAGGGGCGGTCCTCGTCCAATCTGCTGCGCGGGGGGGACATCCTGCTGCGTACCCGCGGCGGCAGCAATCAAGCCGTTCTCATCACCGAAGCGCTGACGCCGACCGTGGCCGTCAGCCCTTTGCTTGTCCTGCGCGTGAGAGACGGGGTTGAGCTGGCCCCGCAATACTTGCACTGGCTTCTCAATTCGCCGGCCATGCAGGAGCAGCTGGACCGTGAGGCCAGGGGCACCACCATCCGCATGATCAGTGCTGCCTCGGTGAGGCAGTTGTCCGTTCCGGTGCCGCCGCTGGCGCGCCAGGTGCAAATCGCCCGGCTCGCCATGTTGGCGATGCAGGAGGAGGAGCTGACTCGCCAGCTGCAAGCGCAGCGGCACCAGTTCCTCGAACAGGTTCTGTGGCATTCCGCCCAGAACGCCGGCGGCATCCCGCCGCCCGGCGAAAAGGCGAAGGCCCTGGGAGGTTCCAGCTCCCAAGGCCTTCTTGATCGCAACTGACCTCTGCAAGGAAGCAAATATGACGATCCAGATCGGATCTTATGCGTTTGATGGCCCGCACCCGAATGCCGGGCAACTGGCGGCGCGCTCCGGCGTCTACGCCATCCTGGGGCGGCACGCGCCCGGCGCCACTTGGCTGGTGCTGGACATCGGCGAGTCGCAGGACGTCCGCGGCCGCATCGACAGCCATGACCGCCGCCCGCAATGGCGGCGCCAAGGCATGCCCGAGTTGGCCTGCGCCGCCTGGTATTGCGCCGAGCCCGACCGCATGCGCATCGAGCAGCAGCTGCGTGCGCAGTTCAACCCGCCCTGTGGCGACCGCTGAGGAGCTGCCATGTCCCAGCATTTCAACCACAGCCCCATCGTGCAGGGCGGTGCGGGCAACTTCATCCAGTTCGTCGGTGTCGAGTCGGGCGAGGGCAAGCCGTTGGCGCAGTGTTCGGTTGCCGAGTTGCAGCAGGAGTGCCGCCACCGCCAGCGCCTGCTCGACGAGGAACTGTCGCGCATGCGCTGGCTGCTCATCCGCTTGCAGTTCTGGGCGCTGACGGGCGGTGGTGCCACACACCTCAGCAGCCAGTGGCTGGGCTGGCCCCACGGCCTCACGCTCGCGCTGGCAGCGCTGGGCGTGGGCCTGCCGCTGGCCCTGCTCTACGGCATCAGCCAGCGCGGTGAATCCGCCTTCGCCCAGCGCCAGCGCGCCACGCTGCGCGAGATCCACTTCCTGCTGCGCGAGAAACCCTCGCACTAGCCCCAGCCGGCCCGCGACCGCCGCGTCGCGGGTCTCAGGAGACCCCATGCCCGTTCAGACCCAAGAAGACATCAACCGCATCGCCTGGAAGGCCTGTGACACCTTCCGCGGGTCCATCGACCCCGCTCAGTACAAGGACTACATCCTCACGATGATGTTCTTCAAGTACATCAGCGACGTCTGGCACGACCACTACGAGGCCTACGCGAAGCAGTACGGCGACAACCCCGAGCGCATCGAGCGCTTGATGCTGCGCGATCGTTTCGTGCTGCCTGTGGTCACGTTGCCGGCGCACAAGGGCGAGTCGCCAGACAGCTTTCGGGCCGACTTCCAGAATCTCTTCGACCGCCGCGAGCGCAACAACATCGGCGAGCTCATCGACATCGCCTTGCGCCAGATCGCCGAGGCCAACAAGGACCGCCTGCATTTCGACGACGTGTTCCGCGGCATCAGCTTCAACAGCGAGAACGCGCTGGGCGACACCGCCGAGCGCAACGCCCGGCTGAAGAGCCTGCTGAACAACTTCTACGACCTGGACCTGCGCCCCAGCCACTCCAGCGAAGACGTGATCGGCAACACCTACATGTACCTGATCGAGCGCTTCGCCAGCGACGCAGGCAAGAAGGCCGGCGAGTTCTACACACCCACCGGCGTCTCCACGCTGCTCGCCCGCCTCGTGGACCCGCGCCCCGGCATGCGCATCTGCGACCCCACCTGCGGCTCCGCCGGCCTGCTCATCGAGGCCGCGCGTGCCGTGGCCGAGCATGGCGACGCGCGCAACGTCGCCCTCTACGGCCAGGAGATGAACCAGGGCACCTACGCCCTGGCCCTGATGAACATGTTCATCCATGGCTACGACGCCGCCCGCATCGAACGCGGCGACACGTTGCGCAACCCGCTACTGCTCGACGGCGACCGCCTGCTGCGCTTCGACATCGTCGTTGCCAACCCGCCCTTCAGCCTCGACCAATGGGGCGTGGACGAAGCCGGCAGCGACCGCTTCAAGCGCTTCTGGCGCGGCCTGCCGCCAAAAAGCCGGGGCGACTACGCCTTCGTCAGCCACATGATCGAGGTCGCCCTGCCTCAGCGCGGCCGCGTGGCCGTCGTCGTGCCGCACGGCGTGCTGTTCCGCGGCGCCTCCGAGGGCCGCATCCGCCAGCGCCTCATCGAAGACAACCTGCTCGACGCCGTCATCGGCCTGCCCGCCAACCTCTTCCCCACCACCGGCATCCCGGTCGCCATCCTCGTGTTCGACCGCGCCCGCGAGCCCGGCGGCGCGCGCGAGGCGGTGGACGACGTGCTCTTCATCGACGCCAGCCGCGACTTCCAGCCCGTCAAGACACGCAACCGCCTGGCGCCAGAGCACATCGAGCGCGTCCTCGCCACCCACCGTGCCCGCCAGCCGGTGGAGCGCTACGCCGCCCTCGTCAGCCGCGCCGACATTGCCGCCAACGACTACAACCTCAACATCGCCCGCTACCTCGACAGCAGCGAACCCGAGCCCGAGATCGACCTGCGCGCCGTGCAACGCGACATCGACCGCCTCGAAACCGAGCTGGCCGCCGTGCGCGCCGAGATGCGCCAGCACCTGGCGGCATTGGGAGTGCTCGAATGAGCGCGGGCGAGCTGCTGCTCTACACCACGCCCGATGGCCAGGCCACCATCCAGCTCCGCGCGCTGGACGGCACCGTGTGGCTCTCGCAGGCCGAGCTCGCCGAGCTGTTCCAGACCAGCGTTCCCAACATCAACATCCACATCCGCAACATCCTGGCCGAGGGCGAACTCATCGCCGAGGCAACCATTAAAGAACACTTAATAGTTGCCCAGGAGGGGGGCCGCGAGGTGCGCCGCCAGGTCAAGCTCTGCAAGCTCGACATGGTGCTGGCCATCGGCTACCGCGTGCGCAGCCACCGCGGCACCCAGTTCCGCCAGTGGGCCACCACCCACCTGCGCGAGTACCTCGTCAAGGGCTTCGTCATGGACGACGAGCGCCTGAAGGACCCCGGCGGCTGGGACTACTTCGACGAGCTGCTGGCGCGCATCCGCGACATCCGCGCCAGCGAGAAGCGCTTCTACGACAAGGTGCGCGATATCTACGCCACAGCCATCGACTACGACGCCGGCACCGACGCCGCCCAGGCCTTCTTCAAGAAGGTGCAGAACAAGATGCTCTACGCCGTGACCGGCCAGACTGCGGCCGAGCTCGTCAGCCAGCGCGCCGACGCCGCCGCGCCCAACATGGGACTCACCGCCTGGAAGGGCGAGCGCGTGCGCAAGCAGGACGTGACCATCGCCAAGAACTACCTCGGCAAGGACGAGCTGGCCGAGCTCAACCGCATCGTCACCATGTACCTCGACTTCGCCGAGGACCAGGCCCAGCGCCGCAAGGCCATGACCATGGCCGACTGGGCCTCGCGGCTGGACGCCTTCCTGCAGTTCAACGAGCGCGAGGTGCTGGACAACGCCGGCCAGGTCAGCCATGCGGTGGCCGAGCGGCTGGCGCATGAGCGGTATGAGGTGTTTGATGCGGCGAGACGTGGAGAGGACGCGGTGTCGGGCGTTGCCGACATTCAGACGCTTGAAGAGATAGCGAAGCGTCCGAGAGGTTCCAGTCGTGGCTAAGCGTTCGAGTGCCGCTGGCAAGACGGTGGCGGTCAAGGATCTCTGTGATTTCGAGAACGGTCATGGCTTCAGTCCATCAGATTGGAGCGATGCCGGCTTACCCATCATTCGCATCCAGAACCTGAATGGTTCGGATCGCTTCAACCACTTTGCTGGCCTGCCGGACCCACGGTGGATCGTCGAACCCGGCGACCTTCTGTTCGCATGGGCGGGTGTGAAGGGAGTTTCTTTTGGCGCAACGGTTTGGCCGGGCCCCCGGGGCGTTCTGAATCAACACATTTATCGACTGCGACCCAAGGGCGATGTGAACAAGTCCTGGCTGTGCCATGCCTTGCAGTGGGTCACGCTTCGCATCGAACAGAAAGCGCACGGCTTCAAGTCGAGCCTTATGCATGTCCGCAAGGCTGATATTGATAGCCAGTTGCTTTGCTTGCCGTCACTCGAGAAGCAGCGAGAGTTTGCGGTGGTACTGGATTGCGTTGACACGTCGATTGAGCTTGCTGAACAGCAGCTTGGTCTGCTTGAGGTTCGTATGTCGGCATTGGCCGAAGTGCTGTTTGGTAGAGCCGACAAGAAAACCAAATCGCCCCTCAGCCAATTATTTGAACGTGTTGTGCGCAAGAACACTGCCAGTTGCCACCGCACGCTGACCATCTCTGGCCGTGCCGGCCTCATTGATCAAGCCGAGTATTTCGACAAGAGCATCGCGTCCAAGCAAAACGACCACTACCTGCTGCTGCGCCGAGGCGAGTTCGCCTACAACCGCAGCTTCTCGCAGGGCTACCCCTTCGGGGCGATCAAGCAGCTGGAGCGCTACGACGAAGGCATCGTGTCGACGCTCTACCTCTGCTTTGCGCTGCGCCCCGACGCGCCGCTGGATGCAGATTACTGCCGCGATTTCTTCGAGTCCGGTGCGCTGAACCCGCAACTGCGCCGGGTCACGCAGGCGGGCGCCCGAGCGCATGGCCTGCTCAACGTCACCGCCGACGATTTCATGCGCCTGCAGATGCCCGTGCCCAGCCTGGAGCGTCAACGCGAAGTGGTGGGCATCCTGGACACCGCGCGCCGCGAGACTCAGGCAGCCGAAGCCTTGCTCGGCCGGCTGAAGCAGCAAAAGCGCAGCCTGATGCAACGCCTGTTTTCTGGTGCGCCGACGCCCATCCTTTCCGGGAGCTGAGAACTCATGGCCGCGTCATCACACTCCCCCGACTTCTCCACCAGCGAGCTCCTCGAATCCCAGCGCCCCGCGCTGCAGTTGCTGCTGGCCCTCGGCTACGAGTACCTGAGCCCGCGCCGCGCGCGCGAGCTGCGGGGTGGGCGGTTGGGCGAGGTGGTGCTGGAGCCGGTGCTGCGCGACGCGCTCAAGCGCATCAACCGCATCCAGGCCGGTGGCGAGTTGCATCTGTTCAGCGAGGAGAACCTCAGCGCCGCCATCCAGAAGCTGAAGAACCTGCGCTTCGATGGCCTGCTGACCGGCAATGCCGAGGTGCACGAGCTGCTGACGCTGGGCACGGCGCTGGAGCAGACCATCGACGGCGACATGCGGGCCCGCTCGCTGCGCTACGTGGACTGGGAGCAGCCCGAGGCCAACAGCTGGCAGGTGTCGCCGGAGTTCGTCGTGGAGCGCCAGCGCAGCACGCAGACGGTGCGGCTGGACCTGGTGTGCTTCGTCAACGGCATGCCCTGGGCCGTCATCGAGTGCAAGGCGCCCGGCGTGCCGGTGGACGAGGGCGTGTCGGGCCTGATCAGCTACCAGGGCAGCGGCCAGGCGCCGCAGCTCTTCGTCTACGCACAGCTGCTGCTGGCGCTGAACCGGCATTCGGCCAAGGTGGGCGCGGTGGGCACGGCGCTGAAGTTCTACGGCAACTGGCCCGAGGTGGTGGACGAGGAGGCGCTGCGCCAGGCGCTGGCCCAGCCGCTGCCGCCGGCCCTGGCGCGTGAGCTGAATGCCGATGCGATGGAGGCGCTGCTGCAACGGCAAGGCCCTGACGAGCCGGGCGGCGTGGCGGAGCCCGAGGCCGCTTACCATGCCGCCCGCGAGCCCAGCGCGCAAGACCGGGCGATGTTCGCGCTGTTGCGGCCGTCGCGGCTGCTGAGCCTGGTGCAGCACTACACGGTGTTCGACGGCGGCGAGCGCAAGCTGGCCCGGCACCAGCAGGTGCGCGCCATCGAGAAGATGGTGGCGCGCATCCAGCAGTGGGAGCCCAGCCCCGTGAACCGCGTGCAGCAGGACCCGAACGCGCGCCGGCGCCGCGGTGGCGTGGTGTGGCACACGCAGGGCTCGGGCAAGTCGCTGACGATGGTGATGCTGGCGCGGCGCATCGCGCAACTGCGCGGCGTGGTCAACCCTCGCATCGTGCTGGTGACCGACCGGGAAGACCTGGACGCGCAGATCGGCAAGACCTTCATGTCGTGCGAGCTCAAACCGGAGCGCGCCCGCTCCGCCCGCGAGCTGCTGGCGCTGGTGCAGAGCCCCAAGGCCCAGCTCATCACGACGCTGATCCAGAAATTCGACCGCGTGGGTGCGCTGGCCAAGAGCTTCCGGGCCGAGTCTCCCGACATCTTCGTGCTGGTGGACGAGAGCCACCGCACCAACTTCGGCTCGCTGGCGGCGCGCATGCGGCTGCTGATGCCCAATGCCTGCTACATCGGCTTCACCGGCACGCCGGTGACGCGCAAGGAGCGCGACACGCTGCAGCGCTTCGGCGGCCTCATCGACAGCTACACGAT
The DNA here is from genome assembly GCF_043555985.1 of Pelomonas candidula. NCBI lineage: Bacteria > Pseudomonadati > Pseudomonadota > Betaproteobacteria > Burkholderiales > Sphaerotilaceae > Roseateles > Pelomonas candidula. Next base: position 250,581 of record NZ_JBIGIC010000001.1, on the reverse strand, counting down.
GAACGAGGCGGTGAAGGACGGTGCGGTGGTGCGGCTGTTCTACGAGTCGCGCCTGGTGGACGTGAAGCAGGACCAGCCGGCCATGGACACCTGGTGGCGCCGCATCGTCGTGGGCCTGAGCGAAGCCGAGCAGGCCGACCTGAAGCGCAAGTTCTCACGCGCCAACCTCATCAATGCCAGCGACCGCGTGCTGCAGATGATGGCCTTCGACATCAGCGAGCATTTCCGCGCCAACTGGCAGGGCACGCCGTTCAAGGGCCAGGTGGTGGCTCAGAGCCGCGCGGCGGCGGTGAAGCTGAAGGAGTACCTGGACGAGATCGGCCATGTCAGCGCCGAGGTGCTGATCTCCGGCCCGCAGCACCGCCGCGGCCACGAGGATGTTGACGATGAGCCCAACGACGACGTGCATCGTTTCTGGGCCAAGATGATGGCGCGCTACGGCAACGAGGAGGCCTACAACGAGGGGCTGATCGGTGCGTTCAAGCAGAGCGACCGGCCGGAGCTGCTGATCGTGAAGGACAAGCTGCTGACCGGCTTTGATGCCCCGCGCAACCGCGTGCTCTACCTGACGCGGGAGTTGAAGGCGCACACGCTGCTGCAGGCCATCGCCCGCGTGAACCGGCTCTACGAGCAACGCACCGAGGACGGCGGGCGCATCGAGAAGGAGTATGGCCAGATCGTCGACTACGCCGGCGTGCTCAAGGAGCTCAAGGGTGCGATGAGCAGCTACGAGGCGCTGGCAGGCTTTGCCGACGAAGACTTGCTGGGCACGGTGGAATCGGCCTACGACGAGGTGCTGAAGCTGCCCGACGTGCATGCCCATCTGCTGGAGCTGTTCCGCGAGCTGCCGGCGAGTGCGGGCATGGCGGCGCACGAGGAGTTGTTGCGCGATGAGGCGATGCGTGAGGAGTTCTATACCCGGCTGTCGGCCTTCGGCCGGTTGCTGGCGCTGGCCTTCGGGCTAGAGCGCTTCCTGGCCGAGACGCCGGCCGTGCAGGTGGAGCGCTACAAGGCCGACCTGAAACGGCTGATGGCGCTGAAGCAGTCGGCCCAACTGCGCTTTGCCGAGGCGGTGGACTTCCGCCGGCACTACGAGCCGCGCATCCGCAAGCTGCTGAACGTGCATCTGGCGGCAGACGAGGTGTTGCAATTGCATGCGCCGGTGGACATCTTCGACCCGGCCTCGGTGGATGCCGCGCTGCAGACCCGCCCCGAGAGCGAGCGCGGCCCGGCGGCTCAGGCGGACGTGATGGCGCACAACCTCAAGCGCGTGATCGATGAGCGCATCAAGCTGGACCCGGCGCAGTACGAGCGCTTCTCCAAGCTGGTGCAGGACGCCATCGACGACTACAAGGCCAAGCGCATCAACGAGTTGGCCTACCTGGCGCAGGTGAAGGCGGTGCGTGATGGGATGGCGCAGCGGCCCCAGGACGAGGTACCGGCGGCGCTGCGTGGCCAGGACGACGCGCTGGCCGTCTATGGCCTGGTGCGCCGGATCTTTGAGGGCATTGCGCCGGATCGCGCCAACGCGCTGGCAGAGATGACGGCCCAGGCGGTGATGGAGGCCCTGGGTGAGCATGCCGTGGTGGACTATTGGCGCAACCTGGAAGCTGTCAACGCCACCAAGACGGCGCTGGATCATTTCCTCTACGACGTGCTCGGCCCGCAGTTGCCGACGCCGCTGACCAGCCAGCAGATGGACGCCGTCATCGAGCAATCCATGCAGCTGGCGCGCCGCCGGGGGCTGAATGGACGCTGACTTCGAATTGCCGTCCTGGGCGACGGCGTTGGACGTGCAGCCCAGCGCCCGCCGGCAGCGCACAGCGACGCTGGAGGTGACGGGGGAAAGGCGTATCGTGGCGCGCATCCCGGCCGGCTGGGGCGCCGAGCAGGTCGCCGAGCTGCTGGCGCGGCACAGGCGCTGGCTCGACTCGCAGCATGCCGGGCTGGCGCGCTTCGAGCCGCGCACGGCGCCCCGGGCCTATCTGTCGGGAGAAACCCATCGCCACCTGGGCTCGCAACTGATGCTGCAAGTCTGCCGAGCTGAAGCCGGCACCGAGGGCGTCAGTGTGGAAGGGCACAAGTTGGTCGTTCGCGCCCTCGCTTCACGGTCCGCTGCCCAGATCGCGGATCTGGTTCATGGCTGGCGGCTGGCCCAGGCGCGAGGCATCTTTGGCGAGCGCCTGCAGCGCTGCCTGCAGCACCACGCCTTCTTCGGCCTCGCCGCGCCGATCTTGCGCCTGCGAACCATGCAGCGCCGCTGGGGCAGCCTGTCCGCCCACGGCGTGCTGACGCTCCACCCCGGCTTGACGCAGGCGCCGCTGGACGCCATCGACAGCGTCATCCAGCACGAGCTCTGCCACCTGCGAATCCGCGACCATTCACCGGCCTTTTTCGCACTGATGGACAGTGTCCATCCAGGTTGGCGGAAGGTCCGCGAACGGTTGGAACAGCTGCTCAGCTGATGAGAGGCCTCCCACGAATCGCGCTATCGAATCCCCTGACCCGGCCGCTGTCAGCCATCGGTCAGAATCGCCGCCAAGCAAAGCAATACGGAGACAAGGCCATGGAGCCGATCTGGCTGAAGCAATACCCGGCCGAGGTGCCGCGCGACGTGAACACGTCGCTCTATCCCAGCCTCGTCGACCTGCTCGACACCTCGTTCAAGAAGAACGCCGACAAGCCCGCCTACCTGATGATGGGCAAGAGCGTCAGCTTCGCGCAGGTGGACGAAGCTTCGCGCGCCTTCGCCGCCTATCTGCAGAGCCTGGGCCTGGAGAAGGGCGATCGCGTCGCCCTCATGATGCCCAACCTGTTCCAGTACCCGGTGGCCGTGGCTGCCGTGCTGAGGGCCGGTTATGTGGTCGTCAACGTGAACCCGCTGTACACGCCGCGCGAGCTGGAGCACCAGCTCAAGGACTCCGGCGCCAAGGCCATCGTCATCATCGAGAACTTCGCCTCGGTGCTTCAGCAGGTCATCAAGAACGTGCCGACCAAGCACATCGTGCTGGCCGCGATGGGCGACATGCTGGGCCTGCTCAAGGGCGCCATCGTCAACTACGTCGTGCGCAAGGTGAAGAAGATGGTGCCGGCCTTCGAGCTGCCGGGCGCCGTGCGCTTCAACGACGCGTTGGCCAAGGGCCGCAGCCTCACCTACAAGGCGCCGCAGCTGGGCCCGGACGACATCGCCGTGCTGCAGTACACCGGCGGCACCACCGGCGTTTCAAAGGGGGCCGTGCTCAAGCACCGCAACCTCGTCGCCAACATCCTGCAGAGCGAGGCCTGGTACCAGCCGGCGCTCAAGAAGATCCCGAAGGGCGAGCAGGTCGTCACCATCTGCGCGCTGCCGCTGTATCACATCTTCGGTTTCAACACGAACATGATGCTGTCCATGCACATGGGCGGCGCCAACGTGCTGGTGCCCAACCCGCGTGACCTGCCGGCCATGTTCAAGGAGCTCAGCGCACACCGCTTCCACAGCTTCCCGGCCGTCAACACGCTGTTCATGGCGATGGCCAACCACGCCGACTTCAACACGGTGGACTGGAGCAATCTCGTCATCTCGGTGGGCGGCGGCATGGCCGTGCAGCAGGCCACGGCCAAGCTGTGGCTGGAGAAGACGGGCTGCCCCATCGTCGAGGGCTACGGCCTGTCCGAGACCTCGCCGTCGGCGACCTGCAACCCGACCGACAGCACGGCGTACAGCGGCACCATCGGCCTGCCGATGCCGCTGACCGAGCTCAAGCTGCTGGACGACGACGGCGCCGAGGTGCCGTCGGGCCAGCCCGGCGAGATCGCCATCCGCGGGCCGCAGGTCATGGCGGGCTACTGGCAGCGCCCCGACGAGACGGCCAAGGTCATGACGGCCGACGGCTTTTTCCGCACCGGCGACATCGGCACCGTCGACGAACGCGGTTATTTCAAGATCGTCGACCGCAAGAAGGACATGATCCTCGTCAGCGGTTTCAATGTGTATCCGAACGAGGTGGAAGACGTCCTCACGCAGATGCCCGGCGTGCTGGAGTGCGCGGCCGTCGGCGTGCCCGACGCCAAGGCCGGCGAGGCCGTGAAGGTGGTCATCGTGAAGAAAGACCCGAATATCACCGAGGCCGACGTGCGGTCGTATTGCGAACTGAACCTGACCGGCTACAAACGGCCCAAGATCGTCGAGTTCCGCACCGACCTGCCCAAATCTCCCGTGGGCAAGATCCTGCGCCGCGAGCTGCGGGACAAGAGCTGATCGCCTATTTTTCGTGACGAGTCCTGCTGGCGGTGATCCCGCCCGCGGGCGAGGGTCCACACCGTGCTCGATCTGCTGCATTCCAAAACCGAGGCCGGGCGCGCCGAGATTCGCGCGCGCGCCCTGCCGTTGTCCCGCGCCGCGCGCAACCTGCTGCTGGTGCTGGACGCCACCAAGCCGGCTGGCGAATGGCTGCGCCTCGTCGCGGGTGCGACCGAGGCCGATCTCGAGGCGCTGCGCCAGCAGGGGCTGATCGTGCCGCAAGGGGGCTACGCGCCGCCAGCCGCCCAGCCGCCCGCTCCTGTTGCCGCACCGGCCCCGAGCGCCGCGCCTGCGCCGGCCGGTGGCTCGCCGCTGCTGGACCGTGCGGCCCTCTACACCTACATGAGCGGCCAGGCGACCAAGCTGCTGGGGCCGTTCAAGGGCTATGCATTCGCGCTGGAGGTCGAGCGCTGCGGCAGCCTCGCCGAACTGCAGGCGCTGGCGCTGCAACTCGTCGAGCGCGTGCAGAAGGCCAAGGGCGACGAGGCCGCCGCGGCAGTGCGAGAGGCGTTGGGACTCCGTTAGCGCCCGTTGGAACCTGCGGGCCGAGCGCTGGGCCGCTCCCGAGCCGGCCCGGCTTGGCGATGTGCGTGTGGCTCAATGCCGCACGCATCGCCGTCCCCTCGGGGGACCGGCCAACGTACTCGTTGGACGAGGGGCTGCGTTTCTAGCCCTGCCGGAAGCAGCGCCCGCAGACCGAGCGGTAGCGCGCGTTCCCGCCGATCTCCACCTGGGCGCCCTCGGTGACCTTGCGGTTGCTGGCGTCCACGCGCATGTTCATCGTCGCCTTGCGGCCGCAGTCGCAGATGGTCTTCATCTCGTCCATCTCGTCGGCCAGCGCCAGCAGCGTGGCCGAGCCGGGGAAGAGCTCGCCCTGGAAGTCCGTGCGCAGGCCGTAGCAGATGGCGGGCAGGTTGCGCAGGTGCGCCATCTCGTGCAGCTGCTGCACCTGCCGCTTGGACAGGAACTGCGCCTCGTCGATGAGGATGCAGGCGATACCCGGCGCGTCATTCATCAGCGCGATGAAGTCCGTGTCGGCGTCAAACTGCTCCACCTCGCGCTGCGGCCCCAGTCGCGACGTGACGAAGCCGCGGCCGTAGCGGTCGTCCAGCCGGGCCGTGAAGATGCGCACCCGGTGGCCGCGCTCCTCGTAGTTGTGTGCCACCTGCAGCAGGGCGGTGGACTTGCCCGCGTTCATCGCGGCATATCTGAAAAATAGCTTGGCCATGGCGTGTCGAATGCAGGACCGCATTGTCCGCGCCGGCCGACCCCGCGCTTGCGGGTAGGGGAAGCCCGAAGTTTGGGGAAAACCGCGGGCTTGCGAGCTAGCGTTGTCATACTTCATGTGGATCAATGCGAGCTTCGTCCCGAACTGTGCGAAGCATGAGCAAAGACACCGTGACCGCGGTCCGCCAAGACGGCCTGCGCTACCAGTCGAAAGTGGGCGGTTCGCCCTTCCTCGGCAGCGGCCATACCCGCTCCTGCTTCAAGTGCGGCAAGCACCGCGCGCCGGCCAGCCTCCAGTCCATCCGGCTGCTGGGCCGCAACGAGGTGGTCTGCAAGCCCAGCTGCAAGACGCTTCCCTAGTCTTTTAAAGGATGCGGCGCCGCAGGGGTGCCGCCTAAGCTGCGCCGGTCTCACCTGACCGGGAGCAGCAGATGCCGATTCCATTGATCGCGGCGGCGCTGTCGGCGATTGCGCCGCAGCTCGCCCAAAAGGGCCTGGACCTGCTCAGCGGCGTGTTCCGCGGCGCGGTCGACAAGGGCACGACGGAGATTGCCGATCTCATCCACGAGAAGACCGGCATCGACATCAACGATGCCGCCGACAACAAGCTGACCGAGGCCCAGTGGTCTCAGCTCAAGCAGTTCGAGTTCGAGTACCAGGGCAAGCTGCTGGCCTGCCGCCAGCAGAGCGACGCCAACCAGCTGGAGTACGAGCGCATCGCCTCCGCGGACCGCGCCAGCGCTCGGCACATGCAGGAGACGGCCATCGGCAGCTCCGACCCCTGGGTGCGGCGCTTCATCTACATCTACGCCAGCGCGCTGACGCTGCTGACGTTCATCTTCATCTTCTTTGCCGCCTTCGGGCCGAGATACGAGGCTACCGATCCGCGCGCCCGCGTCATCGACACGGTGCTGGGCTTCCTGCTCGGCGTGACGCTGTCGGCCATCATCCAGTACTTCTTCGGTTCCAGTGCCGGCAGCAAGGCCAAGGACGAGAAGATCGGCCAGCTCGGCGACGCCATCCACGCGCAGAGCATGGCCATGCAGGGCGACCAGGACGGCGGAGGCAAGCCATGAGCGACCTGGTGCGTGAGCAATCGGTCTTCCTGCTGCAGGTCTGCGAGCTGGTGAAGAAGGCCAGCGAGCTGGGCTTCTCGGCCTCGGCCGGCGAGCTCTACCGCACGCCCGAACAGCAGGCCATGCATGTCCGCAACGGCCGCAGCACGACGATGGCCAGCCAGCACCTCAAGCGCCTGGCCATCGATCTCAACTTCTTCCGCGATGCGCCCGACGGCCGGCCCCTCCTGATCTCCGACGTGGAGACATTGCGCCCCATCGGCCAGTACTGGGAGAGCCTGGACGCCGCCAACCGCTGGGGCGGCAACTGGACGAACTTCAAGGACACGCCGCACTTCGAGCGCCGCGAGGCATCGGACGCCGCGCCAGCACCGGCACAGGCACTGGTCGGGGCCATGGCTGCGGCCGGAGTGACCGCAGCGGCCGCGCCTGCGGCAGGCGCGCTGGGCCGGGGGCTGACGACCGGCGCCGTCGGCGCGCAGTGCAGCAACGCGCGCGACGACGTCGAGAGCGTGCAGCAGCTGCTCAACCTCTGCTGCACGGCCGGCCGTGTGGTGCTGGCCGAGCCGTTGAAGCCCGATGGCGCCTTCGGACAGAAGACGCTGGACGCCATCATGGCCTTCCAGCGCAGTGCGCTGGGGCAGGGCGAGCCCGATGGCCGCGTCGACGCCAACGGCGCGACGCTGCTGAGCCTGTGCGAATCGCTGCCCGAGGCCATCGCACCCGGTTGGCTGAGCCTGCTCTACCTGCGCGCCAAGGACGAGGACGTGGCCGACTTCTCGCCGCGCCTCAAGCAGGTCATGGCCAACCGCAACATCGACACGCCGCTGCGCCAGGCGCATTTCCTGGCCCAGGTGGGGCACGAGTCGGGCGAGTTCCGCTTCCGCGCCGAGATCGCCAACGGCGAGGCCTACCAGGGGCGTGTCGACCTCGGCAACCTGCAGCCGGGCGATGGCCGCAAGTTCAAGGGTCGCGGCCTCATCCAGCTGACCGGCCGCGCCAACTACGGGGAGTACGGCCGCGCCATCGGCCGCGAGCAGGATCTGCTGGACCACCCCGAACTCGTCGAGACCGATTCCGATCTGTGCGTCGATGTGGCCGGCTGGTTCTGGGCCAAGAAGAACCTCAACGCCCTTGCCGATGCCGACGACCTGACGACGCTGACGAAGCGCGTCAACGGCGGTCTCAACGGCATCGACGACCGGCGGCGCCTGCTGGTGCGGGCCAAGGCGCTGCTGGGCACCTGACCGGCGCCTGGGCGCCGGTCAGGTGCCGCGGCGACGTCAGACGGGGCCCGACCAGCCGCCGCCCAGCGCGCGGATCAAGCCCACGGTGGCCTGGTACTGCGCCGAGCGCACCTGCAGCGCCGCGCGCCGGTTGGCGAGTTCGCTGCGGCGGGCGTCCAGCAGCTCCAGCTGGCTGACGAGGCCGTTGCGGTAGCGCGTGTCCGACAGCTTCAGTGCCTGGCCGGCAGCGCTGACGGCGCGGGCGCTGGCCTCGCCCTGGGCCTGCAGCAGCGTCAGCGCGCCGAGCTGGTCTTCCACATCCTTCAGCGCCAGCAGGAACTGTTCGCGGAAGGCGATCGCCGAGCCGTCCAGCTGTGCCCTGGCCGCGTTCACGCCGGCCTCGCGGCGGCCGCCGTCGAAGATCGGCAGCGCGCCCAGCAGCCCGACGCCCCAGGTGCTGGCGCCGCTCTTCAGCAGGTTGGACAGCTCGTTGGACACGCCGCCACCCTGCGCGGTCAGCGACAGGCTGGGCCACCACGCGGCACGCGCCTCGCCGACGCGGGCCTGCGCGGCCTCGAGCTGGCTGCGCGCGGCGGCGAGGTCGGGGCGGCGCTGCAGCAGCTCGCTCGGCAGGCCGGCCGGAACGGTGGGCAGCGCGGTTGTCCACGGCGTGGGCGCCAGCGTGAAGCCCGAGGGCGCCTCGCCGATCAGCACGGCCAGCGCTGTTTCCAGCTCGATGCGCCGGCGGTCCAGCGCCAGCGCGTCAGCCTCGTTGGCGGCCATCTCGGCGCGCACGCGTGCCAGGTCCAGGTCGGCCACGTCGCCGGCGCGTGCGCGCTTCTCGGTCAGGGCCAGCGTCTCGGCGTAGGCCGCGACGGTGTTCTTGACGATGTCGCGCTCGGCATCCAGCGCGCGCAGCGCCAGGTAGCCGCGGGCGACGTTGGCCTGCACCAGCAGGCGCGCGTCGGCCAGCAGCTGCTCGCGGGCCTGCACGTCCAGTGCGGCGGCATTGCGCTCGTGCAGCAGGCGGCCGCCGAGGTCCAGCTCATAGGCCAGGTTCAGGCCGGCGCTGTACTGCGTGGCGGGCTGCGGCACCAGCTGGCCCGGCGTGGACGAGCGGCCGGCGCCGGCCGACACGCCGATCTGCGGCAGGCGGGCGGCCTGCGCCGAGCCCAGCGCGGCATGGGCCTGCGCCAGGCGGTTGGCCGCAGCCTGCACGCTGGTGTTGGCCGCCATCGCGCGGGCGACGAGGTCGTCCAGCACGGGGTCGGCAAAGGGCTGCCACCAGCTGGCAGTCAGCGCGGCCGCGCCGTTCGTGGAGGCGGCCTTGTAGGCGGCGGGTGCCTGCGGCAGCTGCGCGGGGTCAACGCTGCCGACCGAAGCGCAGCCCGCCAGCAGCAGTGCTGCAAAAAGTGGGGTCAGGTTCAATTTCATGATGAGGCTCACTTTCCTCGTTGCGGCAGGGCGTCGACGACGGGGGCGACGTGCGGCGTGGGGGTGGCGGGGGCGGCCGGCGCTGCCAACTGGCCACCGTGGTGGCGCAGCGGCGAGTTGCCGGTGAGGCGGCGCACGATGACGTAGAACAGCGGCGTCAGGAACAGGCCGAACAGCGTCACGCCGATCATTCCGGCGAACACCGCCACGCCCATCGCCTTGCGCATCTCGGCGCCGGCGCCGGTGCTCAGCACCAGCGGCAGCACACCCATGACGAAGGCCATCGACGTCATCAGGATGGGCCGCAGCCGCAGCCGTGCCGCTTCCAGCGCCGCCTGCACCGGCGTGCGGCCGGCAAACTCAAGCTCACGTGCGAACTCGACGATCAGGATCGCGTTCTTCGCGGAGAGGCCCACCAGCACGATGAGGCCGATCTGCGTGAAGACGTTGTTGTCGCCGTGGCTCAGGTACACGCCCGTCATCGCGGCCAGCAGGCCCATGGGCACGATCAGCAGGATGGCCAGCGGCAGCGACAGGCTTTCGTACTGCGCGGCCAGCACCAGGAACACCAGCAGGATGGCCAGCGGGAAGACCCACACGCCCGAGTTGCCGGCGATCTTTTCCTGGTAGGTCAGGTCGGTCCACTCGTAGCCGATGCCCGGGGGCAGCGTCTCGGCGGCGATGCGCTCGACGGCGGCCTGGGCCTGGCCCGACGAGAAGCCGGGCGCCGCGCCGCCGTTGATGTCGGCGGACAGGAAGCCGTTGTAGCGCAGCGCGCGCTCGGGGCCGAAGCTGGGCTTGACCGTCATCAGCGCCGACAGCGGCACCATGTCGCCGGTGGACGAGCGCACCTTCAGCGCGCCGATGTCCTCGGCCCGGGCGCGGTAGGCGGCATCCGCCTGCACGCGCACGGAGTAAGTGCGGCCGAACTTGTTGAAGTCGTTGACGTACAGGCTGCCGAGGTAGATCTGCATCGTGTCGAACACGTCCGTCACGGCCACGCCGAGCTGGCGGGCGCGGGTGCGGTCGAGGTCGGCGAACAGCTGCGGCACGTTGACCTGGTAGCTCGAGAACAGGCCGGCCAGCTCGGGCGTCTTGTAGGCCTTGGCCATGAAGGCCTTGAGCGCCTGGTCCAGCGCCTCGTAGCCGAGGCCGCCGCGGTCCTGCAGCTGCAGCTTGAAGCCGCCCGTCGTGCCCAGGCCCTGCACGGGCGGCGGCGGGAACATGACGATGAAGGCGTCCTCGATGGCGCCGTACTGCGCGTTCAGCTTGCCCGCGATGGCGCCCGCCGACAGGTCCGCGGTCTTGCGCTCGTCGAAGGGCTTGAGCGTCGCGAACACGATGCCCGAGCTGGAGCTGTTCGTGAAGCCGTTGATCGACAGGCCGGGGAAGGCGACGGCGTGCTCCACACCCGGCGTCTTCAGCGTGATGTCGGTCATGCGGCGGATGACGTCCTCGGTGCGGTCCAGCGTCGCGCCGTCGGGCAGCTGGGCGAAGCCGATCAGGTACTGCTTGTCCTGCCCCGGCACGAAGCCGCCGGGCACGGCCTTGAACAGGCCCGCCGTGGCCGCCACGAGGCCCAGGTAGATGACCATCATCACGGCCTTGCGCGACATCAGCGTCTTCACGCCGCTGCCGTACTTCTCGGAGCTGCTCGCGAACAGCCGGTTGAAGCGGCCGAAGAAGCCGCCCAGCACGCGGTCCATGCCGCGGGTCAGCGCGTCCTTGGGTGCGTGGTGGTCCTTCAGCAGCAGCGCGGCGAGCGCGGGCGAGAGGGTGAGCGAGTTGATCGCCGAGATCACCGTCGAGATGGCGATGGTCAGCGCGAACTGCTTGTAGAACTGGCCCGTCAGGCCGGTGATGAAGGCCAGCGGCACGAACACCGAGATCAGCGTCAACGCGATGGCGATGATGGGGCCGGAGACTTCACGCATCGCGCGGTAGGTCGCCTCGCGCGGCGAGAGGCCCGACGCGATGTTGCGCTCCACGTTCTCCACCACCACGATGGCGTCGTCCACGACGATGCCGATGGCCAGCACCAGGCCAAAGAGGCTCAGCGCGTTGATCGAGAAGCCGAAGCCGTGCATCACCGCGAAGGTGCCGATGATGGACACCGGCACGGCCAGCAGCGGGATGATGGACGCGCGCCAGGTCTGCAGGAACAGGATGACGACCAGCACGACGAGGGCCACGGCTTCCAGCAGCGTGTGGATGACCGACTCGATGGACGCGCGGACGAACTGCGTCGGGTCGTAGACGATGGTGTAGTCCACGCCTTCGGGCATGGCCGTCTTCAGGTCTTCCATCGCGGCGCGCACGTTGGCCGAGATGTCCAGCGCGTTGCCGCCCGGGGCCTGGAAGATGGGCACGGCGACGGCGGACTTGTTGTCCAGCAGCGAGCGCAGCGCGTACTCCGACGCGCCCATCTCGATGCGGCCCAGGTCTCGCAGCCGTGTCACCGCACCGTTTGCGCCTGTCTTGACGATGATGTCGCCGAACTCCTCGACCGACTGCAGCCGGCCCTGTGCGTTGACGGAGAGCTGCAGATCGATGCCCTGCAGTCCCGGCGACGCGCCGACCACGCCGGCGGCAGCCTGCACGTTCTGGCCGCGGATGGCCGTCACCACGTCGCTGGCCGACAGGCCGTGCTCGGCCACCTTCTGCGGGTCCAGCCAGATGCGCATGGAGTAGTCGCCCGAGCCGAACAGCTGCACCTGCCCGACGCCGGGGATGCGCGCCAGGCGGTCCTTGACGTTGAGCAGCGCGTAGTTGCGCAGGTAGGTCATGTCGTAGCGGCCGTTGGGCGAGGTCAGGTGCACGACCATGGTCAGGTCGGGGCTGCTCTTGACCGTCGTCACGCCCAGGCGCTTGACCTCCTCGGGCAGCCGGGCCTCGGCCTGCGCGACGCGGTTCTGCACCATCTGCTGGGCCTTGTCGGGATCGGTGCCGAGCTTGAAGCTGACGGTCAGCGTCATCAGGCCGTCGGTGGTCGCCTGGCTGCTCATGTAGAGCATGTCCTCGACGCCGTTGATGGCTTCCTCGAGCGGCGTGGCCACGGTCTCGGCGATGACCTTGGGGTTGGCGCCCGGGTACTGGGCGCGCACGACGACCGAGGGCGGCACGACGTCGGGGTATTCCGAGATCGGCAGCGCGCGGATCGACAACAGGCCGCCGATGAAGATCAGCAGCGACAGCACGCCCGCAAAGATCGGGCGGTCGATGAAGAATTTGGAGAGATTCATGGGTGCTCCAGGCAGCACATCCCCCGCAGGCCGGCTGGACCGGCCCGCTGACGGGGCTTGCGCTGAATTGGTGGGCTAGATCAGGAGTTCTTGGCGCTGGCCTGTTGTGCTGCCAGCTCGGGCTTGGCGTCCATCGCGACGTCCTTGGGCGCGAGGACCGAGCCCGGCCTCACGCGCTGCACGCCGCCGACGACGATGCGCTCGCCGCCCTTGAGGCCGCTGGTCACGACGCGCAGGCCGTTCACGTTGGCGCCCAGCGTCACCGGCCGCCATTCGGCCTGGTTGCCGGCGCCGACGACGATGACGAAACGCTTGTCCTGGTCGGTGCCGACGGCGCGCTCGTTGACGAGCAAGGCTGCTTCGTTCTTTGCCTGGCCCATGCGCAGCTTGGCGAACTGGCCGGGGATGAGGCTGCCGTCCTTGTTGTCGAACACGGCGCGCACGCGCAGCGTGCCGCTCTTCGCGTCGACCTGGTTGTCCACCAGCTGCAGGCGGCCGGTCTGGCTCTGGTCCGAGCCCGCCAGCATCTCGACCGGGATGCGCTCCAGCCCGCGGCGATCGGCGCCGCCGCCCGGCAGTGAGGCCAGCGCGTCGCGGACGATCTTCTCGTCGGCGTCGAAGCTGGCGTAGATCGGGCTGACCGACACCAGCGTCGTCAGCACCGGCGCACCGGCGCCGGCAGCGACGAGGTTGCCGGTCGTCACCTCGATCTTGCCGACCCGGCCGGCCACCGGTGCGCGCACCTGCGTGTAGCCGAGGTTCAGCTGGGCCGACTGCAGCGCGGCCTGCGCGGCGCGCAGGTTGGCAGCACCCTCGCGGGCGGCGTTGTCCTTCTCGTCGAATTCGCGGCGGGCCACGGCGCGGTCCTCCAGCAGCGCTTTGCTGCGGGCCATCTCGCTTTGCGTGTAGGTCACCCGGGCCTGCGCCGCGGCCACCTGGGCTTCCAGGCGCTGCACCTCGGCCTGGTAGGGCGCGGGGTCGATGGTGACGAGCAGGTCGCCGGCCTTCACGAGGCTGCCTTCGCGGAAGTGCACGGCCTGCACGGCACCCGACACGCGGGCCCGCACGTCCACGCGGTCCACGGCCTCCAGGCGGCCGGAGAACTCGTTCCAGGCCGAGACGTCCTGGCTGACGACCTGGGCCACCGACACCGGCGTGGCCGGCGGCGCCGTGGGGGCGGCGTCGGCGTGCGCGGCGCCGCTGCCGAACTGGGCAATACCGATGGCGCCGAGGGCGACGACGGCGGCAGCGCTGGCAATCAAGCCGACGCGACGATTCAGACGTGGGGTGGTGGACTGCATTTCGAGTTCTCTCCGAGGGTTCAAGCAGGATGGGCGGCCAGAGCCCGGCGCGTGGCCTGGCTCAGGAAGTCGTGGAGGGGCGCCAGCGCGTGGCCGGGGGCGAGCGAGGGCAGGGCCAGGTCCTTGGCACAGCCGCCGTTGGCGCGCAGCGCGGCCGCGTAGCGGCGCGCCTCGTCGTTGAGCGGATGGCCCGCCACGCCCAGCACCAGTGCGGGCGGCAGGCCAGCCAGGCGGGTGGCGTTCAGCGGCGCGGCGTAGGGGTGGTCGGCGCGCGTGCTGCCGCCCAGGTAGGCCTGCCAGCCGCGGGCGTAGGCGCACTCGCAGCCGCCGCATTCGCCGTCGCGCATCGACGGGCTGCCCAGTGCCGGGTCCAGCATCGGCGAGATCAGCAGCTGGCCGGCCAGCGCGGGTGCCTGCTGGTCGCGGGCCATCAGCGCGAGGGCAGCTGCCAGGTTGCCGCCGGCCTCTTCACCGGCGACGAACAGCGCCGTGCGCGCGTTGCCTGTCAGCCTGGCAGGCTTGGCAGCCAGCGCCCGCAGCGCCTCGAAGGCCGCAGCGAGCGCGGCGGGGAAGGGGTGGGCGGGCGCCAGTGGGTAATCGATGGCGACGACGTCGGCGCCGGCCGCGGCCAGCAGCTCGGCACGCGCCCGGGCCGAGGCCAGCGAGCCGCCGGTGAAGCCGCCGTCATGCAGCCACAGCAACAGCGCCCGGCCGCCCGCGTCCAGCGGCTGGCGGGCGGCGTAAACCTCCGCCGCCAGGCCGGGGGCAGGGCCCAGGCACAGCGAGGTGGGTGTGGCGAGTTTGTCCATGGGCCGAAAGATAGAGATTGGTGTCCCATAAATAAACGCCCCTCGCGGCGACTCACTTTTCCTTCACATGGAACAATCTGCCGACTCAGCAACCGCGAGCCCCGGCGCTCAACAGCGAAAGTCCATGGACCGTCTCACCGCGATGCAAGCCTATGTCCGGGTCGTCGAGGCCGGCACCTTCACCAAGGCCGCCGACTCGCTGGACCTGCCCAAGGCCACCGTCACGCGCCTGATCCAGACGCTGGAAACCCATCTGCGCACCAAGCTGCTGAACCGCACGACGCGCCGCGTCACGGTCACGCCCGACGGCGCCGCCTATTACGAGCGCGCCATGCGCCTGCTGGGCGACCTGGAGGAACTGGAAGGCAGCATGAATCAGGCGCGCGTGACGCCGCGTGGCCGCATCCGCATCGATGTGCCGGGCGTCGTGGGACGCGAGATGATCATTCCGCACCTGCCGGACTTCTACGCGAAGTACCCCGACATCCAGATCGAGCTGGGCGTCAGCGACCGCACGGTGGACCTGATCAGCGACAACATCGACTGCGTGATCCGCGGCGGCGAGCTGACCGACCAGAGCCTCGTGGCGCGCCGCATCGGCGAGTTCCGCTTCATCACCTGCGCGACGCCCGAATACCTGAAGCGCTACGGCACGCCCGCGCATCCGCTGGAGCTGGGCCAGGCGCCGCACCGCATGGTGGGCTACTTCTCGGCCCGCAGCGGCAAGGTCATGTCGGACACGTTCAAGCGTGGTGACGAGCAGGTGGAGGTGGTGGGCAACCACGTGCTGGCCGTCAACGACGCCAACGCCTACCTGAATGCCGGCCTGGCCCACCTGGGCATCGTGCAGGTGACCTGCTTCATGGCCGGGCCGCTGCTCAAGAGCGGCGAGCTGGTGCGCGTGCTGGAAGACTGGGACGCCGAACCGGTGCCCGTCTACGTGGTCTACCCGCCCAACCGCCACCTCAGCAGCAAGCTGCGCGTGTTCGTCGACTGGGTCGTCGAACTGATCGGCCGCGAGGCGCTGGGCGGCGTGAAGATGCGCTGTACGAGCTGAGGTCCGGGGCTCAGGCCTCGTCGCCCGAGGCGATGGCGACCTGCGCTTGGCCGAAGTCGGCTTCGGACGGGGCCGGCGCGCTGACGGCCAGCAACATGCCTGCCGCCAGCGCGGCAACGGCCGTCACGGCGGTGATCAGCGAGAAAAGCGAGCGGATGTTGTTGTTCATGGTGACTCTCCTTGGCCGACCCGCGCTCACCAAGTGGTGAGCTAGATCGGCAGGTTGTCACTGTAGGAATTGCGCGGCTTGAGAAAAAGCCGGCGCGGCCGAACGGCGAGTTGCTCGCCGCGGAACAATCCGCGGCTTGAAAGGCGCTCAGGCCTTCTTCGGAGCCCCGCGCCCGCGCTCTTCCAGCCAGGCCTTGGCCGTCGAGAAATGCCCGCAGCCGATGAAGGGCCGCGGCGGCTTCAGCGCCGACAGCGGCGACGGGTGGTTGGCCTTCAGCACGAGGTGGCCCTGGCGGGCAGCCTCGATCAGCGGCGCCTTGGCCTGGGCATAGCTGCCCCACAGCATGAAGACCTTGGGCGCGGCGTCCTCGGCCGCGGCCTTGATGAGCGCATCGGTCAGCGCCTCCCAGCCGCGGTTGGCGTGGCTGGCGGCCTGGCCGTCTTCCACGGTCAGCACGGCGTTCAGCAGCAGCGTGCCGCCCTCGGCCCAGCGCACCAGGCTGCCGGTGGGCGGGAAAGGCTTGCCGAGGTCGCGCTGGATCTCCTTGAAGATGTTGCGCAGGCTGGGCGGGAAGGGCACGCCCTCAGGCACGCTGAAGGACAGGCCCTCGGCCTGGCCGGGGCCGTGGTACGGGTCCTGGCCGAGGATGACCACGCGCGTCTGCGACAGCGGCGTGAGCGTCAGCGCGCGCAGCGGCTCGGGCGGGTAGATCATCGCGCCGGCGGCGTGGCGCTCGGCCAGGTAGGCCAGCAGCTTCTGCCCGACGGGCGATGTCGCCCAGGCGTCGACGACGGGGCGCCAGTCGGTGTCCGGCAGGCTCAGCGGGAAGTTCATGCGAACAGCGTCGCCAGCGCGGCGCCCGGGTCCGGCGCGCGCATGAAGGTCTCGCCGACGAGGAAGGCATTCACGTTGGCGTCGCGCATGCGCTTCACGTCGGCCGCGCCGAGGATGCCGCTCTCGGTCACCAGCAGCCGGTCGGCCGGCACGCGCGGCAGCAGGGAGAGCGTCGTGTCCAGCGTCACGTCGAAGGTGCGCAGGTTGCGGTTGTTGATGCCCAGCAGCGGCGTCTTCAGCTTCAGCGCACGGTCCAGCTCGTCGCCGTCGTGCACTTCCACCAGCACGTCCAGGCCGATGGCGTGGGCGGCGGCTTCGAGGTCGGCCATCTGCGAATCGGCCAGGCAGGCGGCGATCAGCAGGACGCAGTCGGCACCGATCGCGCCGGCTTCCATGATCTGGTACTCGTCGACCATGAAGTCCTTGCGCAGCACCGGCAGCTCGCAGGCCGCGCGGGCCTGGCGCAGGTAGGCGATGGAGCCCTGGAAGAACTTCTCGTCGGTCAGCACGGACAGGCAGGCCGCGCCGTTGCGCGCGTAGCTTTCGGCGATCAGCGCGGGCTGGAAGTCCTCGCGGATCACGCCCTTGCTGGGGCTGGCCTTCTTGATCTCGGCGATGACGCCGGCGTGGCCCGCGGCGATGGTGGCGCGCAGCGAGCGCTCGAAGCCCAGCTGCTCGCCGCGGCGGGCTTCGGCCTCCTCACGCTGCGACGCCAGCGAGCGCTTGAGCTTCGCGGCGGCGACTTCTTCCCACTTGACCTCGACGATGCGATTGAGGATGTCGCTCATGCCTTGCCTCCGAGGTTCTGCGTCACCTTGACGAAGCTGTCCAGCTTGGCGCGAGCCGCGCCGCTGTCCAGGGCCTCGCGGGCGCGGGCAATGCCGTCCGCGATGGTGGTCGCGACGTTGGCAGCGTACAGCGTCGCGCCGGCGTTCAGCAGCACGATGTCGCGTGCCGGGCCGATGTGGCCGTCCAGCACGCCCAGCAGCATCTGGCGCGACTGCTCCGGGCCTTCGACCTTGAGGCTGCGGTTGCTGGCCATCTGGAAGCCGAAGTCCTCGGGGTGCACCTCGTACTCGCGCACGGCGCCGTCCTTGAGCTCGCCGACCAGCGTCGTCGCGCCGAGCGAGATCTCGTCCATGCCGTCCTTGCCGTAGACGACGAGGGCGTGCTCGGCGCCCAGGCGCTGCAGCACGCGCACCTGGATGCCGACGAGGTCGGGGTGGAACACGCCCATCAGGATGTTGGGCGCGCCGGCCGGGTTGGTCAGCGGGCCCAGGATGTTGAAGATGGTCCGCACGCCCAGCTCGCGGCGCACCGGCGCGATGTTCTTCATCGCCGGGTGGTGGTTGGGCGCGAACATGAAGCCGATGTCGCACTCGGCGACGGAGGCCGCCACCTGGCGCGGCGTCAGCTGGATGTTGGCGCCCAGCGCCTCCAGCACGTCGGCGCTGCCGGTCTTGCTGCTCACACTCCGGTTGCCGTGCTTGGCCACCTGCGCGCCCGCGGCCGCGGCGACGAACATCGAGCAGGTCGAGATGTTGAAGCTGTGCGCGCCGTCGCCGCCGGTGCCGACGACGTCGACGAGGTGTGGCTGCGGTGCCAGCGGCACCTTGTTGCTCAGCTCGCGCATGACCTGCGCGGCGGCGGTGATCTCGCCGATGGTTTCCTTCTTCACGCGCAGGCCGGTCAGCAGCGCGGCGGCCATGACGGGCGACATCTCGCCAGCCATGATGCGGCGCATCAGCGTCAGCATCTCGTCGTGGAAGATCTCGCGGTGCTCGATGACGCGGGTCAGGGCTTCGGTGTCGGTGATGGGCATGTCAGGCCTCCTCGCGTCGTTGAGGTTCGTTCTGATGGAGATAGCGCGTGAACAGGTCGCGCGGCGGCGGTGTGTCGACCTGCTTCATCAGCATGCCGACATTGCCGCGGTGGTGGCTGCTGTGGTGGATGACGTGGGCGAGGATTTCCTCGCGGCTCATGCGGCCCGTGTCGCCGTCGGTGAAGCGGAAGCTCAGCACCTCCTCGAACTGCGCAGGCCGCAGCGCGCGCACGTAGTCGACGTACCAGCCGTCGACCTGCTCGACGGACGCGCGCAGTTCGTCCAGCGTCGGCGTGGCCTCGGTGTTGCTGGCCGCAAAGCCGTGCGGCTCGCCGCGCAGGTGGGCGGCGAAGATGCGGTCCACCGTGTGGATGTGGTTCAGCGTGCGGATGGCGATGTGGCGGTTCTCGGGCGACAGCGGGGCGCCGGCCAGCGCCGCGAGGAACTCGCGGTCGATGGCGGCCTTCTGCTCGTACAGCGAGATCAGCAGCGTGGATGTCGACATGCTCAACCCTTCGTCAGGAACTCGCGGGCCGCCCCGAGGGCGTGGTCGATGCCGGCGGCATCGACGTCCAGGTGCGTCACGAAGCGTAGGCCGATCAGGCCGGTGGCCAGCACGCCGCGCGACTTCAGGTGCTCCAGCAGCGCCGGGCCGCGGCCCTCGCTGACCTGGGCGAAGACGATATTCGTCTGCGGTGGCGTGACGGTGACACCCGGCAGCGCGGCCAGGCCGTCGGCAAGCCGCCGGGCCAGCGCGTGGTCGTCGGCGAGGCGTTCGATGTGATGGGTCAGCGCGTGGTCGGCCGCGGCGGCCAGCAGGCCGACCTGGCGCAGGCCGCCGCCGACCATCTTGCGCACGCGGTGGGCGCGGGCGATCAGCGCTTTCGAGCCGACGAGCATGGAGCCGACGGGCGCGCCCAGCCCCTTGCTGAAGCAGATCGAGACGGAGTCGAAGTGCCGTGCCAGTTCGGCCACCGTGCGGCCGGAGGCGACGGCGGCGTTGAACAGGCGGGCGCCGTCCAGGTGCGTGGCCAAGCCGCGTGCGTGGGCCAGCTCGCAGGCGTCGGCCACGTAGGTGGCCGGCAGCACATTGCCGTTCCAGGTGTTCTCCAGCGCCAGCAGTCGCGTGCGCGCGAAGTGCGGATCGTCGGGCTTGATGGCCGCGGCGATGTCCTCCAGCTTCAGCGTGCCGTCGGGCTGGTTGGGCAGCGGCTGCGGCTGGATGCTGCCCAGCACGGCAGCGCCGCCGCCTTCGTAGCGGTAGGTGTGGGCCAACTGGCCGACGATGTACTCGTCGCCACGGCCGCAGTGGGCCAGCAGGCCGCAGAGATTGCTCTGCGTACCGCTGCTCATGAAGAGAGCGGCTTCCTTGCCCAGCAGCGCAGCGACGCGCTCCTGCAGCGCGTTGACGGTGGGGTCGTCGCCAAAGACGTCATCGCCGACCTTGGCCGCAGCGATGGCCGCCAGCATGGCAGCCGTCGGTTTCGTGACGGTGTCGCTGCGCAGGTCGACAGTGGCCGGGCCGCCACCGCCAGACGACGGGGCGTAGTCAGTCACGGCCGGAGCTCCAGGAAGTTGCGCAGCATCGCGTGCCCATGCTCGCTGAGGATGGACTCGGGGTGGAACTGCACGCCTTCCACCGGCGTGGCCGTGCCGGCCAGCTCGCGGTGGCGCACGCCCATGATCTCGCCGTCGTCGCTGCGCGACGTGATCTCCAGCACGGCCGGGCAGGTCGCTTCCTCGATGACGAGGGAGTGGTAGCGGATGACGCTGAAGTCCTTGGGCAGGCCGGTGTAGACGCCGCGCTGGTCCGTCGTGATCGTGCTGGCCTTGCCGTGCATCTGGCGTTGCGCGCGGATGATCCGGCCGCCCAGCGCCTGGCCCATGGCCTGATGGCCCAGGCAGACGCCCAGCAGCGGCTTCTTGCCGATGAAGTGCTGGATGGCCTCCACGCACACGCCGGCTTCGGTCGGCGTGCAGGGGCCGGGCGAGAAGACGATGTGGTCGGGGTTCAGCGCGGCCATCTCGGCCACGGTGATCTCGTCGTTGCGCACCACCTTCACGTCGGCGCCCAGTTCACCGAAGTACTGGACGATGTTGAACGTGAAGCTGTCGTAGTTGTCGATCATCAGCAGCATTTAGAAGCCCTCCTCGACGAGTTCGGCGGCGCGCAAGAGCGCTCGTGCTTTGGCCTCTGTTTCCTGCCACTCAAGTTCTGGAACGGAGTCGGCCACCACGCCGGCCGCGGCCTGCACGTACAACGTGCCGTTCTTGATGATGCCGGTCCGAATTGCTATCGCCAGGTCCATGTCGCCGGCAAAGCTGAGATAGCCGCACGCACCACCGTAGATGCCGCGCTGCACGGGCTCCAGCTCGTCGATCAGCTCCATCGCCCGCACCTTGGGCGCGCCGGTCAGCGTGCCGGCGGGGAAGGTGGCCTTCAGCACGTCGAGCTGGCCGACCTCGTCTCGCAACGTCCCCTCGACGTTGGAGACGATGTGCATGACGTGCGAGTAGCGCTCGACGACGAAGGCCTGCGTGACCTTGACGCTGCCGGTGCGCGCGATGCGGCCGATGTCGTTGCGCGCCAGGTCGATCAGCATCAGGTGCTCGGCGCGCTCCTTGGGGTCGGCCTGCAGTTCGGCCTCCAGCTCCAGGTCGCGTTCAGGCGTCGCGCCTCGCGGGCGGGTGCCGGCCAGCGGGCGGATCGTGACCTTGCGGCTGCCGTCGCCCGAGTGCTCCTCGCGCACGAGGATCTCGGGGCTGGCGCCGACGATCTGGAAGTCGCCCAGGTCGTAAAAGTACATGTAGGGGCTGGGGTTCAGCGCCCTGAGGGCCCGGTACAGCGCGATGGGTTCGGCCTTGTACGGCTTGGCGATGCGCTGGCCCACCTGCACCTGCATCAGGTCGCCGGCGGCGATGTATTCCTTGGCCTTGGCGACGGCGGCCAGGTAGTCGGCCTTGGCGAAGCCTCGCGTCGGAGCATGGGCCTCGGTGCGCTGCACACGGGGCACGCTGACCGAGTAGGTCAGCTTGTCGCGCAGCGCGGTCAGGCGCTTCTTGGCGCGGAAGTAGGCCTCGGGCTGGCGCGGGTCGGCCCAGACGATGAGATACAGGCGCCCCGACAGGTTGTCGATGACGGCGATCTCCTCGGACAGCAGCAGCACGATGTCCGGCGTGCCCAGGCCTTCGCCCTTGTGCGCGCGGTCGAGCTTCTTCTCGATGGCGCGCACGGCCTCGTAGCCGAAGTAGCCCGCCAGGCCGCCGCAGAAGCGCGGCAGGCCCGCCGGGATCTTGGGCTTGATGCGCTCCTGGTAGGCGGCGATGAAGTCCAGCGGATTGCCTTCGTGCGTCTCGACGACGGCGCCGTCGGTCAGCACCTCGCAGTGGTTGCCGGTGGCGCGGATCAGCGTGCGCGCCGGCAGGCCGATGAAGGAGTAGCGCCCGAAGCGCTCGCCGCCGACGACGCTTTCCAGCAGGAAGCTGTTGCGCGCGTGGCCGGCGCCCGAGCACAGCTTCAGGTAGAGGGACAGCGGGGTTTCGAGATCCGCAAAGGCCTCGCTGATCAGCGGGATGCGGTTGTAGCCTTCGGCGGCCAGGCTCTGGAATTCGAGTTCGGTGATCACGGCGTCAAACCTTGAAAAGACAGATTCAGGGCTTGGCGTGCAGCCCGGTGGAGAACGGGCAACGCGAGAAGGAGCGCGTCAGGGCGCGCCAAGCGGCATCAGACAGCGGTGGCCCAGGGACGCCAGGGCCAGGCTCCCCGGTCGCTCGACCCCGTGATGTGCTTGCGCGTGATGAACATGGTCGGGCCAGTGTATCAGCGGCGTTTTGGCCGCGTCAGGCCATACTTCGGCACACGGAGACGCCGCCATCGCGGCAGAACAATGGAGCGAGTCATGCGCGCATTCATCGTCGCGGCCCTGGTGGCCGCCGGCAGTCTGGGAGGAGCCGCTGCCTGGGCCGACACGGTCGAGGTGGCCAACGTCAAGTACGAGACCGCAGTGGACCTGGCCGGCCAGAAGCTGCTGCTCAACGGCGCGGGCATCCGCTACAAGTTCGTCATCAAGGTCTACACGGCGGGCCTGTACCTGACGCACAAGGCCAGCACGACCGCCGAGGTGCTGGCCGCGCCCGGCCCCAAGCGCATCCACATCAGCATGCTGCGCGACATCGATGGCAACGAGCTGGGCAAGCTGTTCACGAAGGGCATCGAGGCCAACGTGACGCGCGAGGAGTTCGCGAAGTCCATCAACGGCGTGCTCAAGCTCAGCGAGATCTTCGCCAGCCGCAAGCAGCTCAACAGCGGCGACAGCTTCTACGTCGACTACGTCCCCGGCATCGGCTCCACCGTGCTGCTGAACGGCAAGCCCATCGGCGAGACCATCAAGGAGCCCGAGTTCTTCTCGTCGCTGCTGCGCATCTGGCTGGGCGACAAGCCGGCTGACGACAACCTGAAGGAAGCCCTGCTGGGCCTCAAGAAAGATCGCAAGCGCTGAACTGGTCCAGCCGGTCCACGTGCCGCGCCGCCTTCACGGCGCGGATGTCCTCGCCGTGGTTGTAGCCGTAGGTCACCAGCACCAGCGGGCAGCCTGCCGCGTGCGCGGCCTCGGCGTCGTTGCGCGAGTCGCCCACCATCCACGTCGCTGACGGCGGTGTGCCCAGCGCCTCGCAGGTCTTGAGCAGCGGCAGCGGGTCGGGCTTCTTGCGCGCGAAGTCGTCGCCGCCGAACACGTGGGTGAAGAACCCGTCCAGCCCCTTGCGCTTGAGCAGCTCGCGCGTCGGCGCGGCGGGCTTGTTGGTCAGCACGGCCAGCGGCAGGCCCAGCGCGCACAAGGCCTCCAGCCCCTCGACGACGCCCGGGTAGACGGACGCATGCTCGCCGTTCACGGTGGCGTAGTGCTGCTGGTAGAGCGCCCAGGCGCGGTCGAACAGCGCGGGCTCGGCGCCCACGTGCGCCAGCGTCTGTCGCACGAGGTTCTCGCCGCCACGGCCGATGGTGTGCTCGACGAACTCGCGATTCACGGCGGGCAGGCCCAGGTCGGTGAGCGTCAGGCCCAGCACGGCGATGAAGTCGCCCAACGTGTCGACGAGCGTGCCGTCGAGGTCGAGGATGCAGGCCTGCGGGCGCAGGGGTTGGCCAGGATTCGGGTTCACAAAAGACGTCCGCGGCAGACGCGGCCTCAACAGGGGCGCCGCATGCTATCGCGGGGCACCGCATGTGATTGCTTGTGGGCGCGATTGCGTTTTTTGACAGAAAGGGTAGCGCTGTCCTTGCCGCCCTAAGATGGCGTGATCGCCTGCTGAAAACTTGTTGGTCGAGCCATGGACAAAAGCCTGAAAGCCCAAAAGACCGTCGCCGAATGCGCCGCCCAGGAAAACGCACTGGTGCTGGACCGCCTGAGTGCGGCGGACGCGATGGCCATCGGCCAGTCCATCCTCGCACTGGCGCTGGAGTGGTTCCCGGGCCGGCCCATCGCCATCCACATCGAGAAGGACGAGCACCCGCTGTTCGTCTACTTCATGGACGGCACGGGCGCCGGCAATGCGGACTGGGTCAACAAGAAGAAGAACGTCGTGCGTCGCTTCGGTCACAGCTCGTGGATGGTGCGACAGCAGTTCCTCGAGCGCGGTGTCGACTTCAACCAGGACACGGGTCTGGACCCCGAGCTGTTCCGCGCCGAGGGTGGTGCCTTTCCGCTGGTCGTGCGCGGTCAGGGGCGCATCGGCACGGTCATCGTGTCGGGCCTGGAGGGCTGGGAAGACCACATCCTCGCGGTGGGCGGGCTGGAGCTGTGGCAGAGCCACAGCATCGCGTCGCCGTCGCGTTGAAGCTCAGGACGGCTTCAACACCCCATCCGCCTTGAACATCGCCTTGATGCCGCGCACCGCCTGGCGGATGCGCGACTCGTTCTCGATCAGCGCGAAGCGCACATGGCCATCGCCGTGGTCGCCGAAGCCGATGCCGGGCGACACGCAGACCTTGGCCTTTTCCAGCAGCTGGCGCGCGAACTCCAGCGAGCCCAGCTCGCGGTAGGGCTCGGGGATGCGCGCCCAGATGTACATGCTGGCCTTGGGGCAGTCGACCTGCCAGCCGGCTTCGATGAGCCCCTTGTAGAGCACGTCGCGGCGGCGCTGGTAGCTGGCTGCGATGTCCTTCACGCACTGCTGGTCGCCCTCCAGCGCGGCGATGGCCGCGACCTGCAGCGGCGTGAAGGTGCCGTAGTCGTGATAGCTCTTGATGCGGGCCAGGGCCGCGACGAGGTCGGCGTTGCCCACCATGAAGCCCACGCGCCAGCCGGCCATGTTGTAGCTCTTGCTGAGCGTGAAGAACTCGACCGCCACGTCCTTGGCGCCGGGCACCTGCATGATGCTGGGTGCCACATAGCCGTCGTAGACGATGTCGGCATAGGCCAGATCGTGCACGACGAGGATGTCGTGCTTCTTGGCCAGCGCCACGACGCGCTCGAAGAAGCCGATGTCCACGCACTGCGCCGTCGGGTTGGACGGGAAGCCGAACACCATCATCTTGGGCTTGGGGTAGCTGCCGCGGATGGTCTTCTCCAGCTCGGCGAAGAAGTCCACCTCGCTGCTGACGGGAATGGCGCGGATGTCGGCGCCGGCGATGACCGCGCCGTAGATGTGGATGGGGTAGCTGGGGTCGGGCACCAGCACCGTGTCGCCGCGGTCCAGCGTGGCCAGCATGAGGTGGGCCAGGCCTTCCTTGGAGCCGATGGTGACGATGGCCTCGGTGTCGGGGTTGATGTCGACGCCGTAGCGGCGCTGGTACCAGTGCGAGATCGCGCGGCGCAGGCGCGGGATGCCCTTGCTGGCCGAGTAGCCGTGGGTGTCGGGCCGTTGCGAGACCTCGTTGAGCTTGGCGACGATGTGCGGCGGCGTGGCCCCGTCGGGGTTGCCCATGCTCATGTCGATGATGTCCTCGCCACGCCGGCGGGCCGCGAGCTTGAGCTCGGCCGTGATGTTGAAGACGTAGGGCGGGAGGCGGTCGATGCGCGCGAAACGGCGCTTGCCGCCGGAGGCGGAAGAGGAAGAAGTCATTGGCAGTGTCACGTGAGCGCCCGGAACCGTCCGAGCGACGTGGGCGGCGTGGCGCCGCACCGGGGCCGACTCTAGCGCAGCTGCGTAAGCTCGCGGGCATGAACACGCCCGAGCTCTTCTCGCTGACCGTCGACGACCAGACCGCCGTATCCGCGCTGTGGCTGCAACCGCCGCAGCCGCGCGCTGCCTACGTCTTTGCGCATGGCGCCGGTGCCGGCATGCGGCACGGCTTCATGGAGGCGCTGTCGCAGGCCTTGTCCGGGCAGTCGATCGCGACGCTGCGCTACCAGTTCCCCTACATGGAGCGCGGCTCCAGGCGGCCCGATTCACCGGCCGTCGCCCACGCCGCCGTGCGTGCCGCGGTGGCTGCTGCGCACAGCCGTCTGCCCGGCGCGCCGCTGCTGGCGGGCGGCAAGTCCTTCGGCGGCCGCATGACCTCCCAGGCCCAGGCCGCCGCGGCCATGCCGGGTGTGCGCGGCCTCGTGTTCGTCGGCTTCCCGCTGCATCCAGCCGGCAAGCCGGGCATCGAGCGGGCCGCGCATCTGGCGCAGATCGACGTGCCCATGCTGTTCCTGCAGGGCACGCGCGACGAGCTGGCCGAGCCGGGCCTGCTGCGCGGTGTCGTCCAGGGGCTGGGCGACAGCAGCACGCTGCATCTCGAGGACGACGCGGACCATGCCTTCCACGTGAGGGCGCGCAGCGGGCGCACGGACGAGCAGGTGGTGCAGGCGCTGGCCGTCGCGCTGGCGGCATGGGTGGCGGAGCGGGCTTTTTAGAATCGCGCGAATGACTCTTTCTGCCGCCCCCATCGTCTGCATCGGCGGCCTCAATGTCGACCGCAAGCTGCGCCTGTTGGCGCAGGCGCTGGCCGGATCGTCCAACCCGTGTGAAGCGCATGAGACACCCGGCGGCGTCGTGCGCAACGTCGCCGAGAACCTGGCGCGCCTGGGCCTGCCCGTCGCCCTGATCGCCGCCGTGGGCGATGACGCCGGCGGCCGCATGCTGATGGAGCAGGCCACGCGCGTCGGCATTGCCACCGACGCCGTGCTGCGGCTGCGCCGGCACGTGACCGACAGCTACACGGCCGTGCTGTCGCCGGACGGCGATCTGCACCTGGGCCTGGCGGCCATGCCGCTGGTCGAGCGCCTCAACCCTTGGGCGCTGGAGTCCAGCAAGGATCTGCGTGCCCGCGCGGCGCTGATCGTCGCCGACGGCAACCTGCCGCACGACGCCTGGCCGCTGCTGCTCGGCGAGGCGCGCGCCAGCGGCATCCCGCTGGTCGGCGTGGCGGTGTCCGAGGCCAAGATGGAGCGGCTGCCGGAAGATCTGCAAGGCCTGCACCTGCTGATCCTGAACGCGGGCGAGCTGTCCACCGTGGCCGACGAGCCCGACGAGGCGCTCGCGCGGCTGCACCGGCGTGGCGTCGGCTGCGTGCTGGTGTCGCACGGTGAGGACGGCCTGCTGCTGAGCCAGCCCGGCCGGGAGCCGCGCCACTGGGCTGCGCCCGAGGTCGACGTTGTCGACGTGACCGGCGCTGGCGATGCACTGTCGGCCGGCGTCTGCGCCGCGCTGCTCAACGATGCCAATGACTTCGACGCCGCCGCCCGCCTGGGTCTGGACCTCGCCGCGCTGACGCTGCAGACCGAGGACAGCGTCCACCCCGAACTCACCCCTGATTTCCTGAACCGATGAACGACCTGATCCAGCTCTCCCCCGAAGTCGCCGCTGCCCGTGCCGCCGGCAAGCCCGTCGTGGCGCTCGAATCCACCATCATTGCCCACGGCATGCCCTGGCCGCAGAACCTGGAGACGGCCCGTGAGGTGGAGGACGTCATCCGTGCCGAAGGCGCCGTGCCGGCCACCATCGCCGTCATCGGCGGGCGCATCCGCGTGGGCCTGGCCGACGCCGAGCTGACGCAGCTCGCGCAGGCGCCCGACGCGATGAAGCTCAGCCGCCGCGACCTGCCGTTCGCCATCGCGACCGGCCGCCTCGGCGCGACGACGGTGGCCGCGACGATGATCTGCGCCCACCTGGCCGGCATCGAGGTGTTCGTGACCGGCGGCATCGGCGGCGTGCACCGCGGCGGCGCCGAGAGCTTCGACATCTCGGCCGACCTGCAGGAACTGGCGCGCACGCCGGTGGCGGTCGTCTGCGCCGGCGCCAAGTCCATCCTCGACCTGGGCCTGACGCTGGAATACCTGGAGACGCATGGCGTGCCGGTGCTGTCCGTCGGGCAAGACAACTTCGCCGCCTTCTTCACGCCGGACAGCGGCCTCAAGGCCGACTTCCGCATGGACGATGCCGACACCCAGGCCCGCTTCATCCGCGCCAAGTGGGCGCTGGGCCTGGGCGGCGGCGTCGTCGTCAGCAACCCGGTGCCCGCTGCGCAGGCCATGCCGCGCGCGGAGATCGATGCCATCACGGCGCAGGCGCTGGCCGAGGCCGACCAGCAGGGCATTCATGGCAAGGCCATCACGCCCTTCCTGCTGGCGCGCATCAAGGCGCTGACCGGCGGCCAGAGCCTGGCGACCAACATCGCGCTGGTCAAGAACAACGCCGTGGTGGGCGCGCGGCTGGCTCGCGCGCTGCTGCAGAAGTAAACACGAAAAGCGCGCTTGGCAGGCTGGGCCGGAAAACTACCAGCAAAGATGGGCGGTTAAGCTGATCTGTTTTTTCAGTCAACCCCTATTACTTTCAGCAGGCTTGCATGCGCGTGTCCTCCCCCCTGTTTCTTTGCAGCCTGAGTCTGACCCTGTTGGCCGGTTGTGGGCGCAAGGACGATGCCGGCGCCGCTGCCGGCACGGCGAGCACGCCGGCGGCGCAGAACGTCAGCGTCATGCAGGTGAAGCAGGCCGACGTGCCCCTCACGGTCGAGGCCAGCGGTACCGTCACGGCGCTGCAGAGCGTGGACCTGCGCGCGCAGACGACCAGCACGGTCGCCCAGGTGCTGGTCAGGGACGGCCAGAACGTGAAGAAGGGCGAGCTGCTGTTCCGCTTCGATGACCGTGCCGACCGCGCCCCGCTGGAGAAGGCGCGTGCCCAGCTTGCACGTGACCGTGCCGGCCAGACCGACCTGGAGCGCCAGCTCAACCGCGCCAAGGAACTGAAGGCGCAGAACTTCGTCGCGCAGAGCGCTGTCGACACGGCCCAGGCTGCCTTTGACGCTGGCCAGGCGCTGGTACGCAGCGACGAGGCCGCCGTGCAGGCCGCGCAGGTCACGCTGGGCTACAACGAGCTGCGCGCGCCCATCACGGGCCGTGCCGGCATCGTCAACGTCTACCCCGGCAGCCTGGTGCAGGCCAGCGCGACGGCGGTGCCGCTGGTCAACATCGCGCAGCTGGACCCCATCGCCGTGAGCTTCGCGGTACCCGAGACCCAGCTCGCCTCGCTGCTGGAGGCCACGCGCGCCGGCCCGCTGGACGTCGAGGCCATGCCGCCCGGTGCCGAGACCGTGAAGGGCCGGGTCATCGCCGTGGACAACCTCGTCGACACGACCACCGGCACCATCAAGGTCAAGGCCGAGTTCGACAACAAGGCGCGGACGCTGTGGCCGGGCCAGTACCTGCGCGTGCGCGTCACGCTGCGCACGCTGAAGGGTGCGACGGTGGTGCCGCAGGCGGCGCTGATCCTGCGCGGCAACGAGCGCTCGGTCTACGTCGTCGGCCCCGACAACACGGCCAGGCTGGTCAGCGTGCAGCTGCGCTCCGCCGTGGGCGAGCAGGCCGTCGTCGAGGGCCTGGACGCGACGGCGCATGTCGTCATGGACGGCAAGCAGAACCTGAGGCCGGGTACGCCGCTGCGCATCACGCCCAGTGGCGGCGATGGCGCGGCCAAGGCGGCTTCGGGTGCCGGCAAATGACGCGGGCTGAGCGCAGGGCCGCCCCAAGCCAGCCCGCGATCCCCGCGGGGGATCGCGCGATGTGCTCATCGAGCGAGGGGCTGGCATGAGACTCACCGAGGTTTTCATCCGGCGGCCGGTCATGACCGTGCTGCTGAATTTGTCACTCGTCATCGCGGGTCTGGCGGCGTGGAGCCGCATCCCGGTCGCCGCGCTGCCGTCGTACAACACGCCGATCATCAACGTCGGCGCGTCGCTGCCCGGTGCGGCGCCCGAGACGATGGCCTCGTCCGTCGCGCTGCCGCTGGAGAAGCAGTTCTCCACGATTGCCGGCCTGCAGACGATCTCGTCGACCAACACGCTGGGCAACACGTCCATCACGCTGGAGTTCGATCCGTCGCGCAACATCGACGCGGCCGCCGTGGACGTGCAGGCCGCGCTGTTCCGCTCGCTGCGCTCGCTGCCGGCGGAGATGACCTCGCCACCCAACTACCGCAAGGTCAACCCAGCCGACGCGCCGGTGCTGCTGGTGGCGCTGACCTCGCCGTCCATCGACCTCACCGAGCTGAACGACTACGCCGAGAACCTGCTGTCGCCGGGCCTGTCCACCATCGACGGCGTGGCCCAGGTGTCCATCTACGGCCAGAAGCGCTACGCCGTGCGCATCAAGGTGCGCACCGAGCTGCTGAACCAGCGCAACATCACGCTGGCCGACCTGCAGACGGCCGTGAACGCCGCCAACGCCAACACGCCCGTCGGCGTGCTGGACGGCTCGCGCCAGACGCTGACCATCCAGGCCAACCGCCAGCTGCGCAACGCCGCCGAGTTCGGCAACATCGTCGTCGCCTCGCGCGATGGCGCACCGGTTTACCTGCGCGACGTGGCCGAGGTGCAGGACAGCGTCGAGACCAGCAAGACCTACTCCACCTACCAGGGCGAGCGCTCCATCGTGCTGGCCATCCAGCGCCAGCCGGACGCGAACACCGTGCAGGTCGTCGACAAGGTCAAGGCGCTGCTGCCGCGCTACGCGGAGCAGATGCCGGCGTCCATCCAGATGCGCACGCTCAACGACCGCTCGGTGTCCATCCGCGAGTCGCTGCACGACGTCTACGTGACGCTGGCGCTGACCGTGGGCCTGGTGGTGCTGGTCATCTTCATCTTCCTGCGCCGTGCGGTGGCCACGCTGATCCCGACGGCCTCGCTGCCGATCTCGCTGATCGGCGCGCTCACTCTCTTGTTTGCGCTCGGCTATTCGCTGGACAACATCTCGCTGCTGGGCATCACGCTGGCCGTGGGCCTCGTCGTGGACGATGCCATCGTCATGCTGGAGAACATCGTCCGCCACGTCGAGGACGGCATGAAGCCCTTCGACGCGGCCGTGCGCGGGGCGCGCGAGATGGCGTTCACCATCCTGTCGATCTCGGTGTCGCTGGTGGCGGTGCTCATCCCCATCTTCTTCATGCCGGGCGTCATCGGCCTGCTGTTCCACGAGTTCGCCGTCGTCGTCGGCCTGTCCATCCTGGTGTCGGCGGTCGTGTCGCTGACGCTGGTGCCCATGCTGTGCAGCCGGCTGCTGAAGGCCGACGAGCACCATGAAGACGGCCCGCTGGGGCGGTTGTTCGAGCGCGGCTTCACGGCCACGTTGAACGCCTACACGCGCACGCTGGACGTGGCGCTGCGCCACCGCTGGTGGGTGCTGGGTGTGGCAGTGCTGAGCTTCGTGGCGACGGTGTGGTTCTACACGACCATCCCCAAGGGTTTCTTCCCCGAGGAGGACATCGGCCAGATCCAGGCCAGCACCGAGTCGGCCGAGGACACCTCCTTCGCCGCGATGACCTTGCTGCAGGAGCGCGTCGCGGCCATCGTGCGCAACGACCCCAACGTCGCCGCGCTCAGCTCGGCCGTCGGCGGCGGGCCCTCGGGCAGCGCCACCAACACGGGCCGCATGTTCATCAACCTCAAGCCCCGCGGCGTGCGCGAGCCCATGACCCGGGTGCTGGAGGGCCTGCGCAAGAAGCTGCGCGAGGTGCCGGGCATCGCCGTCTACCTGCGCCCCGTGCAGAACCTGCAGCTGGGCGGCCGGCAGAGCAAGAGCCGCTACCAGTACACGCTGCAGTCCGTGTCCGCCGGCGAGCTCAACACCTGGGCCGTCAAGCTGCAGGACAAGCTGCGCACCGACGAGCGCTTCCGCGACATCACCAGCGACTCGCAGATGCGCGGCCTGCAGGCCAGCCTCGTCATCGACCGCGAGCGCGCGGCGCTGCTGGGCGTGCAGATGCAGGACCTGCGCAACGCGCTGTACGGTGCCTTCGGCGAGCGTCAGGTGTCCAGCATCTACGCCGAGAGCAACACCTACCAGGTCATCATGGAGGCGGGCGACAGCGACCGCAGCAGCGAGGCTGCTTTCGACAAGATCTACCTGCGCGGCAAGAACGGCACGCAGGTGCCGCTGACAGCCTTCGCCACCGTGCAGCGCGCGCTGGGCCCGACGGCCGTCAACCACCAGGGGCAGCTGCAGGCCATCACGATCAGCTTCAACCTCGCGCCCAACGTGCCGCTGGGCGACGCGACCAAGCAGATCGCGGCCTTCACGCGCGACATCCAGCTGCCGGCCAGCGTCATCACCAGCTACGGCGGCGATGCGGCCGTGTTCCAGGACTCGCAGGGTGGCCAACTGCTGCTCATCGGCCTGGCCGTGGCCGTCATCTACGTGCTGCTGGGCGTGCTGTACGAGAGCTACATCCACCCGCTGACCATCCTGGCCGGCCTGCCGTCCGCGGCGGTGGGCGCGCTGATCACGCTGCAGCTGTTCGGCATGGAGCTGACCATCATCGCCACCATCGGCATCGTCATGCTGATCGGCATCGTCAAGAAGAACGCGATCATGATGATCGACTTCGCGCTGGACGTGCAGCGCAGCCAGGGCCTCGCGCCCGCCGAGGCCATCCGGCAGGCCTGCATCCTGCGGTTCCGACCCATCATGATGACGACGCTGGCCGCGCTGATGGGCGCGCTGCCCATCGCGCTGGGCCTGGGTGCCGGTGCCGAGCTTCGCCAGCCGCTGGGCCTGGCGGTGGTCGGCGGCCTGATCCTGTCGCAGGCCGTGACGCTCTACATCACGCCGGTCATCTACCTGGCGCTGGACCGGTTCAGCGGCACGGGGCCGGACGAGCGCGAGGTGGCCGAGTTCGCCAGCAAGTCGGCCTGATCGGGCCGGCCGTCGTGCCTTTGGCGGGCCGGGCGCCGGGCCGCTCCCTAGCCGGCCCGCTTTGGCGATGTGCTTGCCGGTCGATCCGGCAAGCATCGCCGTCCCCTCGGGGGACCGGCCAAGTATTTCTTGGACGAGGGGCTGCGGTTCAGGCGAACTTGAGGCGGCCCTCGCGCGCCGCCATCAGCAGGCTGCCGGCGGCGCGCTCGATCATGCCGATGACGGCATCGAAGCCGGCGACGGGGCCGAAGTAGGGGTCGGGGATGTCCTGGCCAGCCATCTCCGGTACGAAGTCGGTCAGCATCAGGATGCGGGCCTGTTGCTCCGGCGCAGCCTGCTTGCGCAGGGCCTCGACATGCTCGGCCTCCATGGCCAGCACGAGGTCGTACTTGCCGATCTGCTCGGGCTCCATGCGGTGCGAGCGCCACTTGCGGTCCAGGCTGTAGTTGTGCCGGGCCAGCGCCGCCGCGGCGCGCGCATCCACCGGGCCGCCGCGGGGGTCGGCGTGCACGCCGGCGGAGTCGATGGTCTTGAACACATCGCCCAGCTTGGCCTTGAAGATGGCCTCTGCCATCGGCGAGCGGCAGATGTTGGCGGTGCAGACGAGCAGGAGGGCGGCCATGGCGTTCAAGCGGAGAGTTGTTGACGCATCGCGTCGATGACCGACTTGTAGTCCGGCTTGCCGAAGATGGCCGAGCCGGCAACGAAGGTGTCGGCGCCGGCCGCGGCGATCTCGCGGATGTTGTCCACCTTCACGCCGCCGTCGATCTCCAGGCGGATGTCACGGCCGCTGGCGGCAATGATCTCGCGCACGCGCCGAAGCTTGGCCAGCGACGACGGGATGAAGCTCTGGCCGCCGAAGCCCGGGTTCACGCTCATCAGCATGATGACGTCCACCTTGTCGATGACCCACTCCAGCACGTCCAGCGGCGTGGCCGGGTTGAACACCAGGCCGGCCTGCTTGCCCTCGCTACGGATGAGCTGCAGCGTGCGGTCCACATGGGTGCTGGCGTCGGGGTGGAAGGTGACGATGTCGGCGCCGGCGCGGCAGAAGGCCTGGGCCAGGCTGTCGACCGGCTGCACCATCAGGTGCACGTCCAGCACGGCGGGCGTGCCGTCGGGCTTGACCGAGTGCTTGCGCAGCGCCTCGCAGATCATCGGCCCGAAGGTCAGGTTGGGCACGTAATGGTTGTCCATCACGTCGAAGTGAATCCAGTCGGCGCCGGCGGCCAGCACATGCTTCACCTCCTCGCCCAGGCGGGCGAAATCGGCGGACAGGAGGCTGGGGGCGATGCGGTATTGAGGGGCGGCCATAGCCGCGGATTCTAGGCAGCGCGGGTTGCGCCGGGTTCAGCGGCCGGGGCGCTTGAACGCGTCGCGTGCCTTCTGCGCCTCGGCCCAGTGATGGCAGCCGGGCTGGTGGTCGTTGATGAGGCCCATGGCCTGCATCAGCGCGTGCATGGTCGTCGGGCCGACGAATTTCCAGCCGCGCTTCTTCAGGTCCTTGGACAGCGCCTCGGACGGCGCCGACGTGGCGAGGTTGTGCGCGACCGAGTTCTTCGGCGGCTCGAAGCGCCACAGGTAGGAGGCCAGCGAGCCCTGCTCGGCGACCAGCTCCACGCAGCGCCCGGCGTTGTGGATGGCCGCCTCGATCTTGCCGCGGTGGCGCACGATGCCGGGGTCGGCCAGCATCCGGGCGACGTCCTTCTCGCCGAAGTTGGCCACCTTGTTGAAGTCGAAGCCCGCGAACGCGGCGCGGAAGGCGTCGCGCTTGTTCAGGATGGTCCGCCACGACAGCCCGCTCTGGAAGCCCTCCAGGCACAGCTTCTCGAACAGCCGGAAGTCGTCGGCCACGGGCCGGCCCCATTCCTCGTCGTGGTAGCGCAGATAGGTCTCGTCGCCGGGCGCGGCCGCGCACCAGGCACAGCGGGGCCGGCCGTCGGGCGGTAGGTAAAGAGGGCGGACTGTCGACATCTTGAATCGGCTATGTGCGAGGGCCCAAGTGTCTACGCAGGCTGACCCTGCCGTGTCAGCGATCTTTTTGCCTGGTGATTCCAGCGGCCGTAGTGCCTTGTGCAGGCCGAGCGCCGGGCCGCTCCCAAGCCGGCCCACTCAGGCGATGTGCTTGCCGGTCGATCCGGCAAGCATCGCGGTCCCCTCGGGGGCTGAGGCCGGACACAGGGCGTCCAGTGGACGGCCTGTGCCTGCCGAAGCTCTGCGGCCGCTGGCCGCAGAGCGGTCCCGACCAAGGTGCACCTTGGGCGAGGGGTCAACGATACCTGTCGGCCAACTGGCGCAGCGTGCCGTCCTTCTCCAGCTTGCGCAGCGCCTGCGTCAGCCGTTCCTCGACGGCGGGCGGCAGGTCGGCGCGCAGGGCCAGGTATTGCGGTTCTTCCTGGAACACGGTGCGGCCGAACTTGAACTTGTCGTTCTGCCGCGTGTCGACGATGTGGCGCTGCAGGTTGATGTCCTGGCCGTAGATGAGGTCGGCGCGGCCCATGGTCAGCATCTGCAGCGCCTCGCGCTCGGAGCCGACTTCGGCGATGGCCACGTCAGCGTTGACGAGATGGCGCGCGATGGCCGTGCCGCGCATGACCAGCACGCGCTTCTTGCGGCTGGCGGCGGCCAGCTCGGCCAGCGTGTCGAAGTGGCGGGCGTCGTCGGCGCGCTGCACGATGACATGGCGGATCACGTACAGCGGCACCGGCGAGTAGCGCCACTGCCGCTCGCGCTCGGGGGACTTGAGCAGGCAGAAGAAGGCATCGACTTGGCCCTCGCCCAGCAGCCGCTCGACGCGCTTGAGCGGCACATGCTGTTCCAGCCCCGTGAAGTGCAGGCCCGGGTCGGCCTTCTCGACGGCGTGCAGCACCTCCATGCACAGGCCCGGTTTCTGCGGCGGGCCGTCGGGGTCGTACTTGACGGTGGAGCTGGCCTGCTGCACGGTTCGCAGGCTGACCTCCTGCGCCGCGGCGGCCAGACTCAGCAAGGCCGCCAGCAATCCGAGTCCGCACCGTGCCTGGAGTCTGCGCACCAACATGAGCCGAGCATAGCGACAATCACCCCATGCCCACGCCCCGATTCAGCTGCAGCGTCTCCGTGCAAGCCCTGCCCGAGCAGACGCATCTCGAGCAAGGCCTCTACGCCTTCAGCTACACGATCACCATCGAGAACACCGGCGACGTGCTGTCCCAGCTCATCGGCCGGCACTGGGAGATCACCGACGCCCGCGGCCAGGTGCAGGTCGTCGACGGCCTGGCCGTCGTGGGCCACCAGCCGGTGCTGGCGCCGGGCCAGAGCTTCCAGTACAGCTCGTGGGCCCAGATCGGCACGCCGCAGGGCACGATGCGCGGCCGCTTCCTGTGCGTGACCGAGGCCTGCGAGGTCTTCCACGCCGACGTCGACGAATTCCTGCTGGCCGACAGCGCCTCCCTGCATTGACCTGGGACCTCACCGCGCTGCAAAACGCAGCAGACCCGCAAGCCCCGCTCGCCGAGCGCAACCTGTGGCTGGTGCGCCTGCTCGAATGGCTGCGGCACGCGCCGCGCGGGGAGGCCGCGCCGGGCACGCCGCGCCCCCTCGTGCGCCTCAAGCACCTGCTCAACATGCTGGAGCGCCACCCCGACCACGCCTGGGCGTTCGCCAACGTCATCGGCGGCGTGTGGAACGACGTCGACGCCGTGAGCCTGTTCGCCGAGGTGGGCTTTGCGCCGCGCATGGCGCTGTGGCACGAGTTCCTGGGCCGCCTGCGCCGCCGCCTGCTGCCCGGCACGACCGACACGCGCGACCTCGCCGACCTGTTCGAGCTGCTGTTCGGCAGCGAGACCGACGAGGACTGGATCGCCGCCATCGACGATGAGCTGCTGGCGCGGCTGGGCCTGCTGTTCGCGGCCACGCCCGACGACGGCTGGCGCGTGGAGGCGCGCGCGGCCATCACCGTGCTCATCAGCAGCGTGCATGCCGCCGGCCTGGCCGGGCCGCTGCGCGTGCGCATGGACGAGCAGCTGGTGCAGGACAAGCCCTTCCACCAGCTGCCCACGGCCTGGGAGGCCGTCGAGCGCGCGCTCGCGGGCGGCGACGCCGCGGCCCTGGTGCCGGCCACGCACTACCTGCGCGCGCTGCTCGATCGCTGCCGCGCCGCCGCGCTGACGGTGCCCGAGCACCTCGAGGCGCACGGCGTCTCGGTGGACCTGATGTTCTCCGTGGAGCAGCTCACCGCGCGGCTGGACCGCATCGAGGCGCTGCTGGCCTGCCTGCTCTCGCCCGAGCCGCAGCGCGAGCTGCTGCGCCTGGTGGCCGGCCTGGTGCGCGTGGTGCACGAGCGGCGCAGCCTGCGTACGCTGTTCGCACGCCACTACTCGCTGCTGGCGCGCAAGGTGGCCGAGCGCAGTGCCGAGACCGGCGAGCACTACATCACCCGCAACCGCGCCGAGTACCGCGACATGCTGTGGCGCGCGGCCGGCGGCGGCGCCGTCATCGCCGGCACCACCTTCCTCAAGTTCCTCATCGCGCTGCTGGGCTTCACGGCCTTCTGGGGCGGCTTCTGGGCCGGCGTGAACTACGCGCTGAGCTTCGTCGTCATCCACCTGCTGCACTGGACGGTGGCCACCAAGCAGCCCGCCATGACGGCGCCGGCCATGGCCCACAAGCTGGCGAACGTGGGGCGTGACGACGGCCTGGAGGGCTTCGTCGACGAGGTGGCCCACCTCACGCGCTCGCAGGCCGCCGGCATCCTCGGCAACCTCGCGCTCGTCGCGCCGGTGGTGCTGGCCGTGCAGGGCCTGTGCTGGCTGGCCTTCGGCGCGCCGCTGGTGGGCGAGAAGGACGCGCTGTACGTGCTGCACTCGCTCAGCCTCGGGGGGCCGTCGCTGCTGTTCGCCGCCTTCACCGGCGTGCTGCTGTTCGCGGCCAGCCTCATCGCCGGCTGGGTGGAGAACTGGTTCGTCTTCCACCGGCTGGACAGCGCCATCGCCTGGAACCCGCGCATCGTCGACACGCTGGGCCACGCGCGGGCGCAGCGCTGGTCGCGCTGGTGGCGGGCCAACATCTCCGGGCTGGCGGCCAACATCAGCCTGGGCCTGATGCTGGGCCTCGTGCCGGCGCTGGGCGGTTTCTTCGGCCTGGGCCTGGAGGTGCGGCACGTGACGCTGGCCACCGGCCAGCTCGCCGCGGCCGTGGGCGCGCTGGGCTTCGGCGTGATGGGTACCTGGGCCTTCTGGTCCTGCGTGCTGTGCATCGCCGGCATCGGCGTGCTGAACGTCGGCGTCAGCTTCTTCTGCGCCTTCCGCGTGGCGCTGCGCTCGCGCGGCATCCGGCTGGCCGACCGCCGGCGCGTCTACGCCGCCATCCGCACACGGCTGCGGCGCGAGCCGCTGAGCTTCCTCCTGCCCCCGCGCTAGTCCTCCTTGCGCTCGCCTTTCCTGCGGCCGGCGAACATGGTCCACCAGATGATGAAGACGAAGATCAGCAGCGCGCCGAGGGCTTCGAGGGCGAGGAGCAGCATGGCGTGGTGGGCGCGTGGAGGGCTGGCCGCGATTCTAGGAACGCTGGCCGCCTGCTCGACGACGACCCTGCAGCCGCCGTCGGCCCCCGGGGCGCCGCCCCCGACGCAGGCACCCGCGGCTGGCAGGCGCTGGGTGGCCGCCGACTGGCCCGACCTGCCTGGCTGGGGCGGCGACGACCTGCTTGCCGCCTGGCCCGCGCTGCTGGCCGGCTGCCAGCGCCCGGCGCCCGGCTGGGCGGAGTTCTGCGCCCGCGCCGCGCTGCAGTCGCCCACCGACCCGCTGGAAGCCGCCGCGCTGCTGATGAAGCACCTGCGCCCGTGGCGGCTCGCCGCCGACAACGGCGAGACGACGGGCCTGCTGACCGGCTACTTCGAGCCCCAGCTCACCGCCAGCCGCACGCGCCAGGGCACCTTCCAGTGGCCGCTGCACGCGCTGCCGGCCGACCCGGCCTTGCGCCGCACGCCGCGCCGCGACATCGACACCAACCCGCGCTTCACGGCGCTGGAGCTGGCCTACGTGGACGATCCGTTCGCGCTGCTGCAGCTGCAGGTCCAGGGCTCTGGCCGCCTCGTCATGCGCGACGCGTCGGGTGCCGAGCGCATCAGCCGCGTCACCTGGGCGGGCCACAACGACCAGCCCTTCCAGTCCGTCGCCCGCGCGCTGCTGGACCGTGGCGAGGTACCTGATGCGACGCCGCGCACCCTGAGCGACTGGGCGCGCCGCAACCCGGCCAAGGCGCGCGACGCACTGGCCGTGAACCCGCGTGTCGTCTACTTCCGCGAGGAGCCGCTGCCCGACGCGGCGCAAGGCCCGCGCGGCGCTCTGGGCGTGCCGCTGACGCCGGGCCGCTCCGTCGCCGTGGACAAGGCCTGCATCGGCATGGGCACGCCGCTGTGGCTGGACAGCACCGAGCCCTGGGCGCCCGGTGCCACTGCTGCGCCGCTGCGCCGCCTCGTGCTCGCGCAGGACACCGGCAGCGCCATCACCGGCGCCGTGCGTGCCGACCTGTTCTGGGGCTGGGGCGACGACGCTGCGCAGCGCGCCAGCCGCACCCGGCAGCCGCTGCGGCTGTGGGCGCTGCTGCCGCTGGGCGTCACTCCGTGACCTTCACGCCCTTCCAGAACGCGTAGCGGCCCTTGATCTCCGCGGCGGCCGGCAGCGGGTCGGGGTAGTACCAGACGGCATCCGGGTTCATCTCGCCGTTCACCAGCAGGCTCAGGTACTTGGCCTCGCCCTTCCACGCGCAGCGGCTGACGTGGTTGCTGAAGGTCGTGTACTGGGTGTTCAGCGACTCGGCGGGGAAGTAATGGTTGCCTTCGACGACGACCGTGTCGTCGCTCTCGGCCAGCGTGATGCCGTTCCAGACTGCTTTCATGGGTGCTCCTTGGGAGAATGGTCTGGATGAAACGCTACCACTCCCACCTCGGCCGCGACATCGTCGTCACCGGCGGCAGCGCCCGCGACCTCGCTGCGGGCCAGTTCGGCATCCTCGCCATCGACGGCGGCGCGGGCGGCTGGTCCGTCGTGCACAAGGGGCCGGAGGGCGACGTCGTCGAGCTGAACAACGAGATGCACTTCGAGCTGCCGGAGCAGGCGCTGGCCTTCCTGAAGGAGCTGATCGACCTGATGCCGCCCGGGGAGCCCCAGCCGTGAAGCGCCTGCTGGCCGTGCTGCTGTGGGTGCCGCTGCTGGCCCAGGCCGGCGGCGACCCCGTGGCCGGCCGCAAGCTGTTCGCGTCCTGCGCCAACTGCCATGCGGTGGGGCCATCCGCCCGCCATGGCTTCGGGCCGCAGCTCAACGGGCTGCTGGGCCGCAAGGCCGGCAGCCTGCCCGGCTATGCCTACTCGCCCGGCATGAAGGCCTCCGGCCTGGTGTGGAACGAGGCCACGCTGACGGCCTTCCTGCGCGACCCCGGCGGCGTCGTGCCCGGCACGAAGATGCGCTACTGGGGCGTGGGCATCAACGAGCAGAAGGTGGCCGACCTG
Organism: Pelomonas candidula; assembly: GCF_043555985.1. NCBI lineage: Bacteria > Pseudomonadati > Pseudomonadota > Betaproteobacteria > Burkholderiales > Sphaerotilaceae > Roseateles > Pelomonas candidula. The sequence continues at coordinate 210,511 of NZ_JBIGIC010000001.1, read as the reverse complement.
CTGGCCTGGCTGGCCACGCAGGAGCGCTGAAGGAGACCCGGCCATGACCCATCCCCCGCTTACCCTCTATGGCGCCGCCGCTTCCGGCTCGGTGGCGGTGGAAGCGGCGCTGACGCTGCTGGGCCTGCCCTACACGTTGATCGAGGGTGCCACCTGGGCCGAGGCCGCCGCGCGCGACCGCGTGGCCACCAGCAATCCGATGCGGCAGATCCCGACGCTGGTGCTGCCCGACGGCGAGGTCATGACCGAGAGCGCGGCCATCCTGCTCTACCTGGCCGACCTCGACCCCGCCGCCGGCCTCGCGCCGGGGCTGCACGACCCGCGGCGCCGGCAGTTCCTGCGCTGGATGCTCTACGTGTCGTCGGCCATCTACGCGCTGCACTGGATCAAGCCCGACGTGCGGCGCATCGGCGCGCCTGAATCTGCGCGCGACGCGGTCGTCGAGGCCGTGCACGACCGCATCGCGTTCTGCTGGGCCGCGATGGACGCCCAGCTCTCGCCGGGCCGCTATCTGCTGGGCGACGATCTGACGGTGCTGGACTTGTACGTTACCGTCGTGTCCCGCTTCGGGCCGTGGCGGGAACGCTTCGCCGAGGTGGCGCCGCGCATGCTGGCGGCTGTGCACCGCGTCGACAACGATCCGCGGCTGGCGTCGTTGTGGCGCGACCGTTTTCCGGAGGATTGAGCCATGTTGTCCGAACGCTTCAACATCTTCGGTGGCCTGTTCGACATCGAACGCACCGGCGGTGGTGGCTGGTCGGTGCTGTCCGTCGGCAACGACGGCAAGCGGCTGCCGGCCCACTTCGTCATCCCCGAGTTCGTCGCCGACGACGAACTTGAGCAGTTCCTGTTCGACCTGTTCCACGAGCAGGCGGCGTACAAGAAGGGCGGGATCTTTCGGGTACAGAGATAGGTGCTCACGAAGCACCGTCGGCCTCCGAGGCGATTTGGCGTGTTTGTAGCGCTGCGCCGCTTTTGCCGATGTTTATTGGCATAGTCGTTGTCCATCAAGCACTTGCGGCAGCAGCTCCGGTTTTATGCAGCAGGGGTTATGTCTCTAAAACACGTTAGGCCGCACATGCCCTACGCCTTGACCTTCTCGAAGCAGGTTGAAATCACCGATCCAGACCAGTACATCAATGATTGCTGCATAGGTGGTGACGTTGTGCTGGATCGATTGCTGCCCGTGCTTAGAGCAAGGTACGGCAATGACCTGCAGTCCAACCAAGAAGACTGGGGCTGGTTCGCGTGGTTCGACGAAGGGCCAGTGAAGCTAGCTGTAGACATCTTCACCGACGACCACAAGAATCTGCAGTTCCAACTGCTGCTTACTTCTCGTAAGCCAAGGCTCATCCTTCGAGACATAGTCGAGGATGGTGCCGAACTCGAATCCCTGCGAGAACTCGTTGTCCGAGAGCTAGCCGACTGGCCTGTCTCAAGTCTCACCGTGCAGCGGTCAACGAGAAGTACCTGCCTGCGTAGCGGTGCGGCCTAATCCTTCTTTCGAGTGGCCACCACCGGCAGGGCACTTGGCCCCTCAGCTCAAACGTTAAACATCAGCATGCGCATCGTTGCTTTTCTTGTCACAGCGGCTCTATTGGGCAGCTTGTTCAGCGCGTCCGCTGCGGAGCTGTCGTTCTCAGAGCAAGCCACGGTTCTTCAGGGTGCCCATAAGCTTCAGGAAGCAACGCTGCGTAGCGACGCCAGAACCGTCGCCGACCTCACGTCGCCTTTGATCGCGCGGCTCGGAGTTCCAGTTGAAGCCATTCAGTCCATGACTCAAGCTGCAATGAAGCAGTTCGCAGCCATGGGCCTGTTGATCGACAGGTCCGAATTCGGCACCCCGGGCTCTGTATATGCGGCAAATGGAGTCGAGGCCTGTTTCATACCGTATCGCCACGAAATTCACACCGCGACGCGCCGTGGTCGGAGCATCGGCTATCTGATTGCCTTGCGTGATCGTCCGGATACGGAGTGGAAGTTCTTAGACTCTGCGATGTTCAGGTCTCGACCCGAATTGCTGGGCAGACTGCTTCCCGGGCTACCGTCTGACGCGAAGATTCCCGATAACAGGAACGAGTTCGACGACTGATGTTTAACCTTTTGCTGCAGCGGACGGCTTCGCTGTCCGCTGAGCGCGAACGTTGACGCAGCCAAGCGTTACCTCACACCTGCCCACCCGCCTTCGCCCCCTTGCCCTGCAGCACCGGCGCGTCGGGCATGCCCAGCAGATCCGCCGCCAGCGCCTCCGCCACCTCGATGCCGTCCACGCCGGCCGACATGATCCCGCCCGCGTAGCCGGCGCCTTCACCGGCCGGGAACAGGCCGCGCACGTTGAGGCTCTGGTAGTCGCGGCCGCGGTTGATGCGCAGTGGGGATGAGGTGCGGGTCTCCACGCCGGTCAGCACCGCGTCCGGGCGGTCGAAGCCGCGGATCTGGCGTGCGAAGGCGGGCAGTGCTTCGCGGATGGCTTCCAGTGCGTAGGTCGGCAATGAGCCACGACCCTTATCCTGCAGATTCGTCAGCGTCACGCCGGGCTTGTAGCTGGGCAGCACGTCGCCGAACTCCTTGCTGACCTGGCGCTTGATGAAGTCGCCTACCAGGCTGCCCGGCGCGAGGTAGCCGCCGCCGCCCAGTTCGTAGGCGCGGCTCTCCCACTGGCGCTGGAAGGCCATGCCGTCCAGCGGGTTCACGGGGCTGCCGTCGCGCTTTCCGTCCTGGCGGTAGTCCTCGGGCGTGAGGCCCACGACGATGCCGGCGTTGGCGTTGCGCTCGTTGCGCGAGTACTGGCTCATGCCGTTGGTGACGACGCGGTCGGGCTCGCTGGTGGCGGCCACCACCGTGCCGCCGGGGCACATGCAGAAGCTGTAGACGGCGCGGCCGTTCTTCGCGTGGTGGACGAGCTTGTAGTCGGCCGCGCCGAGGATGGGGTTGCCGGCGCTCGGGCCGAAGCGGGCCGCGTCGATGAGGCTCTGCGGGTGCTCGATGCGGTAGCCGATGGAGAAGGGCTTGGCCTCCATGTGCACGCCGCGCGCGTGCAGCATCTGGAAGGTGTCGCGCGCGCTGTGGCCCAGCGCGATGACGACGTGGGTGGCGGCGATCTGCTCACCCGATTCGAGCGTCACGCCGCGCACATGTTTCCCATCAGCGCCGTCCTCGATGTGCAGGTCCGTCACCTTCTGCTGGAAGCGGATCTCGCCGCCCAGCGCCTCGATCTCGGCCCGCATCTTGATGATCATGCTGACCAGCCGGAAGGTGCCGATGTGGGGCTTGCTGACGTAGAGGATTTCCTCCGGCGCGCCGGCCTTGACGAATTCGGTCAGCACCTTGCGTGTGAGGTGGCGCGGGTCGCTGATCTGGCTCCAGAGCTTGCCGTCGGAGAAGGTGCCGGCACCGCCTTCGCCGAACTGCACGTTGCTTTCGGGGTCGAGCTTTTGCTCGCGCCACAGGCCCCAGGTGTCCTGCGTGCGCTCGCGCACCGACTTGCCGCGCTCCAGCACGATGGGGCGCAGGCCCATCTGCGCGAGGATCAGTGCGGCGAACAGGCCGCAGGGGCCGAAGCCGATGATGATGGGGCGGGGGCCGGTGAACTCACCCCGGCCTTGTCCAAATTGGGCCAGGAAGTGGTAGCCCGTGTCTGGCGTCGGGCGGATGTGGTGGTCGCCGGCGAAGCGGGCCAGCACGGCGGCTTCGTCGACGCCTTCAGCCAGCGTGCAGTCCAGCGTGTAGACGAGCTGGATGTCACTGCGCTTGCGCGCGTCGTAGCCGCGGCGGAAGACGTGCAGGCCGGCCAGCTCGGCGTCGGCCAGCTTGAGGCGGGCCAGCGCGGCCGGGCGCAGCGCGCCCTCGGCGTGGTTGAGCGGCAGGCGGAGTTCGTTGATGCGGATCATGGTCAGGATTTAGCCGACAACAAAAGCAAACAGGCCCCGCAGGGCCTGTGTGTGGTGAACCTTCAGGCGCTAGGCCCGGATGATCAACCCGAATGCGGGCGCTTGCCCGGGTTCTTCTTGGAGCGGGTGTGCGAGCCGCGCTCCAGGCTGCGCAGCTGGCCCTTGCCGGCCGTGAAGGTGACGCCCTTGGGGGCGGTGGGACGGGGAGTGGCCTTGCGGTCCGCTTCGGTGACGATCTTGTTGCCCATGTTGGCTCCAGTGAAACTTAGCCCACAGCAGGGGCAAAACGACGAAAGTCGGCGATTTTAGCCTTTTGCGGCGAGCCAGTGCTCGAAGTCGCCCAACGCCATCGGCCGGGCCAGCAAATAGCCTTGCACGAGGTCGCAGCCGGCGCTCTGGACGACGGCCAGCTCGGCCTCGTTCTCGACGCCCTCAGCCGTCACCGTCAGCCCCAGGCCCTGGCCCACGCCGACGATGGATTTCAGCAGCGCCACGCGGCGCGGATCGGTGTGCACGTCCCGCACGAAGCTGCGGTCGATCTTCAGCTCGTCCACCGGCAGGTGCTGCAGATAGGCCAGCGACGACTGCCCGGTGCCGAAGTCGTCGATGGCCAGGCGCACGCCCCAGCTCTTGAGGGCGTGCAGCACGGCGATGGGGTCGGTGCCGCTGCTCATCAGGCCGGTCTCGGTCACCTCCAGCTGCAGCTGGCCGGGGTCGACGCGGTACTCGGCCAGCAGCGCGGCCAGGCGGGCGGGCAGCGTCTGGTCCTGGATGTCCAGCGTGGAGATGTTGACGGCGACGTAGAGCGGCTCGCGGCCCTGCGCCTCCCAGTCGGCCAGCGTGCGCACGGCGCGGGTCAGCATCCAGTCGGTGATCTGGCGGATGCGGCCGCTGCGCTCGGCGAAGGGGATGAAGTCGCCTGGCGGCAGCCAGCCGCGCTGCGGGTGCTGCCAGCGCACCAGCGCCTCGGCGCCGGTGATGCGGCCGGTGCGCAGGTCGCGCTTGGGCTGCAGGAACTGGCGCAGCTGGTCCTGCTGGATGGCGGTGTGCAGGTCGGACAGCAGGCTCAGGTGCAGCGCCCGCGCGGCCTCCGCGCCAGGGTTGTAGACGGACACCGGCTGGCGCAGCCGCTTGGCCTCGAACATGGCCTGCTCGGCGCGGCGCAGCAGCGTCTCGGTGGTGTCGGCATGCTCGGGCCAGTGGGCCACGCCGAGCGACACGGACAGGTCCAGCGACTGGCCCTGCCAGGAGAGCTTGTGCTCCACCTCCTCGCGCAGCTGGGCCGCCAGCCCCGCGCCGTGCTCCAGCCGGGCCACGGGCGCCAGCGCGGCGAAGGTGCCACCGGCCAGGCGCCCGTAGGCGGCCGTGCCCTCGTCGAACAGCGAGGCCAGCTTGTCCGCCGCGCCGCGCAGCAGCGCGTCGCCGGCGTCGAAGCCCAGCACGCCGTTGACGGCCTTGAGGCGGTCCACGTCGATGCAGATCAGCACAGCCACCTGCCCGCGCTCCGGCAGGCCGGCCAGCAGCCGGTCGCCGTCGGCAACGAAGCGGGTGCGCTGCGGCAGGCCGGTCAGCAGGTCCAGGTCGGCCAGGCGGCGCAGCTCGGCCTCGCGCTCGCCGACGGCGATGGCCATCGTGTTCATGGCAGCGGCCATGTGGCCCAGCTCGTCGGCCGAGTCCACCTCGATGCGGTGGCCGTACCGGCCGCGCGCGATCAGCTCGGCGCCGTCCTCGGCGCGCTTGAGCGGGGCGATGATGGAGCGTGTCACGCCCACGGCCAGCAGCGCGCCGGCCACCAGCGCGCCGATGCACAGCGCCAGCACGCCGGTGCGGTCCACCTCGATCTGCTTGCGCAGCTCGCGCGCCCGGGCCGTGCCGGCGCGCTCCTCGCTGGCGGCCAGCTGGTAGACGGCGTCGACGAACAGCGACAGCGCCGATTCGGTGCCGCCGCCCACCTGCTCGCGGGCAAGCAGGAAGTCGTCGTTCTCGATGAGGTCGCGTGCGCGGATGTAGCTGGCGCGGTAGTCGGCCAGGCGCTGGCTCACGTCGGCCAGGCGTTCGCTGCGCGGCCCGGGCGGCAGCAGCAGCGTCAGGCGCTGCATGGCATCGTCCAGCCGCGCGTTGGCCGCGTTGATCTCGGGGTAGGCGGCCAGGCGCAGGTCGTCGTCCGGGCTCATCAGCACCAGCAGCTTGCGCGCGACGGCCTCGGCGTTGCGGTTGATCTCGCTGACCGAGTCCCGGATGGCGGCCTGGTCGTCGACGATCTGATTGAGCGCGTCGGACAGGCCCGTGAGCCGGTACACCGACAGCGCCGCCAACCCCAGCAGCAACAGCAGCAGCAGGCCGAACGCGAGGCCCAGCCGGGTGCGAATACGCAGCCGCCGCGACAGGGCCATGTCAGCTGGCCATCTCGCCGCGAGCGTAGGACTGGTGAGCCGAGCGCCGGGCCACCTCAAGCCGGCCCGTCAGGCGATGTGCTTGCGGCTCAATGCCGCAAGCATCGGCGTCCCCCAGGTGGACCGCCCAGGCTCGCTCGCGCTCAGCGATGCGGAGCTGGGCGAGGGACGTCATTCCTCGCTCCAGCGAGTCAGCAGCAGCCGCGCCGTGGCGACGTTGGTGGCGCAGGGCACGTCGTGCACGTCGCAGGCGCGCACGAGGGCGTTGATGTCGGGTTCGTGCGGCTGCGGCGTCATCGGGTCGCGCAGGAAGATGACGCCGTCCAGCTCGCCCACGGCCAGCCGCGCGCCGATCTGCAGGTCGCCGCCCCAGGGGCCGCTGAGCATGCGCTCGACGGTCAGGCCATGGGCCTCGGCGAGCCGGGCGCCGGTGGTGCCGGTGGCCATCAGCGCGCAGCGGCGCAGCAGCGGCAGGAAGTCGGCGGCGAGGGCGATCATGGCGTCCTTCTTGCCGTCGTGGGCGATCAAGGCGAGTCTCATCGGGCGGGCCAGCTGTTCAAAAACGGGCACGTTACACGCACTCTGTGGACGGCAGTGCGCAGAACTTGGCAGTTCCTTCGCATGACTGGTAACGCTCTCTTCGTCTTCAGGCAGCCGTCAGCCGTTCTCCCCTGTCATGCGCTGGCAGCAGGTGCAGGCAGCATGGCGACCTCTTCCACGCTTCGGACAGCGACCGCCATGAACTTCCGCCAGATCCACCAGGGCCCCGAACTCCTGAAGATCGCCAACGTCTGGGATGCCGGCAGCGCCGCGCTCGTGCAGAGCCTGGGCGTGCCCGCGCTCGCGACGACCAGCGCCGGCCTGGCCTGGGCGCTGGGCTATGCCGACGGCAACCACCTGCCCATCGCCGAGCACGCTGCCGCCGTGCGCCGCATCGCCCGCGTCGCGCGCGTGCCGCTCAGCGTCGACAGCGAGGCCGGCTACAGCGACGACCCGGCCGCCGTGGCCGGCAACGTCATGCAGCTCGTCGAGGCCGGTGCGGTCGGCATCAACCTGGAGGACGGCACCGGCACGCCCGCGCTGCTGTGCCGCAAGATCGAAGCCATCAAGGCCGCGGCAGTTCGGGCTGGCGTGGACGTGTTCATCAACGCGCGCTGCGACGTCTGGCTGAAGAACCTGGCGCCGGGGCGCGCCGTGGACGAGGCCCTGCAGCGAGCGCGTGACTACGCGGCGGCGGGCGCCGACGGTCTGTTTGCGGCCGGCGTGACGGCCGCGGCCGACATCGCTGCGCTCGTGGCGGGCCAGCCGCTGCCGCTGAACGTGATGGCGCGGCCCGCGCTACCGGGCCTGGATGAGCTGCAGCGCCTGGGCGTGCGCCGCCTCAGCGCCGGCAGCGCCATTGCGGAAGCCGCCTGGGGCCGGGCGCAGCGGGCCGCGGCGGGCTTCCTCGCCGCCGGCAGTGGCGCCGACCTGTACGACGGCGCGGCGCCGTACCCGCAGATCAACGGTCTGCTGAACCAGGGTTGACCGACACGCGCAGCTGCAGCGCGCGCTCGGGCTGCCCGGCGGCGTCGCGGCTGCTGATCGTGCCGCGCGGCGCCGGTGCGGTCGCGCCGCCGCCGGTGCGGGCGACGGTCTGCCAGCGCTCCATCGGCACATCCAGTGTGGACTGGAAGCTGTTGTCGCCGTCGTCCACATCGAAGGCCACGCGCACGGGCGCACGGCCACCGGCCCAGGTCGGCGTGACGCTGAAGCCCTGCGTGACACGGCGTTCGCCCTGGCGGGGCTGCGCGTAGAGGCGCTTCACGGCGCTGGCGGGCAGGGCGCCGGCCGTGGCGCCGCGCGGGTCCAGCTCCAGCGTGGTGTCCACCCATTGCAGCGGTTCGCGCGTCGTCAGCCGCTGCGACGCGCGCTGGCCGTTCTGCACCAGCAGGCGCTGTACCGGCTGCGGCGCGGCGCTGGCGGTGGAGGTCACGACACCCGGCCCACGCGGCGACACGCTGCCGGCCGTGCCGATGACGACGGCGCCGTCGCGCACGCCGGCCTGGGCGGCGGGCGGCAGGTTGCTGTCCACCCAGCGCAGTTCGACGAGCAATTGCACGGCGGGCGGCGCGGCCATCGCGAGCAGCGGCGACAGCAGCAGGAGCAGGGCAAGGCGCTTCATGCGGCCAAGCTTAGTCCTGCGCCGGCTTGGGCCGTGACGGCAAAAACCGCGGTCCGAACAGGTTGATCGCCAGACCGGCCAACACCAGCGCCGCGGCGCCGAGCTTCCAGCCGGGCAGCGCCTCGCCCAGCAGCCAGCTGCTGGCCCCCATGCCGAACACCGGCACCAGCAGTGCCATCGGCACGATGCGCGCGGCGGGGTGGCGCGTCAGCAGCCAGGCCCAGCAGCCATAGCCGAACAGCGTGTTCGCGAAGCTCTGCCAGAGCACGGCGCCCCAGGTGCCGGCGTCGGCCGCGGCCAGCGCCGTGGCGATGCGGTCGGGACCGTCGATGACCAGTGCCAGCACCAGCAACGGCGGCACCGCGAACGCGCTGCTCCAGACGACGTAGGCCAGCATGTTCACCGCGCCGGCGCGCTTGCCGACGAGGTTGCCGCAGGCCCACGAGAACGCCGCGGCCAGCACCATCGCCAGGCCCAGCGGCGTAGTTGCGCCGTCGGTGTGCATGACGATGACGGCGATGCCGGCGACGGCCAGCGCCAGGCCCGCCCATTGGCTGGGCAGCACGCGCTCGCCCGCCAGCCGCACGGCCAGCAGCAGCGTGAAGAACACCTGCGTCTGGATGACGAGCGAAGCCAGCCCTGGCGAGATGTGGCCCTGCATCGCCAGATACAGCAGTCCGAACTGGCCTACGCCGACGAACAGGCCGTAGCCGGCCAGGTTCTTCCAGCCCACGGCCGGCCGTTGCAGGAAGAAGCAGGCCGGCACGAAGGCGATGGCGAAGCGCAGCACGGCCAGCAGCATCGGTGGCAGCACCGCGAGCGCGACCTTGATGACGACGAAGTTGCTGCCCCAGATCGCGACGACGGCGATGGCGAGCAGCAGGTGGCGCAGCGGCAGGGTGGCCATGCGGGATGCGTTGACGGACGGGGCGACCGACTATGCCAGGGCTAGCCGATCGCCGTTTTGTTGCGGCCGCCGTCCTTGGCCTGGTAGAGCAACCGGTCGGCGCGCTCCAGCGTCTGCGCCAGCGTGTCGCCGCGGTGGTGGCCGGTCAGGCCGATGGAGACGGTGATGGCAACCTGCGCGCCGCCGCCGACGTCCGTGCGCAGCTCGGCCACGCGCTCGCGCAGCCGCTCCATGCCGGCCAGCGCCAGCGGCATGGCGGTGTCGGGCAGCAGCACGAGGAACTCCTCGCCGCCCCAGCGCGCGATGACGTCGGTGGCGCGCAGTGCGCCCTGGCTGGCCTGGGCGAAGGCGCGCAGAACGAGGTCGCCGGCCGCGTGGCCGTGCTGGTCGTTGACGTGCTTGAAGTGATCCAGGTCGGCGATGGCGATGCAGAACTCGTAGCCGTGGCGCTGCGAGCGCAGCAGTTCCTGGTCCATCAGCGCCTGCATCTGTCGGCGGTTGGGCAGGCCGGTGAGCTCGTCGCGCGTGGCGATGGCCTGCAGCTGCGCGAGGGCCCGGGCCAGCTCTTCACGCTGGTCCGACAGGCGGCGCCGGATGCGGCTGAGCCGCGCGGTGAGCACGGCCACCGCGGGCAGCATGCAGGCCAGCATCAGGAAGTGGCCGATCTCGACGGCCGGCGGGTAGGCGACCGGCTGCACCACGGCCATCACGCCCATGACCAGTGCGAACAGGCCCAGTGCGAACACGCTCAGCCCGAAGGCGCTGCGCGCGCGGAGCTGGAACATGCCGAACATCAGGATCAGCGTCAGCACCGGGAAGCAGGCGCCGCGCATGGGGCCGGCCTGCGCGTAGCCCAGCGCGGCGGCGCAGATGGCGAAGGCGATCTGGGCGCCAGTGAGCGATGGATCGCCGGCGCGCAGCGACCAGCCGCTGCGGATGGCGGCGTAGAAGACGGCCATGCCGCCCAGCGAGCAGACCGTCCAGCCCCACAGCAGCAGGCCACTCTCGCCGCCGCCGATGCGCACGCCGTAGTGCAGCATCGCAACGGACAGGACCATCAGCAGCATGGCCAGCGAGGTCTGGCGCAGGCGCAGGCGCTGGGCGGAGTCGGTGCCCAGCCACAGGTCGATCAGCCGCCGCAGGTGGGACGTCGCCATGGCGCAAGCCTAACGCGGGCGAGGGGGCCAGGCCTTGCCCGCTGTCGAGCCACGGCGGTGCTTGTTCACGCGGAGGCCGGGCCGCGCTGCGGCCGGACTGCGTGGCGTCGCGTCAGCCCTTCAGATGCCCCAGCGGCAGTGCACCGCCCGCCTTCACCTCGCCCAGCGAGAAGCTGGTGTGGATGTCCTTCACGTTGGGCAGCTTCAGCAGCGTGTTGATGGAGAAGCGCGAGAAGGCGTCGAGGTCGGTGGCCATGACCTGCAGCTCGAAGGTGCCGGTGCCGGAGATGTAGTGGCAGGCGACGACCTCGGGTAGCTGGCGGATGGCTTCTTCCAGCGCCTGCGTGGCCGAGGCCGCGCTGCGCTCGGCGTCCACGCGCACGAAGGCCAGCACGCCCAGGCCGATCTTGCGGCGGTCCAGCTCGGCGCGGTAGCCGGTGATGTAGCCCTGCTCCTCCAGCCACTTCACGCGTCGCCATGTCGGCGCGGCCGACAGGCCCACGCGCTGGGCCAGCTCGGCGTTGGACTGGCGCGCGTCGCGCTGCAGCTCGGCCAGGATGGCGATGTGGTAACGGTCGAGGGCGTCGGAGCTCATGGTTTGCCCTAATCGGCGGATGGGTGATGCAAATCGATGTCGATTTTGCTTTATCAGGAAAGGATCTTGCGCGCGGTGCCGTTTTGAAGCGCAAGTTGGCAAGCACCCGTCGGGCCGGTTTCCCTACACTGACCCGTCCGGCCATACTGGCCACACGCCTGCGCGCCCGGCCCCACAAGGGTCGCTACGCCGGGCCGCCCAATCAGGAGCACCGCCAATGAACGCCCCGCTGCCCGAGCACATCCTCAAGGCCCTACAGACGGTCACGCTGGATGACAAATACGCGCTGGACCATGGCCGCGCCTTCATGAGCGGCGTGCAGGCGCTGGTGCGGCTGCCGATGCTGCAGCGCACGCGTGACGCGATGGCCGGGCTCAACACGGCCGGCTTCATCAGCGGCTACCGGGGCTCGCCGCTGGGCACCTACGACCAGGCACTGTGGCAGGCCAAGAAGCACCTGGCCAAGCAGAACATCGTGTTCCAGCCGGGTGTGAACGAGGAACTCGGCGCGACCGCCGTGTGGGGCACGCAGCAGCTGGACCTGTTCCCCGAGAAGGCCAAGTACGACGGCGTCTTCGGCCTCTGGTACGGCAAGGGCCCGGGCGTTGACCGCTGCATCGACGTGTTCAAGCACGCCAACATGGCCGGCACGTCCAAGCACGGCGGCGTCATCGCCATCGCGGGTGACGACCACATCGCCAAGAGCTCGACGGCGGCCCACCAGAGCGACCACGTCTTCAAGGCGGTCGGCTTCCCGACCTTCTTCCCGAGCAGCGTGCAGGACATCCTGGACATGGGGCTGCACGCGTTCGCGATGAGCCGCTTCTCGGGCCTGTGGGCCGGCATGAAGACCATCCAGGAGATCGTCGAGTCGTCGGCCTCGGTCAGCGTGGACCCCGACCGCGTCAACATCATCCTGCCCGAGGACTTCGTCGTGCCGCCGGGCGGCCTGCACATCCGCTGGCCCGACCCGCCGCTGGAGCAGGAGTCGCGGATGATGAACTTCAAGTGGTACGCGGCCCTGGCCTACATCCGCGCCAACCGCCTGAACTACAACGTCATCGAAGGCCCAAATGGTGGAAAGGGGGACCGCTTCGGCATCATCACCAGCGGCAAGGCCTTCAACGACACCCGCCAGGCGCTGCACGACCTGGGCCTGGACGACGACACCTGCCGGCGCATCGGCATCCGGCTGCACAAGGTCAACGTGGTGTGGCCGCTGGAGGCGCAGGTGGCGCGCGAGTTCGCTTCAGGATTGCAGGAGATCCTCGTCGTCGAGGAGAAGCGCCAGATCATCGAATACCAGGTCAAGGAAGAGCTCTACAACTGGCGTGCCGACGTGCGGCCCAACGTGCTGGGCAAGTTCGACGCGGGCGATGCAGACGGTGGCGAGTGGAGCGTGCCCAACCCCAGCGACCACTGGCTGCTGCGCCCGCAGGCCGACCTGACGCCGGCCATCATCGCCCGCGCCATCGCCAAGCGGTTGAAGAAGCTGGGCGTGGACGCCGACATCCGCGCCCGCCTGGATGCGCGACTTGCGGTCATCGATGCCAAGGAAGCCTCGCTGAAAGCGGAAGAAAAGACCGCCGGCGGCGCCGACCGCACGCCGTGGTTCTGCTCCGGCTGCCCGCACAACACCAGCACCCGCGTGCCCGAAGGCTCGCGCGCCGTCGGCGGCATCGGCTGTCACTACATGGTGACCTGGATGCCCGGCCGCAACACGGCGACCTTCACGCAGATGGGCGGCGAGGGCGTGCCGTGGACGGGCCAGGCGCCGTTCACGAACGAGAAGCACATCTTCAGCAATCTGGGTGACGGCACCTACTTCCACAGCGGCAGCCTGGCCATCCGCCAGAGCATCGCCTCGGGCGTCAACATCACCTACAAGATCCTCTACAACGACGCCGTCGCGATGACCGGTGGCCAGACAGTCGGCGAGCGCCCCGAGGGGCACACCGTCATCCAGATCATGAACAGCGTGATCTCGGAAGGTGTGAAGAAGCTGGTCATCGTCACCGACGACCCCGCCAAGTACGAAGGTGTCGCGCTGGCGCCGGGCGTCACTGTGCACCACCGTGACGAGCTGGACGACATCCAGCGCCAGTTCCGCGAGATCGAAGGCACGACGGTCATCATCTACGACCAGACCTGCGCCACCGAGAAGCGCCGCCGCCGCAAGCGCGGCAAGATGGTGGACCCCGCCAAGCGCGTCGTCATCAACGAGCTGGTCTGCGAGGGTTGCGGCGACTGCTCCATCCAGTCCAACTGTCTGTCGGTCGAGCCGCTGGAGACCGACTTCGGCCGCAAGCGCCAGATCAACCAGAACACCTGCAACAAGGACTACTCCTGCGTGAAGGGTTTCTGCCCGAGCTTCGTCACCGTCGAGGGCGGCGAGCTGAAGAAGCCCAGGAAGGCAGCCCGCAAGAGCCCCTTCGACGCCGGTCTGCCGCAGCTGCCGCTGCCCGTCATCCCGAACGCCGAAGAAGCCTGGGGCATCGTCGTCGCCGGCGTGGGCGGCACGGGCGTCATCACCATCGGCCAGCTGCTGGGCATGGCCGCCCACCTCGAAGGCAAGGGCGTCATCACCCAGGACGCCGCGGGCCTGGCCCAGAAGGGCGGCGCGACCTGGAGCCATATCCAGATCGCCAACCGCCCTGAGTCCATCTACTGCACCAAGGTCGGCGCCGCCGAGGCCGACCTCGTCATCGCCTGCGACGCCATCGTGGCTGCCAACAAGGCCACGCTGGCCGTGATGCGCGAGGGCCGCACTTTCGTGGCTCTGAACACCCACGGCTCGCCGACGGCCACGCTGGTCAACGACGCCAACTGGAGCTTCCCCGGCGCGGCCTGCGAGCAGGCCGTGGCCTCGGCGGTCGGCACCGAGCACTTCGGCTCCTTCGACGCCGAGGAGGTGGCGGTCAAGCTGCTGGGCGATTCGCTCTACACCAACCCGCTGATGCTGGGCTACGCATGGCAGCAGGGCCGCGTGCCGCTGAGCTACGACGCGCTGATGCGCGCCATCGAGCTGAACGGTGTGCAGGTCGACAACAACAAGGCCGCCTTCGAGTGGGGCCGGCGCTGCGCGCACGACCTCAAGGCCGTGCAGGCGCTGTACGCGGCGCAGGCCGTCATCCAGCTCGTCAAGCGCCAGAGCCTCGACGAGATCGTCGCCAAGCGCGTGGACTTCCTGACGGGTTACCAGAACGCCGCCTACGCGGCTGAGTACAAGGCCTTCGTCGACAAGGTGCGCGCGGCCGAAGCGAAGCTGGGCGGCAAGACGACGCTGACCGAGGCCGTGGCCCGCTACCTGTTCAAGCTGATGGCCTACAAGGACGAGTACGAGGTCGCCCGCCTGCACACCGACGCCGCGTTCACGGCCAAGATCGCCGGCATGTTCGAGGGCGACTACAAGCTCGTCCACCACCTCGCGCCGCCGCTGCTGGCGAAGAAGAACAGCAAGGGCGAGCTGGTCAAGCAGCCGTTCGGCGGCTGGGTGCGCCCGGCCTTCGGCCTGCTCGCCAAGCTCAAGGGCCTGCGCGGCACGGCCTTCGACGTCTTCGGCCACACCGAGGAGCGCCGGATGGAGCGCCGCTGGATCACCGACTACCGGGCCGGCATCGACAAGGCGCTGGCCGGGCTGACGGCGGAGTCATTGCCGGTCGCCGTCGACCTGGCCCGCGTGCCGGAGGAGATCCGCGGCTACGGCCATGTGAAGGCACGCCACGAGGTCGCGGCCCGGGCCAAGTGGGCGGCACTGCTCGCCAGGATCTGATCCGCTGGGGATTCCCCCTGGAGGGCCGCGTCGGGTGACAAGGGCTCGTTGGCCCGACGGCAGCTGGCCGCGTTGTGGCCAGGAAGCCTTCGAGCAAGGCGCAAACCGCAGCCGGGTTGGACACCCGGCGAGGATTTGCAACGCCGCACGCGGGCTTCCTGGTCACAACCCGAAGGGAAGGCCATCCACCAGTGGCCACTCCGCGTTGCACCGCTTGCTCGCATACGCATGCGAGCAGCGCGCTGCGCCTTGATTGACCCCTGGCGGTTGGCCTTCGCGGCCTGCTGCCGTCGGGCCAACGGGCCCTAGACTGCGGCCCTTTTCGTCAGGGAGAAAAAATGAACAAGACTTTCGCGCGCGGCCTGCTGGCCGCCGTCGGCCTGTGCCTGGGCCTGGCTGCCCGTGCGGCCGACGAACCGCCCAAGCCCGCGGCGGACCCGGCCTGGGTCGAGGCCAAGGCGGCCGCCAAGGAAGGCCCGGCGGACGTTGCCGTTGCGGGCCAGGCCACGCTGCACCTGCCGGCGGACCGCATCTTCATTCCCCAGCCCCAGGCTGGGAAGCTGCTGACCGCGATGGGCAACCCCGGTGCCCACGACGACATTGCCGGCCTGGTGTTCCCCAAGGGCGACGGTGAATGGTTCGCCGTGCTGCGCTACATCTCCTCCGGCTACGTGAAGGACGGTGACGCCAAGGAGTGGAAGGCCGACGAGCTGCTGGCCAGCTACAAGGAGGGCACCGAGTCCGGCAACGCGGAGCGTCAGAAGATGGGCGTGGCGCCGCTGGAGATCACCGGCTGGGCCGAAGTGCCGGCCTATGAGGCGACGACGCATCGGCTGGTCTGGGCCATGGCGTCCCGCGAGAAGGGGGCGCCGGCCGAGGCCGGCCAGGGCGTCAACTACAACACCTACGCGCTGGGCCGCGAGGGCTACATGAGCCTGAACTTCGTCACCGACCTGAAGGATCTGCCGGCGCAGAAGCCCGATGCCAAGGCCTTGCTGGGCGCGCTGGAGTTCGACAAGGGCAAGCGCTACGAGGACTTCAACGAAAGCACCGACCACGTCGCCGAGTACGGCCTCGCCGCGCTGGTGCTGGGCGTGGGCGCCAAGAAGCTGGGTTTGCTGGCGGTCGTCTTCGCCTTCCTCGCCAAGTTCGCGAAGATCATCTTCGTCGCCGTCATCGGCGGCGGCGCGGCCATCACCAAGTTCTTCAAACGTACGAAATGAAGCCCCTCGTCCAGCCGCACACCGCTGAACGCGGTGCGTCTGGCCGGTCCCCCGCGGGGACGGCGATGCTCGCGGCATGGAGCCGCAAGCACATCGCCCTGACGGGCCGGCTTGGGAGCGGCCCGGCGCTCGGCCCGAACTGAACGACGGCGTCCGATGAAACTGCTGTTCCTGCTCTTCTCCGGCCTGAAGTTCGGCAAGCTGCTGACCACCGGCGGGACCATGCTGGTCTCGCTGGTCGTTTACGCCTGGATCTACGGCTGGCGCTACGCGGCCGGCTTCGTCGCGCTGCTGTTCGTGCACGAGATGGGCCACTTCATCGCGGCGCGCTACAAGGGCCTCGACGTCGGCATGCCGACCTTCATCCCCTTCGTCGGCGCCTGGGTGGAGCTGAAGGACCAGCCCCACGACGCGCAGACCGAGGCCTTCGTCGGCCTGGCCGGGCCGGTTCTGGGCACGGCGGGGGCGATGGTGGCCTACCTGATGGCGCGAAGCTGGGGTGCCGACTGGCTGCTGGCGGTGGCCTACAGCGGCTTCTTCCTGAACCTGGTCAACCTGATCCCGATGCTGCCGTTCGATGGCGGCCGTGTCACGGCCGTGTTGTCGCCGCGCATCTGGCTGCTGGGTGCTCCCATGCTCGTGGCGCTGTTCTTCTGGCGGCCCAGCCCGCTGCTGATCCTGATCGCCTTGATGGCCTGGCCGCAGCTGATCAAGGCCTGGAAGCATCGCGCCGACAGCGTCGAGGCGCAGACCTACTACGCCGTGCCCGCCGCGGTGAAGTGGGAGTACGCGACCTACTACCTCGTGCTCGCGGCCTACCTGGCCGTCATGTGCCACGACGTGCACGAGATGCTGGCCGGCACGCGGGGCTGACACGGGCGGGCGGCGCGGGCCTACGATCCGTGTCATGTCTTGCGTCCGCCTGCTGCTGACCCTGGGCCTGCCCGCCGTGCTGGCGGCGGGCGTGGCGGCGGCCCAGCAGCCCTCGCTGCGCGCCTGCGCCCACCCGGCCGCCCAGCCGATGAGCTGGGAGCAGCAGGGCCAGCTGCACGGCGTCTGCGTCGAAGTGGCGCGGCGTGCGTTTGCGGCGGCGGGCTGGACCTTGAACGTCAGCGCCGTGGGGCCCTGGTCGCGCTGCCAGGCGCTGGTCGAGCGCGGCCAGGTCGATGCCATGGTCTGCGCCTTCGATACGCCCGCGCGGCGGGAGTACGCCGTCGTCGTGGAGCCCGCGCTGGCCAGCAACGAGGGGGCGCTGTTCGTGCGCCGCGACAGCCCGCTGCGCTTCGACGGCTGGGCCGACCTCGCTGGCCTGCGCATCGGCGTTGGCAACGGCGTCAGCCTGGGTGCGGGCGTCGACCAGCAGCTCGCCCGCTACGCCCAGGTGGACAACGCGCTCAGCGAGGAGCTGAACCTGCGCAAGCTGCTGCTGGGCCGGCTCGATGCGATGGCGACGGCGCGCGAGGCCGGCGAGCAACTGCTGCATGCGCTGGGCTGCGAGCAGGAGGTGCGCGTGCTGCCGCGCTCGCTGGGTGCCGCGCCGCTGTATCTGCAGGTTTCGAAGCTGTCGCCCGCGATAGCGGCGCTGCCACGCGTCAGCGACTACCTGCAGCGGCCCGACTACGCGGCCGAGCTGCAGCAGCTGCACCGGCAGCAGGCCGAGCTCTACCGCCGCCAGAACCCGCCGCAGGCGCAGCCGTGCACGCGCTGAGCTCTGGCAGCGGGGCCTGCGCGAAGCGGCCGTGCACGACGCGGAAAGCCCCTGCGGCGCGGGCGCAGGCAATATGGCCGCATGGCAGTTGAATCTTCCGCCGTCGCGGCGCCCCGTCTGAACTGGACCGGCCTGGCGCTGGCCATGCTGGGCGCCATCGGTTTCTCCGGCAAGGCCATCATCGTCAAGCTGGCCTACCGCCACGGCGTGGACGCGGTCACGCTGCTGATGTGGCGCATGCTGCTGGCGCTGCCGTTCTTCCTCGCCATGGCCTGGTGGTCCGGCCGGGGCAAGCCGGCACTCACGCGGCGCGACTGGCGCGACATCGCCGTGCTGGGCTTCACCGGCTACTACCTGGCCAGCTACCTGGACTTCGCCGGCCTGGCCTACATCTCGGCCAGCCTCGAGCGGCTCATCCTCTACCTCAACCCGACGCTGGTGCTGCTGCTGTCGGTCGTGTTCTTCCACCACCGGCTGCAGGCGCGGCAGGTGCTGGCGCTGGCCATCAGCTATGCCGGCGTCGTGGCGGTGTTCGCGCACGAACTGAGCTTCGATGGCCGCAGCACCGTCATCGGCGCGGCGCTGGTGTTTGCCAGTGCGATCTCCTACGCCGTCTACCTGGCGCTGAGCGGCAAGGTCGTGCAGCGCCTGGGCTCGCTGCGGTTGGCGGGCCTGGCCAGCAGCGTGGCCTGCGCGCTGTGCATCGGCCAGTTCCTGCTGGTCAAGCCGCTGGCGGCGGCGTGGGTGCCGACGCCGGTCATGTGGCTGTCGCTGCTGAACTCCACGGCCTGCACGGTCGCCCCCGTGCTGATGGTCATGCTGGCCATCGCGCGCATCGGTGCGCCGTTGTCGTCGCAGGTGGGCATGGTGGGGCCGATGAGCACGTTGATCATGGGCGTGCTCATCCTCGGCGAGCCGATGAACGGCTGGATCGCGCTGGGCACGGTGCTGGTGCTGGGCGGCGTCTTCCTCGTCGGGCTGAAGCCGGCGGCGCGCCCCGGTTAACCCTGGCTTCACCTGCCTTGTTCAAAATCGCTGCCGTTCTTTAACGCGAAAAGCACGGCGTTCCGCCGAGCTTTTCTGCGCGCTAACTTCACGTTCAATCGCTAGGCTCGCCACATAAGGGAGCGCTGTAAGCGATGGATTTGGGATATGCACGCGTATCGACAACGGAACAAGACACGAGCCTACAGATTGCGGCGCTACGCCAATACGGTGTAACCGCCTATTGGGAAGACCAAATTTCCGGCGTCAAGAAGCGTCCAGCGCTAGAAGAGCTTCTGAACTTCCTACAGCAAGGCGACACGCTTGTCGTCTACAAGGTGGACCGGCTAGCCCGCAGCCTTTCCGACCTTCTAAGAATCGCCGACCGACTCGCCAAGAGCGGCGCAACTCTGCGAAGCGTGACCGAACCAATCGAGACAGCTACGCCAGTCGGTCGAATGATCTTTCAACTGCTGGGCGCCTTCGCCGAGTTTGAGCGAAATGTGATTCGCGAACGATGCGCCGCAGGGATGGCCGAGGCAATGAAAAGAGGCGTCAAGTTCGGTCGCAAGCGTCGAAAGTTCGACTACCAGGAAGCGTTTCGCATGCGAAACGATGGGTGGACGTACACCGAGATCGCCAACGAGCTAGGTTGCGAGAGGTCGCATGCGCATTCGGCCGTTCGTCGAATAACTCGCGAAATGAACGGAGAAGTTTAGGGCGATGCCCTTCGGGCCCGGGCTCTAGTCCTGCGGACCGGAGCCCCTAAAGGGTCTCCGCCTATCGGTAACGATCCCTATCGCGTCATACCTCGATGTATTCGTCGTCTAACCCGGTCAGCGCGCGTCGGTCGCGCCAGTCGCTGCGCTTGGTGGCACGCCCGCCGACATTGCGCCGACCTACCCACCTCAAAAAGCGACCGCCGCCACCACTCGCCGAAGCCGCCCCCTTGACCCCTGCGGCATCGCGAAGGGGATCAAGGGGGCGTCTTTTTTTCGGCAAGTAGCGGCAGCGGCCGCTTTTTGTATTTCCGCCAAGACCCCATCCCCCCGCCCTTCCCGGTGGGAAGGGAGCGAAGAGGTCTCTGCGAAGGCATCCACGAACAGCCTTCGTCAACCTCAACCGGAGAAAGCTATGTCTGAGCGTTCCATCATCACTCAAATGATCCCCCTGTCCCGCATCACGATTGCGCAGAACGTGCGCACGTCCACCGGACTCGACAAGGCCAGCATCAAGGAGTTGGCCGATTCCATCAAGGAGCTGGGCCTGCTTCAGCCGATCATCGTCGCTGAGCACGAAGGCGGTTTCGCTGTCATCGCAGGCCAACGCCGCACGCTGGCCTGCCAAATGGCAGGCTTGACCGAAGTCCTTTGCATCGTTCGCGGCGCGGAAACCGGCGGCGAAGAACTGAAGGCCGTTCAGATCGTCGAGAACCTGAAGCGCGAGAACCTCGGGCTGTCCGAGACGTGCGAAGGCGTGCGCGAAATGCTCGCGATGGTGGGCAAGCCTGCCGAGGTCGCAAAGCGCCTCAGCAAGTCATCGGCATGGGTGTCCAAGCACCTGTCCGTGACCGGCCCGACGTTCAGCGCGGACGTTCGCGACATGGTGAACAGCGGCCAATGCAACGACGTTGAAATGGCCCTGACGCTGAACCAGATCGCCAAGCACCCCAAGGGCTCGACTGTCGTCGCGCACCTGATTGCCCAGGTCAAAGCCGGCTTGATCGGTCGCGCCAAGGTCCGCGCAACGCTGGAACAGCTCAAGGCACCCGCCGAAGAAGGCGAAGAGGGCGGCGAAGACGACGGCGATGGCGAAGGCGGCGAGCAAGCGCCGAAGGGCAAGCAGACGATCAGCGTCGAGCTGTCCGCCGAACTGGCCGCCGTGTTCGAAGCCGCAGGCGGCGCGACGTGGCTGCGCAAGCAACTGAAGAAGCTCGCCGAAGCCCAGCGCGAGCTGCCGGTCTAAACGCGTAACGCCTAGCCTGAACGGCTAGGCGTTTGAACGCCCACCCTGAACGGGAGGGCGTTTCGCATGCGAAACGAGGTTAACCAATGCCCATCACACTGGTCACGGGTCTGCCGGGTCACGGCAAGACGCTTTACACACTCGCACGGTGGAAGGCCGAAGCCGAAAAGGCAGGTCGCCCCGTGTTTCACAACTCAATCCCCGGGCTTCAGATTCCCGGATGGCAGCCGTTCGAGGTCAAGGACTGGGAACAACTGCCGGCCGGCGCGCTGCTGATCGTTGACGAAGCGCAGTTCGCATTTCCTGTCACCGGACGCGGGCAAACGCCGCCATGGGTTCAACAGCTCGCCACGCACCGGCACAAGGGTCTGGACTTCATCGTCATCACCCAAAACCCAATGCTGCTGGACAGCTTTGTCCGCAAGCTGGTGGACCGGCACTTCCACGTTGTGCGCAAATTCGGAACGCACTTCGCCACCATTTACGAGTACGTCAACGGCGTCAAAGAAGACGTGTCCAAGAATCGCGGCGACGGGATACGGCATGAGTTCCGATATCCCAAAGACGTGTTCACCTGGTACAAGTCGGCCGAACTCCACACGGTGAAGCGCCGAATCCCAGCTCGCGTATACCTATTGCTGGTCCTGCCGGTGATCTTTGGCATTCTGTGCTGGATCGGTTACCACCGCATGAGCCCAGAGTTTGCCGCCGAGCAGGCTCGCAAATCGACGCCAGAAGCCACCGCGCCGCCCGCGCAGGTTGCTGAAGGCCCCGTGGGGCGGGCGCGCTCAGGGGCCGGTGACCGAGGGGGGCAGATGACGCCGGCAGAGTACGCAGCCGCCTATACGCCGCGAATCGAGGGGTTGCCGCACACTGCGCCCATCTACGACGGGGTAACGCAGCCTCAGCAGGCGCCGTATCCAGCCGCATGCATAGCGAACGCAAAGCGTTGCCAGTGCTACAGCCAGCAGGGCACGCGGCTGGACA
The DNA here is from genome assembly GCF_043555985.1 of Pelomonas candidula. Classification (NCBI taxonomy): domain Bacteria; kingdom Pseudomonadati; phylum Pseudomonadota; class Betaproteobacteria; order Burkholderiales; family Sphaerotilaceae; genus Roseateles; species Pelomonas candidula. The sequence goes on along the minus strand of NZ_JBIGIC010000001.1, from coordinate 188,766 downwards.
TGAACGAACAGCTTTGCCGGCAACTCGCAGATGGCGGATTCTTCGTCGCGTGGACACCAGCAGGAGAGAGGGTGCAGCGAGCGCAAGATCAAACCCGACAGAGGGAACTACAGAGCGGACAGGAACAGCCCGCGTATACACCCACGAACGCACCGCCGCCCCAGTTCGTCGCACAAGCAATCGACCAAGACGCCGGAAGCCTGCCGCGACGAGTCGCCAGAATCGCCCGCTGATTTCGCATGCGAAAAACCCGCCGTGACTGGCGGGTGTTTCTATTGCTTGCGTTCGCGCCCCTCGCGCTTTGCACGATGCCGAGCACGAAGGACCGCCCAATCAATTCCAGTTCCGTCGCAATGCGAACACTGGCTCTGATCGCGAGCGCGGGCATATCGAAAAACCGGCCGGAAAACGTAGGACAGAAGCCAGTACGCACCGCGCAGCAGCGTAGGCCCAGCGAACGCCCACAACCAAGCGCCCATCAAGGCGCCGGCCAACAACAGCCGCCACATCGCGCCTTCAACGAAGGCAGTAAGAAATTCGGAAATCTGCGGATCCATGGTCTAGCTCACTTCATAACAAATTTCTTCATGGTGCCGCTCGTCAATCCGTTGATCGTCAGGCGTGTCGTGATGGCGCTGGTGAGGATGGACACGCATGTCCCGACCTTCATCGTGCCGGCCACAGCGACGGCATTGCCGCCGAGGCCATTCATGCTCGAAATGAAGTAGTCCCGAGCAAACGTGATGGACGCGTCAACCCCGGAATACACGGCATAGCCGATGCCGAGGCTAACCAGAATCTTGCCCACGAGCGTGCCGAGGACTTGAATCAAAGCGCCAATCAAGGCGCCGATGAAAATGGGCATGGGTCAACTCCTAAAGACAATCAACAGGGCAATCAACATGAACACGCCGACCATGGCATTACCGACCAAGCGCAGCTTGTCGCACATGCCAGAAAACGGGATGTTCCACTGCACGCCGCTGACGGTGAATGCAACGTCAACTGGGCAACCGGACGCAAGCCTGTCGGTCTGGTCAATGTTCGATGCAAAGCTAACTGACTGATTGGCCGCATTGTTGGCAGGGTGTCCGGCCGGCTGCAGCTCACCAGTCATGCCCGCCGCGCCTATGGCCTGCAGGGGTGCAGTCTGCGGGTCATCGAACCACTGGCAATTGCGCCTGTACTGGTCCGCCGCGATGGCGCACTGAACGGCATCGCCGCTACACGTCGTCGCCGCGCAGGTGCCACCAAACGAAGACTTTGTGCACAGCGGAGAGGAAGGATTCTGAGTGCAGAAACTGTCCTGACTCTGAGAACTCGACGTAGTTGTCGTGCCGGTTGTGGCGCCGTTGCCATCCGTCGTGGTTGTCGTCTTCGTTGTTGTGCACGTCGTGCCATCGCAACTAGTTTGCGAAGTCGTTCCAGTCGTCGTCGAGCCGGTCGCAGACGACGCGCTAGAGGACGACGTTTCAGCGGCTGCGCTGGTCTTCGCACACGGAACACAGATGGTCGCGCCATTCACCGTGCCGGGGCACTGGTTCGCACCGCAGGCCACCGGGGCAGGGCTTTGGCTGTTCTGTTCGCCAGTCGAGATCGCCGAATTGGAGCTTGACGCCGACCCGTTGCAAAACGAACCGGTCGACTTGAACGGCCACGTAGCCCAAATCTGGCCGTCCGTGCCAACCTTCCAGCTGGACGGCGTGTAGCCGCAGCCGCCAGTGCAGAGCTTGTCCCCGGCATTGCTGACCTTCTGGTCAGGCTGAGTTACGGCGCTGTACTCGCCGGACACCGGACACGTGTACTGATAACAGGCGTTCCCAGCCGTGTTAGGCATGAAGTTGGGGTTGCACCCACACTGACCGCCGCCGACAGACGTAGAGTTGTCAGGACAAGACGTGTTCATACTGGCGTTTGCCACCAGCGAGTTGTATGACTTCGTGCTTGTCGTCGTGCTGTCTGTCCAAAAGTAATACGTCGTGCACCTCCACTGCGAGAGCTGATCACTGCCCAGCGCGGTACAGCTGTCTACAACGTAGTGATATGTACGCTTTGAGCCGTCAGTCGTCGCAACATCCTTTTCGTAGTTGAGTTTGCACGCGGCTAGCGCGCTACTCCCCTTCGACCCCGAGCAGTCATAAACAACGGCGTTGACGGCAGGCACGGACTTGATGGCCCAGCAAGACGCCGAGCTAGCCAGCAACACGAACGCCGCGATCAGTCGCGCAATACGATCCATATCGCCCCCAGCACTGCAACCACAACCCAAAAGCCCATAACCGACCCCTTGCGATGCACCCGACTAGATGCATTGAAAGGAGGGCGTCCCCTCCAAGCCGTTTCGCATGCGAAACGACTAGCGCCCGATCAGAGGGCGCGGCGCACCCACTTGATCACCTTGATGCCGACCATCACGGTGAAGACGGCAGCGCCCACGGTCGCGACGGTCGCGCCGGCAGCGGTGACGGACGACAGATCGGGGTCACCGGCAGCGGCGTGAGCGGAGCCGGCCAGCATGGCGATGCCGGCGGTGGCGATGGCGCGGAGCGCGTTGCGATTCAGCTTCATGAAAACTCCAGACTCCGAGGGTGGAAGAGGACGCGCGGCTTATCGGAGTCGGCCGGCGCCAGGAAATCAGAGAGCGAGACGAACGGCGCGGACACCCCAGGCGATACACCAGAGCGTTGCAATCGCGCCGGAGACCATGAGGCCGGCTTCGTTGCTCATCACGAACGGGTTTGCGGGAACGTCGGACGGCTCCAGGGCGACGAACGTGCCCGCGAGGACCGGGCACTGACTCGGGTCAGTGATCTGAGTCACCGACGTGATTGCGCCGTCACTGGTGGCGATGCAATACACGGTCAGGCCTCCGCGTCCAGATCGACAACCAGGGCCGTGCCCCGGTCGCAATAGTCCTCAACGAGCTGCGCCACCTGATCCGCTTCATCGATGACGCCATGCCGCAGCGCCGTCAACAGTGAGGGCGTCCAGCCCACGTCGCCTGACGGCAGGACCGTGATGAACTGAAACGTAAGCCCCGACTGGATCAGGAAGCGCGACATGGTTAGGCCGCCTTCTTGTCGCCGACCGGCTTCAGGGCGACCATCACCGTCTTACTGGTCTTGCCGTTGCCCACGATTTCCATGTCGGCGACGGCCTGAAACGGGAAGGCGAGTTGCGCGTACTTCGCGTACTCCTCAGACGTGCCCAGGTTGAACTCTGCGCCGAACTGGCCCTTCGCGTCGCCCTTCGAGTCGTCCAGCTCAGTAAGCGCGTAGACCTTCGTCGAGTCATACGCCGTGCCGTTTTCAAGCACGCCCTTCGAGCGCTTCATGCCGATGACCGTAACGTTTGCGGTGAACTTCATTTCATACCTTCCCGTTTCGCTTGCGAAACTCAAACAGCCCCATTCAGCAACGGCGCAGAGACGGGGGCCATTCGCCCTGCGACTTTCTCGAATGCCGCCGCGATATCAGCGGCAGCGAATCCCTTCAGGCGACGGGCAACGCGATGGGCGTTGCGCTCGACGATGTGCGCGAGCAGGTCGCCGCCATGCATGAACAGCGCCGCGACGATTGCGCCGCAGGTGCCATCGGTCCACGAAGCGCAGCGCTCGACAGCAGCAAGCGCCGTCACGTCCTTAACTTCAGGATTGGTCTTGATCGTTTGCGCAGCGGCTTGAACCTCAAGCTCTGTCAGCAGCCGGTCGCAGAACGCATAGGCGCCCGCGAAGAAGTCAGCCGGCCGGGTCAACACATCGAGGTCAATCACTCGATGGTTGTTACGGACTTCGACTTCATAACGAATCCATTCGGCGCAACCGTGTTGCGCTGATGCCTCGCGGCTTCCGAACTGTTCGTCACCCTTTTCGTAAGCGCGCAGCATCTTTCCCGTGCCGCGATTGCCGACGCTGAACGTCCGCGAATGGTGCGCCGCCCAGCTGCCCGCGTTCTGCTGACCAGGGCGTTTGCCGCGCACGTCGAATTCGCCCGACTCCCATGCGGTTTGCACGTCTTCGATGCGATGGCCCGACCACACATCGACAGCGAGGTCCACACGCGTGATCCAGCCTTTCGCATGCGCAACGTAGGACCGCACGATTTCAAGCCGGTCGCGCGGAATCGCGAGCATGGCCTGCCCGAACAGGTTGAAATGCACCGTGCTGGCTTGCCGTGCATCTTTGCTGCCGGCCATGACATAGCCGACGACTGCCGAGTTGTGCAGGAGTGCCACGCGCACGGCGTAGAAATCCATGCCCTTGTCCTCGACCGCGCCCAGGGTCAGGCCGCAGGCCAGCATGGCAACGAGGTCGCGACCCGCAGCGATGGCCACCATGTGAGCCGCGCTGTAGGCCGGGTCAGCCAGCGTGGCTCGCTTGGTCTTCACGTCGAAACCCGACTGGACCGTGACGTCGCCAGCCGTGACCGCCTCCAGGCTTCGTTCGCGCTGAACGACGGCATCGAGGGGGACCGTGAACCGAAGCCAGTCAATGCGGACCTTCGATTGGTTGTCGCGCTCGATTTGTTCAAGCGTCCACCGGACGCGCTGACCATCGAGAACGGGGCGGGCCTCAACTGTCCTCATGCCCCCTCCACCACTGTTGTCCCCGTGTTACCAGGGGGGACAGCTGAGGCGCCGGGGGCGCCCGCGCAGGCGCGGGCTTCCCCCGGCCCCTCATCGCAGCCGCACCGACCATCCAGGCCGCTGCACTGACGAACGTTCTTGGCAGAGAACCAGAGCTGCCCCAGGCAGCAATCGACCTTGAACAGGTCCACGTCACGCTGGGCATTGGCCGGGGCGCCCTCAAGGACGCGACCGCAGAAGACGGCGCCGTGCTTGCGGACCTGCACACGCATGGCAGGGGCGAACTCGCGACGGACCAGGGCAGCGGCCATCGGCGCCACGTAGGCGGCGAAGGTCAGCGGCAAGCCACCGTTAGTACGATCAGCCGCCATGAACTTCTCCGACCTTCTCAACGCCTTCGCACAGGCCAAAAACGGCGCCACAGGACGAGCACTTGCTAACGCGCTGGCCGTCAGCACACAGGACCTCGACAACTTCACCAGTCGCCGTCGCGTCCTGCCAAACATCGCGCTGGTCAAGATCAGCGAAGAACTCAGCATCGAGCTGGTCAAGGTCATAGCCCTGTCCGAGGGAACGCGCCCGGATATGACGCAGCACGAAGCCAACTTCTGGGGGCAGTACATCGACTGATCCAACCCAGCCGGCAAGCATCCCGGGCTGATCGCGCAGGACGTGTTTCGCATGCAGCAGGGCAACGTCAGCGCCGGCAGTCCAAAGCAGCTCGCGCTCTGTGTAAACGGCCAACATCGCCGGGCCGGACTGGCCGTGATGGGGGACGCCGCCGCCCGAGCGCAGCAGCACGAGCAAAGGCACAGCGAAGTCCGCTTGATCGCGCCTTGAGCGCTGCTGTACATTCCCGGCCACAAGCTTTCCCCTGTGAAAGGCTTTCCGGCTGGAAAGCATGGGGGCGGACGATACCTTCTCAGGAGAAAGTATGGACCTCGGGAAAACCCTTATGGATGCGGTGTGCGCAAAGCAAGGATGGACGCGCTACCGCATTGCAAAAGAATTGCATGCAAGCGAGGGGTATCTAAGCAGGGTCTACAACGGCAAAGACCCGATCTCCCCTGCGCTTGCCGTTCAGCTCGCAGAGCTAGCCGGCATGGACACGCGGCTAGCCGCAGCGGAGGCGCTTGTTTCGCATGAGAAAGACTACACGCGCAAAATCGCGCTAGCCCGTGCGCTACGTGTGGCCATCCCACCAGAGCCCGAAAGAAGTAACGCGCTTACCGTTCAATTAGCTTGAACAATGGCGACAAGGCGGATGAACCGCCCGCCGGTCTGCGAGGAACAAACTGCGAGCCATGATGAGCACTGCCACCCGCTACACCCCTGTCGCCGTCGTGCTGCACTGGCTGCTCGCGCTGGCCATCGTCGGCGCCTTCTGCGTCGGCGTCTACATGGCCGATCTGCCGTTCTCGATGACGCGGGTCAAGCTCTACAACTGGCACAAATGGGCCGGCGTGAGCATCCTCGCGCTGTCGGCGCTGCGCCTGCTGTGGCGCCTGACGCACCGCCCGCCGGCCGATGCGCCCATGCCCGTATGGCAGGCGCGTGCGGCGCACGGCGTGCACCTGCTGCTCTACATCGCCTTCTTCGCCGTGCCGCTGACCGGCTGGGCCATGAGCTCGGCCAAGGGCTTCCCCATCGTCTGGTTCGGCGTGCTGCCGCTGCCCGACTTCGTGCCCAAGGACCATGACCTCGGCGAGCTGCTGGAAAGCGTCCACGGCGCGCTGGCCTGGGGCCTCGCGGCCCTGGTGCTGGCCCACGTGGCCGGCGCGCTCAAGCATCACTTCATCGACCGCGACGGCCTGCTCGCCCGCATGTCGCTGCGCCGCTCCTGAACAGGACTTCACCATGACCAAGCTTCTCTCCGCGCTGCTGCTGTCCGCCGCCGCCTTGCTGCCCGCCCACGCCGCCACGCTGCAGGCCGACAAGAGCGACCTCAGCTTCACCTTCAAGCAGATGGGCGTGCCGGTGGACGGCAAGTTCAAGAAGTTCGAAGCCCAGCTGGACTTCGACACCAAGAAGCCCGAGGCCGGCAAGATCGCCTTCACGGTGGACCTGGGCAGCGTGTCGCTGGGCGACCCCAGCTTCGACAAGGAACTGGCCGGTTCGCCCTGGTTCGACACCAAGCGCAACGGCAAGGCAACGTTCGTGTCCACCGGCATCAAGGCCACCGGCCCGGGCAAGTACGACGTGGCCGGCAAGCTGACCATCAAGGGCGCCGTGCGCGACGTCGTCGTGCCGATCACGCTCGCCAACGGCGTGGCCGCGGGCAGCGTGCCCATCAAGCGCCTGGACTTCAAGATCGGTGACGGCGAATGGGCCGACACCTCCGTCGTCGCCAACGACGTCACCGTCAAGTTCAAGCTGGCCTTCTCTGGCATCTGACCGGCCTGTAACCCCCCGTTTTTCCCCGCCCCCCTCCTCATACCCCGGAGCCCACCCGATGAAGAAAGCCCTGCTGATCACCGCCCTGCTCGCCGCCGTCGGCGCCGCCCAGGCCCAGAGCGCCACCTACGCGCTCGACCCGACCCACACCACCGTGTTCTTCGAGGCCAAGCACTTCGGCACCAGCACCAACCGCGGCCGCTGGGACAAGAAGGAAGGCACGATCACGCTGGACAAGACCGCCAAGACCGGCAAGGTCGAGGTCACGCTCGACATGAACTCCATCTCCAGCGGCGTGGCCCCGTTCGACGGCCACCTGAAGAGCAAGGACTTCTTCGCTGTCGCCGAGTTCCCGACGGCCAAGTTCGTCGGCGACAAGTTCACCTTCAACGGCGACAAGCTGGTCAGCGTGGCCGGCGAGCTGACGCTGCGCGGCAAGACCAACCCGGTCACGCTGACCGCCAACAACTTCAACTGCTACGAGAACCCGATGCTCAAGCGCGAAGTCTGCGGCGGCGACTTCGAGACGACCATCCAGCGCAGCCAGTGGGGCGTCAACTACGGCCTGCCGGGCATTCCCGACAGCGTCCGCATCGTCATCCAGGTCGAAGCCGTCAAGCAGTAAGCACTGCCGGCTCTCTCTTCAAAGCCCGCCATCGGCGGGCTTTTTGCTGGGCGATCACTGGCCGTCCGTGACGGATTCACGGGCGCTTCTCCACCGGGGCGCGCCGTGCCGCACGGCCTGTCGCCTGCCCATGCAGTTCGTCATGCGCGCCGGCCGGCGTGTCGCGCCGGCCCCACGGTGCGCCGGGCGCTTGCGTACAGTGGCTTCAACGACAAGAAGTTCCCCATGACGCCCTCCTTCACTCCCAGCCCCCAGCAGAAGCTCTGGATCGAGCGCTGGCAGCGTTTCTCCGCCACCGTGGTGCGGTACTTCCACCTCTACGCGGGCTGGCTGGTGGGCATCAGCTGGAAGCGCTTCGTGCTGCTGTCGCTGGCGCTGCTGATCGGCGTCAACGTGCTGAAGAACCTGCCGCCCTTCACCTGGCACATCAGCGAGACCGTCGAGGAGCGCGACCGCGGCGCCGAGCGCCGCCAGGCCAAGCTCGAGGCCGAGGCCAAGAAGGCAGCCGACAAGGCCCGCAAGGCGGTCGAGAACAGCGAGAAGAAGAAGGAGGCCGACAAGGGCGTCCACTACGAGATCAAGGTCGACGAACGTGGCGTGCGCATCCAGCCGGTGCGCCCGGCCGCCAGCGAGGCTGCCGGCCAGGACGGCGGCGACGACAACGCCGCCGTCTCGATCGACTTCCCCAAGAGTGCCAAGCCCGAGGACGTCCGCAGCGCCATCGAGGCCGCCAAGGACAAGCTCTCCCAGCTCAAGCAGGAGGCCGAGGAGGTCAAGGAGGCGCAGGAAGCCGCCGCCCAGGCGCAGCAGGCGTTGCAGGAAGCCGCCGACGAGGTGGCCGGCTCCCAGACCCATCGCCGCGTGACGGTGGTGCAACTGGGCGACTCCCTCGTCGACCTGGCCATGCTGTGGATACTGGCCTCGGCCGTGATCAAGGGCATCTACAAGGGCCGCATCCAGGCCGAGGTCAAGGCCGCGCAGGCCACCGAGAACGCCGAGGCCGAGGCGCTCAAGCGTCAGGTCGTCGAGGCCCGCATGGCCGCCATGCAGGCGCAGGTGGAGCCGCACTTCCTGTTCAACACGCTGGCCAGCATCGACCACCTCATCGAGGTCGATCCGCCCACCGCCAGCAAGATGCAGAAGAACCTCATCGCGCTGCTGCGGGCCTCCATGCCGACGATGCGCGAGGCCAATGCCAGCGGCGCCGTGCGCGACCTGGGCCGCGAGCTGGCCGTCATCCGACCCTACCTCGAGATCCTGAAGATGCGCATGGAAGAGCGCCTGCAGACCGAGATCGACGTGCCCGAAGGGCTGATGTCCGCGGAGTTCCCGCCCATGATGATCCAGGGCTTGGTCGAGAACGCCATCAAGCACGGCCTGGAGCCCAAGGCCGAGGGCGGCTCGCTCAAGGTCAAGGCCGAGATCGTGCACGGCAAGCTGGCCGTCACCGTGGCCGACACGGGCCTGGGCTTCGGCCGCGCCGCCACCAGCGGCACCGGTGTGGGGCTGGCCAACATCCGCGAGCGCCTGCAGCTGCTGCACGGCAGCAGGGCCAGCGTCACCGTCACCGAGAACCAACCCAGCGGCACGGTCGTCACGATCACCGTGCCCTATCGCAGCCGCAACGACGAAGGAGTCGCAGCATGAAGACCTTGTTCAAGATCCTGTTCATCGGCACCGCGCTGATGGTCCTGGTGGCGATGTTCGGCGGCTTTGCGCTGCTGCATCACCACGGCTCCGACATGCACATCGTGCTGAACGACGAAGACCTCTTCTTCGGCGCTGGCGACGACTTTGGCGGCTGGCTGGGCGCCAGCATCGGCCTGTTCATCGCCGGCGTCGTCTGCCTGCTGGTCGTGCCGTTGGTGCTGCTGCTGGGCGTGGCGCTGCCGCTGCTCATCGTCTGTGGCGTGTTTGCCGTCATGCTCGCCGCGCTGCTGGGTGCCGGCGCCGTGCTGGGCTCGCCGCTGATCCTGCTGGGCCTGCTGCTGTTCGTCGTGCTGCGCAATCGCAACCGTGCGATGAAGGCGTCAGCGGCCCGCACGGAACCCGTCTGAGCCAGTAGCATCGCCGGCCATGAGCAACACACCCATCCGCGCCGTTCTGGCCGACGACGAACGACTGATGCGCGAGCAGCTGCGCGCCCGCCTCACCGAGGTCTGGCCCGAGCTGGACATCGTGGCCGAGGCGAAGAACGGCCTGGAGGCCGTCGAGCTGACGAAGGAGCACAAGCCCGACCTCGTCTTCCTCGACATCCGCATGCCCGGCCTGACCGGTGTGGAGGCGGCCCGCCAGATCGCCCAGCTGCCGGGTGACTTGCAGGACGACGACGACTGGGAGGTGCCCGAGATCGTCTTCATCACCGCCTACGACCAGTACGCCGTCGAGGCCTTCGAGCAGGGCGTGGCCGACTACGTGCTCAAGCCCGCCGAGCGCGAGCGCCTGCAGCTGACGGTGGCGCGCATCAAGAAGCGCCTGGCGCAGCGCGACGCGCCCGCCGGTGGCGACTTCGCCGACAGCGCGCCGGTGCCGCTGCAGCAGCTGCTGCACCAGCTGTCGGCCGGCCTGAACCCGGCTGCCGCCAAGCCGCAGTACCTGCAGTGGATCCAGGCCACCGTGGGCCAGGCCATCCAGATGATTCCGGTCGAGGACGTGCTGTTCTTCATCAGCGACGAGAAGTACACCCGTGTGCAGACGGCCAAGCTGGAGGCGCTGATCCGCAAGCCCATCAAGGAGCTGGTGGACGAGCTGGACCCGCAACTGTTCTGGCAGATCCACCGCTCCACGCTGGTCAACGCGCGCGCCATCGACGGCGTCACGCGCGACTTCCGCGGCCGCCAGCTGGTGGGCGTGAAGGGCCTGACCGAGAAGCTCGAAGTCAGCCGCAGCTACACGCACCTGTTCAAGGGGATGTAGCCAGCGTGGCGATCAGGTCCCAGAGCCGCTGAGCGGCCGGGGACAGCGAGCGCTGCCGGCGGCGTGCCAGCACCACCTGCCGGCTCAGCGCGGCCTCCAGCGGCACCGCCCGCAAGGCCTTCGCGTCCGGCAACGGCAGTGACAGCGCCGGCAACACCGACACGCCCAGCCCCGCCTGCACCATCCTGAAGGCGGTCGCCGGGTGGCCCACGTCGATGGCCACCTGCGGCGCCACGCCGGCGCGTGCGAAGGCACGGTCGATCAGCGGGCGGCTGCCGGAGCTGTGGTCCAGCAGCACCAGCGGCTGGCCGGCCAGGTCGGCCAGCTTCAGTTCCTTCCTGGCCGCCAGCGCGTGGCCGGCCGGGCAGACCAGCACGAAGCGTTCGTTGACCAGCGGCCGCTGCTCGATCAGCGGGTCGGCCTCGTCCATGCCGACGAGCACGGCGAAGTCCACCGCGCCGCTGCGCACGCCCTCGATGGCGAGCTGCTGGGCCTGGTCGCTCAAGCGGACCTGCAGCTCCGGGTAGCGCTGGCGCGCGGCGGCCAGCACCTGCGGCATCAGCCCGCCCGAGATCGTCGGCGCGCTGGCGACGTGGACGATGCCGCGCGCCGCCGCGCCCAGGCCGCGGGCCTCGTCGAGCACGCCGTCCAGCTCGCCCAGCACGCGGCGCAGCGGCGCGACGAGCGACTGGCCGGCCGCCGTCAGCACCACCTCGCGCGTCGTGCGGTCCAGCAGCTTCACGCCCAGCTCGGCCTCCAGGCTGCGGATGGCCTGGCTGACGGCCGGCTGCGACAGGCCGATGTCGTCGCCCGCCCGCGCGAAGCCGGCGTGCTCGGCGACGGCGAGCAGCACGCGCAGCTGGCGCAGCGTGACGTGAGGGGCGGACATCGGGCGTTCTTGATTGATTGGTTTGGTGGATTAAATCATCTGATCTATCCATTTCACAGAAGGCGACGCGTTGGGTCCAATGCCGGTCCATGAAACGTCCCGGCTGGCTTCCCGACAACCTCGTCCTGCTGCTCATCGCGACCGTGGCGCTGGCCACGCTGCTGCCCGTTCACGGTCGGGGCGTGGCGGTGCTGGACGTGCTGACCGAGGCGGCCGTCGCGCTGCTGTTCTTCCTGCAGGGCAGCAAGCTGTCGCGCCGCGCGGTGTGGGAGGGGCTGCTGCACTGGCGCCTGCACGCCCTCGTGTTCGCTGCCACCTTCGTGTTGTTCCCGCTGCTGGGGCTGGCGTTGCGGCCGTGGCTGGAGTCGCTGGTGGGGCCGACGCTGTATCTGGGCGTGCTGTTCATCTGCGCGCTGCCGTCCACCGTGCAGTCGTCCATCGCCTTCACATCGCTGGCGCGCGGCAACGTCGCCGCGGCGATGTGCAGTGCGTCCACGTCCAACATCCTCGGCATGGCGCTGACGCCGCTGCTGATGGCCGGCATGGGCCACTGGGTCGGCGCGCAGGCCGGCTCCGGCGCGGCGCAGCTGTCCTGGCACACGTTCGAGGGCATCGTCTACACGCTGCTGCTGCCCTTCGTCGCGGGCCAGGTGCTGCAAGGCTGGACCGGGCCGTGGGTCGCTGCGCACAAGTCCTGGGTGCGCGTCAGCGACCAGAGCACCATCCTGCTGGTCGTCTACGGCGCGTTCAGCGCGGCGACGGTGCAGGGCCTGTACCGGCACCTGCCGCCGGCCACGCTGGGGGCACTGCTGGGCATCTGCGCGCTGCTGCTGGCCATCGTCATGCCGCTGCTGACGGTGCTGAGCCGCGTGCTGGGCTTCTCGCGCGAGGACGAGATCGCCATCGTCTTCTGCGGCTCCAAGAAGACGCTGGCCAGCGGCGTGCCGATGGCGCAGATCCTGTTCGCCGGCCAGGCCGTGGGCCTGCTGGTGCTGCCGCTGATGGTGTTCCACCAGCTGCAGCTGATGGTCTGCGCGTCCATCGCGAGGCGCTATGCGCGCGGGCCGCAGGGGCGGCAGGCCGCCGCCGCCTAGGCGTCGAACCAGGGTTCGTTCGGCAACTCGTCGAAGACCTTGCGCAGGCCGGCGCTCCAGCCGCTGCGCAACGCGAGGAAGTAGGGGTCGTCGCGCTCGATGCGGTGCGGCGGCTGCATGGCCTGCTCGAACTGGTTGGCGCGCAGCATCACCATGTCGATGGGCAGGCCCACCGACAGGTTGGACTGGATGGTCGAGTCGAAGCTGACGAGGGTGCACTTGGCGGCCTCGTCCAGCGCGGTCGTGTCGTAGCGCACGACGCGGTCGATGATGGGCTTGCCGTACTTGCTCTCGCCGATCTGGAAGTAGGGCGTGTCTTCCGTCGCCTCGATGAAGTTGCCCTGCGGGTAGACGTGGAAGAGTCGCGGGCCTTCGCCCCGGATCTGGCCGCCCAGCAGGAAGTTGGCGCCGAAGTCCACGCCCTGGCTCTGCATGCCGCCGCCCGAATCGCGCGCGACCACCTCCTTCAGCGTGTGGCCCAGCAGCACGGCCGCGTCGTACAGGCTGGGCACGTTGAGCAGGTGCTCGCCCTCGCTGTTCAGGCGCTGGTTCAGCAGCGACATGACGGACTGCGTCGTTGCCAGGTTGCCCGCGGCCAGCACGACGATCTCGCGCTGGTGCGGGATCTGGAACTGGTACATCTTGCGGAAGCTCGCGATGTGGTCGACGCCCGCGTTGGTGCGGGTGTCCGAGGCAAACAGCAGGCCGGCGCGCAGGCGCATCGCGACGCAGTAGGTCATGTCTTTCGGGCGTTGGGACGACGCGCAGATTATGGACAGGCGCCCGTCAATGCGAGTCGCGTTCGACGACCGGGCCAGAACTGCCGACCAGCAGGTCCAGGTCGGCGCCGAGATGGGCCTGCTGCACGTGGTCGATGTAGAGCTTCACGTAGCCGCGCGTGGCGAGCGGTGCGGGCGGCACCCAGGCCGCGCGCCGACGGGCCAGCTCGGCGTCGTCGACCAGCAGCTGCAGCCGTCGCGCGGGCACGTCCAGCTCGACGAGGTCGCCGTCCTGCACCAGCGCCAGCGTGCCGCCGGCCGCCGACTCGGGCGCCACGTGCAGCACGACGGTGCCGTAGGCCGTGCCGCTCATGCGGCCGTCGGAGATGCGCACCATGTCCGTCACGCCCTGCTCGACAAGCTTGCGCGGCAGGTCCACGTTGCCGACCTCGGGCATGCCGGGGTAGCCGCGCGGGCCCACGCCCTGCAGCACGATGACGCTGTCGGCGGAGATGGCGAGATCGGGCGTGTCGATGCGGGCGTGGTAGTCCTCCATGCTCGTGAACACGACGGCCGGGCCGCGATGCTTCAGCAGCGCCGGCGTGGCGGCCGAGGGCTTGATGACGGCGCCCTGCTCGCACAGGTTGCCGTGCAGCACGGCGATGCCGGCGGCCGGCTGCAGCGGCTCGGCCCGCGGGCGGATCACCGTCGTGTCGTAGCAGCGCGCGGCCTGGTAGTTCTCGTCCAGCGTCCTGCCGTTCACCGTCAACACGTCGCGGTGCAGCAGCGCGCCCAGCTCCTTCATGACGACGCCCAGGCCGCCGGCGTAGAAGAAGTCCTCCATCAGCCGCTGGCCCGAGGGCTTGAGGTTGACCAGCAGCGGCACCTGGCTGCCGTGGCGGTCGAAGTCTTCCAACGCGAGCGGCACGCCGATGCGCCCGGCGATGGCCAGCAGGTGCAGGATGAGGTTGGTGGAGCCACCGACCGCCGCATTCACGACGATGGCGTTCTCGAACGCGGGGCGCGTCAGCACCTGCATCGGGGTCAGGTCTTCGCTGACCATCTCGACGATGCGCCGCCCGCTCAGCTGCGCCATCAGCTTCTTGCGCGAGTCGGCGGCGGGGATGGAGGCCATGCCGGGCAGCGTCATGCCCAGCGCCTCGGCCATGACGGCCATCGTCGAGGCCGTGCCCATCGTGTTGCAGTGGCCGGCGCTGCGGCTGCCACAGACCTCGGCCTCGGTCAGGTCGGCGTCGCTGAACTCGCCGCTGTCCAGCTTGGCCTTGACCTTCCAGTTGAAGGTGCCCGAGCCGATCTCGCCGCCGCGGAACTTGCCGTTCAGCATCGGCCCGCCCGAGACGACCAGCGTCGGCAGGCCCACGCTGCAGGCGCCCATCAGCAGCGACGGCGTCGTCTTGTCGCAGCCCGTCATCAGCACGACGCCGTCCAGCGGATTCGCGCGGATGGACTCCTCGACGTCCATGCTCGCGAGGTTGCGGAACAGCATGGTCGTCGGCTTCATGATCGTCTCGCCCAGCGACATGACCGGGAACTCGAACGGCACGCCGCCGGCCTCCAGGATGCCGCGCTTGACGTTCTCGGCGAGGTCGCGCAGGTGGCCGTTGCACGGTGTCAGCTCGCTCCAGGTGTTGCAGATGCCGATGACCGGCTTGCCGCCGAACCAGTCGTCCGGGTAGCCCTGGTTGCGCAGCCACGAGCGGTGCACGAAGCCCATCTTGTCGCGCCCGCCGAACCAGTCCTGGCTGCGCAGTCTCTTCTTCACATTGGCCACCGTCGTCTCCTCGAAAGGAGGCAAATGGTAGCGCTATCCTGCGGCGCTGGGCATCGCACCGGTGCTGGCGGGCGGCAGGCAGCCCAAGCCGCGCAGTGCGGTCTCGATGGCCTCGTCCAGCGGCGTGTGCGGCTCGCGGCCCAGCGTGGCGACGAGGCGGGCGTTGTCCATGCGCGCCGGCTGCTGCCACAGGTAGCGCATCTCGCGCATCTCCCGGAAGGTGGTGACGAACAGCCCCGCGATGTTGAGCAGCCACCACGGCAGCGCGGCGATGCGCGGCTCGCTGCCGTCACGGCCGTAGCGGGCGGCAACGCGCTGGATGGCCTCGGCCATCTGGCGGCCGGTGGCGTCCCAGTGGCCGGCCATGTGGAAGCTGGCGAAGGCCGGCAGCGTGTCGCGCCGGGCCAGCAGCTCGACCATCGTGCGCGCAACGTCCGGCAGATAGGCCCACTGATGGCCCACGCCGGTCGCGGCGGGGTTGCTGATCGTCGTCACCGGCTTGCCCGGCTTGATCAGGCCTTGCGAGAACCAGTTGTTGCCCGCAACGGGGCCGAAGAAATCGCCGGCACGGACGACGATGACACGCGCGCCGTTGCCGCTGGCCTGGCGCAGCCGCGCTTCCATCTCGACGCGGATGGCGCCCTTGCGCGTGACGGGGCGCTGCGGCGCGTCCTCGCGCAGCGGCGAGCCGAACGCGTCGGGCCCGAAGTTGTAGACCGTGCCGGGCAGCACCAGCGTCGCGCCCTGCGCCTGCGCGGCGGCGATGCTGTTGTCCAGCATCGGCAGCACGAGGCGGTCCCAGTCGCGGTAGCCGGGCGGGTTGACGGCGTGCACGATGACGCTGCAGCCCTGGGCCGCGCGGGCCACGTCGACCGCGTCGAGCGCATCGCCACGCAGCCACAGGAGGCCGTCGCGCGTCTCCTGCGCCGCGCCCAGGCCCCGCTTGAGCGCCTTCACCCGCCAGCCCGCGTTGTGCAGCTGGCGAGCCACCTCGCCGCCGATGCCGCCGCTCGCGCCGAGAACCAGAACCGTCTTGCTGTCCATCACCTGCTCCTGAAGTTGATGGAGCGGATTCTGGAAACCGGCGACTTCTTTGAAAATTGACGAAGATAGGTGTGCGGCTATACATTTATGAATGGATACGACCTTGCCCTGGGAGCTGCTGCACACACTGTTGGGCGTGCTGCGCGAGGGCTCGCTGTCTGGCGCGGCGCGCGTGCTGGGGTTGACGCAGCCGACCGTCGGCCGCCACATCGCCGCGTTGGAGGCGGCGCTGGGCCAGGTGCTGTTCACGCGTTCGCCCACCGGGCTGCTGCCCACCGAGGCGGCGTTGGCGCTGCGCGGCCACGCCGAGCAGATGGAGACGGCCGCCGCGGCGCTGCAGCGTGCGGCGTCCTCACGTGGCGGCAACGAGCCCGCCGGCACGGTGCGCGTGACGGCCAGCGAGGTCATCGGCATCGAGGTGCTGGCGCCGGTCTTCGCGGCGCTGCGCGAGCGCCACCCGGGGCTGGTGCTGGAACTGGCCCTCAGCAACCGCGTGCAGGACCTGCTGCGCCGCGAAGCCGACATCGCCGTGCGCATGACGCCGCCCGAGCAGGGGCAGCTCATCGCGCGCCGCATCGGCGCCATCGACATCGGCCTGCATGCGCTGCCTGCCTACCTGGACCGCCACGGCCGACCGGCGTCGTTTGCCGACCTGGCCGGCCACACGCTGATCGGCTTCGACGCGGTGACGCCGTTCATCCGCGCCGGCGCCAGGCGGCTGGGCGGCATCACGCGCGACAGCTTCGCCCTGCGGTGCGACTCCGATATCGCCCAACTCGCACTGATCCGCGCGGGCGCCGGCATCGGCGTCTGCCAGCTGCCGCTGGCCCGCCGCGAACCGGCGCTGGAGCGCGTGCTGGCGGACCAGTTCACCTGGCCGCTGGAGACCTGGGTCGCGATGCACGAGGACTTGCGCCAGAACGCCGCCTGCCGCGCCGTGTTCGATGCGTTGGTGGACGGGCTCGCGCGCTACGTGACAGGCGGCTGAGCCACTGTCCATCGGGCTTGCCCCTTGCAGGTAACGAGTCGTTAGGGCGCTGTCACTCCGGCGCATCACAAGCTTTCGCAGGACTGTCCGCAGGCTGTCGAAGCTGCGGATAAGCGGCTGCGCAGCGTGCTCTGGCACTGCCGCACGGGTGGGCCGGCCATGGCCCGCGCTTGCGCCGCGCCCATAGTGAAATTCGGGCGAATCGTGCGCGCAGTGGCGCCGCCGACGCCAGTCGGTTCGACGCGGCTGACACCCAAAACACCGACGGGATCACCCGCATGGTGACCCCTCCTGCCGCGTCCAAAGAATCCGCCCCGCGCCGTCGGTTGCGTCCCAAAAGGATTTCAAGCGCGACCGACGGCGGCACGCTGGGTTGGCAGGGCCTCGACAAGATCGAAGTGCTGCCGTGATGTCAAGGCGATCTCGTGTCCCACCGGCACGGATCGTTCAACTCGAGGACTTCATTCCATGAAACTGTTCAGGCATACCTTGAACCTGGTTGTCGCTGCCGTGTTGGGCAGCGTGACGATCGGCGCCACCGCAGGCAGCTACGCGACGGCCTCCATCCCCACGCCACGCGCTTGGGTCGCGACGCAGACCAAGGCCCACGCGCTCGCCTATGTCGACGCGACCGACGCGGGCGCCATGCCCGACACCGCGACGGTACACATCGCGGTCTCGCTGAAGCTGCGCAACAAGGAGGCGCTGGACGCGCTGACGCAAGGCCTGGTCACGGGCCGGACCCATCAACACCTGACGTCGGCGCAGTTCCTCGAGAACCACGCGCCGACGCGCGATCAGGCCGTCAAGGTCGTGAACTACCTGCGCGCGCATGGCTTCACGCATGTCGAGATGGCGCCCAACCGCCTGCTGGTCACCGCTGACGGCACGCCGAGCCAGATCCAGGCGGCCTTCCAGGCGCAGATGCGGCACTTCTACGTCAAGGGGCGGCTGGCGCATGCCAACGTCACCGACGTCAATGTGCCCGACACGCTGTCGGACACGGTGCTCGCCGTGACCGGCCTGCAGACGGTGCACATGGCCCACACCACGTTGCGCCACGCCGACCGCCTGGCCGTCACGCCGCAGGCCATCGTCGGCATCAACCCGACGCTGTTCCCCAGCATCTACGGTGCCAGCGGCATGCCCTCGGCCACGACGGCCACCATCGGCATCATCACGCAGGGCAGCATGACGCAGACGATCGCCGACCTGAAGACCTTCGCGGCCAACGCCGGCTACCCGACGCCGCCGGTCAGCGTCGTGACGGTCGGGTCGGCAAGCACCGACACGTCGGGCGTCGACGAATGGAACATGGACTCGCAGAGCTCCCTGGCCGCCGCCGGCGGCACCATCAAGTCGATGCTGCTCTACACGGCCAACACGCTGAGCGATGCCGACCTCACGTCCACCTACAACAAGGCGGTGAGCGACAACCTCGCCAAGGTCATCAACGTGTCCCTGGGTGAGTGCGAGACCGCGGCGAAGAGCTCCGGCATCACCGCCTCCAACGACCAGATCTTCCAGACCGCCGTGGCCCAGGGCCAGACCTTCTCGGTCTCCTCGGGTGACTCGGGCTCCTACGAATGCGGCGGCAGCACCAGCCAGCAAAGCTATCCGGCCGTCTCGCCCTACGTGATGGCCATCGGTGGCACGACGCTGTCGACCAGCGGCGGCACCTGGGTCGGCGAAACAGCCTGGAGCTGCACCAGCGCGTCGACGTGCCCGCAAAGCGCTTCCGGCGGCACCGGCGGCGGCGTCAGCAGCACGGAGGCCGCGCCGAGCTGGCAGACGTCCGCCGGCGTGCTGAAGACGGCCGGCAAGCGAGGCGTGCCGGACATCTCCTTCGACGCGGCACCCAGCAGCGGGGCACTCATCCTCGTCAACGGCTCGAACTCGCAGATCGGCGGCACCAGCCTCGCCGCGCCGCTGTTCACGGGCTTCTACAGCCGCATCCAGGCGGCGCACGGCAACACGCTGGGCTTCCCGGCCTCGACGCTGTACGCCGGCGCCGCGGCCAACCCGTCCTGGTTCCATGACGTGACCTCCGGCAGCAACGGCGGCTACAGCGCCGGCACGGGCTGGGACTACGTCACCGGCTACGGCAGCCTGCAGGTGCAGAACTTCTCCAGCGCTTTCGGCAGCGGCAGCTCGACGCTGACAGCCAACTTCAGCTGCAGCGCTTCCGGCCTGGTCGTGACCTGTACCGACAGCTCGACGGACAGCGGCGGCACCATCAGCGGCTATGCCTGGACCTTCGGTGACGGCGGCACGTCCACGGCCACCAGCCCCAGCCACACCTATGCTGCGGCCGGCACCTACACGATCACGGAGACGGTGACCGAGTCCGGCACGGGCAAGACCGCCAGCAAGTCGTCGACCGTGACCGTGAGCTCGGGCAGCACGTCGTCGCAGTTGCTGCTGAACACGGGCTTCGAGAGCGGCACGACCTCCTGGACGGTGACGTCGGGCGTGGGTTGCACCAACACCAGCTGCTCGGGTGAGACGGCCCATGGCGGTACCGGCTTCGCCTGGCTGGACGGCTATGGCAGCGCCCACACCGACTCCGTCGCTCAGGCAGTCAGCATCCCCAGCGGCAAGTCCAGCGCCACGCTGTCCTTCTACCTGCACATCGACACGAAGGAGACCGGCACGACGGCGTACGACACCCTCAAGGTGCAGGTGCTCAACAGCTCGGGCACCGTGCTGTCGACGCTGGCGACGTACTCCAACGTCAATGCGGCCTCCGGCTACGTGCTGAAGACATTGAACCTGGGCGCCTACATCGGCCAGACCGTGACGATCAAGTTCCTCGGCGTCGAGGACAGCTCGCTCGCGACGTCGTTCGTGCTGGACGACATCACGCTGACCGTGCAGTAACCAGCGCGCATCGGGTTCGCCCGACCACAACCCAAGGGCGGCCATCGTGCCGCCCTTTTTTTTCGCTGGGCTCGTGTGGCGTTAGTCGCGGTGGCTGCTCGGGGAACCGGGCTTCTCGGCCCGGCGACTGACAGGTGCCTGCACCTGTCGAGAGTGCGAGCGGGGCGAGTTGTGATGCCGGCAAAGAAAAAGCACCTGGCCGCGAAGCCAGGTGCTTTTCATGTCTGGCGCGCCCGGTTGGGATCGAACCAACAACCCCTGCCTTCGGAGGGCAGTACTCTATCCATTGAGCTACGGGCGCGAAGCCGCGCATTCTAACAGCGGGGTTCTACCGCCCCGGAGTGCTCGAGGGGGCTGCCTATAATTCGCCGGTTTTACGTGCCCCCGCGCCGTAGTGGCGCGAGAAAAAGACCGACGAGGATCACCAAGAGGAATCCATGAGCGCCAGCCACGATCACGACCACGACGACGCCCACACCGGCCCGATCAAGACTCCCAAGCAACTCGCCTGGGCCGTGCTGTTCGCCTTCGTGGTGCCGGTGGTCATCATCATCATGCTGGCCAACTACGTGAGC
This sequence comes from Pelomonas candidula, assembly GCF_043555985.1. Lineage (NCBI taxonomy): Bacteria > Pseudomonadati > Pseudomonadota > Betaproteobacteria > Burkholderiales > Sphaerotilaceae > Roseateles > Pelomonas candidula. Next base: position 168,266 of record NZ_JBIGIC010000001.1, on the reverse strand, counting down.
ACGGCGACCAAGCCTGCCGCCGGCACGGGCGCGCTGGAGGGTGAGGCCGTCGCCGGGCGCATCGCGCCGGTGGGCCATGTCGAGGTCAAGGATGCCAACGACGCCGCGTCGCTGAAGACCGGCGAGCAGGTCTTCCAGGCGCAGTGCTCCACCTGCCACGCCACCGGCGCGCTGGGCGCGCCCAAGCTGGGCGATGCCGCCGCCTGGGGCCCGCGCATCAAGACCGGCGTCGAGGCGCTGCTGAACTCCGCGCTGAAGGGCAAGAACAGCATGCCGGCCCAGGGCGGCGGCGAGTTCAGCGAATTCGAGATCCATCGCGCGGTCGTCTACATGGCCAATCAGGGGGGCGCCAAGTTCGACGAGCCCAAGGCACCGGCACCGGCGGCCTCGGCTGCGAACTGAGCGTCAGCGCCCCGCTCGATGAAGCCCGCCGCGTGCGGGCTTTTTCATGCCCGGATCAGGCGTGCGGTCGACGCTGGAAGCGGTGGGTGGCCGGCAGCTTGGCGGCGATGCAGTCCTGCGGCGTCCAGCGGCCGGCCTCGATGGCGTCGGCAGCCAGGCCCATGTCCTGCGTGTGCACGAGGCCCAGGCCCAGGTCGGTCTGCAGGTAGAGGTGGCCGGCCTCGTCCAGCCAGGCAGACTCGACACGGGCCTCGCGGCCGGTGTGGCTCAGCACGCTGCCGTCGGGCTGCAGGCGCCAGACCCAGGGCGTAACCTCCAGCTCGACGTAGACGCGCTGCGGGCCGTTCTGGAAGAACCACGCGCCGCGCTCGTCGACGTCGTAGTTGCGGCCGATGAAGGCGAGCAGCTTGTCGTGGTCGATGCGGCTACCCTTCACGCGCGGGAAGGGGCCGGCGCGCTGGATGCGGTCGTCGCGCATGTACCAGTCGCCGCGCGCGTCCAGCGCCAGCCAGCCGTAGCAGTGGGGCACGTTGGGCCACTTCTTCAAAGCGGCCTGAACGATGTCATCCATCGAGCGCGTCCTTCAGCGTTGCTTCGACAACCAGTCGCAGACCTGCTCGGGCATGGTCAGCAGATGGCCTGGGAGCGGGCCCGCGGGGAAGCCGACATGGCCTCCGTGACCCGGCTGCCAGAGTGTCACATAAGCCCCCACTTCGGCGGCATGCGGCAGGCTGTGGCCTGGAACGAAGGGGTCGTTGCGCGCGTTCAGCACCAGCGCCGGGATGCGGATGCGGTGCAGGTGCGGCTTGGCCGCCGCTCGGGTCCAGTAGTCCTCGGTGTTGCGGAAGCCGTGCAGCGGTGCGGTGAAGAGGTTGTCGAACTCGTAGATGGTCGAGGCGCGCTTGAGCCGCTCGCCATCGAACAGGCCGGGGTGCTGCTGCAGCTTGCGCAGCGCCTTGGGGATCATCGTGCGCAGGAAGCGGCGCGCGTAGACCTGCTTGTTGAAGCCGCGGTCGATGGCCGCGCCGGCGGCGGCGAGGTCGATGGGCGAGCAGATGGAGCAGACAGCGTGGGCCGTGTGCGCGGCCGCGGCGCCGGCTTCCTCGGCCCAGCGCAGCAGCGCGTTGCCGCCCAGGGACACGCCCGCCACGACGAGCGGCGCGCCGTGGCGCTCGCGCAGGCGCTGCAAGATCCAGCCGACCTCCTCGTAGTCGCCCGAGTGGTAGGCCCGCGGCGCGCGGTTCAGTTCGCCCGAGCAGCCGCGGAAGTTGGGCAGCGCCATCGCCCAGCCGCACGCGCGGGCGGCGCTGGCGAAGGCGACGCTGGAGTGGCTGGTGCGATCGCCTTCGAGGCCGTGGAAGAGGACGAACAGCGGCGCGCCGGCTGGTGCATCGGCGAGGAAGTCGACGTCGATGAAGTCGCCGTCCGGCGTGTCCCAGCGCTCGCGCGTCCAGCTCGGCGGCTCGCCGTCGTGCTGGCGGCTGAACAGCGCGGGCCAGATGGTCTGCAGATGACCGCCGGGCAGCCATCGAGGCGCGCGGTACTGCATCAGTGCAGCGTGCCGGCGTCCGCGACGAGCTCCTGGACGTCGCCTGCGTTGCCCGGGCTGGCGTGGTGCAGCACGAGGCGCCAGCCCAGTGCGGTCTTCAGGTAGACGTTGGTCGCGATGACCCAGGACGTCGGCGCGGCCTGGCCGGCCTCGGCGTGCAGCTGCACGCGCTCCAGCACGTGGTGGATGGCGCAGTCTCCACTGACGAGCCGCCGCACCCGCTCGGGGTGCGTGTGCACGGGGCCGCGCTCGAAGACGGCCATGAACGCCGCGCGGATGGCCGGCAGCCCCACGATGCGCGGGCCGCCCGGGTGCACGCAGGCAACCTCGTCGTCGTCGGCCCACAGGGCCATCAGGTGGTCGAGGTCGGCGTGCTGCAAGGCTTCGTAGAACTGGGCCTCGGTGTCGTCGGGCGACGCCAGCAGCGCGGCCTGTTGCGCGCGGGAGCGGGACATGGAATCAGTGCCCGCTCGGGAGCACCTCGCCGGCCTTCAGCTTGTAGGCCGTGCCACAGTACGGGCATTGGCCCTGGCCGTCGTGGCTCAGGTCGATGAAGACCTTGGGATGGTTGCTCCACAGCGCCATCTTGGGGTTGGGGCAGAAGACGGTGCCGTTGTCGTTGCAGTCCTTGGCGGTCACTTCGACGGTGGCGGGGGCTTGGATGGTGATGCTCATGGCGTTCTCTCAATTGTCCGTTTCGCGACGCGAATTTTTCGGGCCGAGCGCCGGGCCGCTCCCAAGCCGGCCCGTGCTGGCGACGCGTTCGGCTCAATGCCGAACGCGTCGCCGTCCCCTCGGGGGACCGACCAGACTCGCGCGCATGCAGCGACGCGAGACTGGGCGAGGGGTCAAACTGACGTCAGCCACTCGGCGTACTTGGGGTTGCGGCCGTTGACGATGTCGAAGAAGGCCGACTGGATCTTCTCGGTGATGGGGCCGCGCGAGCCGCTGCCGATCTCGATGCGGTCCAGTTCGCGGATGGGCGTCACTTCGGCGGCGGTGCCGGTGAAGAAGGCCTCGTCCGAGATGTAGACCTCGTCGCGGGTGATGCGCTTCTCGACCAGCTTCAGGCCCAGGTCCTGGCAGATCGCGAAGATGGTGTTGCGGGTGATGCCGTTGAGCGCGCCGGCCGACAGGTCGGGCGTGTAGACGACGCCGCCCTTGATGACGAACAGGTTCTCGCCCGCGCCTTCGGAGACGAAGCCGGACGCGTCCAGCAGCAGCGCCTCGTCGTAGCCGTCTTCCGTGGCTTCCATGTTGGCCAGGATGGAGTTGGTGTAGTTGGACACCGTCTTGGCCTGCGTCATCGTGATGTTGACGTGGTGGCGCGTGTAGGAGCTGGTCTTCACGCGGATGCCGCGCTTCATGCCGTCCTCGCCGAGGTAGGCGCCCCAGCTCCACGCGGCCACCATCAGGTGCACCTGGTTGCCCTTGGGGCTGACGCCCAGCTTCTCGGAGCCGATCCAGATCAGCGGGCGGATGTAGGCGCTCTTCAGGTTGTTGGCCTTGACGACGGCGCGCTGCGCCTCGTTGATCTGTTCAGCCGAGAAAGGCACCTTCATGCGCAGGATCTTGCCGCTGTTGAGCAGGCGCAGCGTGTGCTCCTGCAGGCGGAAGATGGCGGTGCCGTTGACGGTGTCGTAGGCGCGCACGCCCTCGAAGGCGCCGCAGCCGTAGTGCAGGGTGTGGGTCAGCACGTGGATCTTGGCGTCGCGCCAGTCGACGAGCTCGCCGTCCATCCAGATCTTGCCGTCGCGGTCGTGCAGGGGGGCGGGAACCATCGGGTACTCCAGGTGCGGGTCAGAAAAACGGCGATTTTACGAAGAGCCCGGCGCTTCGTCCGCCCGGACCAGCCGCCACTCGGCGAGCCTGCCTTTGCGCAACACCACTTCCACCGCGTCGCCGCCAGCGTCGCACCAGCGATAAGTCTCGGCGGCCTGCTTCACGCCGAGGCTGCCGGTCAGCGTGATCAGGTCGATCAGCTTCATGCCGGCGTGCAGCTTGCTGGCGAGCATGACGGCGTTGGCCACCGATCCCATCGGCGCGGCGCCGGCCTGCTTCATGACTCGCATCAGCCGCGTGATCTGCAGCAGCAGCCAGAAGACGACACCCGTCGTCGCAAAGATAACGCCCTGCCAGCCCAGCAGCACGCCGCCGAGGACCAGGGCGACCAGCGCCAGCCCCGCGCCGACCCAGCCGTTCATGTCAGCCCCTTGCTCGACGAGTAGGTCGAGCGGTCCCCCGAGGGGACCGACGCTTGCCTGGGGCGGCCCGGCGCTGCGCGGCTCATGCCTGCGGGTCCTTGGCGCCGTCGGCCCGTTCCCAGGCGTAGGCGCGCTCGACGCGCGCAATGCGCAGCGTGTAGTGCTGGTACCAGTCGCTGCGGCCGGTGTCGCGGGCGATCTTGTGCTCCGCGTTGCGGCGCCAGGCGGCGATGTCGTCGGTGCTGCGCCAGTAGGAGACGGTGATGCCGAGGCCGTCCTCGCCGCGGGCGCTCTCGACGCCCAGGTAGCCCGGCTGTTCGGCCGCCAGCGCCACCATGCGGTCGGCCATGTCGCCATAACCTTGGTCAGCAGCCGTGCGCTGGCTCGTGAAGATGACGGCGTAGTAGGGAGGTGGGGGCAGGGCGGCGCTCATGGCGCGCATCCTGCCACGGCCGTCACTTGGTTACTTTGAGCAGTACGCAGCGCACCCACTGGCCGGCTTCCAGCGCCGCGGCGTGGCCGGCCAGGAACTGCTCGGCCGTGGAGTTGCGAGCCGTGAAGCTCATGCCGTGCAGCACGCCCATGCGCGGCACGGGGCGCGACCACTTGCGCTCCACGACGCCGTTGAACCACGACACCTGCTCGTCGTCCGAATCGACGTCGGCGCGACCCAGCAGCAGCACGACCTCGTACTTGTCGTCGGTCAGCGGTTCGGCGGCGCTGGTCAGCACCTGCAGGCCGCCGTCGCTCATGTTCAGCACCAGGCCGGCCGGGCCCTGGCTGAACTGCACCGGTTTGAAGACCCAGCCCGGCAGCGAATCGGCGTCGTGCTGGGCGGCCAGGAAGTCGGTGCGTGCGTACTGCCTGAGGTCGGCGGGGTCGGACATGGAAAGGTTCCTCCGGTGGATGGCCCGATCCTAAGCAGACTTTGCGACGTACAGAACAAAGGCAATCCCGCGCCCCCCCAACCCGTCCTCGACGGCGATGCGCCCGCCCAGCCGGCGTGCGGCCTGCTGCACGATGGACAGGCCGAGGCCGCTGCCGCTGACCTGCTGGCCGGGCGCGCGCCAGAAGCGGTCGAAGGCGCGTTCGCGCCACTCGGGCGGCAGGCCGGGGCCGTCGTCGGCCACGCGCAGTTCCAGCCCGTCGGCCACCGGTCTCAGCGCCACCTCGATGCGCCCGCCGGACGGCACGTAGCGCAGCGCGTTGTCCAGCAGGTTGTGCAGCACTGACTGCCAGGCTGCCAGCGGCAGCATGGCCGGCAGCGCGTCGGGCGCATCCAGCGACAGCTCCAGCCCGCGCGCGGCCGCGGTGTCGCCGGCCGAGGCCAGCGCCTGCTCCAGCAGCGGCACGAGGTCGACGGCCTGCGCGCGCGCCGGCGCCTCGTCGTCCAGCACGGCCAGGTCCAGCAGCTGCTGGCTGAGGTGGGAGGCGCGCTGCAGCATCTGCACCATCGCGGCCTCGGCGCGTGCACGGCCCTCGGCGGTGTCGGCGTGGGCCAGCACATGGGCCTGTGTCGTCACGGCAGCCAGCGGCGTGCGCAGCTCGTGCGCGGCCTCCTGCACGAAGCGGCGCTCGCGCTCGACGCGGCGACGCAGCTGGGCCAGCAGGTGCTCGAAGGCGACGGCCAGCGGGCGCAGCTCGCGGTGCGGGGGCTGCACGCCCAGCGGGCTCAGGTCCTGCGGGTCGCGTGCGGCCAGCGCCTTCGTCAGCCGGCGCAGCGGGGCCAGGCCCGTCCACAGCGCCAGGCCCACCGGCAGCAGCACCAGCGGCAGCGCGAGCACGAGCTTGTCGAGGATGTCGTCCGCCAGCCGCCATAGCAGCGGCGCCAGCGGCTCGGCCGGCTCGGCGATGACCAGCGTCCACGGGCCGGCCGGCTGGGTGACGACCCAGTGCACCGCCCCGTGCACGGCGCGCTGTGTAACGGGTTCGGGGCCGGCCGGGAAGGCATCGGCCGCGTCGGCCGGGTAGGCCGCGAGCACCGTGCCCGACGCATCGCGCAGCTGGTGGATGACCGGGCCGCGCGATTGCCCGGTGCGGGCCCGCCAGCGCTCGTTGATGCGGGCCAGCGAGCTCATCAGCCGCCCGGCCTCGGTCGCGTCGGCCAGCCCCGCCAGCTCGGGTGCCAGCAGCTCGGCGCGGTTGTGGATGGCCAGGTCCTGCACGTAGGACTGGCGGGTCTCCAGGTAGTCATGCACCAGCAGCACCGCCAGCACGAGGACGAAGGCCAGCGCCATCGCGGCCACGGTGCGGCGCATCAGGCTGGGCTGGCGAATCCAGGCCGCGTTCACGGATGCACCTGTCGCGCGGCACTCATGCCACCAGCGCGTAGCCCACGCCACGTGTCGTGCGGATGCGCTCGGGGCCGATCTTCTTGCGCAGGTTGAACACATGCATCTCGATGGCCGCGGCGTTCAGCGGTTCGCCCAGTGGCTCCAGCTTCTGCGCGATCTGGCTCTTGGGCACGACCTTGCCGGCCGCGCGTGCGAGCTCCAGCAGCAGCTGGAACTCGCGTCGGGACAGGTCCAGTGCGTCGCCCGCCAGCTCGGCCGTGCGCGCGTCGGGGCGGATGCGCAGTTCGCCCAGCGTCCAGACCTCGCTGGCCTGGGCCGCGCAGCGGCGCAGCACGGCGCGCAGCCGCGACACCAGCTCCTCGGTCGCGAAGGGCTTGACGAGGTAGTCGTCGGCGCCGGCATCCAGGCCGGCCAGCCGGTCCTGCAGCGCGCCCTGGGCCGTGATGACGAGGATGGGCGCGCGGCAACCCTGGCGTCGCCAGCGCGCGAGCAGATCGAAGCCGCTGCCGTCTGGCAGGCCCAGGTCCAGCAGCACCGCGTCGGCCTGCAGCGCGTCCAGCTGCGGCGGCGCGTCCGCCGCGCGCCGCCACCACTCGACGCTGAAGCCATGCAGCTGCAGCGCCGCGAGCAGCGCGCGGCCGAGGTCCAGGTCGTCTTCGATCAGCAGCAGGTGCATTCAGAAAGAGTAGCGAAGCGTGGTGGAAATGCCGTGGATGACCGAGCCGCCGTGTTCGCGGCTCATGCCCAGGTGTTCCCAGGCCACGCCGAGCTGCCAGCCGGGCGCGAGTGTCGTCTGCAGGCCGGCGCTGGCGTACAGCGCCGTCGTCGAGCCGCTGGTGGCGCGGCCGGCGGCCTCGCCGGTGCCGGTCAGGCTGCTCTGGTTGCGCGCGAGGCCCAGCCGGCCGACGAGGGCGAAGCGCTCGTTCAACGGCAGCGTGCCGCGGCCGGCCAGCAGCCAGGAGTGGCCGTGGCTGGTGAGCCGGCCGTCCTGCGTGCCGAGCCGGTAGCCGTAGCCCGGCGCGCCATGGCCGACGTAGCCGGCCTCGACGGCCCAGTGGTCGTCCAGCTCGTAGCCCAGGCGCAGCGTGCCGGACAGCGAATGCCCCTTGGCCGAGTCGGACGACGTGGCGCCGGGCACGCCGAGGTCATAGCGGCGCGCGAGGCTGCCGCCCTCGATGTAGAGGCCCTCGGCATGGGCGGCGGTGGAGGCGATCAGCAGCAAGGAGAAGAGGAGACGCATGAACAACCCGGTAGCGGTCGAAGTGATGACCGGGTCATTCTTGGAAGGCGAACCTTTGGCTTCCCCAAATTTCAGACGAGTCCGCGGAGAACTTCGATGGCCTGTTCCACGCGCTCCACGGCATGGATGGTCAGCCCCTCGATGGCTTTCTTGGGCGCGTTGGCCTTGGGCACGACGGCGATGCTGAAGCCCAGCTTGGCAGCTTCCTTCAGCCGCTCCTGACCGCGCGGTGCGGGCCGCACCTCGCCGGCCAGGCCCACCTCGCCGAAGGCGATGAAGCCCTTGGGCAGCGCCTTGCCGCGCAGGCTGCTCTGGATCGCCAGCATCACGGCCAGGTCGGCCGCCGGCTCGCTGATGCGCACGCCGCCCACGGCGTTGACGAACACGTCCTGGTCGCCCGTGGCCACGCCGGCATGCCGGTGCAGCACGGCCAGCAGCATCGCGAGGCGGTCGCGGTCCAGACCAACGGACAGCCGCCGCGGGCTGACGCCGCCGCTGTCCACCAGCGCCTGCAGCTCGACGAGCATCGGCCGCGTGCCCTCCAGCGTGACGAGCACGCAGCTGCCCGGCACGGGTTCGGTGTGCGTGGACAGGAAGATCGCGCTCGGGTTGGCCACGCCCTTCAGGCCTTTCTCCGTCATCGCGAACACGCCGATCTCGTTGACGGCGCCGAAGCGGTTCTTGATGGCGCGCACGAGGCGGAAGCTGCTGTGCGTGTCGCCCTCGAAGTACAGCACCGTGTCGACGATGTGCTCCAAAACTCGCGGGCCTGCGAGCGCACCCTCTTTGGTGACGTGACCGACGAGCACGATGGAGCAGCCGCGGGCCTTGGCCGTGCGCGTCAGTTGGGCCGCGCACTCGCGCACCTGGGCGACGGAGCCGGGCGCCGACGTGAGCTGCTCGGAGTAGAGCGTCTGGATGGAGTCGATGACGCAGAAGTCGGGTTCCTCGGCGTCGATGGTGGCGAGGATCTTCTCCAGGCCAATCTCGGCCAGCACGCGTACCTTGTCGCCGGCCAGGCCCAGGCGGCGCGAGCGCATCGCGACCTGCGCGCCCGATTCCTCGCCCGTCACGTACAGCACCTTGACCGTCTGGCTCAGCGACTCCACCGCCTGCAGCAGCAGTGTCGACTTGCCGATGCCCGGGTCGCCACCGATCAGCACCACGCCGCCGGCCACGATGCCGCCGCCCAGCACGCGGTCCAGTTCCTCCTGGCCGGTGGGCGTGCGGTCGAAGTCGCTGGCCTCGATCTCGGAGAGTGTGGCCACCGGCTGGCTCTTGGCCAGCGACTGGTAGCGGTTCTTGGCGCCGCCCGTGGGCTCGGCAGCACTCTCGGTCAGCGTGTTCCAGGCGCCGCAGTGCGGGCATTTGCCCAGCCATTTGGCGTTGGTGCCGCCGCACTCGGTGCAGGTGTAGATGCTTTTGCTCGTGGCCATCAACGCATTGTCATAGGGACTGCCAGCACGGCGGCAACGGACCGCGAAGGCCTGCGGCCTTCCCTTCGGGTTGCGACCGGACAAGTCGCGCGCGGCGTTGCAAATCCTCGCCGGGCTACCGGCCCGGCTGTGGTTTGCGCCTTGCTCGCGACCTGTCCGGTCACAACGCGGCCCATTGCCGCCGTACTAGCAGACCCGCGGTCTCACCCAGACTGTCAGCAACGCCGCCGCCGCCAGCGCGCAGGCCGCCGAGAAGCCGAAGGCCACCGTCGCCGACACGCCCTCCCACAGCCACCCGAACAGCAGCGACGCCGGCAGCAGCATCGCGCCCATGACGAGGTTCAGCCAGCCGTAGGCCGTGCCGCGCTGCTCGGGCGGTGTCAGGTCGGCCAGCAGCGCGCGCTCCACGCCGTCCGTCGCAGCCATGAAGATGCCGTAGAAGCCGAACAGCAGATAGAGCCGCCAGCCCGGCTCGGCCCAGGCGGCCATGCCGACGTAGAACGCCGCGTAGGCCACGTAGCCGGCCACCAGCAGCCGCACGCGGCCGATGCGGTCCGACAGCCCGCCCAGCGGCACCGAGAACAGCGCCGCCACGGCGGACACCGCCGCCCACAGCAGCGGCACCTGCGCCTCGGCCACACCCAGCTCCCTGGCGCGCAGCAGCAGGAACATGTTGCTGGAGTTGCCCAGCGTGAACAGCGCGACAACGAGGAGGTAGCGGCGCAATGCCGGCGGCAGGCTCGCCAGCGTCCAGCTGAAGCGCGGCGGTGTGGCTGCCGGCGGCGGTGCCTCCTTCACGGCCAGCGTCAGCGCGACGCACAGCAGGCCGGGGATGACGGCCCACAGGAAGACCCGGCCCAGCGGCACGCCCGTGCTCAGCAGCGCCCAGGCCAGCAGCGGGCCGATGACGGCGCCGGCGTTGTCCATCGCGCGGTGCAGGCCGAAGGCCAGGCCACGCTGGCCGGCGTCGATGTTGGCGGCCAGCAGCGCGTCGCGGGGCGCGGCACGCACGGCCTTGGCGATGCGGTCGGCCAGGCGCAGCGCGAGCAGCGTCGGCCAGCCGGCAACCAGGGCGATCAACGGCCGCGCCAGGCCGGCGAGCCCGTAGCCGGCCACGACCCAGGGCTTGCTGCGCCCGCTGCGGTCCACCATGACGCCGGCCCACAGCTTCAGCAGGCTGGACAGCGCCTCGGCGATGCCTTCGATGAGCCCCAGCACGCGCGGGCCGGCCATCAGCACGCTGCCGAGGTACAGCGGCACGAGCGGGTAGACCAGCTCGCTGGCGCTGTCGTTGGCCAGGCTGACAAGCCCCAGCAGCCAGACGCTGCGCGGCAGTTGGAACAGGGTGCGCCACATGGTCCGGACTGTAGGGGCTCAGGCATGACGACCGGCGCCGGCGGGGCGCGTCGGGCACACTGGCCGGCTTGTTGTTCCTCTCCCGGAGTCCCTCATGGAATTCGCCACCTGGTTGACCCTTTTCGCCGCCTGCTGGGCGATCAGCCTGTCGCCGGGCGCCGGTGCGGTCGCGGCGATGAGCGCCGGGCTCAGCCACGGCTTCAAGCGCGGCTACTTCATGACCTTCGGGCTGATCCTGGGCATCCTGACGCAGGTGCTGTTCGTCAGCGCCGGCCTGGGCGCGCTGATTGCCGCGTCCGAGACGGCCTTCGCCTTCATCAAGTGGGCTGGCGTGGCCTACCTGATCTGGCTGGGCGTGCAGCAATGGCGCGCACCGGCCAGGCCGCTGGTGGCCGCCGACGACGGCGCGCTGCAGGTCACGCGCCGCCAGCTGGTGCTGCGCGGCTGGGGCATCAACGCGGTCAACCCCAAGGGCACGGTCTTCCTGCTTGCCGTCGTGCCGCAGTTCCTGGACCTGCACGCGCCGCTGGCGCGGCAGTACCTCGTCATCGGCTGCACGCTGGCGTTCACGGACCTGGTCGTCATGGGCGGCTACACGGTGCTGGCCGCGCGCGTGCTGGCCGCACTGAAGAGCGAGAGCCACATCAAGACGCTGAACCGCGTGTTCGGCTCGCTGTTCATCGCGGCCGGCGCGCTGCTGGCCACGTTCAAGCGGTCCGCGTGACGAGCCCGGCCCGCCGCCTGCCCACCTGGTTCCTGTTCCTCGGCCCGGTGCTGATCTGGGCCAGCACCTGGCACGTCATCCTCTACCAGCTGGCCTCGTCGGTGCCGGTGCTGACGTCGGTCGGCTGGCGCTTCACGATCTCGGCGCTGATGCTGGCGGCGCTGGCGCGCTGGCAGGGGGTGTCGCTGAAGCTGCCGCGCTACGCGCATGGCTACATGCTGGGCACCGGCGTCATCCAGTACGCCGGCAACTACTGGGCCGTCTACGAGGCCGAGCGCTACGTGCCCAGCGGCCTCGTCGCCGTGCTGTTCTGCCTGATGGTGTTCATGAACGCGCTGGTCGCGTGGCTGCTGTGGCGCCAGCCGGTCAGCCGGCGCTTTCTCGTCGCCAGCAGCGGCGCGGTGCTGGGCGTGGCGTTGATCTTCTGGCCCGAGATCGCCGCCACCGGCGCGCGGCCCGATGCGGCGTTGGGCCTGGGCCTGAGCTTCTTCGCCGTCGTGGCGGCCGTCGTCGGCGGGTTCTTCACGCTGGTGCTGACACGTCGCGGCCTGCCGCTGGTGCCGGTGCTGGCCTGGAGCATGGGCTATGGCGCCGTGTTCCTGCTGGGCCTGTCGCTCGCAACCGGGCATCGCCTGTCGTTCGACGGGGCCTGGACCTACGTCGCCAGCCTGGTCTACCTGGCCGCGTTCGGCTCGGTCGTCGCGTTCACGCTGTACTACCGGCTGGCCGAGCGGCGCGGCCCGGCGCAGGCGGCGCTGGTGGGTGTGCTGGTGCCGGTCATCGCACTCATCGTGTCGGCCGCGCTGGAGGGCTGGCAGGCGACGCCGCTGGCCGTGGGCGGCATGGCGCTGTGCCTGGTCAGCCTCTACGTGGCGACACGCCGGGCCTGAGCGCCGTCGATCAGCATCCGCAGCGCCTGCTCGAACACCGCGTCGGCGTCGCCGCCCACCGTCGCTGCCCAGCCGGCGGCCAGCAGCGGGTATTGCGCGGCGTCCGGGCCGGGCAGTTTGGACGAGGCCGGCGCGTCGGGCTTCAGCATCGACTGCTCCTCCAGCACCCAGCCGACGACGAAGCGCCCGATGGACATCATCAGCAGCGTGGCCGCGCCGGGCTCGAATCCGGCCGCGCACAGCAGGCGCAGGCGTGCCTCGATGGACGCGCGCTCCGTCTCGCCGGGCCGTGTGCCGGCATGCAGGCGGGCGCCGTCGCGGTAGGACAGCAGCGCGCGGCGGAAGCCCCGGCCGTCGGCCATCAGCCAGTCCTGCCAGGCCTCGTCGGCGGCCGGCTGGGCATGCGTGTGATGGGCCAGCACGATGGCCTCGGTCATCGCGTCCAGCAGCGCCGCCTTGTTCTTGAAATGCCAGTACAGCGTGGGCGACTGCACGCCCAGCTTGTCGGCCAGGCGGCGCGTGCTCAGGGCGTCGATGCCCACCTCGTTCAGCAGTTCGAGGGCGGCGCGCAACACATCGTCGCGGTTCAGTCGTGGGGCAGGAGCGCTCATTTCTCTAGCAATGATAGAGAACCTCGGGCAGAATGATCTCTATCAACGATAGAGAAACTTCCGTGAACCGAGCCCTGACCGTCATCCTGATGACGCTGCTGCTGGACGCCGTGGGCATGAGCCTGGTGTTCCCCATCCTGCCCGGCCTGCTGCGCGAGCTGGCCGGCGCCGACGCCACCACCACTCACTACGGCGCGCTGCTGGCCGTCTACGCGGCGATGCAGTTCCTGTTCTCGCCGGTGCTGGGCGCGTTGAGCGACCGCTTCGGCCGCCGGCCGGTGCTGCTGGCGTCGCTGGCCGGCGCCGCAGCCGACTACGTGCTGATGGCGCTGGCGCCCAATCTGGCCTGGCTGTACGTGGGCCGCGTGCTGTCCGGCATCACCGGCGCCAGCATGGCTGTCGGCACGGCCTACCTGACCGACGTGACGCCCGAGCCCGACCGCGCCAGGCGCTTCGGCCAGATGGGCGCGGCGATGGGGCTGGGCTTCGTCGTCGGGCCGCTGATCGGCGGGGCCCTGGGCGAGTGGTCGCTGCGCGCGCCCTTCGTCGCGGCGGCCGTCATGAACGGGCTGAACCTGGCGCTGGCGTGGTTCGCGCTGCCCGAGTCCAACCAGAACCGCACGACGACGCTGGACGCCAGCAAGTTCAACGCCTTCTCCGCGCTGCACCGGCTGAAGGGAAAGCCGGCGCTGTTGCCGCTGGTGGGCGTGTTCGCCGTCGTCGCGCTGGTGTCGCAGGTGCCGGGCTCGCTGTGGATTCTTTATAGCCAGGACCGCTACGGCTGGACGGCCTGGGTGGCCGGCCTGTCGCTGGCCTGCTACGGCGGGCTGCATGCCGTCTCGCAGGCCTTCGTCACCGGGCCGATGGTGGCGAAGCTGGGTGAGAAGCGCGCGCTGCTGGCCGGCATGGCGGCGGACGGCCTGGGCTTCGTCGGCATGGGCGTGGCCACGGCTGGCTGGATGCCGTTCGCGCTGCTGCCGCTGTTCGCCGCCGGCGGGCTGGCCATGCCGGCGCTGCAGGCCATGCAGGCGCGCCAGGTGGACGAGCAGCACCAGGGCGAGCTGCAGGGCACGCTTGCCAGCCTGACCAGCCTGATCGGCATCGCCGGGCCGCTGGTCGTCACGGCCGGCTTCGCGGCGACGCAGCGGTCCTGGCCCGGTTGCGTCTGGATGATCGCGGCGATGGTCTATCTGCTGGCGCTGCCGATGCTGTTCAGCCGGCGCGCTCGCGAGGCCTAGAAATCCGGCTTGCTGCGCCGCCCGGCCTTGACTTCGCTGCGCTTCGACTTGCCCTCCAGCCGGCGCTGTTGCGAGCCGTAGGTCGGCTTGGTCGCCCGCCGCGCCTTGGGCACGTGGGCGGCGGCCTGTACCAGCTCGATGAGGCGGGCGACGGCGTCGGCGCGGTTGCGCTCCAGGCTGCGCGAGTCCTGGGTCTTGATGACGATGACGCCGTCCGACGTGATGCGCTGGTCGGCCCAGCTCAGCAGTCGCGTCTTGACGGCCTCCGGCAGGCTGGACGCGCGGATGTCGAAGCGCAGGTGGACGGCGTTGCTGACCTTGTTGACGTTCTGCCCGCCGGGGCCGCTGGCGCGGATGGCGTCGAACTCAAGCTCGCCGGGCTGCGGCGACCAGCGGAATTCAGGCACTGCGGATGGGCACCCGCGGCGCGACGGCGCACATCAGCTCGTAGCCGATGGTGCCGGCCGCGTGGGCGACCTCGTCGATGGGCAGGCGGGCGCCGTGCGGGCCCTCGCCCCACAGCGTCACCTCGCTGCCGAAGCCGCTGGCCGGCAGGTCGGACAGGTCCACCGCCAGCATGTCCATCGACACGCGGCCCAGCGTGCGGCTGCGCGCGCCGTCCACCAGCACCGGCGTGCCGGTGGGCGCGTGGCGGGGGTAGCCGTCGGCATACCCGCAGGCGACGATGCCCACGCGCGTGGCCCGCTCGGCCGTCCAGGCGCTGCCGTAGCCGACCGTGTCGCCGGGCTGCAGCTGCTGCACGCCGATGACCTTGGAGCGTAGCGTCATCGCCGGTTTCAGGTCCCAGTGGGCGGCGTCGTGTTCGGGGAAGTCCGGCACGCCGCCGTAAACCATGATGCCGGCGCGCACCCAGTCGTTCGCGGTGCGGGCCGGGTGGCGCAGCGTGGCGGCGCTGTTGGCGATGGTGCGTTCGCCGGCCAGGCCGTCGGTGGCGGCCTCGTAGGCGGCGAGTTGGTGGGCGATGCCGTCGGCGCCGCGGCGCAGGCCGTCGGCGTCGGAGAAGTGCGTCATCAGGCCGATCTCGTCGACCTGGGGCAGGGCGTCCAGCCGCGCGTAGGCGGCGCGGAAGGCTGCTGGCGTGAAGCCCAGCCGGTTCATGCCCGAGTTCAGCTTGAGGAACACCCGGTGCGGCTCGTGCGTCTTGTGCATGGCCAGCCAGTCGATCTGCTGCTCGCAGTGCACGGCGTGCCAGAGCTTGAGCCGCGAGCACAGCTCCAGGTCGCGGGGCTCGAACACGCCTTCCAGCAGCAGGATGGGGCCGCGCCAGTCCAGCGCGCGCAGCCGCTCGGCCTCGGCCAGGTCCAGCAGCGCGAAGCCGTCGGCGGCGCGCAGGCCCTCGAAGGCGCGCTCGATGCCGTGACCGTAGGCGTTGGCCTTGACCACCGCCCAGACCCGGGCGTTGGGCGCCTGGGCATGGGCCCGGGCGAGGTTGTGGGCGAGGGCGTCGGTGTGGACGAGGGCTTCGATGGGGCGGGGCATATCAGGGCACGCTCGGCCGCCCGGCGAGCGCCGGCGCCTTCGTGGGGAGCCGCGGCCGGAAGGAGCGTGAGGGCATCATGAACCCGCGATTCTGCGCCGCCGCCAGCGCAGGAAACCGGCGCGGGCCGCATGCTATAAACCCGCGCCGCCCGTCTTTCGTCGGCCTTTACAGCTCACGACTCTCTCCAGTCAGGATCGACTTCGGTCAATGAAACGCGGCTTCTACACCATCATGTCGGCGCAGTTCTTCAGCTCGCTGGCTGACAACGCGCTCTTCGTCGCCGCGGTCGAGCTGCTGCGCACCTCCGGCGCCGCCGAGTGGCAGCGTGCCGCCCTCGTGCCGATGTTCGCGCTGTTCTACGTCGTGCTGGCTCCCTTCGTCGGCGCCTTCGCCGACGCGGTGCCCAAGGGCAAGGTGATGTTCTATTCGAACAGCATCAAGGTGGTCGGCTGCCTGATGATGCTGTTCGGCACCCACCCGCTGGCGGCCTACGCCATCGTGGGCCTGGGCGCCGCAGCCTACTCGCCGGCCAAGTACGGCATCCTGACCGAGATGCTGCCGCCGTCGCAGCTCGTCAAGGCCAACGGCTGGATCGAGGGGCTGACCATCGCGTCCATCATCCTGGGCGTGCTGCTGGGCGGCCAGCTCATCGGCGACCGCCTGTCGCACTACCTGTTGATGGTGGACGTGCCGATGATCGACACCGGCATCGACACGCCGCCCGAGGCGGCCATCGCGAGCCTGCTGGGTCTGTACGTCGTGGCGGCGCTGTTCAATCTGCGCATCCCGCGCACGTCGGCCCCGCTGCAGCCGGTGGCGCACAGCCTGGTGGGCCTGGTGCGCGACTTTTCGGCCTGCAACGGCCGGCTGTGGCAGGACAAGCTGGGCCAGATCTCGCTGGCCGTGACGACGCTGTTCTGGGGCGCGACCAGCAACCTGCGCTACATCGTGCTGGCCTGGGCCGCCGCTGCGCTGGGCTATGGCATGCAGCAGGCGTCGTCGCTGGTGGGCGTGGTGGCCGTGGGCACGGCGGTGGGCGCGGTGGTCGCGTCGGTCGCCAGCCGGCTGGACCGCGCCATGGCCGTCATCCCGCTGGGCATCGGCATGGGCGTGCTGGTGATCTTCATGAACGTCATCAGCAACGTCTGGGTCGCCGCGCCGTTCCTGATGGTGCTGGGCGCCATTGGTGGCTACATGGTCGTGCCGATGAACGCACTGCTGCAGCACCGCGGCCACAACCTGATGGGCGCCGGCCGCAGCATCGCGGTGCAGAACTTCAACGAGCAGGCCTGCATCCTGGGCATGGGCGCGTTCTACACGGCCATGACCAAGTTCGGCCTGTCGGTGTTCGGCGCGATCACCATCTTCGGTGTCGTCGTGGCGGCCTCGATGTGGTGGATTCGCAGCTGGCACCGCCGCAACCTGCGCGACCACAAGGAAGAGGTCGAGCATCTGCTCGACCTGGCCCGCACGGACCATCTCCCCCAGGACAGATAAAGCCCACCGACTACCGGCTGCGCCGCCCGCCTTCGAGGTGCGGCCCCGGGCTTCGCCGGCCGGCCGTCAATGCATCAGCTCTGGGTGCTTGAGCCGCGGCCCTTGCGGCCCGTGGGGACCGGGATCAGGTGCTTGCCTTCCAGCACCATCTCGATGGCCTCGCTCCACGCGCGGGCGATCTTGAAGCAGCCGCTGTGGTTGAGGTGGATCTCGTTGTGCCAGTCGCCGCTGATGCCGGTGGAGCCGGGCGCGGCCAGCGCCAGCGGCACGGTGGTCGAGTCGAACACGAACAGGCCGGGAAAGCCTTCCTTGTCCGCCGCCATGCCCTTGAGCAGCTGTGCCAGATGGAAGACCATCAGCCGGCTCACGGCGGCCCAGTCGGCCGCGGGCACGCCATAAGCCTTCAGCGCCGGGTAGAGCCAGGGGCCGCTGGCGCCCAGTTCGTCGCCGCCGTGGTCGGCGCCCGCGGGGCGCGGCATCGGCACGGCGTAGCAGTGCATGAAGACGGGCTTGCCGGCCGACGGCCCCTGGTCGCGCAGCGACAGCAGGTGCTTGACGTTGGCGCGCATGTACTCGGCGTAGGTGGCCCAGCCGGGTTCGGAGAAGTAGCGTGCCACGCCGGCCGACGGCGGGCCCCATTCCGTCTGGCGGCGCAGCAGGCGCAGCTCCAGCGGGATGGGCTCGCCGGCCGCGTTGTGCGCCGGCGTGCGGGCGGCGGCGATGAGGTCGTTGCCGCCCACGGACAGCAGCACGCCGTCCCAGACCGGCGCGTCCGCGCCCGCCAGCAGCCTGACGAAGTCGGCGCTGGACTCCAGGTCCACCATGTGCGACAGCGCGTTGCCGGTGCCGGCGCAGTTGATGGCCGCAGTGCCGGACTTGAACACCAGCTCCTGCAGCAGGTTGGCGTGCGCGTTGAGCTTGTCGCGCGAGTTGGAGAACCACGAGTCACCCTGGGCCAGCAGCTTCCAGCGGAAGCCACCCAGGTCGGGCGGGGTGGGGCCGGCGAGATCGGCCGGGGTGTAGCAAGCCAGGTGATCCATGGAGGGGGTGGTGTCCGAAGTTGCTGACCGGGGCCTGTCCCGGAGGGCTGGCCCTGAAGTTCGCGCGATTGGAAGGCCTGCCGCGCGCCGGGCGCCATGCTACAAACCCTCGACGGTCTGCGCGGGTAGCATGGGCCTCGTTTTTTTAGGGAGGCTGTTCATGAGCGAGAGCGTCTTCGACTTCCAGGCCACCTCCATCCGCGGCGAGTCCGCAGACCTGGCCTCCCAGCGCGGCAAGGTGCTGCTGATCGTCAACACGGCCAGCGAATGCGGTTTCACGCCCCAGTTCAAGGGACTGGAGCAGCTGTGGCAGGACTACGGCCCCAAGGGCCTGGTGGTCATCGGCTTTCCCAGCAACGAGTTCGGCGGTCAGGACCCGGGCAGCAACGACCAGATCTCGAGCTTCTGTGAACTCAACTACGGTGTCAGCTTCCCGATGATGGCCAAGATCAAGGTCAACGGCAGCGATGCCCATCCGCTGTGGAAGTTCCTGAAGAGCGAGAAGCCCGGCTTCCTGGGCACCGAGGTCATCAAGTGGAACTTCACCAAGTTCCTCGTCGGCCGTGACGGCCAGGTCATCAAGCGCTTCGCGCCCAACGACGCGCCGGACAAGCTGCGTGCCGACATCGAGGCGGCGCTGTCCGCCTGACGCGCGGCCACTGACACCGCCGCCGGCGTTGCCGATGGCCCTGTGGTCGACCCGGCGCCGCTGCCTCGGGCTGCTGTTGCTGGCCTGGCGCCTGCCCGTGCTGGCGCAGCCCCAGGTGCTGCGGGTGGTGGGCAGCGCCGATCCGCCTTACCGCGTGTTCGGGCCCGAGGGCGCGGGCGGGCTGTACTTCGAGCTGCTCAACGAGGCCGCGCGGCGCCTGGACCTGACGCTGCGCTACCAGGAGGTGCCGTCGGCGCGCGCGCTGCGCATGATGGAGGCCGGCGAGGCCGACCTGATGATGGGCCTGCTGCGCACGCCGGAGCGGGAAGCCTTCCTGAGTTACGGCCAGATCCGGCTGCCAGCCGAGGACAAGGCCCTCTACACACGGCCCCAGGTCACGCCGGTGCGCCAGCTCGGGGATCTGCTCGGCCGCCGCGTCGTGGTCCAGCGCGGCAAGCTGTACGGCGCCGCGCTGAGCAGCCTGCCGCGGCAGGCGCTGACGGAGGTCAACGACTACCGGTCCGCGCTGGAGATGGTGGCCCGCGGGCGCGTGGATGTGGCCATCGTGCCGGAGCGCCAGGGCGATCTGCTGCTGAAGGCCACGCCGATGGACCTGGTCAAGCAGCCCTGGCGGCTGCCCGGCGAGGTGCCGTACGTGGTGCTGTCGCGCCGCTCGCCCTGGCTGGCGCGCCAGGCCGATCTGGAGCGCGCCTTCCAGTCCATGCACGAGGACGGCAGCTGGCGGGCCATCGTCGCGCGCTACCGGTAGGCGGGCGCGGGTGGGCGCGTCAGCGCACGTTCGGCCGCCACAGCCAGCGGCCACGGCCACGCTGCACGCGGCCGGCCGCCTCGGCCTCGGCCAGCAGTTCGTTGGCCGTCTGTCGCGACACATGGGCCAGTCGCGCCAGCTCGGACTGCGTGGCCTGCACCGCCACCCAGCCATCGCCCGACGGCACGCCGCGCTCGCCAGCCAGCTGTGCCAGCGCCAGCCGGAAGCGCTCCGGCGCCGCCAGGTGCCGGGCCGCCTGCAGCTGGCGCAGCGTGCCGTCGAAGCGGCGTGCGAACTCGGCCATCAGCGAGCGCGCGAAGCCGGGCACCTCGTCCATCAGCAGCGTGTAGGCCTCGCGGCCGATGACGAACACCTCGCTGGCGCCCCGCGCCACCGCCTCGTACTCCGCCGGCAACCCGGCCGCGAAGGCCGCCAGGCCGAAGAACTGCGGCGGCGCCACGGCCCCCAGCACCGACACGCGGCCGTCCTCGCCGGTGAAGCGCGACTCGATGGCCCCGGCCGCCACGGCGTAGAAGGCCGCGGGCCGCTGCCCCTGCACGAAGACGCTGCGGCCATCGGCCAGCCGGCGCCGCGGCATCAGGGCCGGCAGCCGGGCCGCCACGTCGCCGGGCACCTGCAGGCCGGGGAAGTTGGCCGTGATCAGCTGGCACGCGGTGTCGTCGGGCATGGCGGCATTGTCGGCTGGCCGACACAAGCCCGTCGTCCGTCTGCCTATGCTGGACGCATGCATCAAGACGACCTGCCCACCGTGCTGCGCCGCTTCGGCCGCGAGGAATGCAGCCAGGAGCCGCTCTACATCGCGCTGTGCGAAACCCTCGCCGACGACGACCGCGCGCTCGCGCTGCTGGCCGAGGCGCCTGCCGAGCAACGCAAGGCCAACCTGCTGCTGGCGGCGCTGCACGAGCGCGTGCTGGCCGGCGCGGCGCCTGAACTGGCGGCCTACTACCCCAGCGCCGGCGGCGCGCGCGCACCCGATGCCGGCCTGGCCGCGGCGCTGGATGCCTGCCTGGCGCGCGAATGGCCCGCGCTGGTGGCGCACCTGCGACATGGCGCCACACAGACCAACGAGGTGGCGCGCTGCGCCGTGATCTGGCCGGCGCTCGGCGCTGCGGCCCGGGCGACCGGCGCGCGTCATCTCGCGCTGCTGGACCTGGGCTGCAGTGCCGGCCTCAACCTGGGCGTGGACCGCTACCTGCTGCGCTACCAGGCGGACGACGGCGCCTGGCACGAGCGTGGCGGCGGGGAGCTGGCCATCGAGTCGCGCTGGCTCGGCCCGGCGCCGCTGCCGGCCGAGGCCGACTGGCGCGTCACGCTGCGCCATGGGCTGGACCCGGCGCCCGTCGACGTCACCGACCCCGCGCGCCTGCGCTGGCTGCAGGCCTGCCTGTGGCCTCACGACGCGCGCCGCCGCGAGCGCCTGGCCAGCGCCGCGTTGCAGTTGCAGGACCTGCCTGTCACGCTGACGCAGGCCGACGACTGCATCGCCGCCATCGAGCCGTGGCTCGCGGGCCTGCCGGCCGGCGTGCAGCCGGTGCTGCTGACGAGCTGGGTGCTGTACTACCTGAACGACGCCGACCTCGCCCGGCTGCGCGCGACGGTGGACCGGCTGGCGCTGAGCCATGGCCTGGCCTGGATCTGCGGCGACCTGCCTGCGCTGAGTGCGCCGGCCTCGCCACGGCCGCCCGAGCCGGTGCTGCCGGCCGGCGAGGCGGCCTCGTCACTGACGCTGTGGACGCTGCGGCACGCCGAAGCCGGCCGTGTCGCCGGACGAAGCCTGGCCTGGAGCCACCCGCACGGACGCTGGATCTACTGGCTCGGATAATCGCGGTTCCCCAACGGAGTCCGCCCCATGTTCCAGCACGTCGACGCCTACGCCGGTGATCCCATCCTGAGCCTCAACGAGGCGTTCCAGAAGGACCCCCGCGCCGGCAAGATCAACCTGTCCATCGGCATCTATTTCGACAACGACGGCCGCATCCCGATGCTGCCGTCGGTGCGCGCTGCCGAGCTGGCCGTCGTCGAGGCCGCCGGTGCCCGGCCCTACCTGCCGATGGAAGGGGCCGCCAACTTCCGCAGCGCCGTGCAGGCCCTGCTGTTCGGGCCCGAACATCCGGCCATCAAGGCAGGCCGCATCGCCACCATCCAGGGCGTGGGTTCCAGCGGCGGCCTGAAGGTCGGCGCCGACCTGCTCAAGCGCTACTTCCCCGACAGCAAGATCTACCTCTCCGACCCGACCTGGGACAACCACCGCGCCGTCTTCGAGGGCTCGGGCCATGTCTGCGAGACCTATCCCTACTACGACCCGGCCACCGGTGGCGTCCGCTTCGACGCGCTGCTCGCCGCCTTCAAGGCCCTGCCGGCGCGCAGCGTCGTGCTGATGCACGCCTGCTGCCACAACCCCACCGGCGTGGACCTGACGCCCGACCAGTGGCGCGCGCTGGTGCCCGTCATCCGCGAGCGTGAGCTGCTGCCCTTCCTGGACCTGGCCTACCAGGGCTATGGCGACGGCATCGAGGAGGACGCCTTCGCGCCGCGCCTGCTGGCCGACGAGGGGCTGAGCTTCCTCATCGCCAACAGCTTCTCCAAGAGCATGAGCCTGTACGGCGAGCGCTGCGGCGCGCTGAGCGTCGTCTGCCCCGACGCCGACCAGGCCGCCCGCGTGCTGGGCCAGCTGAAGTTCATGATCCGCCGCAACTACTCCAACCCGCCGATGCATGGCGGCCAGATCGTCGCCAAGGTGCTGACCGACCCGAAGCTGCGCGCGATGTGGGAGGCCGAGGTGGCCGAGATGCGCGGCCGCATCCAGGGCATGCGTCGCCAGCTGCACGACGTGCTCGCCGCCAAGCTGCCGGGCCGGGACTTCAGCTACTTCCTGACCCAGCGCGGCATGTTCAGCTACACCGGTCTGACGGCCGACCAGGCCGAGCGGCTGAAGACCGAGTTTGGCGTCTACATCCTGCGCTCGGGCCGCATGTGCGTGGCGGGGCTGAACACGCGCAACGTCGAGGCCACGGCCGAGGCGATGGCTGCCGTGCTGGCGGGCTGACCGGCGCGTGCGAAGGCGGCTCTGCGGCATCGCCGCGCTGTTGCTGGCGGGTTCGGTCCATGCGGCCGGGCCGGCTGTCGACCGCATCCTCTGGCTGAACAGCGACACGCTCACGGTGCGCGACGGCGACAAGCTGGTGCGCCCCTCCCAGATGATCGCGAGCTGGCTGCAAGCGCATCTGCCGGGCGTCGACCTCGAACCGACGCTGGCCAATGCCGAGCGCAGCTGGGCGCTGATGCGGCAGGGCGAGCAGGCCTGCATCGCCAACGCGGTGCGCCTGCCCGAGCGCGAGCGCCTGGCCTACTTCAGCGCGCTCTGGCTGATGCCGCCGCCCCAGATCATCGTGCGCCGCGAGCGCCGCGATGCGCTGCCGCTGGACGCGCATGGTGCCGTCAACCTGCCGGCCCTGCTGGCCGATGTGTCGCTGCGCGGCGTCGCCGCTCAGGCACGCAGTTACGGCGAGGCGCTGGACGCGCAGCTGGCGCCGGGCGGCCCGGGGCTGCAGCGCGTGACCGGCGGCGACTACGGCAGCACCCTGCTGCCCATGCTGCTGCAGGGGCGCGCCGACTACACCGTCGAGTACCCCAACCTCATCGTCGCGCTGGCCAGCCAGCACGAGGGCGAACTGCCGCTGGCAGTGCTGCCGATCAAGGGGGCCACGTCCCCCGTCCCCAGCGGTGTGGCCTGTCCGCGCACGCCCTGGGGGCATGCCGCCATCCGCCTGATCGACCAGGCGCTGGGCACGCCCGAGGGGGCGGCCATGCTGCGCGAGGCTCTGTTCATCTCACTGCCCGCAGACACCCGGCGCGTCTACCGCGACGCCCTCGACGCCCATTTCCAGCGTCGCGCCCGGCCCACGCCGGGCCTGTAGACCGCGCCGCCAGGCCGCCGCCATAACGCGCGGTGATGGCTGCAGCCGCCGCTTTCATTGGCAGTGCTTGCCGGGCATCCTTACGCTGCTGACAACGAAGTCGGCAGGGAGCCGGATGAAGCATTGCGTGGTGATCGGCGGTGGCGTGGTGGGCCTGACCACGGCCTGGGCGCTGCTGCAGCGCGGTCACGCGGTGACGCTGGCCGAGCGCGAGGCCGACGTGGCCGAGGGCGCCAGCCGTGCCAATGGCGGACAGCTGAGCTACCGCTACGTGTCGCCGCTGGCCGACGCCGGCGTGCCGCTGAAGGCGCTGCGCTGGCTGCTGGACCCGGACGGCCCGCTGCGCTTCAAGCCCGAGGCGAGCCGCGCGCAGTGGTCGTGGCTGATCGCCTTCCTGCGCAACTGCCGCGGGCCGGTCAACCGCCTCACCACCGAACGGCTGCTGGCGCTCGGCGCCTACAGCCAGGCCGCGTTCGCGCGGCTGCGTACCGAGGCGCAACTCGGCGACGCGATCGCGCTGCGCGCACCGGGCAAGCTGGTCGTCTACCGCCAGCCCGCCGAGTTCGCGCGCGTGGCCGCCCGGGTGAAGGGCGGCGGCGTCGAGCAGGCCTTGTCGCACGACGACTGCGTGGCCCTGGAGCCGGCGCTGGCCGACACCGAAGGGACGCTGGCCGGCGGCATCTTCACGCCGGCCGAGGCGGTGGCCGACTGCCATGCCTTCTGCCGCGAGCTGCATGCGCGGCTCGTGGCGCACCCGCGCTTCCGTGGTCGGCTGGGAACGCGGGTCGACGGCTTCATGCGGGATGCGCACGGCGCGGTGCTGGGCGTGTGCACGGCGCAGGGCGACGTCGTGGCCGACGCCACCGTGCTCGCCGCCGGCCTGCACAGCCGCGCGCTGGCCGCGACAGTGGGTGTCGCGCTGCCGCTCTACCCGCTGAAGGGCTACAGCCTGACGGCGCCGATACGCATCGGCGACCGGCCGCCCGAGGTCAGCGTGACCGACTTCGAGAAGAAGATCCTCTACGCCCGCATCGGCATCGAGCTGCGCGTGGCGGCGATGGTGGACCTCGTCGGCGACGACGCCAGCCTGGACGCCGGGCGGCTGGCGTCGCTGCAGCGCTCGGTGCGCGCCACCTTCCCGCACGCGGCCGACTACGACCGCGCGGTGCCATGGGCTGGCTTGCGCCCCGCCACGCCCAGCGGCGCGCCGCTCCTCGGCGCCTGCGGCGTGCCGGGCCTGTGGCTCAATGTGGGGCATGGCGCCCTTGGCTTCACGTTCTCGTTCGCGACGGCCGACATCGTGGCCGAACTCGTCTCGGGCCATGCCAGCCCGCTGCCGCTCGACGGCCTGCGGCTGTGACGGCTGACGATCTTGCCGAGGCCTTGCGCGCCGCCGTGCTGGCGCAGCGCTTCGAGGAGACGGCCGATTCCTTGCAGGGTGGTGCGCCACTGGGCGTGATGCCCAGCATCGACCTCGCCGTGGCCGTGCTCGGCGCCAAGCCGGTGGCCGCCAACGTGCTGTTCTCGCGCGAGCATCCGCAGGGTCTCGTGGCGCGCTTCGACGCGGCGCGCGGCGCCGTGGACAACGTCGCCTTCCGTGCCGACGTGCGCGACGCGGCAGGCGACTCGTACGCGTGGCTGCCCGGCGCGGACTGGTCGCGCATCGCCTTCCCCGCCTGGTTCGGCAACGGGCCGCGCTTCGTGGCGCCATACCCGGCGTCGCTGCTGAAGACCATGGTCGCGGTGGGCATCGCCTGCCTCGTCGACCAGCGCCGCAGCGACTGGGCGCTGCCACTCACCTTTGGCGGCAGGACCCGCGCCGTGGCCGACTGGCTGTTCGACATGATCACCGTCAGCAGCAACGAGGCGACGTCGGCTTTGGTGGCGCACCTGCACGCGCGCGGCGCCATCCGCCGCGAGAACGGCCGCGAGGTGCACAACGAACTGCATGATCTGTTCGCCGTGCACGGCCTGCCGGGCCTGATGCTCGCCGACACGCAGCCCGACGGCGGCTGGGGCAACGGCGCCGGCTCCGGCGTGGGCCGCATCCAGATGACGGCCTGGGACGCGCTGCGGCTGATGTGGCGGCTGGACGCCGACGCACCGACGACCGCGCCCGAACTCGTCAGCGCCGCCAGCCGTGCCGTCATCCGCCGCGCGCTGGACGCGCAGACGCTGAACCACATCCTCAGCAGCGAGTCGCTGCGCACGCTGCCTGGCTGGGTGCAAGGCATCCCGGCGCGCTTCGCCCACAAGACCGGCACCACGCAGAACTACGCCAGCGACGCCGGCATCGTGCACGACGGCGACCTGCACTACCTGATCGCGGTGACCACCAGCCTCGGCTCGCGCTACGCGCCGCACCCGGATGCGTCGACGACGTGGCGGCTGCCGGCGCTGGGCGGCGCAATCCACGCCTGGCTGCGCGCCCGCGCGGCTTGACGCCAAAAAAAGCGGCCCCGCACGCGGGGCCGTTCAACGCCGGCTGTCGCCGGCAGGGAGGATGGCTTCAGAAGAACTTGTAGCTGGCCGTCAGCTGCACCGTGCGGCCGCGCGGGTCGGCGACGCGCGGGTCCCAGCCGGTGCCGACGGCGTTGTCCACGTCGTGCCAGGTGAACGGCGGGTCGCGGTCGAACAGGTTGAGGATGCCGGCGCTCAGCGTCAGGTCCTTCACGCCGGTGAATGTGCCGACGAGGTTGAAGGTCACGTACTTCGAGATCTTGCGGCGCTGCAGCTCGGGCACGGTGGTGAAGGTCGTGTGGTCTTCGTCCCAGTAGCCCGACGAGTAGTTGGCCGACAGCGTGGTCGTCAGCGTGGGCATCTTGTAGCTGGTCGTCAGCGAGCCCTTCCACGGCAGGTAGAGCGTGGTGTTGGTCCACTGGCCGACGTACTGGATCATGGGCGTGCTGGAGATGAGCTGCTCCTTGGCGCTGATCATCTTGGTGGCCGACAGCGTCGTCGTGAGCTTGTTGCCGCCCAGCGTCGTCGTCCAGTTGCCGGTCAGGTCCAGGCCCTTGGTCATGCTGCCGCCGGCGTTGATCCAGCCGGCCTGGATGAGCGTGATGTTGCCGCTGGCGTCGCGGATGAAGTTGTCGGCGAAGACCGAGTAGTTCTGCAGCTCCTGCGTCGGCGTCAGGTTGTGGATGCGGTCGATCATCTTGATCTGCCAGTAATCCATCGAGAGCGTCATGTCGCGGGCCGGGGAGAACACCACGCCCAGGGAGCCCTGGCGCGACTTCTCGGGCTTGAGCTTGGCGTTGCCGCCGGACAGGTAGGGGATGCTGTTGAGCTGGCAGGACGGGTCGTTGTTGCCGGTCGGGTTGGGGCACTTGACCGGGTCGGCGAAGGAGCCGGTCGTCGCGAGCTGCACGGTGCCGAGGTTGAGCTGCTGCGGCGTCGGCGCGCGGAAGCCCGTGTTGTAGGAGCCGCGCAGCAGCAGGTCGGCGTTGGGCGTGAACTTGAAGCCGACCTTGGGGTTGGTGGTGCTGCCGACCTGCTGGTAGTGGTCGTAGCGCAGCGCGACGTCGAATTCCAGGCTCTTCAGCGCCGGGATCAGCAGCTCCCCGTAGACCGCCCCGACGTTGCGGGTCATGTCCGGTGCGGAGGCGTTGCCGGGGCAGCCCATCACCGAGTTGGTCGCCGCCATGTTGGCCGGGCTGAAGGAGGAGACGCAGCTGTAGGTCTGCGTGCCGCTGTAGCCGTAGAACTCGCGGCGCAGGTCGGTGCCCACGGCGAAGGACAGGTCGCCGGCCGGCAGCTTCATCAGCGGGCCGGAGATGTTGGCTAGCAGCTGGTCGACCTGGGTGCTGCCGCCGGCCAGGCGACCGTGCACCTTGGTGGCCTCCACGGCCTGCATGGCCGCGGCTGTCTGCGTCTGGCCGGGCAGCAGGAAGGGGTTGTAGACGCCGCTGGCCAGCAGGTTCACCAGCTTGGTGGTGTCGGCATAGCCGTCCACCATCTCCTGGTAGCCGGACGCCTTGCCGCGGGCGAGGGAGACGCGGTAGTCGTAGTCGCCGAACGAGCCTTCCACGCCGGCCGTCAGGCGGTCATTGACGGACTCGTTGCCCAGCACGCGGTAGCCCCAGTCCCACATGCGCAGCCGGTAGGCGATGGGCTTGGTCGGGTCGAACTGGTTGGCGCCGTACAGCGCCTTCATGTTGACGTAGTAGGGGCCGTCGACGGGGTAGTCAGCGCCGTGGTCATAGAGCTTGCCGTTGACGGTGGTGTTCAGGCCCAGCGCGGTCGTGCTGAACTGGTAGGGCGTGAACTCGCCCAGCGAGTAGTAGCGCGAGCCCACGAACTCGACGAAGCCGGTCGCATCCTTGCCGAGATTGAAGCTGGCCTTGACGACGCCGCTGGTGGTCTGGCTCGGCGCACTCAGCATGTACTGGCGGCCGTAGTCGGTGCCGCAGCGGTAGGTGCTGTTGGCCTTGGTGTAGCCCAGGCCCGAGAGCACCGTCGGGTTGGCGAGCTGGCTGACGCCGAAGGGCACGGCCGCGCACTGGTTGGTCAGTGCCAGCGCGTTCAGCACCGTGTACTTGGTGGTGTCGGTCGTGCCGATGGTGCTGCCTGCGGTCGTCAGCGCGCTGTTGGCCTGGCCGATGATGTTGGCGAAGAAGGGCGAGCTGGAGGTGTCCGGCGCGAGGCCGCGGTCGGGCTGGTAGCCCAGCGCCCAGGGGCGGTCCGAGCCGCGCAGGATGTCGTTGCTGCTGTGCGTGAGGCTGCCGGAAATGTTGAAGCCCTGGGTGGCCATGTCGCCCCAGCCGGCGGTCAGGTTGACCTTGCGCTGCTTGCCGCGCGGGCCGGTGAGCGGCGTGCTGAAGTTCACGCTGCCCTGCACACCCTGGTAGTCGCGCTTGAGGATGAAGTTGATGACGCCGCCGATGGCGTCCGTGCCGTAGGTGGCGGAGGCGCCGTCCTTCAGGACCTCGATGCGGTCGATCATCTCCAGCGGGATGGCGTTCAGGTCGACCGAGCCGCCGGACGTGCCCTGGTTGGACAGTCGCCGGCCGTTCAGCAGCACCAGCGTGCCGGTGGGGCCGAGGCCGCGCAGGTTGGCGTAGGCGCCACCGCCGGCCAGGCGGTCGCCCTCCTGCCCGAAGACGCTGTTGCTCGACACGGCGTTGTTGGCGTTGGCCGCGTTCGCCGACAGCGAGCGCAGCACGTCTTCGGCGCTGGTCAGGCCCTTCTGGCGGATCTGGTCGGCCGTGATGACCTCCAGCGGCAGCGCGCCCTCATCGACCAGCCGCTTGATGCTCGACCCCGTCACCTCGACGCGCTCCAGCTTGGCTCCCGTATCGCTCTGTGCCAGCACGGCGCAGGCATGTGCTGCCAAGCCGAGGGCCGCAAGCCGCCCCACCAGACGATTCAGCTTCATCAACGACTCCTTTGTTTGGATTGATTCCATGTTCGCCTTCGCGTCCGGGTGCGCCCAGGGGGCAGTCCCTGTTTGTTGCGCGTTTCCCGATGAATGCTTGTCGGCGGCGCATAACCTGCGGGAATGCATGCCTGTTGCAAAGCACACCCGCGGTGCGCGTGGCCCCTCTACAGTGCCGCCGACCCGATGGAACTCCCCCGACGGGGGCCTGGCCCGCGCGGACCGCTGGAATGGAACTCTGAGATGCGCCTGATCACCGAAGCCGACGTCGCAGCCGTGCTCGACCCCGGCAGTGCCGCCCGCGTACTGCATGCCGCCTTCGCCCAGCATGGCCGCGGCCAGGCCCAGGTGCTGGCGCGGCACCGCGCCACGCGCACGCTGGACGGCGCGGCGCTGGCCATCAGCGCGATGGGCGCCATCCTGGATGCCGACGGCGAGCTGCCCGCCGTGCTCGGCACCAAGGTCTATTCGGCGCGCAACGGCAGGTACCACTTCCTCGTCAGCCTGTTCTCGGCGGCGACCGGCGCGCCGCTGGCGACGCTGGAGGCCAACGAGTTCACGCGGCTGCGCACGGCCGCCGCCAGCGCCGTCGCGGCGGACCTGCTGGCGCAGCCTGAGGCGAAGACGCTGGCCATCTTCGGCGCCGGCATCCAGGCGCGCGCGCATGCCGAGGCATTGATGCAGGTGCGGCGCTTCGCGCATGTGCTCGTCTGCGCGCGTTCGGGGGCCGAGGCGTTCGCGGCAGAACTCGGCGGGCGGGCGGTGGATGCTGCGACGGCTGCCGCCGAGGCCGACGTCATCGTGACCGCGACGCGCTCACCCACGCCGCTGTTCGACGGCGCGCTCGTCAAGCCCGGCGCCTTCGTTGCCGCCGTAGGCTCCAGCACGCGCGCCGCGCGTGAGCTGGACGACGCCTTGCTGGACCGTGCCGCGCTGATCGCCGTCGAGTGGCGCACGGCCGCCGAGCAGGAGGCCGGCGACCTCGTCGACAGCGCGCCCGAGCGCTGGGCCGAGCTGGGCGAGCTGCTCGTCACGCCGCACCCGCGCGGGCCGCAGGACATCGTTGTCTACAAGAGCGTGGGCATCGGTCTCGAAGACGTGGCGCTGGCGCGCTTCGTCGCGCACAGGCTGGGAGTGTGTTGATGCGCTTGGCCTTGTTCGCCGCCGCGCTGCTGCTGGCCGGCTGCGCCACCACGCCGATACCCGACCCCGCCCAGGCCGCGCTCGCCAAGGCCGGCCTGCCGGCCGACAGCCTGGGCTTCGTGCTGCAGCCGCTGGACGGCTCGCGCCCTGCGCTGACCCGCCGCGCCGACGACGCGATGGCGCCGGGCTCGACGATGAAGCTCGTCACGGCCATCGTGGCGTTGGACAAGCTGGGCATCAACCACCGCGGCCGCACGGAGTTGCTGGCCGGTTCGGCGCCTGTCGGCGGAACCATCGACGGCCCGCTGATCCTGCGCGGCGGTGCCGATCCCGATCTCGACTGGCCCGCGCTGTGGTGGCTGCTGAGGCAACTGCGCGAGAGCGGCGCGCGCGACATCCGCGGCGGCCTCGTCATCGACCGCACGCTGTTCAACCCGACGCGCCTGGACGTGGGCCTGCCGCCCTTCGACGACGCGCCCGACTTCGCCTACAACGTCATCCCCGACGCGCTGCACCTCAACGGCAGCCTGCTCGACATCGAGCTGCAGGCCACGCCCACGGGCGTCTCGGCGCGCAGCGTGCCTGCGCTGCCCGGCCTGGCGCTGGACGCGAGCGCGATGACGCTGTCCACCCGTGCCTGCAAGGACTGGGACGAGGACTGGAAGCCGGCCGTCGCCACGCCCGCCGCCGACGGCTGGACCGTCAAGCTGCAAGGTGCCTTCCCCGCCAACTGCCGCCAGCGCGAGCCGCTGCAACTTGTCGACCGTCAGTGGCTGGTGACGACGGTGGTGCGCCAGTTCTGGCGCGAGCTGGGTGGCACTATGGCGCCGGGCGACGTGGAAGGGCCCGCCCCGGCCGGCGCCGTCGTGCTGGCCACGCACATGGGCCGGCCGCTGGCCGAAGTGCTTCGCGGCGTCATGAAGCGCAGCGACAACGCGCTGGCACGGCTCGTCTACCTGCAGCTCGGCGCCCAGGCCGCGCAGCCCGGCGAGCCGACGCTCGCGGCGGCCGACCGCACGGTGCATGCCTGGTTCGCTGCGCATGGGCTGGATGACCATGGACTGGTGCTGGAGAACGGCTCGGGCCTGTCGCGCCGCGAGCGGGTCAGCCCGGCGCAGCTGGCAGGCCTGCTGCGCGCCAGCCAGGCCTGCGGCCAGGCGCCCGAACTGCTGGCGACGCTGCCGGTGGCCGGCGTGGACGGCACGATGTCGCGCCGGCTCAAGAACAGCCCGGCCGCAGGCCAGGCCCGGCTCAAGACTGGCACGCTGCGCGACGCGGTGAGCCTCGCGGGCCTCGTGCCGGATGCGTCGGGGCGGCTGTGGGTCTTTGTCGCCGTCGTCAACCACCCCGAGGCGTCGGCGAAGGGGAGGCCGGTGCTGGATGCGTTGGTGGAGTGGGTGGCGGGGCAGCGGTGAAGATCGCTTAGACGCGAGCACAGTGCGGGCGGGCTCACCTGTCTAGGCAGGACATACTTGGGCAATGGACCAGTCCGCCATAGCAATGACAGGCATCGAACTCCCGTTCACCTCCGCCGCTTTGCGGACTGTTCTTGGTTGGGGCCTAAATCCAGATGCATCGCCACACTCGCACTGGCAAATTGCTCAATGGTGCGATGCTTTTTGGTGCTTGTATCTCGACGCGGATGCCCCTTCGGATATCGAAAGGTTGCTTCCTATCCTTGCGGATGTGGACTGTCAGTGGGATCTCTTCCTGGCGAACTCGTACTCGCTCGAAGAATTGCGCACCTTGGATTTGGAACAGGTGTTGCTTCCGCTGGCTTGGTTTGACGATTGGCTGCACCAAGTGGCATCCGCTGGTTAGGCCCTTGGTCGGCTCCGGCTTTGCCCTTCTTGCGCCACGCCTAGGCCACCGCGGCCCCCAGCAACCTGATCGTCCCGGCCTCCGCATCCATCTCCGCCGCCGCCCCCACCGGCACCGTCATCTTCCGCCTGATGTGCCCGATGGCCGCGCCGCGGAACACCGGCACGTTCAGCGGCAGGAAGTAGTCGTCGAACACCTCGTCCAGCGTCAGGCTGCCGTAGCCGTCGCCGGGCTCGCATTTCGTGAAGCGGCCCAGCACGACGCCGGCCAGCTCCTTGAACGCACCGGCCAGGCGCAGCGTGGAGAGGCAGCGGTCGATGCGGTAGATGTACTCGTTGATGTCTTCGAGGAACAGCACGGCGCCGCGGCAGTCCGGGAAGTAGGCCGAGCCGGCCATGGACGCGAGCACGGTCAGGTTGCCGCCGACAAGACGGCCTCGTGCCTTGCCGGGGCGGATCGTTGCGATGCGCTCCTCGCGCTGCACGAGGTCGTCGCCGGGTGACGCGACCGGGTTGCGCAGCACGGCGGCTTCGGCGTTCATCGCGACGGCCTTGAAGCTCTGCACCGAGTAGTCGTTCCACTCCGAGCCGGCGACGGGGCAGTGGAAGGTGACGAGGCCGGTCTGGCGCTGGATGGCGTTGACGAGGCAGGTCAGGTCGCTGAAGCCGCCGAAGAACTTCGGTCGGCGGCGGATGAGGTCGTAGTCCAGCTTGTCGACGATGCGGTTGCAGCCCGAGCCGCCAGTCAGCGCGAGGATGCCGTTGACCGAGTCGTCCGCGAACATCGCGTTGATGTCGGCCGCGCGCTGCGCGTCGGTGCCGGCGAAGGGGCCGCGGCGCGCGGCGACGTTCTGGCCCGGCTTGACCTTGAAGCCCAGCGCCTGCAGCGCCTCGATGGCCAGCTTCAGCGGCTCGCGCTCGAAGGTGGCGTTGGCGGGGCTGACGAGGCCGATCGTGTCGCCGGGGCGCAGTCGGCGCGCGAGCAGCGGTGCGTTCTGAGCCTGGGCCTGGGCCTGGGCCGGTATGGCGGCGGCCAGCAGGCTGGATGTGGCGGCGGTGAATTGCAGGAGCTGTCGGCGGGAGGGCGTCATGGGGCGGGCTGTCCTCAAGGTGAATCTTTTTCGGCCGTCGCAGGATTGACGCTGCGCCGGCGCGGTCGCTATGTTGCGCGATCTACGAAGAACCCTCGAGGAGCCCGAC
This sequence comes from Pelomonas candidula, assembly GCF_043555985.1. NCBI lineage: Bacteria > Pseudomonadati > Pseudomonadota > Betaproteobacteria > Burkholderiales > Sphaerotilaceae > Roseateles > Pelomonas candidula. The sequence continues at coordinate 135,388 of NZ_JBIGIC010000001.1, read as the reverse complement.
ATGAAGCTCTGCCTGACCGCGCTGCTGACGATGACCGTGCTGCTGTGCGGCTGCGTCAGCACGACGCCCACCGCCAGCCTGGAAGACACGAAGAACTGCACCGCGATGGTCGCCGGCGGCTTCCGCAAGGTGGCCGACGAGCGCAGCGAGCGCTTCAACGGCAAGGTCGGCGAGGTCGTGGCGCGCTGCCGCGGCGGCGACAAGGCGGCGGCCTTCCGGCCCAGCCCGTATGTCGACTGGTCCAATTACTGGGCCACCGGCGACAGTGCCTCGCTCCTGCCTGGCACGGACGGCGTGGCGGGGCATCTGGGCCCCAATGGCCGCGGCGTTGACGGCGCGCTGCTGGACCTGGAATACCAGCGCATGGAGCTGATCAAGTTCAACCTGTTCGACAACTCGGGCACCTTCACCGACTACGTGAAGGGCCGCGACGGCGTGCCGGGCACGGCCCTCAAGACCTGGCCCTCGATGCGGCTGCCGGCCAGCTCGCCCTTCTACGCGGCGGTGGGCGGCGACGGGCCGCAGCTGTGCTCCGGTGAGCTGATCCGCTGGCGCCAGCTGACGGGCGTCTGCAACGACATCGTCAACCCGCGGATGGGCTCGACCGGCACGCTGTTCGCGCGCAACGTGCAGTTCGAGGCGACCTACCCGGACATCAGCGACGACCAGCTCGCCCGCAACCGCCACGGCAACCGGCTGTCGCTGCTGCAGCCCGACCCGCAGCTCATCAGCCGCAAGCTGTTCACGCGCGCGCAGAGCGATCCGGCCAAGTGCCATGACGGCCAGGGCCTGCCGGGCGCGTCGGTCGATGCGAACTGCGACTACCAGAAGGCGCCGTTCTTCAACGTGCTGGCGGCGTTCTGGATTCAGTTCATGACGCACGACTGGTTCTCGCACATGGAGGAGGGCCACAACAACGATGCGCCGACGCAGTGGATGCCGGTGGGCTGCGCGGGTGACGCCGCCAAGCTGGGATGCCGGCCCGACGACCGCATCGACCGCGGCTACATCGCCGAGAGCAATGCGCCGCCGCGCTACACGGCGGCCGACGGCACGAAGCCGCTGGCACGCGCCTTCCGCACGCATGCCAACAACACGACGGCCTGGTGGGACGCGTCGCAGATCTACGGCTACGACGGCGTGTCGCGCCAGCGCGTGAAGCGCGACCCGGCCGATCCGGCGAAGCTGCTGCTGCTGCCCGGCACACGTGGCGGCGCCGGCGAGGCGCTGGGCCAGCTGCCGGTCTTCGGCCCCGGCGATCCGATCAACCCGCAGTGGGCGGGGCAGGGCACGGCGGCCTTCCCGGACAACTGGAGCATCGGCATCGGCTTCTATCACACGATCTTCTCGCGTGAGCACAACGCCTTCGTCACCGAGTTCCGCCGCCGCGCGGCCGCGGCGCCCGACGACGACTCGGGCCTGCGTGACCCGGCTGCGCCCACGGCCGTCATCCGCTATCGCGACGTGTCGTCCGACGTGCTGTTCGAGGTGGCCCGCCTCGTTGTCGCCGCCGAGATCGCCAAGATCCACACCATCGAGTGGACGCCGCAGCTGCTCTACGACGAGCCGCTCTACCTCGGCATGAACGCCAACTGGGGCGGCCTGTTCGACGGCCACCCGTGGGTGGAGAACGCGCTGGAGGCCGTCGTCGTGCAGAACTTCGGCAAGAGTACCGACGCCAAGAAGGCCGGCCAGTGGTACTCGGCGCTGGCCTCGGGGCCGGGCATCGTCGGCCTGGGCGCGCAGGTCTATACGAGCGACCGCTTCTTCGCCCGCCACGACCCGGCCAAGGACGACATCTGGAGCCTCGCCAACCCGCAGGACGTGAACGGCGGCGTCAACCACTTCGGCTCGCCGTTCAACTTCCCGGAGGAGTTCGTCAGCGTCTACCGGCTGCACGCGCTGGTGCCCGACCTCATCGAGCTGCGCCACTGGGACGCCGATCCCAACCGCATCGCCGCCAAGGTGCCGGTCATCGACACCTTCCGCGCCAAGGCCACCGGCGCGCTGGCCCAGCAGGGGGCAGCGGACTGGGCGCTGTCCATGGGCCGCCAGCGGCTGGGCCTGCTGACGCTGGGCAACACGCCGGCCTTTCTGCAGAACCTGCCGATGCCGCGACTGCAGTCCGCCACCGGCAAGATCGACGTGGCCGCGCTGGACCTCATCCGCGACCGCGAGCATGGCGTGCCGCGCTTCAACGAGTTCCGCCGCCAGTACGGGCTGCGCCAGCTGACGAGCTTCGACGATTTCGCCGACGCCCGCCTGCCGGCCAACTCGCCCGAGCACGCGCGGCAGATGAAGGTCATCGCCGACCTGCGCAGCATCTACGGCCAGCACAAATGCGACGCCAGCAAGGTCATCACCGCCGCGCAGAAGAACCTCGACGGCAGCCCCATCAACGACTGCCTGGGCAAGCCCGACGGCAGCGTCGTCGACAACATCGAGGACGTGGACACGGTGGTCGGCTGGCTGGCCGAGTTCACGCGGCCGCACGGCTACGCAATCTCGGAGACGCAGTTCCAGGTCTTCATCCTGAACGCGTCGCGCCGGCTGTTCAGCGACCGCTTCTTCACGAGCAGCTTCCGGCCCGAGTTCTACAGCCGGCTCGGATTGGACTGGGTCATGAACAACGGCCCGACGGGCAAGCAGTTCGAGCCGAAGGAGAGCAACGGCCACCGCGTGGAGGTGTCGCCGTTCAAGCGCGTGCTGCTGCGCACGGTGCCGGAGCTAAGCCGCGAGCTGGCGGGCGTGGTCAACGCGTTCGACCCCTGGGCTCGCGACCGCGGTAACTACTACGGCCTGGGCTGGCAGCCCCGCAAGGGCGCGGAGAGCGACACGGCGTTCAAGCCCTGAGCTGATCCAATGCGGGCATGAGTTCCGACGACCTGCCCGCACTGCCCACCCTCGCCCCCGGCCGCTACCGCCACTACAAGGGCCTCGACTACGAGGTCATGGGCGTGGCCCGCCACAGCGAGACGCTGGAGCCGCTTGTCGTCTACCGGCCGCTCTACAACGACAGCGGCTGGTGGGTGCGGCCGTTCTCGATGTTCGTGGAGAACGTCGTCATCGACGGTGTCGAGCAGCCGCGCTTCGCTCTCGTGGGCTAAGCCCCGGGGCGGCTGTCGGCGCCAGACAGCCGGCAATAAGTCACGGACCGCCGCCGTCGCGAATCTTTCATCGGCTTTTCATCAGGATTCAAAAACATAGGGTTTCTACGATGCCGACCCAGTCGACACCCCCGCGAATGAGGGGTGTGGCCGCCGTCCAAGGCAACATCGGAGACCTGATTCATGAAGTGGTTCTATGACCTGAGGATCGCCACCAAGCTCGTGGTGGCCTTCATTGCCGTGCTGCTGCTGACCGCCGGGCTGGGCGTGTTTGCCATCGCAGAGCTGGCGCGCGTGAACCGGACCGGCACGGACCTGGCCACCAACTGGATGCCGGCGATCAAGTCCGCCGGCGACATCCGCTACGGGCTGTCGCGCCTGCGCTCCTTCTCCCAACAGCATGTGCTGGCCGATACCCCCGAGCTCAAGAAGAGCTACGAGGACACGATGGCCGGCCTGATCGACAAACTGGGCAAGGATCGCAAGGCCTACGAGGCCGTGATTTCAGAGCCCGAGGAGAGGAAGGCCTATGCCGAGTTCTCCGATTTGCTGGCCAGCTACCTGAACGCCCACCAGCAGATCGTGGCCCTGTCCCGCGAGCACAAGGACGAGGAAGCCATGGCCTTGATGCGTGGCGTCGGCAAGGACAGCTTCCGGGCCATGGAAGCGCGCATCGACGAGATCATCAAGGTCAACGAGGAGGGCGCCGCCGAGGCCAACCGGCTGGGCGACCAGTTGTACGCCAGCGCTCGCGCCTGGGTCATCGTTGTCGTCGTCGCCTGCATCGCCGTTGGCATGGTGCTGGCGCTGGGTGTGGCACGGCTCATTTCACGGTCCTTGCAGGAAGCCGTGGCCATTGCCCGCAGCGTGGCGGACGGCGACCTGACGCGCCGCATCGTCGTCACCAGCGCCGACGAAACCGGCCAGCTGCTGCAGGCGCTGCAGGACATGACCGGCAGCCTGACCCGCCTCATCGACCGCGTGCGCAACAGCTCCGACTCCATCGCCACCGGCTCTTCGCAGATCGCCACCGGCAACGCCGACCTGTCGCAGCGTACCGAGGAGCAGGCTTCCAACCTGCAGCAGACCGCCGCCTCGATGGAAGAACTGACCGTCACCGTGCAGCAGAACGCCGACACGGCCCGCCAGGCCACGCAGCTGTCGGCCACGGCGTCGGCCGTCGCCACGCAGGGCGGCGAGGTGGTGGGCCAGGTCGTCGAGATGATGGGCCGCATCTCGGCCAGCTCGAAGAAGATCGGCGACATCATCGGTGTCATCGACGGCATCGCGTTCCAGACCAACATCCTCGCGTTGAACGCGGCCGTCGAGGCGGCACGTGCCGGCGAGCAGGGCCGCGGTTTCGCGGTCGTCGCCTCGGAGGTGCGCGCGCTCGCCAGCCGCTCGGCCGATGCGGCCAAGGAGATCAAGGTATTGATCAGCCAGAGCGTCGAGACCGTCGAGCAGGGCAGTGGACTCGTCGACAGCGCCGGCCGCACGATGACCGAGATCCAGGCGCAGGTGCGCCGCGTCTCCGACCTCATGGGCGAGATCGGTGCAGCCAGCCTGGAGCAGTCGCAGGGCATCGGGCAGGTGGGCGATGCCGTCCAGCAACTGGACCAGGTGACGCAGCAGAACGCCGCGCTCGTCGAGGAAAGCGCCGCCGCGGCCGACAGCCTGAACCAGCAGGCGCAGCTGCTGACGGAGGCGGTCTCCGTCTTCCGCATCGACCAGACGCTGGCCGCGGCTTGAGGCAGAGATGAACGAACTGACCGTGGCAACCGAGCCGACCGCCGCCTTGGCCGAGCCGGCCGAGTACCTGAGCTTTCGCCTCGGCGACGAGGAGTACGGCATTGGCATCCTGCAGGTGCAGGAGATCCGTTCCTACGAAGAGCCGACGAAGATCGCCAACGCGCCGGCCGTGCTGCGCGGCGTCATCGACCTGCGGGGTGTCATCACGCCCATCGTCGACCTGCGCCTCGCGTTCAACCAGCCGGCGCCCTGCACGGGGCTGACCGGTGTGATCGTGCTGAACCTGGGCGGACGCGTCGTGGGCATCGTCGTGGACGCGGTGTCCGATGTGGTGGAGCTGGGGGCCGAACAAATCCGCCCCGCGCCCAGGCTCAGCGCGCCGGGCTTCGACACCAGCTTCGTGACCGGCATCGCGACGCTGCAGCAGCGCCTGCTGATCCTGATGGACATTGCACGCCTGCTCGACAACCCGGCACTCGGGCTCGCGGGGGCGATGCCTTCTGCAGCTTGATGACCGGGAAAGTCCCGCCGCTGCGCGCGCGGGCGAGTCACTAGAGTCGGATCATGGCCCTGGACCTGACGCCTGACGGCCTGCCGACCTGGCAGGACTCGCCGCTGTTTCTGCCGCCGAAGGAAAGTGCCGTGCTGGCGCTGATGATCCGCGCCCAGCCGCTGGCCGTCAGCAAGGCCGACATCATCGAGCACGCCTGGGGCGGCTCGGCGGTGTCCGACGACAGCGTCGCGCGCTGCATCAGCCAGCTGCGCCGCGCGCTGCCCGACGTGAAGATCGAATCCGTCTACGGCTTCGGCTACCGGCTGGTGCCGCCCGAGCCGACGGTGCACAACCGCATGCTGGCGGTCGTGAAGGCGCCACCCGACGTTGTCGAGGCCTACCTGCACGCATGGGAGCTGGCCCAGCAAGGCACGCCGCGCGCGATGGGCCGCGCACTGACGGTGCTGCGCGCCATCGTCGCCGAGTACCCCGACTACGCGCCTGCCCGCGTGTCGCTGGCCGTCACCATCGGCGCCGCGGTGGGCTGGGGCATGGCCGTCGAGCTGGGCGTGACCGTGGCCGACGGTCAGGCCGAGCTCGACGCGGCCGAGCAGCACGATCCGCAGGCTGCCGGCGTGCGCGTGGCCCGCGCGTGGCTGGCCGACATGGACTGGCATTTCGACGACGCGGAGGCGCTGTTCCGTGCCGCCTACCGGGAGCAGCCCGACGACGCCGAGCTGCTGCCGCTGTTCGGCTGGCACCTGCTGGCCACCGGCCGCAGCCGCGAGGCCGTGGAGGTGCTGCGGCGTGCCGTCGCACAGCGGCCCTTTGCCGTCTACCCGCGCGTGATGCTGTCGCGTGCGCTGGGCTACGACGGCCAGGCCGAGGCCGCGCTGCGCGAGGCCGAGCGCGCCGAGCTGGACCATCCCGACAGCGCCATCGCCATCAGCCAGCACCTGCTGCTGCGCGCCAGCCAGCGGCCCGGCCCCGAGCTCATCGCGCCGGCGCTGCAGCTGCTGGCGCGGGCTGACACGCCGTCCTACGTGCGCGCCACCCAGCCTTACGTGCTGGCGCGCTGCGGCGAGACGACGAAGGCCCTCGCGCTCATCGACGCGGCGCTGGGTGGCGAACAGGGAAACGCGGCCAGCAACGTGATGTTCGCGCCCGCCCTGGCGGTGCTGGGCCAGGTGGACCGCGCGGTGGAACTCATCGACGCCGCCTTCAACGCCCGCTGCGGCCTGCTGCCACTGGTGCTCAACGCGCCGCTGAAGCTGCTGGTCGGCCACCCGGCCGTGCAGCAGCTGCAGCGTCAATTCAAGTGGCGGACCGAGGCGGTGGCGGAGCCGGGCTGAGCGTGGCCGGTGGCGATGCCGCGGGTTGCCTGCAGAATCCGGCGGCATCCAACACCCCGATGAGGCGTTCCATGAAGGGTCTGCTGCGCTCGCTGTCGCTGGTCGTGCTGATCTGGTCCCTGGGCTGCACGGCGGCGCTCGCCGAGGACCGTTCGCTGCTGCCCAAGTACGGCCCCGGTGCCAAGAGCGAGGCCGAGCAGGCGGCCGATGCCAGGTTCGTCGCGACGCTGGAGGAGGGATTCGGTGGCGACCGCCAAAAGGCCGCGCAGGCCGTCGCCGCGCGTGGCTGGAAGGCCTTGCGCGAGGGCAAGCCCGAGGAGGCGATGCGGCGCTTCAACCAGGCGTGGCTGCTGAAGCCCGACAACGGCGAGGCGCTGTGGGGCATGGGCGCCGTCCAAGGCGGCAGCGGCAGGATGAGTGAGGCGCTGGGCCTGTTCCAGGAGGCGGACGCGGCCATGTCCGGCGACATCGACTTCGCGGCCGACTACGCCCGCACGCTGGGCATGGCCGGTGCCGAGGCCCATGACGACGCGCTGTTGCAGCAGGCCTTCGCACGCTTCGCCGCCGTGCAGCAGCGCGCGCCGCAGCACACGCTGAACCTGCAGAACTGGGCCATCACGTTGTTCGCCGCCGGCAACTACGCCGAGGCCTGGGTCAAGGTCAAACTGGCCGAGGCGACGCCGCGCCGGGCCGAACTCGATCAGGGCTTCATCGTTGAGCTGCAAAAGAAGATGCCGCGGCCTTGATGCCGATCGCACGAGGAGGGGCACCGCTACAGGCCTATGACCATCAAGCGTTGCCCCGTCTGCTCGGGCCCGATCGCGGGCTGGGCGATTCGCGCCGAGTTCAGCTGCCATCACTGCCATTGGGCGCTGTCGGCCAACCTGCGTCAGGCGGCTGCCTGGGCATTCGCCGTCGCTGTCCTCCTGGAGCTGATCGTCTTCGCGGCGCTGTGGCTCTGGGCGGAATCGGCGGCCGATGCGTTGGGCGTCTACGCGGCCGTCTTCGGTTCGGCGGGTGCGCTGGTCTGGGGCTTCGTCTACCAGCTCAGTCTCAGGCTCACGCCTGTTCGTCCCCAGCGTGGCCGCGAGACGGGCCGGGTCACAACACCCTCGGCAGATCCCGCCTGACCGCCACGCGGTCGCCGAAGTCGAAGTGCCACCATTCGGTGGCGATGCCGTGGAAGCCCGCCTCACGCATCGCAGCGCGCAGCCAGCCGCGCTCGATGAGGTGCTGCGCCGTCAGCGCGCCCTGCGCGAGGTGCTCGGCTTCGTGGTCGGGGTGGGAGGCCAGCGTCATCTCGTCGAAACCGCTGCCCATGTCGACCTCGTGGCCCTGCGGGTCCAGCACGGTCAGGTCCACGGCCATGCCGAAGCTGTGGATGGACCCACGCTCGGGTGGCGCGAGGTACATCGTCAGCGGCGTGGCCTGCAGCTCGTCCCACAGCCGCTGCTGCACTCGCTGGGGGCGCAGCGCATCCAGCACCAGCAGGCGGTAGCCGGGGCGGCGTTCGTGCAGCCAGGCGGCGGCGTGCTCCAGTGCGGCGGCGGCCTCGCGGCGCAGCCAGGCGCAGTCGATGCCGGCGTAGACGGAGTGGCCGACGAAGTTGTCGGCCGTGGCGTAGCGCAGGTCGACGGCGATGCCGTGGTCGAGGTCGGCAAGGCGCCGGAAGTCGGGATGGGTGGCGATGTCTTCGATGCGGATCACGGCAGGCGGGCCAGGTGTTCGTGTGCGGCGGCGGTGATGAACTTGACGAGGCGGCGCGAGGCCTGCGCCAACGGTGCGCTCGCCGCGCTGAGCAGGTAGAGCTGCACGGGCACGGTCGGCGTCAGCGGGCGCACGCGGACCTTGGCGAGGTCGGCGCTGGCGGCGGTGAAAGGGTCCACCAGCGTCATGCCGACGCCGGCCTCGACGAGGGCGCGGGCGAGCTGGTAGGTCTGCACGGTGATGCGGCTGGTGAGCGGCAGGCCCAGCGCCTCGCCGGCATGGTGCAGCAGGCCGGCGAGCGGGTCGTCGCTCTGCAGGCCGACGATCTCGGTGCGGATGTCGGCCAGGTCCAGCGGGCCGTCGCCCTTCGCCTCGGGGCTGGTCAACGGGCACAGCGCCACCATCGGGCCGCCGGCAATGCTCTCGGCCTTGATGCCGGGGTGGCGCGGGTCCTGCAGCGACAGCGCGAGGTCGGCCTCGCCCAGCAGCAGCGCCGAGACGATCTCACGCGTGTGGTGCGTGGCGAGCGTGCAGCTGGCGTGCGGGAAGGCCTTGCTCCACGGCGTCATCGCGGCGGGGATGATGGCCGTGGCCAGCGCGGGCGTGGCGACGAGGCGCACCTGCTCGGTCTCGCCGCTCTTCAGGTTGGCCGCGAGGCGGCGGATGCCCACGAGGTCGCGGTTGAGCTTGTCGATCTCGACGAACAGCCGCTGGGCTTCGGGCGTCGGGTAGAGCTTGCCGCGCACGCGGTCGAACAGGGCCATGCCCAGTTGCAGTTCGCAGTGCTGCAGCACCTTGGTCACGGCGGGCTGCGAGATGTGCAGCAGCTGCGCGGCACCGCTGATGGTGCCGGCCTGCATGATGGCGTGGAAGACTTCGATATGCCTCAGGCGCATGGTGCCCCCGGCCCAGCGTGAACGCTGGTCCACCCCCCGAGGGTGCCGACCGACTGCCGGACCACGAGCCCGGCCGCCGATCGTGAGGGCCGGCTCAGGCGCGCCCGGCGCTCGGCCCGGCAATGCACGACGGCCTTGACGATCATTTTCTGTAGACCCCCTCAAAGTCGACGCTGCCGTTCGGGGCCATCTTGAAGCCCACGACGTCCTTGCGCACCGGGATGTAGACCGTCGAGTGCGCCATCGTGATCCACGGCCGCTCGCGCTTGAAGATCTCCTGCGCCTTCTCGTACATCGCGAGGCGCTTCTTCACGTCGGTCGTGGCGCGGGCTTCGTCGATGAGCTTGTCGAACTCGGCGTTGCAGAACTTGATACCGCCCTTGCTCGTCGCGCAGCTGAGGTTGGGCGTCAGGAAGTCATCGGCGTCGCCGGTCTCGCCGCTCCAGCCGCTCATGTAGACGTTGTGCTCGCCGTTGTTGGCGCGCTTGAGGTACTCACCCCACTCGTAGGTCTTGATGTTGGCCTTCACGCCGATTCGGGCCCAGTCCTGCTGGATGAGCTGGGCCATCAGCTGGCCGTTGGGGTTGGTGGGGCGCGCCACGGGCAGCGCCCACAGGTCGATCTCGAAGCCGTTCGGGAAACCGGCCTTGGCCAGCAGCGCCTTGGCCCTGGCCGGGTCGAACTCGTTCTTCAGGCTCTTGTTGTAGCCCGGCACGGACGGCGGGAAAGCGCTGACCGCCTGCATCGCGTCGCCACGCGGAAACAGGGCCTTGAAGATGGCGTTGCGGTCGATGGCGATGTCCAGCGCCTCGCGCACCTCGCGCTTGTTCGTGGGCGGCTTCTTCAGGTTGAAGCTCAGGTAGGAAATGTTCAGCGCCTGGATCTTTTCGATGCTGACGTTGGGGTTGCCGGTCAGCGTCGAGATGTCCACGTCGCGCAGCGGCGCCGCCACCTGGCATTCGCCGAGGGCCACCTTCTGCACGCGCACGTTGGGCTCGCGGCTGATGCTGAACACCAGCGCCTTGGTGGGCTGCGCGCCGCCCCAGTAGCCGGGGTGGGCCGTCATGCGCAGCACGTCGTCCTTGGCGTAGCTCTTGAACTGGAACGGCCCGGTGCCGACCGGCTGCACATTGATCTGGCTGGCCTTGCCGTCCTTGAGCAACTGTGCGGCGTACTCGGCGGACTGGATGCCCGCCCACGCGAACGCAAAGTTCGCGACGAACGTCACGTTGGGCTGGCGCAGACGGAAACGAATTGTGCGGTCGTCGATCCGGTCGATGCCCTCGATGAGCTTGGCCAGGCCCAGGTTCTGCGGATAGACGAAGTTGACGGCAAATGCCTTGTTGAACGGCAGGTTGGGGTCGATGAAGCGCTGGAAGGTGAAGAGCACGTCGTCGGCATTGAAGTCCCGCGTCGGCTTGAACCAGGGCGTCGTCTGGAACTTCACGCCGGCGCGCAGGTGGAAGGTGAAGCTCTTCGCGTCCGGAGAAATCTCCCAGCTGGTCGCCAGCTTGGGCACCAGCTCCGTCGTGGGCCGCCTGAAGCCCAGCAGGCCGTTGAAGATCTGCGTGCCGACGGTGTTGGTGCTGCTGCTGTCCCACATGCCGGGGTCGAAACCCTCGGGGCTGGCGTCGGCGCAATAGATCAGCGGCTTGCCCTGGGCCTGCACGGCTGGCGCGCCGAGTAGGGCAAGGACCGCCAGCAGGGCGGGGCAGGGGGACTTCATCACTGGAGAAAAGGCGCTGCGCCTGAGTGCGAACGGGTAGGCATTGTTGAGGAGGGTGGCGCGTCATCAAGCTACGCCAGAATCCACCCGAATAACACAAACTTATACCGCCGAGTCGACCCGGGCTCGTAACGTTTGGCCACGGTGGCCAGGGCAAGCCGCCGTCAGAATGCCGCTCTTTCCCCTGTAGTGCCGCAGTGCCGCTCTCCCGCTGCGCAGGATTGTTTTGCCATGATCGACGCCCAACGCCGCAAGTTCCTTCAGTATTCCGCTGCCGTGGGTGGCGGCCTGCCGCTGATCGGTTGTGGTGGTGGCAACAACCTGGCACAGGCCGACAGCACGGCCTCGGGTGCAACTCCCGGGGCCGACGCCACAGCGTCTCCGCCCCCGCCTCCCGTTCCGGCCCCGACGCCCGCGCCCACACCAGCTCCCACGCCCGCGCCGGCTCCTTCGCCCGTGCCGGCCGGTGTGTCGCTCGGATTCTTCACCGGCGCCATGCAGTTCAGCCTGGTCAGTACCAAGACCGTGGCCAAGGCGCCGTTCTGCCTGGGCTTCGCCTTCCGCCGTGGTGACATCCCGGCGGGCAGCGGCGTCGGCGCGAGCATCGACGGCGTGCAGGTCATTTCACGGTCCACCTATCCGAACGGGTCGCTGAAGTTTGCCCAACTGGCTGGCACGGTCGACGTGACCGCCAACACGGTGCTGACCGTGCGCCTGCGCCGCATCGACGCCGTCACGTCCACCGCCACGGCCCTGGGTCTGGCCGATCTGAAGAAGACCGGAATCACCGCCGCGTTCGACGCCGGCTCTCTCGGCTCGGCCAGTTTCGGTGCCGCCGACTGGGATGCGCCGCAGACCACCTGGGCCAGCGGCCCGCAGATGTCGTCCTGGATCTTCCGCAAGCCCTTCGGCAGCGACGCCCACCTCGTGGCGTGGCTGGAGGTGCGGCTGTTCGCCGGCGGCGCCGTCGAGGTGCTGCCCTGGATCGAGAACGGCTACCTGAACGTCGCGGGCCCGACCAACAAGGCCGCCACCTACACCTTCAAGCTGGGCAGTACCCAGCTGTTCTCGGCTGCCATCGACCTGCCCCACCACTGCCGCACGCCGCTGATCAGCGGCACGGCGTTGTCCTACTGGCTGGGCGACGACCCCGGCGTGACACCGCGCCACGACCTGGCCTACCTGCAGGCCACCGAGCAGGTGCCGACCTACAGCGCGCGGGTGGCCTCGACCGCAGGCGTCGCGCAGGCGCTGGTCACGACGTTTTCGCCGCTAGACCCGGCCAACTTCAACTACGACGGCGATTCCATGCCGGCGACCGGCTACCAGGAGCCCATCGGCCTGCTGCCGCAACACGACGTCCTCTACCTGACCTGCGACAGCAGCAACACCTTCGCGGCCGTCATCCGCAATGGCTACGCCGCGGGCCGCTACCCGCTGTTCTACCGCGACGAGAAGACTCAGCGCCCCATCCGCTTTTCCCAATATCCCAACCTGGTGCTGAACGCCGCCAGCCGCGTCAGCGATGTGGGAGGCTCGACCTTGAGCCAGTACACGCCCGCGCCGTCGGGCACGCAATCGCGCAAGTGGGACTGCGCCCACAGCCCGTCTGTCGGCTACATGGCCTACCTGCTGACGGGCCGCTGGTTTTTCATGGAGCAGGTGCAGTTCGCGGCAACGCTGAACTACCTCTCCAAGTCCGACGACCCCAACATGCGCCGCGGCGGGCTGGGGCTGGTCCAGACCTGCTTCAACGCCTGGCAGACGCGCTCCTGTGCCTGGCAGTGGCGCGCGCTGGTGCAGGCGCTGAGCGTGACGCCGGACAACGACAGCACCTTGCGCCAGGAGTTCATCAACTGCGTCCAGTCCAACATCGACTTCTTCCATGCGACCTACGTGGCGCAGAAGAACAACCCGTTCGGCTGGATCCTGCCCGGCGAGGGCTACACCAACCAGATGCAGTTCGGTGCCTCGTGGCAGCAGGACTTCGTGACCGCAGCGTTCGGCTATTCCCTGGCGATGGGGCTGCCGGTGTCGGCCGACACCACCGCGAAGCACGATGCCTTCTTCCGCTGGAAGGCGCGCAGCGCCATCATGCGCCTGGGGCCGTCCACGGGCTTCTGGTACGTCAATGCGGCCAACTACACGATGAGCATCACGCCGGTTGCTGTCGCGGATTTCAAGGGTGGCACCGGGCCTTGGTATGCCGACGACGCCGCGGTCTACGCCGCCACGTACGCCTCCGTGCCGAGCTGGTTCGGGACCGTCGAAGGCAAGCTGGCGGGTGAGATCCTGCCCGGTGAACGTGCGGCCTGGGGCAACCTGACGACAGCACTGGCCTATGCGTTGAGACATGGCGTGACCGGCGCGATCGCGGCCTACCAGCGCCTGACGTCGGCCAGCAACTACCCCGCACTTCGCGACGCCTTCAACCTCGCACCGGTCTGGTCGGTGGCCCCGAACCGCCTCACGCCGGCCTGGCTGGCGGGCAAGCCCGTGGGTGAATGGTTCGAAATCCCCAACACCTCGGGTGCGGGCGGTGCCGCGATCGAGGCCTACAGCGGCATGGCCATCAACGAGCTGACGAGCGAAGTCCTCATCGCCAGTGCCGGCGGCCACAGCGACTCCGCCGACAACCGGGTCGTGTCGCTGAGCCTCGCCGCCGACACCCCCGCATGGACGGTGCGCCTGGCGGCCAGCAAGACCGTCGCGACCGACGTCGCCTACTACGCCGACGGCACGCCCACGTCGCGGCACAGCTACAGCCAGCTGCATTTCGTGCCCCAGGTGAACCGGCTGATGCATTTCGGCACTCGGGAAGCCTACGGCGCGGCCGTCAGCTTCCCCAAGGTCGACGCCTTCAACCTGGATACCAACAAGTGGGACCCGGCCGGCACCTTCGCCGACATGCCGGTGGGCTACTACGGTGCGGCGCAGGTCCGCTCGACGGGCGAAGTCATCAGCACCGGGCTGAAAAAGTGGTCGCCGGTGGACCGCAAGTGGACGGAACTGCTGACCAGCGCCAACGGTGACTCCGTGCGCTGGCCCATCTCCTACGACTCTCGCCGTGGACAGTTGTTCTGCCTGCAATGGGGCGATGGGCAGGGCTTTGATCCGCAACGCATCGTTGCCAGCCGTGTGCCCCTGGCGACCGGACGGCAAACCACGGTCACCTTCAACTCGAGTGCCGCGTTGACGCAGTGGCTCGCCGACAAGCCGACCTACGCCGCACTCGAGTACGACCCGGACAACGATCGCTTCCTGTTCTATGCCGGCCAGGGCAGTGCGGCCGGGCGCGTCTATGTGATCCAGCCCAACGACACCAACACCTGGGACATGAGCCTGCTCAGTGCCGGCAGCGTCAAGGTAGCAGCGTCGCCGGACAATGGCAGCGGCATGAACAACCGCATGCGCTACGTGCCGGCCTTGCGCGGCATCGTGCTGCTGGCCCGCTCAAGCGCCAACCTCTACTTCCTGCGCACGGCCACCTGACGGCCGGCCATTTCAGCAAAGGTTTTCACCGGGCTGCGAAAATGCCCGGATGAAGCCTATCGCCTACACCCGAGCCCAGGGCCTGCCGGCCCTGCTGCAGAACCGTATTGCCATCCTCGACGGCGCGATGGGCACCATGATCCAGCGCTACAAGCTCACCGAGGCCGACTACCGCGGCGAGCGCTTCAAGAACCATCACAAGGACTTGAAGGGCAACAACGAGATGCTGATGTTCACGCGTCCCGATGTGCTGACCGAGATCCACGAGCAGTACCTCGCTGCCGGGGCGGACCTCATCGAGACCAACACCTTCGGTGCGACGTCCGTCGCGCAGGAAGACTACGACCTCGCCGGCCTGGCCTACGAGATGAATGTCGCGGCCGCCAAGCTGGCCCGCGCCGCCTGCGACAAGTTCAGCACGCCGACCAAGCCGCGCTACGTGGCCGGCGCCCTGGGCCCGACGCCGCGCACTGCGTCCATCAGCCCCGACGTCAACGACCCCGGCGCCCGCAACATCGACTTCGACACGCTGCGCGCGGCCTATTACGAGCAGGCACGGGGCCTGCTGGAAGGCGGCGCCGACGTCTTCCTTGTTGAGACCATCTTCGACACGCTGAACGCCAAGGCTGCCATCTTCGCGCTGGACGAGCTGATGGAGGACACCGGCGAGCGGCTGCCCGTCATCATCTCCGGCACGGTGACCGACGCATCCGGCCGCATCCTGTCGGGCCAGACGGTCACCGCCTTCTGGCACTCGGTGCGCCATGCCCGTCCCATCGCCGTGGGCCTGAATTGCGCGCTGGGCGCGACACTGATGCGGCCCTACATCGAGGAATTGGCCAAGGTGGCGGGCGACGTGGCGGTGAGTTGCTACCCCAACGCCGGCCTGCCCAACCCGATGAGCGACACCGGCTTCGACGAGACGCCCGACGTGACGGCACGCCTGGTCGGCGAGTTCGCCCAGGCCGGCTTCCTGAACATCGCCGGCGGCTGCTGCGGCACGACGCCCGATCACATCGCGGCCATCGCGAAGGCCGTGTCGGCCTACAAGCCGCGCGTCAGCGGCGAGAAGTTCTTCAGCCAGATGCTGGACGCGGCCTGACTAGTCGAACTCGTGGAGCAGCTTGAGGGTGTGCGACTCGCTGAGATTGAGTAACTCGGCGATGTCGTGCAGATCGTCCGGCACGGCCGCGTCGTCCCAGCCCCGGGCCGTGTGCCGCGCCAGGCGCACGGCCAGATGCACGCAGCGAACCTGCGGGTCACGGGCGTGCTTGTCGTCGGTGATGTGTGTCAGCAGCTCGGGCAGGTGCCAGCGTCTCATCAACGCCTGCTCCAGGTCCGCCAGCTCGATGCCCAGCACCTGGCGCTGTGCGGCGGCGCTGCGCAGCGCATGGTCGGCGTCCTGCAGCGCGGCGATCTGCAGGGCCAGGTCGGGCGCGTGTACCCACAGCAGCATCTCGGCGAAATCGTGCAGGAGCGCGGCGCTGTGGATGACGGCGGCGTCGGGGTCGGCGCGGTGGGCCGCAAAACCCAGCGCGTAGCGCGACGCCCGCTCGGCGCGCTGCATGACGCGCGACAGGCCCAGGATCGCCTGCTCATGGTCGGCCAGCACGTCCTCCATCGTCGGCTGAGGCCCGAACGCCCGGAAGAAGGGCGAGATGCCCATCAACACCAGTGCCGCGGTCGGCGTCTCGGGGTCGGCCTGCAGCCCGATGCTGCGACCGCGCCTGAGTTCGCTGGCCAGCGCCAGCACCTTCAGCGTCATCAGCGGGTCGGCGGCAATCATCTCGCCGAGGCCGTTGGCGTCGACATCGTCCTCGGTTGCACGCATCTGCTCCAGAGACTCGGCCGTCTCGGTCAGCACCGGAATCTCGGCGCGCGCGAAGGCCTCCACCCAGGCATCCAGGCTGGGTAGCGGAGCGGTCAGGCGCAGGCGGTCGGACATGCGCTGATGCTAGGCCGATGCGGGGCCCCATGCTCATCGCATGAGGCCCCGGTTAGGGCATCAGTTCACAGCCTGCGCACGCCGTCCAGCTGGGCGACGAGCTGGCCGTCGACATACAGCGCGCCTTCGGGTGCGCCGGCTTCGGCGTAGAACTCCAGCTGGCTGCGGGCGCGGCGGCGCTGGCGGTAGGCGGGCGAGAACACCAGCCGGATCGCGCGGGCGGCGCGCTTGATGCGGCTCCAGCGGCGGGCCCAGGCGGCGTGGGCTTCGGCGGCGTCGGGGCCGCTCAACTCGATCAATCTCATGAGGGTCTCCTTGCGCGCTGGCCGGCCCTCATGACATGGATGAGAGGGCGGTCAGCGCGGGCGTGTCAGGGGCTGTCGTCGGGGAAGCGGTCGCGCAGCAGTCGTCGCAACTCCAGCCGGGCCTGCTGGCGCAGGGCATGGGCGTCGTTGGGGCTCTGATGTCGGCCGGCCTGGCGTTTGAGCGCCGGGGCCACGAGCGGATTGCGCGGCTTGGCGGTGCGGATACGCATCGGGCGGGGAGAGGTGAACTGGGGCATGAAAGGCTCCGGTGGGCGCCGCGCGCGGGCGGCGGGCAATGCAGCGGCTCGACCCGGGCGGGCCTGGCTTTTGCGCGAAAAGGGAGGGGTGCCCGGGGCCTGCGCTCGAGGCAGGCGGGCCGGGCGGTCAGGGGCGTTGGGGTGCTGGCGTCGCTGTGATGCCGAGGACTTCTGGCGTCACAACTTGCGCAAATGATAAACAAACGTTGCTCTTGCGCAAGCAGCTTTTATCCAACATCCCTAACGTGGAGGGGTGGCGCCGTCCAATGACGGATGCGCGCAAGGATCAGCGTTTCTTGGTTTTCAGCGGCGCGATGCGCGACTGCAGCTGGCGCCATTCGTCCAACTCGGCCTGCGGGCTGGGTGCGGACGGCTTGGGCGGCGGCGGCGCGGCGGGCTCGGGCGTCAGCACCTCGCCGAGCAGGTCCAGCAGCCGCGTGCGGGCGCGCTGCGGGTGGCGGCGGTAGTAGGTCAGCACGAGGCCGACGATGAAGCGCTCGTCGTCGTCCTGCGGCAGGCTGGGTGAGACGTTGGCCGGCGCAGGTGCCGTGCTGGAGGGCGCAGCGGCAATGGCCATGCTGCCGTGCTCCAGGTCCATCCAGCCGGGCGGCTTGTGGCACAGCTGCTCGAACTGGCGTGCCAGCCGCTCGCCGATCTGGCGCGAGCGGCCCTTGATCTGGCTCCAGTAGCTGGGCTGGATCTGCAAGCGCTCCGCGAAGCGCCTCTCCAGACCGCGCAGGGTGGCGGCATCAGGGTGTTTGACGGTGGCGCTGACGAACTCTTCGAACAGCCGCATCGCGTTGTCCAGGCGGACCTGGGCAACATCGCGGGGGGCGGGGGACATAGGGGTGAATGATAAATCTCCGTTCACCAGCCCTTCGGCTCACGGAGCGCCCGCGTGAGAGTTGTTGCCGCTTCGGCGTGCGGCAGGCCCAGGGCAAGGCGCGTTGCTCAGCGAGGCAACGAACTCACTCCGCCTCGTCGCCGCCCTTGTAGGCGCCCACCAGCGCGGTCTGCGTGTGGGGCGGCACGGCCTCGTAGTGCGACAGCAGCAGCGTGTAGCGACCCTCGCCGGCCGTCATCGCGTTGAGACGCGTCTGGTAGCTGGCCAGCTCGGCCAGCGGCGCCAGGCCCTGCACGATGAGGCTGCCCGGCACGGCGGCACGCGTGCCGTTGACCTGGCCGCGGCGTGAGGCGAGGTCGCCGGTGATGTCGCCGATGCCGTGCTCGGGCGCCGTGATCTCGACCTGCACGATGGGCTCCAGCACCAGCGGCTTCGCGGCCCGCACGGCCTCGATCATGGCGCGGCGGCCGGCCGTGACGAAGGCGATCTCCTTGCTGTCCACCGAGTGATGCTTGCCGTCGTAGACGACGACCCGCAGGTCCATCAGCGGGTAGCCGGCGATGACGCCGCTGGCCAGCGCCGAGCGCACGCCTTTCTCGACGGCGGGCATGAACTGGCCGGGGATGGTGCCGCCCTTGACCGCATCGACGAACTCGAAGCCGGCGCCGCGCTCCAGTGGCTCGATGCGCAGGTAGACCTCGCCGAACTGGCCCGCGCCGCCGCTCTGCTTCTTGTGGCGGTAGTGGCCTTCCGCCGGCGCCGAGATGGTCTCGCGATAGGCGATGCGTGGCGGCTCGGTGACGACGTCGCCCTTGTAGAGCTCGCGCACGCGCTCCAGCAGCAGGCGCAGGTGCAGCTCGCCGAGGCCGTAGACCAGGGTCTGGTGGGTCTCGCCTGCCTGCTCGATGCGCAGGCAGGGGTCCTCGTCGACGAGCCGCGCCAGCACCTCCCACAGCTTCTGTTCGTCACCGCGCCGCGCCGGGCTGATGGCCAGGCCGTGCACGGGCGTCGGGAAGTCCAGCGGTTTGAGGAAGATGTGCTCGTCCTCCTGCGCGTCGTGCAGCACAGCGTCGAAGGCGATGTCGTCGACCTTGGCGACGGCGCACAGGTCGCCCGGCAGCGCCTCGTCGATGTCCACGTGCTTCGGGCCCTGCAGCATGAACAGATGGCCGACGCGAATGGGTTTGCGCGCGTGGCCCACGAACAGCAGGCCGCCCTTGGCGACGCGGCCCTGGTGCACGCGCATGACGCCCATCTTGCCGAGGTAGGGGTCGGCGACGATCTTGAAGACATGGGCCAGCACATGGGCCGACGGGTCGGGCGTGGCGGGGTAGGGCGCCGGCTCGGTGCCTTTGCCTTCCAGAAAGGGCGGTGGGTTGCCCTCGGCCGGGTTGGGCATCAGGGCCTCGATGGCTGCCAGCAGCTCGCCGACGCCGGCGCCGGTCCTGGCGGAACAGAAGCAGACCGGGATCAGGTGCCCCTCGCGCAGCGCCTGCTCCAGCGGTGCGTGCAGCTCCTTCGGGTCGACGTCACCGTCGGTCAGGTAGCGGTCGACGAAGGCGGCGTCCACTTCCACGACCTGCTCAACCAGCGCACGGTGCGCTTCGGCGACGGACGAAAAATCGGCCTCTCCCGAGGCCGCGAAGAAGCAGTCGGCGACCCGCTGGCCGCCGTCGGCGGGCAGGTTGAGCGGCAGGCATTCCTTGCCGAACACCTCGCGCAGCTGCGCGAGCAGCCCGGGCAGATCGACGTCGGGCGCGTCGATCTTGTTGACGACGACGAGCCGTGCCAGGCCGCGCTCACCCGCCGCCTGCAGCATGCGCTGCGCCATCAGCTCGATGCCGTTCTGCGCGTTGATGACGACCAGCGCCGTATCCGCCGCCTCCAGCGCGGGCAGGGCCTGGCCGACGAAGTCCGGCGCGCCGGGCGTGTCGATGGCATGCACGCGACATGCCCCGTGCGTGAAGTGGGCGAGGCTGGACTGCAGCGAGTGGCCCAGGCGTTTTTCGAGCGGATCGTGGTCTGACACCGTGCTGCCGCGCTCGATGCTGCCGGCCTGCGGGATGGCGCCGGCGTGCGCCAGCAGTGCGTCCAGCAGCAGCGTCTTGCCGGCCGCCGCAGGGCCGACCAGCGCGACCGTGCGGATCGTGCTCACTCGCGGGTCCAGGCTGGCGCTCATCGGAGTCTCCTCGTGTGGATGGCCCAGCGTAGAAGAACGCGGGCGGCGCGGCAAGCGGCTCAGCCGCTCAGCGCGAGCGAGCCGTCCGGGTAGCGGGCCGCCATGAAGTCCACGAATGCTTTCACTTTCGGGCTGGCCAGCCGCCGCGACGTGTGCAGCACCCACAGCTCCACCGCCGGGCCCGTCTCACCCCACTGCACCAGCGCGCCGCTGGCCAGTTGCTGCCAGACGATGGACCGCGGCACCCGGGTCACGCCCGCGCCGGCCAGGGCGGCGTCGCGCAGCATCAGCATGGACGACAGGCGCAGCACGGGCACCGGCTCGAGCGCCAGGCTGCTGCCGTCAAGCGCCCAGGTGTCGCCGTCGCGGTGGGCGTTGACGATGGCGTCCACGCGCACCGGTGTCGGCCCCGCAGCCGGCATCGGGATGGAGGGCGCGGCCACCACGACGAGCCGGTCCTTCGCAAAACAGCGCCCGACCAGCGCCGTGTCCGGCCGCGGGTTGGGGCGGATGGCCACGTCGAACTGCTCGTCCACCAGGTCCACCAGGCGGTCCTCGGACACGACGTCCAGCGTGACGTCGGGGTAGAGGCGCCGGAACTCGGCCGCCAGCCGCCCCATCGCCAGCTGCGCGAACAGCACGGGCGCGGCGATGCGCAGCCGCCCGCTGACCGTGCCGGTGCCCTCGCGGGCCGCCGTGATGGCGTCGGTCACCTCGTGCATCGGGCCCTCGGTGCGGGCCAGCAGCAGCTGGCCGGCCTCGGTCAGCTCCAGGCCCTTGGTGCTGCGCTCGATGAGGCGCACGCCCAGCTGTTCCTCCAGGTCCGCCACGCGGCGGGACAGCGTGGCCTTGGAGCGCCGGCTGGCGCGGCTGGCCCGCCCGAAGCCGCCGTGCGTGGCCACCAGGTTGAAGTCCGCCAGTGCGTTCAGGTCCATGTGTTCTGAATTCAAGACAGTGAATCTTGATTTTGGCGACTGTGTTTATGAAGTGCAACAGCCTATCTTTCGTTCCGTTCCTTCCCACAACCCTTCCGAATCACGGAGTCTTCAAATGAGCATCCTCGTCATCGGCGCCACCGGCACCATCGGTTCCCTCGTCGTCCAAGGTCTCGCCAGCCAGGGCGCAGACGTCACCGCCCTCGTGCGCAAGCCGGAGGCGGCGCTGCCTGCCGGCGTGAAGCGCGCGGTGGGCGACCTCACCAACGTGGCCTCTCTGCGCCAGGCTATGTCGGGCGTGCGCACGCTGTTCCTGCTGAACGCGCTCGCGGCCGACGAGGTGACGCAGTCGCTGCAGGCGCTGAACGTGGCCCGCGAGGCGGGCATCCAGCGCATCGTCTACCTGTCGGTCATCAATGCCGACCTCTACACCGACGTGCCGCACTTCACCGGCAAGTACACGGTGGAACGCATGATCGACAGCCTGGACCTGCCGGCCACCATCCTGCGTCCGGCCTACTTCATGCAGAACGACGTGCAGATCCAGCCGGTCGTCGAGAACCACGGCGTGTTCCCCATGCCCATCGGCGCGGTCGGCTGTGCGATGGTGGATGCACGCGACATCGCCGATATCGCCGTGGCCGAGCTGCTGCGCCGCGATCGCGCCCCCGCGCCGCTGCCGCGGCTGATGCTGGAAGTGGTGGGGCCGGAGGTCGTCAACGGCATGCAGGCCGCTGCCATCTGGAGCCAGGCGCTGGGTCGCGACGTCCATTACGCCGGCGACGACGTGCAGGCCTTCGAGGCGCAGCTGGCACGGCACGCGCCGGGCTGGATGGCCTACGACCTGCGGTTGATGCTGAGCCGCATCCAGCAACTGGGCCAGCTCGCCCAGGACGGTGCGGAGCAGAAGCTGGAGCAGTTGCTCGGCCGCCCGCTGCGCTCCTACCGGAGCTTCGTGGCCGAGCGCGTGAAGCCGGCTTGAGGCGCCGTGCGCGTCAGCAGGACTGGCCGGCCACCTGCGCCGTGCAGGACGCCGCGTCCAGCTGCAGCACGAGGCCATCCGCCGTGCGGCTGGTGATGCGCAGCAGCTTGTAGTCGCCGGCCTGCAGCGCGGTCGTGCCCAGCGTGGGGTTCAGCGCGGCGGTCAAGGCCGACGGGGCCAGCTCCAGGTCGGCGAGCTTGCTGCCGCAGGTCGTGTCCGTCGTGCACAGCTGGGCGCGGTTGGGCACGGCGTCGGCACGCGGAAAGGTCCAGGTCGGCGCGAACGTGAGCTTGGCCTTGGCGGCGCCGTTCAGGCCGGTCAGCGCTGTGGTGGCGGCGGTTGCTAGCGCCGGCCAGGGCAGTCCGGCCATGTTGGACGCGACCAGGGGCAACTGCCCCGCCACGGCGATGCTGACCGAGCCACCGTCTGCACCCGCCAGCGGCGTGCTGCAGGCGGCGTCGCTGAACAGCTCGACCTTCACGTTGCGCCCGGCGCGCACGAAATTGCGCGCCGTCGTGTCACCCGCCGCACCGTTGGGCACGGGCAACGTGAAGAGGTCGGTGCCGCGCGTCGCGCCATTGGCCGGGTCGAGGCTGGGCGTGGCGTCCGCGCTGCTGACGCTCCACAGGCTCAGGTAGGTGGCGCCGCTCGCCGGCTTGAACAGCGCAAGGGGCACATCGTTGCCGCTGGTGTCCTTCTGGCTGGCGCGGGCGCACTGCAGGCCGGACCAGGCCGGGATGCGCAGGTCCAGGTAGCGGTTGTAGACGTCGGGGGCCGTCTGGTCGACGCGGCGCGCCAGCACCAGCCGGGCCACGGCACTGGCCTGCACCTCCAGGCGGTTGCCCATCAGCAGCCAGCCGCCGGCGCGCCTCACCGCGACCTGGTCGATGCCGATCTGGCGCAGCACGTCCTTGGGCGTCGTGCCGTTGGCCACGGTGGTCTTGAAGATCAGCTTGACGCGGCAGACCGGGTCCGTGCCCGAGAAATCGCAGCGGCTGGGCACGGTCGGCAGCAGCGTGGCGCCTTCCAGCGATTCGGTGTCGCCCACCAGCAGGCCGGCCATGTGGCCGCACAGCACCTGGGTGGCCTGGGCCACGTTGGAGAAGGCCGGCTGCAGGAAGTCGGCGCTGGCGCGCACGCTGGTGTCCAGCAGCGGCGTCAGGCCCGTCGTCGCGTTGGGGCACTTGGCTGCGAAGGGCATGACTGCGCCCAGCGACTTGAACAGGCTGTCGACACCCGCGGGGTCGACGCGTGAAGCCGACGCATCGGTACTCAGGCTGCCGGTCGTCGTGCCCGGCTCCAGGTAGGCCCAGCCGCTGCCCAGCGCCGTGCCGAGCGTGACGTAGGCCTTGGTGTCCAGGCCCAGGCCCACGTCGATGGTGTCCAGCAGGCGGTCGTAGCCGGTGTGCGAGCCGGGTGTCAGCGCGCCGGTCAGCAGGTCGAAGCTGGCGGCCAGGCCGGCGTCGGCCAGCGCCGAGGCGAGCACGCTGCGCAGCTGGGTCTGGGCCGCAGCGAGGTCGGTGGCGGCGAGTCCCTGCACCGCGCCGGTCCGCAGCGCCTCGGGAGACTGGCCGCTGGCCAGCACGGTGACGGCGCTGGTCAACGGCGTCAGGTTCAGCGTGCCGCCGGCTGTCGCCCCCCAGACGCATAGTGCGTGGTCACCCGCCGTGCCGCAGGCCTCGACGCGGAACGGGCCCGCACCGGTCAGTGTGATCGGGCCGTAGGCGCCCGTGGTCGCGGAAACCGCCTTGCCCGAAGCGATGACCTTGCCGGTCTCGTCCAGCACGCGCACCGTGCCGCCGGACATCGCCATGCCGGCGGCGACGGTGCCCTGCACCGGGGACGGTGGTGGCGGCGGTGACGGCGGGGTGGGTGTTGGCGCGGGGCTCGGCGTTGGGCTGGGTGCCGGTGTCGGCGAAGGAGCAGGCGTGGGTGTCGGCGCCGGCGATGGCGCGGGCGTGGGTGAAGGCGCCGGGGTGGGCGTGGGAGCCGGCGCGGGCGATGGAGACGGGGACGGCGCAGGCGATGGCGCGGGCGTCGGCGCGGGGGCCGGAGCCGGCGTCGGCATGGGCAGCGGGCTGGGCGTTGCCGACACCGGTGGCGGCGTGGCGGCGGAGCCGTCCGTGGACGAGCCGCCTCCGCCGCCGCAGGCCGCCAGCATCAGGGCCATGGGCCAGGCATAGGCCGAGGGCCGGCGTGGGGCCGGCGGTGGGGTCAGCGGGGAGGAAGGGGCGGCGTCAGGCATCCGGGCCAAGGGTCAGGGGCTGACCTGACTGTAGGCCGCGGCGCCTGACCGCGGTGGCCGGAACTGCGGTTGCTGCGTGGCGTTTTGCGCCGGATCAGTCGCGGTGGCCGCGCCCGTGGTCGTGATCCCGGTCTCGATCGTGGTCGCGGCGGTCGCGGCCCTCGTCGTACCGGCGCTCGTCGCGGCGCCAGTCGCGCTCGCGGTCCCGGTCGTGGCGCACGACGACGTTCTGCCGGTACCAACCGTCCTCGACGAAGTACACCGGCGCGCCACAGGCACCGTACTCGCGGCAGTGGTGGCGCCAGTCGCGGCGGTGGTCAGGCGGCACCCACAGGTAGACCGGATCGCGATAGACCGGTCGGCCGATGATGACCGGCTGCGGCGCGATCAGCACCGGCTGCGGGTACTGGCCGATGTCGATACGGCCGTAGACGCCGGGCTGGCTGAAGCCGATGGACACGCCGATGTCGGCCGCCCGGGCCGGCAGCGCGGCCAGGCCGGCCAGGCCCAGTGCGGCGGGGGCGAGCCAGCGGGTAAGGAGGTGGCGCGACGGATTCATGAGGGACTCCTTGTTCTTGGGGTGACGGGTATTGAACGCCAGGACGCGGCCGCGGTTGGCCTGTGGCGCTGTAACAAAGGGCAGTCAAGGCCTTGTCCTACAAGGCCGCCGCGGTGCTGGGCATCAAGCTTGCCGCTCCCCTGGCCTGGAGCATGTCGATGAGCCCTCCCCAGCCCGTGGCCGCCGTCGAGCAGGCCCTGGCGCAGAACGCGCGCTTCCTGGAGCGCTGCAGCCGTCTGGCCGGCGTCGGCGCGTGGGAGTGGCAGGCCGGGACCGGGGCGCTGGTGCTGTCCGATTCGGCCTGCGAGCTGCTGGGCCTGCCCGCCGGCCACGTGCCGACGCTGCCGGCGCTGCTGCAGCGCTTCGGGCCTGACGGCGCGGCGATGCTGGACGCGGCGCTGCGCCAGGCCGATGCCGAGGGCCGCAGCTGGGATGTGGAGCTGCACTGTGGCGGTCGCGTGCTGCGCGTCGTCGGCGGGCCCGACGGCGAGGGCGCCGAGCGGCGCGTGGGCGTCGTCATGCAGGATGTGACCGAGCCGGCCGGCCTGCGCGCCGAGCTGGAACGCACGCTGGAGCGGCTGGACCTGGCCACGCACGGCGGTGGCATCGGCGTCTGGGAGCTGGACCTGCAGGCTTGCCGCCAGGGCCGGCTGACCTGGGACGACGCGATGTGGCGGCTGCACGGCGAGGCGCCGCATGGCCAGCGCATCACGCCGGCCGGCTGGCGCCGCCGCCTGCACCCGCAGGATCGCCACGCGGCGCTGCAGGCACTGGCCGACGCGCTGCGCAACCGGCCGCAGCTGGACGGCGAATGGCACGTCGCCTGGCCCGACGGCAGCACTCGCGTGCTGCGCGGCTCGGGCCGCCTGCTGCGCGACGGCGCCGGCCGGCCGCTGAGGCTGTCGGGCGTCTGCTGGGACGTCAGCGCGGAGCGCCGCCTGCAGCAGCAGCTGGAGGAGCAGCACGAGCTGCTGCAGGTGACGCTGCAGTCCATCGCCGATGCCGTGCTGACGACCGACGCGCAAGGCCGGGTCACCTGGCTCAACCCGGTCGCGCAACGGCTGACCGGCTGGACGGCCGACGAGGCGCGCGGCCAGCCGGCCCATCGCGTCTTCGTCGCGCGGCGCGAGGAGGGCGACGAACCGCTGGACGACCCGGTCCGGCGCTGCCTGGCGACCGGCCGGCCCACGCAGCTGCCGGCCGGCGCGGTGCTGCAGGCGCGCGATGGCGAGCGGCGCGCCGTGGACGACTCGGTCGCGCCCATCCGCGGCAAAGCCGGCCACGTGTTCGGCGCCGTGCTGGTGTTCCGCGACGTGACGCAGCAGCGCCGTCAGTTCGACGAGATCCGCTGGCGGGCCAGCCACGATGCGCTGACCGGTCTCGTCAACCGCGCCGAGTTCGGCCAGCGGCTGTCGCGCACTTTCGAGCGCGCCAGCCGCGACGGCAGCCGCCACGCGCTGCTGGCCTTCGACCTGGACCGCTTCAAGCTCATCAACGACCACTGCGGCCATGCGGCTGGGGACGAGGTGCTGCGCGAGGTCGCGCGACGGCTGGAGGCCGGCGTGCGCGGTCGCGACACGGTGGCGCGGCTGGGCGGTGACGAATTCGCCGCCATCCTGGAGAACTGCTCGCTGGACGAGGCCCAGCGCGTGGCGCAGAAGCTCTGCGACGCGCTGGACCAGTACCGCTTCACCGACGGCGAGCAGCGCTTTCGCATCGGCGTGAGCATCGGCGTCGCGCCGCTGGATGGCCGCTGGCCGGACGCCGAGACCGCGCTGCGCGAGGCCGATGCCTGCTGCATGATCGCGAAGGAGCAGGGCCGCAACCGCGTGCAGCTGTGGGCGCCGGACGACGCCACGCTTCGCGCCCACCAGAGCGAGCACCGCTGGGCCACGCGGCTGCAGCAGGCGCTGGACGAGGGGCGCTTCGAGCTGGACCTGCAGCGCGTGCTGCCGGCCCAGGGCGCGGAGGACGACGGCCTGCTGCGCGGCGAGCTGCTGCTGCGCCTGCGAGAGCGCGACGGCAGCCGCGTGCCGCCCACCGCCTTCATGCCCGCCGCCGAGCGCTTCCACATCGCCCCCCGCATCGACCGCTGGGTGCTGCGCCAGGCGGTGGCGCTGCTGCAGCGCGAGGGGCCGCCGCAGATCGCGTCGCTGTCGGTCAACCTGTCGGGGCTGACGCTGCAGGACACCGCCTTCCACCAGGAGGCGCGCGTGCTCCTGCAGCAGCTGGGCCCGGAGCGTGCGAGGGCGCTGTGCCTGGAGATCACCGAGACGGCCGTCATCACGCGGCTGGCCGACGCGGCCCGCTTCATCACGCAGATGCGGGCGCTGGGCGCGCGCATCGCGCTGGACGACTTCGGCGTCGGCGCCTCGTCGTACAGCTACCTGAAGGCGCTGCCGGTGGACGTGCTGAAGATCGACGGCCAGTTCGTCCGTGCGCTGATGACCGACCCGCTGGACCAGGTGGCCGTGCGCAGCTTCGTCGACGTGGCCCGCACGCTGGGCCTGACGACGGTGGCCGAGTGCGTGGAGACGCCGGAGGTGCTGCTGGAGCTGGTGCGGCTGGGCGTGGGCGAGGTGCAGGGCTTCCTGCTGCACCGGCCCGAACCGCTGGACGGCCTGCTGGCCGCGGCGGAGGCGCCGGCGTCGGTCTACTAGGCCTGCCCTTGCTAGCGGCGGGCGGGCGATGCCGCCTCGGCGCTCACGGCCGGTGCCGCGTCGGCCAGCAGCGTGCGGGCCCGGCGCGGCGGCGTGTCGCGGCCGTCGGCGACGGCGCGCAGCGAGACCTGCAGACCGTGGGAGAGCTGGCCCTGCCAGGCCTTCAGGGTCTCGCTGGCGCGGCTCATGGCTGTGCTGAGCTGCACGTCCAGCGGGCGCGGGTCATCGACGGCGGCCAGGCCGGCGCTGGCGGTCAGCGACGCCACGGCGATGACGAGCGCAGCGATGTGCAGGCTGCGGTGGCTGCGCGGCGAGCGCACATCGCCGCGGGCGTGGAACAGGCGCAGATGCGGCAGGTGCGCGTGCCAGCCTTCGGCGTGCAGGGATTTCGGAAACTGCATGGGGCCCTCCTGGCGGCGGTTGCGGGTGCCGGCCGCTCGCGAAAGGCGAGGGCCGGAGCGCCAGTGTGGTGGGCGGGGCGGGGGCGGGTTGTCGGCCCCTGCAGGCTCGGCGTGTAGGACGTCAGGCAGCCGGCTCGGCCGGCGGCGGCAGGGCGCCGGGCACGGTCTCGGGCGGGGCTTCGGCCTTGGGCATGTCGGGCCGCCGCGGCAGCCGCGCCAGCACCAGCGTGCCGCGGCCCGGCGCGGACAGCAGCTGCAGCGTGCCGCCCAGGCTCTCAATGCGGTAGCGCATGCCCAGCAGGCCATGGTGGCCGGCGCCGACGGCCTCGGGGTTGAAGCCCTGGCCGTCGTCGCGGATGCTGAGCTGCAGCCAGTCGTCGGCCTCGCCCAGCGATACGCGCACCTGCTTGGCCTTGGCGTGGCGCAGCACGTTGGTCAGCGCCTCCTGCACCAGGCGGTACAGCGCCAGGCGGTCACCGTCGTCCATCGGCCAGTCGGTCAGCTCCAGCTGCAGTTGCAGGCCGGAGCGCTGTGCGAATTCCTGGGTCAGGATCTCCAGCGCCGGGATCAGCCCGAGGTTGGACAGTGCCGACGGGCGCAGGTCTTCGATGATGCGGCGCTTGAGCGCGATGCCCTGGTCCAGCAGCGCGCTCATGTGCTTGAGGCGCTCGTCGATGTCGGGCGCCGTCTTGGTCATGCGGCGGATGCGGGCGACGTCCAGCTTGGCCGCCGTCAGCAGCGCGCCGAGCTCGTCGTGCAGCTCGCGGGCCAGGTGGGCGCGTTCGTCCTCGCGCACGGTTTGCAGGTGGCGGGCCAGCTCGGTCAGCTCGGCTGTGCGGCGCACGACCTCGCGGTCCAGCCGGTCGCGCTCCTGGGCCAGCTCACGGGCGTGCTCGCGGCGCGCGTTGTGCAAGGCCTCGTTGCGGCGCAGGAAGACGGCCAGGCCGAACAAGCTCAGCAGCGTGAGCCCGTGCACGCCCAGTCGCCCGTAGGTCAGCGAGCGGTAGACGGCCTCACGCTCGAGGGCGATCTGGCTTTGCTCGTGGCGGTCGAGCTGGCTGACGGCCTCGCGCACGGCCTGCATCTTCTCGCGGCCGATGTCGCTCTCCACCAGGCCCTGCCAGGCCGGCGTGTTGCCGTCGCGGTAGAGCTTGATGACCAGTTGCAGTTCCGACAACTTCTCGTTGGCGCGGCGGCTGGCGTCGGCCACCAGCGCGGCCCATTCCGAGCTTTCGTACTGGCCGCGCAGGCGTTGCAGCACGGTGGGGACTTCGTGCTCGGCGAGCTGTACCGGCGCGAGGTAGTCCTCCCGGCCGGTCAGCAGGAAGCCGCGCTGGGCGGTCTCGGCGTTGGTCAGCAGTTCGCGCAGGCGCAGCCCGTCTTCACGGGCGACATAGCGGGCCTGGGACTGGGCGAGGGCCTGATCGGCGCCCCAGAAGGCGACCTCGCTGACGCCCATGACGGCGGCGGCGGCCAGCGCAGCCAGCACCACGGCGACGCCTCGGTTGCGCGAGGCGCCTTCCAGCCAGGGGTCGAGATGACGCAGCACCGTGCGTCGCTCAACCGGCTGCGGCAGCGGAACGGGGAGGTTCTGAGAGCTCAACGCAGTAGGAGATGAGGTCGTCGAGCTCGCGGCTCTTGTCGAACACGCGTTCGGCACCGAGGCTGGCGCAGCGGCGGCGCATCTCCTCGGTGGCGTAGTTGGTCAGCACGACGCGGCGCGCCCGCACGCCCAGCCGCTGGGCCGCCTGCAGCACGCCCAGGCCGGTGCCGGAGCGCAGGAAGACGTCAACGATGAAGAGATCAGCGTTGGCGTCGGGGTCGCGGCTCATCCAGCGCACCGCGCCGGCCTCGTCGGCCACCGACCCCACCACCTCCACCTGGGCGAGCTCTTCCAGCGTGGCGACCAGGTTCTCCAGGATCACCGGGCTGTCTTCGACGATGAAGGCTTTGAGTGCTGGCATGGCCCGACGAAAGCGGTATGGGTTGTTGGGAGCAAGTATGAACTGCTTCGGCGCCGGGCCGGCAGCGTCAGCAGCGCGTCGCGCTGTAGGACTAGTCCTAGGCGCGACGCTTTTCCCGGTTTCAGGGGCGGATGGCGATGTCGTTGCGCACGGCGACGACGCCGGAGGTCTCGCGGGCCAGCTTCTCGGCCATTGCCCTCTCGTCGGCGTTCTTGGCGAAGCCGGACAGCTGCACGGTGCCCTTGAGCGTCTCGACGCCGATGGACATGGCGCTGACGGTCGGGTCGGCGGCGAACTTGGCCTTGACGCGCGTGGTCAGCGCCGTGTCGTCGACGTAGGCGCCGACGGTCTCCTGATCGCGGGTGACGGCGCAGCCGCTGGTGGCACCCAGCGTGGCGACGAGGGCAGCGGCGAGGGCCAGGGTCAGGATGGGTTTGTTCAGCATGTGAGGCTCCTGTTCTTGAGTTGGGGCGCGGCGCTGGGGCCGTGAAGCGACTATCGGAGCCGCGGTTATCCGCCGGGATAGTCCCGCGGCGGGGCCGGCTGTCGGACACGGCTGTCATCTTTGTAGGACACCGGCCTAGGTGCGTGCGCCCGGCGGGCTGCTACGCTGAAGCGTCACTTGCAACAACCAGGCACCTCCATGATCCGCATCGGCATCGTTGACGACCACGCCATCGTGCGCACCGGCCTGCGCCAGTTCCTGTCCGACCACGTCGACCTGCGTGTCACCGGCGAAGGCAGCAGCGGCCACGAGGCGCTGGACATGGCGCGCAAGGGTGAGGTGGACGTGCTGCTGCTCGACATCTCCATGCCCGACCAGAGCGGCGTGGACGCGCTGGCCGCCATCAAGGCACGCTTCCCGGAGCTGCCGGTGCTCATCCTCAGCGGCTTCCCCGAGGCGCACTACGCAACGACGCTGCTGCGCCAGGGTGCCAGCGGCTACCTGAACAAGGAATGCGACCCGGAGGAGATCGCCAACGCGATCCGCCTCGTGTCGCGTGGCCGGCGCTACATCAGCGCGGCCGTGGCCGAGCAGCTGGCCGACAGCGTCGTGGGTGGCAGCACCGGCGGCACGGCGCCGGACAAGCCGCTGCATGAGGCGCTGTCGGAGCGCGAGTTCCAGGTGTTCCTGCGGCTGGCCCAGGGCGAGACCGTGGGCCATATCGCCGAGGCACTGTTCCTCAGCGTCAAGACCGTCAGCACCTACCGCACGCGCGTGCTGGAGAAGCTCAAGCTGCAGACCAACAGCGACCTGACCTACTACGCGCTGAAGAACGGCCTCATCCAGTGAGGCCGCAATCCCCGGGCGGGGGATGAAGCAACGGGCCCCGCGGGGCCCGTCGTCGTTTCGTCAGCGCAGGTGGTGGCCGGCGTCGTCGGGCGTGTCGTCCAGCACCCAGGGCAGCGCGGACTCGTAGCCCAGAACCGGGTCCGTCGTGGGCTGCGAGGCGGACGACCACCAGCGGGTCAGTGCGGAGAGCAGCGGGCGGTTGTGGGTGTCGGCCGGCATCGGCATCGGGCTGGGGGTGCTGTGGTCGGCCATGGTCGCCTCCGGTGGATGTCGCAGTCGAGCTTCGCCGCAGGGGCGGCGGCTGCGCATAGTCCGGCGGCGCCTCGTCGTGTCGGACGAGGCCGACACGCTTGGCGCTCAGCCGGCCAGCGCTGCCGCGAGGATCTGCGCCGCCTGTGGCACGGCCGTCGTGCCGATCAGCCGGCCATCGCCGCCCAGGCGCGTCGCGATGAAGGCGTCCGCCGCGGCCGTGGACGATTGTTCGCGCATCAGAACGGCTTGTGCGCAGAGCACGAAACCCTGTGCGACGCGGCGGGCCTGCGGTTCCAGCGCCGCGGGATCACCGGTCAGCAGCCGTTGCAGCGCGCGGGCCTCGGCCTGCACCGGCGCGTCCGGGCTGGCAGCGAATTCGTCCAGCAAAGCCAGCGCGACGTCCGGTTCGCGGGCGATGGCGCGCAGCACGTCCAGCGCCATCACGTTGCCCGAGCCTTCCCAGATCGAATTGACCGGCGCCTCGCGGTACAGCCGCGCGAGCACGCCGTCCTCGACGTAGCCATTGCCGCCCAGCAGCTCCATGGCCTCGCCGGTGCATTCCAGCGCGCGCTTGCAGACCCACAGCTTGGCGGCCGGCGTCATCAGCCGCTGCCAGGCCGGCTCGCCTTGCTCGAAGCCGCGCGCCAGGCGCAGCATCAACCGCATCGCGGCTTC
Organism: Pelomonas candidula; assembly: GCF_043555985.1. NCBI lineage: Bacteria > Pseudomonadati > Pseudomonadota > Betaproteobacteria > Burkholderiales > Sphaerotilaceae > Roseateles > Pelomonas candidula. The sequence goes on along the minus strand of NZ_JBIGIC010000001.1, from coordinate 103,369 downwards.
GGACTCCAGCGCCAGGTCGGCCAGCACCGTCTGCATCAGCGGCTGCTCTGCCAGGCGCCGGCCGAAGGCGTGGCGTTCGCGCGCGTTGTGCAACGCCTGCACGAACCCCGCACGCAGCAGCGCGGCGCTGCCGATGACGCAGTTCAGCCGCGTGTAGCCGGCCATCTCGATCAGCGTCGGGATGCCACGGCCTTCGTCGCCGACGCGCTGCGCCCAGGCGCCGTGGAACTCGACCTCGCTGCTGGCGTTGCTGCGGTTGCCGAGCTTGTCCTTCAGCCGCATCACGTGGACGGCGTTGCGCACGCCGTCGGGCGTGTAGCGCGGCAGCCAGAAGCAGGTCGGGCCGGCGCCGGTGCAGGCCAGCACCAGGTGGGCGTCGCTGGTCGGCGCGGAGAAGAACCACTTGTGGCCGGTTAGCCGAAAGCTGCCGTCGGCCTGCTCGGTGGCGGTGGTCGTCACGCGGCGCAGGTCGGAGCCGCCCTGCTTCTCGGTCATGCCCATGCCGACCCAGAGGGCGGGCTTGTCGGCCAGCGGCCGGTCCAGCGGGTCGTGCTCGCGGCTGAAGAACCTGTCGCGCAGCGGGGCGAACAGTTCAGGCTGCTTCTGCAGGACCGGGATGGCCGCCTGCGTCATCGTCGCCGGGCACAGCGAGCCGGCTTCCACCTGGCCGTGCAGATAGCAGCCGGCCGCGAACTGCGCCCAGCGGCCTGGCGTGTCGGTGGCGAACACGTCGGCGACGAGGCCTTGGCGGCGATACATCGCCAGCAGTGCGTGCCAGGCGGGGTGGAAGTCCACCGCGTCGACGCGCCGGCCGCGCGCATCGAGCTGGCGCAGCACCGGCCCCGAGCGGTTGGCGTCGCGGGCAAGCTGGGCGGTCTCGGGGCTGCCCAGCTCCGCGCCGTAGCGGGTCAGTGGCTCGATGGCTTGCGGCGCGGCGGTGCGCAGCGCGGCGAGCAGCGCCGGGTCGGTGGTCAGCAGGTTGTGGCCGACCCACTCGTCCACGAGGTTGTCACTGGAGTTCATGCGGGCACCTCTGCTTTGCTTCACGCGGCCCGCGGCGGATCAATCCGCGACGCCGGGCTCCGCCATCAACTGGCCCTTGCCGGCCCGTTGCGCCTCGTACAACGCCGTCTCGGCGCGGCGCTGCAGGTCGGGCAGGCCGCGGTCGCCGGGGCGCAGGCGGGCCCAGCCGGCGCTGAAGGACAGGTTCACGCCCAGCTCGGCCGGCGCGCGCTCGGCCAGCGCGTGGCGCAGGCGCTGGTCCAGCGCCTGCGGGCCCTGGGGCAGGCAGCGTGCCATCAGCACGCCGACGTGTTCACCCGCCAGCCGGCCGGCCTGGTCGCCCAGGCGCATCTGCGTCTGCACGCAGGCGGCGAACAGGGCGAGCGCGCGGTCGGCGAAGTCCGCGCCATGCTCGGCCTGCAGCGTGGTGAAGTCGTCCAGGTCCAGCACGATCAGCGCCAGCGGCTCGTCGAAGCGGCGCGCCAGCGAGATGAACTCGACCGAGCGCGCCGTGAACGCGCCGCGGTCGGCGAGGCCGGTCAGGCCGTCGGTCTGCGCCAGTCGGGCCAGTTCGACCTCGGTCTGGCCGCGCCAGGCCAGCAGCAGCATCGGCAGCGTCAGCAGCAGCGCGAGCTGGCCGGCCAGCGCCAGCAGCAGGTCGGGCCAGGGTGTCGCGTCGCCCGGGCCCAGCAGCTCGTGGGTGGCGCGGTAGAACATGGCGGCCAGCAGCGGCAGCACGGCGCACAGGCCCAGCAGCCGCCAGCGCCGGCTGTTCAGGCCCTGCAGCACGGCGGGGCGGCCGGGCATCGTCAGCTCCACGCCCAGCCACAGCAGCTGGGCGCCCAGCACGAGGTCGGTCAGCGTCTGCGCCGCGGCGGGGTCGGCCCGCAGCAACGCGTGACCCGTCGTCAGGCCGACGGGCACCGCGGTCATGATCCAGCGACCCGGGCGCGGCGTGAGCCACAGGCCCAGCGCCCACCACAGCGCCGACAGGCCCAGGCTGGTCAGGCCCACGCCGGCGCTGCGCACGCCGTGCGGCACCGCGACGTGCTGGCCCAGCGCCGGGCTGGACAGCGCCAGCCCCAGGCCCAGCGCCACCATGCCGGCCTGCGCCCAGCGCCCGCCCGTGTTCGCGTTGCGCCAGCCGATGATGGTGATGAGCACCAGCGCCGCGGCCAGCGCCTGCATGGGCATCAGCGCGAACAGGGCGTCGGTGAAGGTCATTTCTTGACGGGGATGGGGGTCTGTCTATCGACGGGCACCGCCGTGACGCTGTTCTTCGGCGAACCGTCGATGAGGCGGTCGGAATACGTCAGGTAGACCAGCGTGTTGCGCGCCGGGTCGACCATGCGGACGATGCGCAGCTTCTTGAACACCAGCGAGATGCGCTCGTTGAAGACCTCTTCCTGCTTCGCCAGCGGTTGCGTGATGGCGATGGGGCCGACCTGGCGGCAGGCGATGGAGGCTTCGGCCTTGTCCTCGGCCAGCCCAATGGCGCCGGAGAGGCCGCCCGTCTTGGCGCGCGACACATAGCAGGCAACGCCCTGCACCTTGGGGTCGTCGTAGACGTCGACGACGATCTTGTGGTCCGGCCCGATCAGCTTGAAGGCCGTGTCGACGGAACCGATGGGTTCGGCGCGCGCGAGGGCGGCGCCGGCGAGCAGGACGAGGAGGGCGGCTTGCTTCATCGGCCCAGTCTAGAGCGAACAGGCTCCGGCGGGCGAAGGCACGCCCGTCTGCCGGCCCGTGAACCGCGGCGCCTCGGGGCGGCCGAGGTTGAAGTGGCTGAGCTGGTCGCTGCGCTGGTTGCAGACATAAAGGTCGTGCCCCGCGATGCAGGCGCTGCGCGGGTAGTTGCCGTGCACCCAGTGGTGATCCAGCAGGCGCGGCCGGCGCGGCTGGGCCAGCGAGATGACCGCCAGGCTGTCGTGCAGGCGGTTCAGCGCGTAGAGGTGCCGGCCGCCGGGGGCGACGAGCAGGTCGGACGCGTAGTTGGTGCCGGCAAAGCCATCGGGAAGCACGCTGATCTCGTCCAGCAGGCGTGGGCCCTCTGCTGTGAGTCCGACGGTGCTCAGCGTGGACGACTCCTCCTGCAGCACGTAGACGAGGCCGGCGTCCTGCGGGTGGAAGACGAAGTGGCGCGGGCCGGAGCCGGGGCTCAGCGCCAGCTCCTGCGCTTCGGTGCCGGGTGCACCGGCGGTCAGCGGCCAGGCGAGCAGGCGGTCGCGGCCGAGGTCGGTGCCCAGCAGCCAGCGGCCGTCGGGACTGGGCTTGATCATGTGGGCATGCGGTGCGTCGTGCCCGCTGTCGGCCTGGCTGCCGGATGGCGCCTTGTCGGCGCGGCGCGGGCCGGGGCGGCAGTCGTCAGCGCTGCAGCTGGGCCAGCTGGCGGCAGCGGCGAGGCGGCCGTCGGGCTGCACGGCCAGCGCGGCGAAGCGGGCGTCGGCATAGTTCGCCACCCACAGCCGGCCGGCGCCCAGCGAGAGCTGGCAGGGGCTGTGGCCGCCGCTGGGCTCGCGCTGCAGCAGCGTCAGTGCGCCTTGGTCGTGGGCGTAGACGGCGACATGGTTGGCGCCTTCCTCGGCGGCGTAGACGAGCTGCCGCGAGGCGTCCGCCAGCAGCCAGCTGGGGCTGCCGGCGTTGGGGGTGGCGGCCAGCGGCTTCAACGCGCCGTCGGCGCCGATGGCGAAGCTGTAGAGGCCCTGCCCGGCCGGCGCGTAGGTGCCGACATGCAGGAAGCGGGGCGTGGACGTGGCGGCGGTGGCGGGCATGAGAGCGGCGGCGGGCAGGGCGAGCAGGTGGCGGCGTTGCATCTTCATCAGGGGCGCTGGGCGGCGCGAGTCTGCCATCACGGGCCGCTGCGGGCGGTGGGAGCACAGGCCAGCAGGTAGCGCGTGGCCTCGGCGACAGGCAGCGGCCTGGCGAACAGATAGCCCTGGAACACGTCGCAGCCGCGTGCGGCGAGCGCAGCGCGCTGGGCATCGGTCTCCACGCCCTCGGCGACGACGTCCAGGCCCAACTGGTGGGCCAGCGCGATCATGCCGGCGCAGATGTCGGCGTCGCGGGCGTCGCTGTCCACCTGGGCAACGAACACGCGGTCCAGCTTCAGCGTGTGCACGGGGATGCGCTTGAGGTAGCCCATGGACGAATAGCCAGTGCCGAAGTCGTCGATGGCGAGGTGGATGCCCTGCTGGCGCAGCGCCTCCAGCGAGAGGATGGCCTGCTCGGGGTCGTCCATCATCATGGACTCGGTGACCTCCATCTCCAGCTGCCCGTCGGCGATGCCGTGGGCCTGGCGCACACCCGCCAGCCAGGCGACGAGGCCGGGGTCGCGCAACTGGCTGGTCGACATGTTCACCGCCACCGGCACCTCACCCAGGCCCGCATCGCGCCAGGCAGCCATCTGCGCGCAGGCCTGCTGCACGACCCAGGTGCCGATGGCGTCGATGAGCCCGGTCTGTTCGGCCAGCGGAATGAACAGCGCCGGCGACACCGGCCCGTGGCCCGGCCGCCGCCAGCGCAGCAGCGCCTCGAAGCCGGCCAGCCCGCCATCCACGCGCAGCTTGGGCTGGTAGTGCAGCTCGAAGTCCATCGCCGCGACGGCGGCGCGCAGGTCGCGCTCCAGCGCCAGCCGCTGCGACACCGCGTCGCCGATCTGCTGGGCGTAGAACTGCTGGCGGTTGCGGCCCTGGGCCTTGGCGTGGTGCATGGCCGTCTCGGCGCGGCTGATCAGCGCGGTGCTGCTGCCGCCGTCCTCCGGGAACACGGCCACACCGGCGCTCACGGTCAGTCGCAGTTCATGGCCGCCGAGGTGATACGGCGCGGCCAGCGCGTGGCGCAGGCCCTCCACGGTGCTGGCCAGCTGCTCTGCCGAGCCGTAGCGTGGCAGGCTGAAGGCGAACTCGTCGCCGAACAGCCGCGTGCTGCTGCCCCCCGCTCCCGCCCGCAGCCGTGCGCCCAGCTCACGCAGCAGCGCGTCGCCCACCGCCTGGCCCAGGCTGTTGTTGACGTACTTGAACTGGTCGGCGTCCAGCACGACGACGGCTACCCGCGCGGCGTCGCGTTCGGCCAGCGTCAGGTCCAGCGCCAGCTCGGCCTCGAAGCGCGGGCGGCTGGCAAGGCCCGTCAGCGCGTCGATGCTGCGCTCTGCTTCCAGCTCGCCGCGCAGTGCCAGCAGTTCGGTGATGTCGGTGGAGAAACCGATGACGCCCGGCGGCATGCCGGGCAGCGGGATGGGCAGCTTGATGGACCAGAACTGGCGCTCGCGGCCAGCGCGGTCCGACACCGTCTCCTGCCGCGCCAGGCGCTGCCCGTTGGACAGCACCGTGGCGTCCGTGCGGCGCAGCGCGGCGGCGACGTCCGGCGGCAGCAGCTCGTCGTCCTGGCGGCCCAGGATGTCGTCGGTCGCGCGGCCGTACAGCTCGGCGACCTTGGGGTTCACATACAGGTAGCGGCCTTCGTGGCTCTTCAGGTAGACGCAGGCGTCGACCTGGTCCAGCACCGCGCTGAGCATCTGGTTGTGGCGCAGCAGCGCCTGCGTGTCGCGCCGCGCCTCGGTGATGTCGGTGGCCAGGCCCAGCAGCCCGCGGATGCGCCCGTCGGCGTCGCGCCAGGGCAGCTTCAGCGAGCGGAACACGCGGCGGTCACCGCCCAGCATCGTCACCTGTTCGGCGGCGTGGACTTCCTCGCCCCGCTCCAGCACGCGGCGGTCGTGGGTGACGAGATCGGTGCTGTGCTCCAGCTGGAAGAAGCGCTCGTCGCCCTGGCCCAGCACCTGCTCGCGCGGCAGGCCGAACAGGCGGCACACGGCGGCGTTGGCAAAGCGGTAGCGGCGCTCCTGGTCCTTCAGGAAGCAGTAGCTGTCGGCCGACTCGAACAGGGCCAGCAGGGCGGGGTAGAGGGACAGCTGCATGCCGCCAGCCTACGCCGCCGGCTGCGCCGGCGGCAGAGTGGATGCCCGGCTCAGGGGGGGCGGACAGCACCCGCGCCCACACCGCCGTCGTGGCTCGTCGCGCGACGCGCCGGCCGGGTCCGCATCGCTCCCTAATTTTTGGGGGCGATGCAGACCCTTGAAATGTCTTCGCCTGCTCCTAATTCGGGTGCGACCGGCTGGATGCCCCGGCCGGTGAACATCACTGAACGGAGATCGAGCCATGTTCAATTCATTGCTGACCCATCCGAACAGCCTGTTCGGACAATTCGACCGCCTGCACCGCGAGCTCGACGAGATCTTCGGTGCCTCGGGGCTGCCGACCAGCATTCGTTCGGTCGCTTCCGGCACGTTGCCGCCGATCAACGTCGGCCGCACGCCGCAGAGTGTGGAGGTCTACGCCTTCGCGCCCGGCCTGGACGCCGGCAAGATCGAGGTCACGCTCGACCGCGGCGTGCTGCGCCTGGTCGGCGAGCGGGTACCGCCCGCGGCCAGCGGCGAGCGCCCCCGCGTCTATGCGCGTGAGCGGGCCACCGGCCGCTTCGACCGGACGGTCGCGTTGCCGGACGACATCGATCCCGACCACGTCAGGGCCAGCTACCGCGACGGCGTGCTGCAGGTGAGCATCGCCCGCCGCGAAGCCGCGCAGCCCAAGCGCATTGCCATCCAGTAATCGCCGTCCTGAAGGAGTCGACATCATGAGCAAGGAGATCACTCAAAGCCACGAGCCCCAGACCGCACTGGATACCGCCGCCTCCGAGCGGGCGGCGGCGCCGGCCGTGGACGTCTTCGAAGACGAAACCGGTATCACGCTGCTGGCCGACATGCCGGGCGTGCCGCGCGAGCAGTTGGCGTTGCACGTGGAGGGCGACGCCCTCCTGATCGAGGGGCGTGTCCAGCCGCAGACGCCGAACGGCCTGGAAGCCCTCTATGCCGAACTGCGTGCGCCCTGCTATCGCCGCAGCTTCACCCTCAGTCGCGAGCTGGACACGTCCAAGATCGATGCCAGCCTCAAGGACGGCGTGCTGACGCTGCGCATTCCGAAGCAGGCGCACGCGCAACCTCGGCGGATCGCCGTCAACGCGGCGTGACCGGAGGGCCGAGACCATGACCCATCTTGCAGAGCAGTTGAAACATGGCGCCGGCCAAGCCTGGGAATCGCTGACGGAGGGCTGGCGCGAGCTGGGCTCACGAGCGGGCAATGCGTTGACGCGCTTCTGGAGCGATGCCGGTGACGCGCAGCCTGCCAATGCCGAGGGCGGCAAGACCGATCGCTGGCTCCCGCCGGCCCGCTGGGCCTTCATGGCGGTGGACGTCTACGGCGCCCATGACAAGCTGGTCGTCCGCATCGAGGCGCCAGGCATGGCGCGCGAGGACTTCCAGATCGAGATGAGCTCGCCGGAGATGCTCAGCGTGCTCGGCCGCAAGCGCTACGACCGCGAACACGCGGACAGCAGCTATGCGCTGGTGCAGTGCGCGTACGGCACCTTCCGGCGCGACATCCAGCTGCCGGCGCCGGTGGACGTCGAGCGTGCAAAGGCCAGCTATGAGGCCGGGGTGTTGCGCATCGAACTGCCCCGGCGCGAGCTGGCTTCGCACCGCCGCATCGAAGTGCAGATGGCGTGACCCCGCGGCCCCTGCGGCCGCGCGTGCGCCGCGGGGGGCCGGTCCTGCTGCGTCTTGAACCGCCCCTACCGATTCGGATGAGGAACTGAATCATGGCCAAGTTGAACGCTTGCATCGCTGCGTCCGGGCGTGCACCACGTGCGCGCCCGTGCATGACGCCTTCCCAATTCCGCGCCTACCTGCTCGCGCGCGAGACGCTTCGTCGTCTCCGGCATGCAGCCTCGGCCCCGCTCTCGGCATCGACGGAGACGCGCAGATGAGCATCGAGTGTTACCGCGTCAAGGTGCCCGAGGGCAGGCGGCTGACGGGCTTCACCGCCGCCGGGCAGCGCGTCCCCCTTCTGCCGGGCGAGTACCACGTCCACCGCCTGCGGCCCAGGGCAGCCGGCGCAACCGCGTTGCGGTTCGTGGGGGCTGACGGGCGCGGCAACGACGTGCACATCAAGCTGCCCGACGGTGCCGACCTGAGCAAGGCGCTGTGCGTCGAGGTGCAGCCGGTCGAGGACGTCTGACGCGGCCCGAGCCAGGGCGAGGCGGCCCCGCTACTTCGCCTTGGCCCGGTTGAACCTCGCCGCTTCGCGGATCAGTGCCGTGAAGGCCTTGGCATCAACGGCATCCGCCGGGCCGAAGTCGATGGCCCGCCGCACCTTGCCCTCCAGGCTGGAATTGAAGAGCCCCTTCGGGTCGGCCAGCGAAGCGCCGTGCGGGAAGGTCAGCTTGACCTTGGCCTTGTAGGTCTCGCCGGTGCACAGGATGCCGTCGCGCTCCCAGACCGGCACGTCCCATTTCCACGTCTCGATGACACCGTCGTCGGCCGACAGGATGAGGGCACGCAGCCGGGTCAGCAGCTCGGCGCGCCAGTCGCCCAGCGAGGCGATCTTGGCGTCGATGAGCGCGGAGGGGTTGTCTTGTTCGGTCATCGGAGATCCTTCAGCAGCTCTCGTATTTCCAGTTGCGCGACTTGCCCTCGGCCAGCCACTCGACGGCCTGCGCGATGCGCTTGGCGCGCGTGTCCTCGCGCCTGGCTTCCAGCACCCACTCGAGGTAGTCGCGCTGCTTGCCGGGCGGGAAGGCGTCGTAATGCTGCTGCGCGGCCTTCACCTGGGCGAGCGCGGCGGCGAAGTCATCGGGCATGTCCAGCTTCGCGCGCGGTTCGCGGCCGGGTTTCTGCGCACGCGGCGCGCCGGCCTGTAGCAGCGTGGCGGCGGCCTTGATCCGCTGGCGCAGTTCAGCGCGGCCGGGCAGATCGGCCAGCGTCTCGATGCGGCCGAAGTCGCCCATCGCGCCGGCCTTGCCCCCGGGCGCGCCTTCGCGCTCCCAGAAGCTGAAGGCGCAGTGCGCCTTGAAGGCCGACATGCCGCCCAGCAGCTTGTCATCCAGCAGGAAGTGCGGCCGGCTCCACTTGATGGTCTCGACGATGTCCGGGCAGGCGGCGTGCACGTCTTCGCGCAGCCGCGCGAGTATGGGCCGCGCGAATTCGGGCGCGCTGGCGAGATAGGCGTCGATACGCGGGTCCAGCGTGGGCATGGTCATTCCCCGTGGCTGTTGAGATGGTGTTCGATGCGCCGATCGGGGATCAGCCACAGCAGCGCGACGACGGCATACCCCGCCAGCGACAGGCCGACGTGCACGAAGGCCAGCGCGATGGACGCGATGTAGACCACCGGCGACAGCTTGCCCTTCCAGTCCCTGCCCAACGCCTGCGCCAGCGCCGTGTTGTTGCCGGGAATGCAGGTCAGCGCGCGCTGCAGGACGACCCAGGCCAGCGCGGCCATGACCAGCACGCCACCGTAGACGGCCACCGGCAGCGGCGCGAAGTGGTTCTCGCCCATCCAGCCGGTGGCGAACGGCAGCAGCGACAGCCAGAACAGCAGATGCAGGTTGGGCCACAGCACGCCGCCGTTGATCTTGTGCACGGCGTGCAGCAGGTGATGGTGGTTGTTCCAGTAGATGCCGACGTAGACGAAGCTCAGCACGTAGGACAGCAGCACGGGCCACAGCGGCTTGAGCGCCTCCCAGTCGGCGCCGTGCGGCACCTTCATCTCCAGCACCATGATCGTGATGATGATGGCGATGACGCCGTCGCTGAAGGCTTCGAGCCGGGTCTTGTTCATGGGGCGGAGTCTAGACTTGCGACCCCGCCGACACTTCCCGACAAGCCCTTGCGCCTCGCCCCGCTGCCATTGATGTTTGCTGCCGCAGTCGCCGTGGCCCAGGTGCCCGGGCTGACGCTGGAGCAGCTGCCGCGCCCGACGATGCCGCCCGGCGAGCGCGGGCCCGTGGTGCCCGCTCAGGTGGAGCGTTGGCGCCAGGAGGCCAAGGCGCTGGAGTACGGCGACGGCGTCAAGCGCGACGAGGTCGCCGCGGCCAAGCTGTACTGCCGTGCGTCGCGCTACGGCGATGCCGAGGCGCAATACAGCCTGGGCTGGATGCTGACCAACGCGCGCGGCATCCAGCGCAACGACGCCGAAGCCGCCCACATGTTCGCCGCCGCAGCCGAGCAGGGCCTGCAGCAGGCGCAGAACATGCTGGACACCCTGGGCGGCACGCCGCTTGGCGACCCGCCGCCCTGTCTGCGTCCGCCCGAGACCGACCCTGTCGCTGCGGCACCGGCCGCGCCGCCGGCACCGCGCGGCGCCAGGCCGGTCTCGCTGTGGGCCACGCTGCCGCTGCCGGCCAGCGCGCCGCCGGCCATCGTCAGCTACGTGAAGCTGGTGGCACCGGAGTACCAGCTCTCGCCGGCGCTGGTGCTGGCGGTGATGGCCCAGGAGTCCAACTTCGACCCGCTGGCCGAGTCGCCCAAGAAGGCGCAGGGCCTGATGCAGCTGATGCCCGAGACCGGCGCGCGCTTCGGCGTGCTGCGGCTGCGCGACCCGTCGCAGAACATCCGCGGCGGCATGGCCTATCTGCGCTGGCTGCTGGCCTACTACGAGGGCGATGTGCAGATGGCGCTGGCGGCCTACAACGCCGGCGAGAAGGCCGTGGACCGCTACCTCGGCGTGCCGCCCTACGCCGAGACGCGGCTGTACGTGCGCCGCATCATGGCCAGCCTCGGTGGCCAGCGGCTGCACCCCTTCGATGCCCGCGTGGCCGAGGCGTCGCCGATGCTGCAGCGGGTGAGGGCGGCGATGCAGGTGATCCAGGCCGGCGTGCGCTGAATGCGGCCCTGGCGGGGCGGCTCCCCAATCCAGTGGAAGCCGCCTCGCTGCGACGGTGTGGCTGGTGGCATGCTGGGCGACCTCACCGCCGGAGCCCATCATGGCCACACGTCACCTCGTTCTCTGCGTCGACGGCACCTGGAACGACCCCAGCCAGAAGACCAACGTCTGGCGGTTGTTCTGCGCCCTGGCCGGCGAGGTGCAGGACGTGCCGGCCTCCGCGGACGGCATTCGCCAGCACCAGCAGCTGCAAGGCGCCAACCTGGACGCGCTCTACATCGAAGGCGTGGGCGCCGGCGGCCAGCGCCTGCTGGGCGGCACGCTGGGCGTGGGGCTGCACGACCGGGTGCTGGACCTCTACGTGCTGGCCTCGCGGCTGTGGCAGCCCGGCACGCAGCTGTGGGTGTTCGGCTTCTCGCGTGGCGCCTGGGCGGCGCGCAGCCTGGCCGGTTTCATCGCCGCCACCGGCCTGCTGACGGCGCAGCAAGCCGCGGCCGGCGACGCGCTGGAGCAGGCCAACGCGCGCTGGCTGGCATTCAAGAACCATGGCGTGCCGGCCGAGCAGCACCGCTTCTGGGATGACGCCGGCCAGCCTCAGCCCATCCAGCTCGTCGGGGTATGGGACACGGTCGGTGCGCTGGGCGTGCCGTTCTTCAACGGCCTGCGCAGCGTCGACCGTTTCGAGCGGCAGGCCTTCGACTTCGCCGATCTCGATCTCAGCGTGCGCGCTGCGAACGGGCGCCACGCGCTGTCCATCGACGAGACCCGCTTCGACTTCACGCCCACGCTGTGGAACAGCCGTGACGGTGTCGAGCAGCGCTGGTTCCCCGGCGTGCATGCCGACGTCGGCGGCGGCTACCCGCAGCGCGGCCTGGGCGACCTGTCGCTGGGTTGGATGCTGGGCGAGGTGGAGGCGCTGTCCGGCGGCGGGCTGCTCAAGCCGGGCGTGGCCGCTGACCTCAAGCCCGACGCCGATGCCGACCGCCACGAGGAGGCCACCAGCCTCGTCTGGCAGCTGCGCCCGCGCAAGCCGCGCGAACTGCCCGAGCACCAGCAGGCGCTGCACGAAGGCGTGATGACGCGCCTCAAGGGGCGCGCCGACTGGCGCCCGGCGTCGCTGAGCCGCATCAAGGCGCTGGCCGAGTGGTATACCCAGCCGGCCACGTCGCCCGAGCAGCTCTGCCCGGCGGCGGCGCAGTCGGACGACTCGACAGAGCTGGCCGTGCAGGGCTCGGTGGCCTTGCTCGTCGACTCACGCAAGTGGTGGAACGCCACCGGCCTGCGTGTGCACGCCGGCCAGCGCTACCGCGTGCAGGCCGCCGGCGAGTGGAAGGACAAGGAGAACAGCTGCGACGCCAACGGCTACACGAGCGCCGGGCATTTCCCGCTGCAGGTGGCCGAGTGGCTGCACGCACGCCGCGTGGCGGACGCGAACTGGTTCTGCCTCGTCGCGGCGGTGCATGGCGACGCCCATCTCGAAGCGCGCAACGCCAGCGACGGCAACTTCGGCGAAGAAGCACTGCATCTCGTCAGCGCGCACCTGCTGGCCTGCGACAGGGAATCCCAGCTCGTGGCGGTGGGGGCCGACGGCAGCCTCGACGTGCAGCGCGACGGCTACCTCTACCTGTTCGCCAACGACAGCAGCGCCTTCTACGGCAACAACCGCGGCACGCTGCAGGCCAGCGTCGAACGGCTGGCCTGAGCGGCGGCTACATGCTGCGGCGGTACTGGCCGCCGACCTCGAAAAGGGCGCCGGTGATCTGCCCCAGCGAGCACACGCGCACGGCGTCCATCAGCACGTCGAACACGTTGCGGTTCTCGATGACGGCCTGCTGAAGCTTCGCGAGCATCGCCGGCGCCTCGGCCGCATGGCGTGCGTGGAAGTCCGCCAGCCGCGACAGCTGCGACTGCTTCTCTTCCTCGGTCGAGCGTGCCAGCTCGATGTGCTCAGGCACCGGGTCGCCCTTGGGGTTGCGGAAGGTGTTGACACCGATGATGGGGTACTCGCCGGTGTGCTTCAGCATCTCGTAGTGCAGGCTCTCCTCCTGGATGCGGCCGCGCTGGTAGCCGGTCTCCATCGCGCCGAGCACGCCACCGCGCTCGCTGATGCGCTCGAACTCGGCCAGCACCGCTTCCTCGACCAGCTCGGTCAGCTCGTCGATGATGAAGGCACCCTGCGACGGGTTCTCGTTCTTCGCCAGGCCCCACTCGCGGTTGATGATGAGCTGGATGGCCATCGCGCGGCGCACGCTGTCCTCGGTCGGCGTGGTGATCGCCTCGTCGAACGCGTTGGTGTGCAGCGAGTTGCAGTTGTCGTAGATCGCGATCAGCGCCTGCAGCGTCGTGCGGATGTCGTTGAAGGCGATCTCCTGCGCGTGCAGGCTGCGACCCGAGGTCTGGACGTGGTACTTCAGCTTCTGGCTGCGCTCGTTGGCGCCGTAGCGGTCGCGCATCGCGACGGCCCAGATGCGGCGGGCGACACGGCCCAGCACGGTGTACTCCGGGTCCATGCCGTTGCTGAAGAAGAAGCTCAGGTTGGGCGCGAAGTCGTCGATGTGCATGCCGCGCGCCAGATACGCCTCGACAAACGTGAAGCCGTTGGACAGCGTCAGCGCCAGTTGGCTGATGGGGTTCGCGCCCGCCTCGGCGATGTGATAACCCGAGATGGACACCGAGTAGAAGTTGCGCACGTTGTGGTGCACGAAGTACTCGGCGATGTCGCCCATGACCTTCAGCGAGAACTCGGTCGAGAAGATGCAGGTGTTCTGGCCCTGGTCTTCCTTCAAGATGTCGGCCTGCACGGTGCCGCGCACATTGGCCAGCACCCAGTCCTTGATCTTGGCGGCCTCGTCGGCAGTGGGCTCGCGGGCGTTGTCGGCGCGGAACTTCGCGAGGTTCTGGTCGACGGCCGTGTTCATGAACATCGCCAGGATGCTGGGTGCCGGGCCGTTGATCGTCATCGACACCGACGTCGTCGGGCTGCACAGGTCGAACCCGTCGTACAGCACCTTCATGTCGTCCAGCGTCGCGATGGACACGCCGCTGTTGCCCACCTTGCCGTAGATGTCCGGCCGCGGCGCGGGGTCGGCGCCGTACAGCGTCACCGAGTCGAACGCCGTGGACAGGCGCTTGGCCGGCATGCCCTCGCTGACCAGCTTGAAGCGGCGGTTGGTGCGGAAGGCGTCGCCCTCGCCAGCGAACATGCGCGTCGGGTCTTCGCCCTCGCGCTTGAACGCGAACACGCCGGCCGCGTACGGGAAGCTGCCGGGCACGTTCTCCAGCATCAGCCACTTCAGCAGCTCGCCGTGGCATTCGTACGTCGGCAGCACGACCTTGCGGATCTTGGTGCCCGACAGGCTTTGGGTGACCAGCGCCGTGCGGATCTCCTTGTCGCGGATCTTCACGACGTACTCGTCGCCCGCGTAGGCCTTGACCATGTCGGGCCATTGCGCGAGCAGCTGGCGCGCGTCGCCGTCGAGCTTGCCGCGTCGCTGTTCGGCCAGTTCGCCGAGCGCATCGCGGGCGCGGTGCTTGTCAGGATTGGCGGCTTCCAGCATCGCGCGACTGGCGTCCAGCTGCTGGATCTCGCGAGCCAGCGCGGCCTGCCTGCGCGCGCGGGCCTTGTAGCCGCGCACGGTCTCGCTGATGTCGGCCAGGTAGCGCACGCGGTTGGGCGGCACGATGGGCGTCTGGTGCGTGCTGTGGCGGGTGCTGACCTGCGGCAGCCGGCCGGCGCCCAGGCCGAGGCGCACCTTCAGCGCCTGGTAGAGTGCCGTCACGCCGTCGTCGTTGAAGCGGCTGGCCATCGTGCCGAACACCGGCATCGTGTCCGGCGACTGGCCGAAGGCCTCGCGGTTGCGCTGCACCTGCTTGCTCACATCGCGCAGCGCGTCCAGCGCGCCCTTGCGGTCGAACTTGTTGATGGCGACGAACTCGGCGAAGTCCAGCATGTCGATCTTCTCGAGCTGGCTGGCGGCGCCGAACTCGGGCGTCATCACGTACATCGGCACGTCGACCAGCGGCACGATGGCCGCGTCGCCCTGGCCGATGCCGGAGGTCTCGACGATGACGAGATCGAAGCCGGCGACCTTGGCGGCGGCGATGACGTCGGGCAGGGCCGGGGAGATCTCGGAGCCGAAATCGCGTGTCGCCAGCGAGCGCATGAACACGCGCGGGCCACCGGCCCACGGCGAGATGGCGTTCATGCGGATGCGGTCGCCCAGCAGCGCGCCGCCGCTCTTGCGACGCGACGGGTCGATGGAGATCAGCGCCACGCGCAGGCTGTCGCCCTGGTCCAGGCGCAGTCGGCGGATCAGCTCGTCGGTCAGGCTGGACTTGCCGGCGCCACCGGTGCCGGTAATGCCGAGCACGGGCGTCTTGATACCTTTCGCCTGCGAACGCAGCGCGTCGACGATGGTGGACTCGGCCTTGCCGTTTTCCAGCGCGGTGAGCAGCTGGGCCAGGGAGCGCCACGCCGATTCCGAGTGGCCCGCGATCGCTGACAGGTCTTGCGGCGCATAGACGCTGAAGTCCTGGTCGGCCTTCATGACCATCTCGCCGATCATCCCCTGCAGGCCCATGCGCTGGCCGTCCTCGGGGCTGAAGATGCGCACGCCGTGCTCGGCCAGCTCGCGGATCTCGGCCGGCACGATGACGCCGCCGCCGCCGCCGAACACCTGGATGTGCGCGCCGCCGCGCTCCTTGAGCAGCTGCACCATGTACTTGAAGTACTCGACGTGCCCGCCCTGGTAGCTGCTGATGGCGATGCCTTGCGCATCCTCCTGCAGCGCCGCGGTGACGACCTCGTCCACCGAGCGGTTGTGCCCGAGGTGGATGACCTCGGCGCCCATGCCCTGCAGGATGCGCCGCATGATGTTGATGGCGGCGTCATGCCCGTCGAACAGGCTGGCGGCGGTGACGAAACGGACCTTGTGGGTCGGGCGGTACTCTGCCAGCGCCTTGTGGTCGGCGGCGAGATCGGTCATGGCGTGTCTCCTTGATCGGAACCGGATTTTAGGCGGTTGATTGACGTTAACGTCAATTGAACGTCCCGGCCGACTGCCGCGATGATGCGCACCTCGCCAGACCCGGCGTTCTGCCAACCCGACGCATGAGCACCTCATCGCCTTCCACGCCCGACCTGGGCACCGAACTGACCTGGCGCGGCATCGTGCTGGGCGTCCTCATCACGCTGGTCTTCACGGCGGCCAACGTCTACTTCGGCCTCAAGGCCGGCCTCACGTTCGCGACGTCCATCCCGGCGGCGGTCATCGCGATGGCACTGCTGCGCCGCGCGGCGGGCAACTCCATCGGCGAGACCAACATCGTGCAGACCATCGCCTCGTCGGCGGGCACGCTGTCGTCCATCATCTTCGTGCTGCCCGGCCTGGTCATGATCGGCTGGTGGACCGGCTTCCCGTACTGGATCTCGGCCACGCTGTGCGCTTTAGGCGGCGTGCTGGGGGTCATGTATTCCATCCCGCTGCGCCGCGCGCTGGTGACGAACTCGCCGCTGCCTTATCCGGAAGGCGTGGCCTGTGCGGAGGTGCTGAAGGTCGGCCACGCCAGCGACGCGGGCGACAGCAACCGCCAGGGCCTGGCGGCCATCGTCATGGGCGGCGTCGTGTCGGCCGGCTTCAGCATCGTCGTCGCGACGCAGCTGTTCGCGGCCAATCTGGCGCAGTACTTCCGCCTGCCAGGCGGCGACAAGAACGGCGCCGGTCCCGCAACCGGCTACGACCTGAACTTCAGCTTCGCGCTGCTGGCCGTGGGCCACCTCATCGGGCTGTGGGTGGGCATCGCCATCCTCGTCGGCGCCTGCATTGGCTGGCTGGGCGGCGTGCCCTTCCTGACGCAGGGTGTGGACGGCGCGGCCGAGGCGGTCGCGCTGTTCGCGTGGAGCAAGAAGGTGCGCTTCATCGGTGCCGGCTGCATCGCCGTCGCGGCGATCTGGACGCTGGTCAAGCTGGCCAAGCCGGTCGTCACGGGCCTGCGCTCGGCGGCCCAGTCCGCCCGCGTGCGCAAGGCCGGCAAGGCCGACACGCTGCCGCGCAACGAGCGCGACATCCCCATCGGCACGGTCGGCCTCATCACGGCCGCCTGCATGCTGCCCATCGGCTTCATGCTGGCCAGCTTTGCGGGCAGCGCCGGCCTGGGCGACCAGCTCGGCCTGCTGGTGGTCGGCGGCGTCGTCTACGTCGTGCTGATGAGCTTCTTCGTCGCCGCGGTGTGCGGCTACATGGCCGGGCTGATCGGCTCGTCCAACAGCCCGCTGTCGGGCGTCGGCATCCTAGTCGTCATCGGCGTGGCGCTGCTGCTGGCGCTGGTCGTCAAGCCGCTGCTGCCGGCGTCCACCGGCCAGGCGCTGGTGGCCTACGCGCTGTTTGTCACGGCGGTCGTGTTCGCCGTCGCGACGATCTCCAACGACAACCTGCAGGACCTGAAGACCGGCCAACTGGTCGACGCCACGCCGTGGCGCCAGCAGGTGGCGCTCATCATCGGCGTCGTCGCCGGTGCGGTCGTCATCCCGCCGGTGCTGGACCTGCTGAACCAGGCCTACGGCTTCGCCGGCGCACCCGGTGTGGACGCCAAGAAGGCGCTCGCCGCGCCGCAGGCTGCGCTGATCTCGGCACTGGCCAAGGGCGTCATCCAGGGTGGTCTGGACTGGAACCTGATCGGCATCGGTGCGCTGATCGGCGGTGTCTGCATCGTCGTCGACGAGGTGCTGAAGCGTGCCACCGGCGGCCGCGCGCATCTCGCGCCGCTGGCCGTGGGCCTGGGCATCTACCTGCCGCTGAACAGCACGCTGACCATCGTCGTCGGTGCCGTGGCGGGCTGGTGGTTCGAGCGCCGTGCCGAGCACAAAGCCGACCCCGAGGCGACCAAGCAACTGGGCGTGCTGATGGCCTCCGGGCTCATCGTCGGCGAGAGCCTGCTGGGCGTCATCCTCGCCGCCGTCGTCGTGTTCTCGGGCAACGGTGCGCCGCTGGCGCTGGTGGGCGAGAGCTTCTTCGGCACGAGCCAGGTGTTGGGCTTCGTGGCGTTTGCCGGCGTGGGTGTGGCGCTGTACCGCTGGCTGCTCAGGCGCTGAGCCCCAGCAGCGCCGCGCCGGCCTGCCAGCCGAGCAGCAGCAGCGCGGTGGACGACGCGAGGGCCCCCGCGCCGGTGGTGAGGGCGGCCAGCATCAACAGGCCGTCCCGCGCGGCGAGAGCCACGCCGGCCAGCATCAGCGACATAGCCGGCAGCAGGTTGCCGAAGGGGATGGGCAGGAAGATCAGCAGCGCCATCAACAGCGTCATCGGGCCCAGCCACCAGCGGGTCGAGGGGCCGGCCATCGCGCCCAGGCGCGGGCGGGTGACGAGGTGGATGCGGTCGTAGAAGCCGGCCAGCAGCGCGAGGCCGCGCACGGCGCCTTCGCGGGGCAGGTGCAGTTGGGCGAGCCGGGCCGGCAGGCCGCGGTGCGGTGCCAGCCACAGCGCCATGCCCAGCAGCGCCAGGCCCAGGCTCAGCACGGTGCCGATGCCCGGGATGGGCAGCAGGCAGGGCGCCGCCAGCAGCACCAGCAGGCTGGCCTGCCAGGCCCCGCCGTGCGCCTCGGCGAGGGCGGCCAGCGGCACCGGGCCTGGGGGCAGCCCGTCGGCGGCGATGCGCAGACGGGAGGCCAGGTCACGGATGCTCATGCGAAGCCTCTGCGGGCGGGGCAGATCAGTCGTCGGAACCGGCGAAGCCGAACAACTGCAGCAGGCTCGTGAACAGGTTGAAGATGGACACGAACAGGCTGACCGTGGCGAGCACGTAGTTGGTCTCGCCGCCGTCGACGATCTGCTTGGTCTCGAACAGGATGAGGCCGGCCGACAGCAGGGCCACCACGGCGGAGACGGTCAGCGCCAGCGCGGGGATCTGGAAGAAGATCGCCGCGAGACCGGCGAGCATCGCCACCACCATGCCGGCGAACAGGAAGCCGCCCATCCATGACAGGTCGCGCTTGGTGGTGCGGGCATAGGCCGAAAGCGCCAGGAAGACTGCTCCGGTCGCGCCCAGCGCCAGCATGACGGCCTGGCCACCTGATGGCAGCGCCAGCGTGCGGGTCAGCAGCGGGCCCAGCGTCCAGCCCATGAAGCCGGTCAGCGCGAACACCAGGCCGATGCCGCCTGCGCTGTTCTTCAGCTTGTGGATGCCGAACAGCAGGCCGAAGTAGGCGACCAGCGTCAGGATCAGCCCGGGGCCGGGCAGGTTGAAGGCGACCGCGGCGCCGGCGACGGCGGCGCTGAACAACAGCGTCATCGACAGCAGCGCGTAGGTGTTGCGCAGCACGCGGTGCGCGGTGCTGCGGTCGACGGAACCGCCATGGGGCATGGCGATGGCGTAGGGGCGGGTTTGCATGGCAGACCTCCAGTAAAAAACAGGCTCAGCGTAGGCAAGCCAGCCATCAAATAAAAGCAGAGAATGGCGAAGCTTTTCTTCTGCTTAACTTGTGGAGTCAACTCGATGAGCATGAGCTTCAGCTACCGCCACCTCTACTACTTCTGGGCCGTGGCCAAGGAGGGCGGCCTCACGCGTGCGGCCGAGCGGCTGGGCCTGTCGGTGCAGACGGTATCGACGCAGGTGCGCGAGCTGGAGCAGGCACTCGGCGCGTCGCTGCTGAAGCCTGCCGGCCGCGGCCTGACGCTGACCGATGCCGGCCAGGCCGCGCTGGAAGTGGCTGAGCAGATCTTCTCGTTGGGCGAGACGCTGCCCGAGCGCGTGCGCGACGCCGCCACGGCGCCGGCCGTGCGCCTGGCGGTGGGCATTTCCGACGGCCTGCCCAAGCTCGTCGTGCAACGGCTGCTGCAGCCCATCATCGACACGCCGCACCTGCGCCTGCTGTGCCACGAGGACGAGTTCGACGACCTGCTGGGCGACCTCGCGCTGCACCGGTTGGACGTCGTGCTGGCCGACCGGCCCGCGCCGCCCAACCCCAATCTGCGTGTCTACAGCCACGAGCTGGGCAGTTCGCCGATGGCCTGGTTCGCGGCGCCGCGCTGGGCTTCGGCCGCGATGCGCGACTTCCCGGCGTCGCTGGCCGACGTGCCGCTGCTGCTGCCCACGTCGCACGCCGCCGTGCGCGTGCGGCTGGACCAATGGCTGGAGCGCAACGGCGTGCGTGGCCGCGTGGCCGGCGAGTTCGAGGACAGTGCGCTGCTGGCCACCTTCGGCGCGGCGGGGATGGGCGTGTTCCCGGCCGCGGCGCTGATGAGCGACAAGCTCGTCGAGCGCGACGGCCTGGTGCGCGTGGGCGACTGCACGGGCGTCGAGGAGTCCTTCTTCGCCGTGGGTACCGACAAGAAGATCGTCCACCCGCTGGTGCAGCGCCTGCTGCCGCAGCGGGCGGGCGCCTCAGGTTGAGTTGCTACAGTTGACGTTTACGTCAATCAAGCGCCCGCAGCGCCTGGCACAACCGGGCGTCTAGCGGGCCGCACAGGAGACTCCCGCATGAATCTGCCCGGCCTCAACTTCCAACTCGGCGAAGACATCGACGCGCTGCGCGACGCGGTGCGCGCGTTTGCCGACGAGGAGATCGCTCCCCGCGCGGCGGAGATCGACCGCAGCGACCAGTTCCCCATGGACCTGTGGCGCAAGATGGGCGAGCTGGGCGTGCTGGGCATCACTGTGCCGGAGCAGTACGGCGGCGCCAACATGGGCTACCTCGCGCACATGGTGGCGATGGAGGAGATCAGCCGCGGCAGCGCGTCGGTGGGCCTGAGTTACGGCGCGCACAGCAACCTGTGCGTGAACCAGATCAAGCGCAACGGCAACGAGGCGCAGCGCGCGAAGTACCTGCCCAAGCTCATCAGCGGCGAGCATGTCGGCGCGCTGGCGATGAGCGAGCCGGGCGCGGGCTCCGACGTGCTGAGCATGAAGCTGCGAGCCGAAGACAAAGGCGGCTACTACGTCGTCAACGGCAGCAAGATGTGGATCACCAACGGCCCCGACGCCGACACGCTGGTCGTCTACGCCAAGACCGAGCCCGAACTGGGCGCGCGCGGCGTGACGGCCTTCCTGATCGAGAAGGGCATGAAGGGCTTCAGCATCGCGCAGAAGCTCGACAAGCTGGGCATGCGCGGTTCGCACACGGGCGAGCTGGTGTTCCAGAACGTCGAGGTGCCGGCCGAGAACGTGCTGGGCGGCGTCAACAACGGCGCCAAGGTGTTGATGTCAGGGCTGGACTACGAGCGCGCCGTGCTGACCGGCGGGCCGCTGGGCATCATGCAGGCGGTCATGGACAACGTGATCCCCTACATCCACGACCGCAAGCAGTTCGGCCAGAGCATCGGCGAGTTCCAGCTCATCCAGGGCAAGGTGGCCGACATGTACACCGTGCTGCAGGCTGCACGCAGCTTCGCCTACACGGTGGCCAAGAACCTCGACCTGCTGGGTGCCGAGCACGTGCGCCAGGTGCGCAAGGACTGCGCCTCGGTCATCCTGTGGACGGCCGAGAAGGCGACCTGGATGGCCGGCGAGGGCGTGCAGATATTCGGCGGCAATGGCTACATCAACGAGTACCCGCTGGGCCGGCTGTGGCGTGACGCGAAGCTCTACGAAATCGGCGCGGGCACGAGTGAGATCCGCCGGATGCTGATTGGGCGGGAGCTGTTTGCGGAGACGATGTAACTCCTGGCTGAGAAAATGGCGGCATGACGAACGCATCCAACCACGAACTGCAAGACCTGCTCGACAAGAACAAGAGCTGGGCCGCCGACACCGAGGCCCGTGAGCCGGGATTCTTCTCTCGCCTGCTGAAGCAGCAGACGCCGCAATACCTGTGGATAGGCTGCGCCGACAGCCGCGTGCCGGCCAACGAGCTGGTGGACCTGCTGCCGGGCGAGCTTTTCGTGCACCGCAACGTCGCCAACGTCGTCGTGCACTCGGACCTGAACTGCCTGTCCGTCATGCAGTTCGCGGTGGACCACCTGAAGGTGCGCCACATCATCGTCGTGGGCCACAGCAACTGCGGTGGCGTGCGCGCGGCGCTGTATGACCTGCGCGTGGGTCTCGTCGAGAACTGGATACGCCACGTGCAGGACGTGCGCCACATGCACAGCGAATGGCTGGAGACCGTGCCCGAGCCGCGGCGTGTCGACGCACTGTGCGAGCTGAACGTGCTGGAGCAGGCCCGCAACGCCTGCCACACGACGGTCGTGCAGGACGCCTGGCACCGCGGGCAGGAAGTCGTCGTGCACGGCTGGGTCTACGGCCTGCACAACGGCCTGCTGGAAGACCTCGCGCTGACGGCGGGCCGCCCCGAGGACGTGGACCCGGCCTACCGGCGCGCGCTGGCCAACGTCAAGAAGCGCTACGCCACGGCTGCCTGAGCAGGGTCGGGCGCGTGTTCCCGACGCAGCTCACGGACACCCGCGCCTTCGAGATCGCCCGGGCGCTGCTGGGCGGTTTCGACCATCACTACGCGCTGTTCCGCGCCACGTCCGCCGAGGCCAAGGCCCGCTTCGAGCGCGGCGACTGGGCCGGCCAGCAGCGCGCGCAGGCGCAGCGCATCGAGTTCTACGACACCCGCGTCGCCGAGACCAGCCAGCTGCTGGAGCAGCGCTTCGCGGCGTCCACGCTGTCGATGGACGTCTGGCAGCAGGTCAAGCTGCACTTCATCGGGCTGCTGACCGACCACCACCAGCCCGAGCTGGCCGAGACCTTCTTCAACTCGGTGTGCACGCGCATCCTGCACCACGCCTACTTCCACAACGATTTCATCTTCGTGCGCCCGGCCGTCTCGACCGAGTACATCGAGAACGACGAGCCGGCCGCGACGCCGACCTACCGCGCCTACTACCCGACGCCCGACACGCTGCAAGCGACGCTGCAGCGCTGCATCACCAACTTCCAGCTGGACGGCGAGTTCGTCGACCTGCAGGCCGACGTGCGGCGCGTGCGGGACGCCGTGCTCGACCGGCTGGGCGACATCCGCTGGCGGGCCAACTTCCAGCTGCAGGTGCTGTCCAGCCTGTTCTACCGCAACAAGGGCGCCTACGTCGTCGGCAGGATCATCAACGGCTTCACCGAGACGGCGTTCGCGCTGCCCATCCTGAGGCGGGCCGATGGCCGCTTCTTCGTCGATGCGCTGCTGTTCGGCGAGGACGATCTGCTGGGCCTGTTCAGCTTCGCGCGTGCCTACTTCCTCGTGGACATGGAAGTGCCCAGCGCCTTCGTGGCCTTCCTGCGCGCGCTGATGCCGCGCAAGCCGCGCTCGGAGATCTATGCGGCGCTGGGCCTGCAGAAGCAGGGCAAGGCGCTGTTCTACCGGGACTTCCTGCGCCACCTGCGGCACAGCAGCGACGCCTTTCGCATCGCGCCCGGCATCAAGGGCATGGTCATGCTGGTGTTCGATCTGCCGAGCTATCCCTTCGTCTTCAAGGTCGTCAAGGATTTCTACCCGGCGCCCAAGGACACGACGCGCGAGCAGGTGCAGGCCAAGTACCGGCTCGTGAAGGCGCATGACCGCGTGGGCCGCATGGCTGACACGCTGGAGTACACGCGCGTCGCCTTCCCGCGCCAGCGCTTCGACGACGAGCTCGTCGCGGAGCTGAAGCACTTCTGCCCCAGCCTCATCGAGGAGAGCGGCGACGACCTCGTCATCAGGCATGTCTACATCGAGCGCCGCATGGTGCCGCTCAACCTCTACCTGCAGGACGCGACGCCGGAGCAGGTCGAGCGCGTCGTCGTCGAGTACGGCAATGCGATCAAGGACCTCGTGGCCGCGAACATCTTCCCCGGCGACATGCTGTGGAAGAACTTCGGCGTGACCCGCCACGGCAAGGTCGTGTTCTACGACTACGACGAGATCGAGTACCTGACCGACTGCAACTTCCGCCGCGTGCCCGAGCCGCGCAACGAGGAGGAAGCGATGTCGGGCGAGGTCTGGTGGCACGTCGCGCCGCGCGACGTCTTCCCCGAGACCTTCGCTCCCTTCCTGCTCGGCAACCCCCAGGTGCGCGACGCCTTCATGCGCCACCATGCTGACCTGCTGGATGCCGACTTCTGGCAGGTCCACAAGGAGCGCATCCTGGCGGGGCATGTGCACGACGTGTTTCCGTACGATGCGTCGCGGCGATTCGCCGCGGCCGAGCGGGGCAGCGGTGCCGGGCGCCCCGGCGCTCCCGCATGAGGCGTCACGCCGAGAGCCCTCTTCCCACCTTGACCATGGCCGCCCTGAAACAGCAACTGCTCGATCTGCTCGCCGGTGTCGATGGCGTGACGGCGCAGCCATCTCCCGTCGCTGGCGGCACGGCCCTGTTCTGTCGCGGCAAGGAATTCGCGCACTTCCACCACGATCACGAGCTCGATCTGCGCCTCACGCGCAAGCTCATCGCGTCCCTGGGGCTGTCGCATCCGGCCGGGTCGATCCATCACCCGGCGCGCTCGGCGAACTCGGCATGGATAGAAGTGCGCTTCCACTCGCCGGACGATGTGCAGCGCGCTGCCGAACTGGTGAGGCTGGCCGTCGCGCAGCGATAGCGGCGTCAGCCTTGGGGCCGTCGCCCGGGGTGCCCGGCCGCTCAGCCCTGCGTGGGCCGGAACACCCGCACGCGGTGACCGTCCGGGTCGGCCGTCACGGCCGTGAAACCGAAGTCCATCGTGGTGGGGCCTTGCAGCACCGGCCAGCCCGAAGCCTTCCAGGCGGCGACGGCGGCGGTCACCTCGGCGTCGCTGCCTACGGTGATGCCGATCTCCGCGCCGCCGCCACGCTGGCCGCTGGCGGGCTGCACGTCGTGCGCCGCCCAGAGGCCCAGCATGGTTTTGTCGTTGAGCATGAACATCGCGAAGTTGGGGCTCTGCTCCACGGGCTCGCGACCCAGCAGCGAGCGGTAGAACAGCACGCTCTCGGCGGGGCTGTGCACGTAGAGGATGAGGCAATCGGGTTGCATGGCGGTCTCCTGCGTTGACGAAGGCCGCCATGCTCGGCCGCACCGCTGACAGGTGCTGTCAGCAGCCGCTCTGTGCATTTCCACCTCGCGCGGTGGTCGCGTCGCGGGCCGGTGTTCCTGGCTCGAGGACAATGCGCGCCCTGCTCAACGCACCCGAACTCCCATGTCCGACGCCGCCGCCAACCGCCCCGAACTGCCCGACCACCTCAGCGTCGACCCGCGCAGCCCCCACCATGTCGCCGCCGTCTTCGAGCACGACATCGGCATCCGCTTCAACGGCAAGGAGCGTCAGGACGTCGAGGAATACTGCATCAGCGAAGGCTGGGTCAAGGTGCCCGCCGGCAAGACGCTGGACCGCAAGGGCCGGCCGCTGTGCATCAAGCTGAAAGGCACGGTGGAAGCGTTCTATCGCTGAACCAGCTTCAGCTTCAGCGGCGCATCCGGCCGCAGCGTGACCGCCATGCGCGGCCTGGGCGCTTCGGTGCCGACCGGGCTTAGCTCGAAGCGTTGCAGCAGCAGCGCCGCGATCAGCGTCATCTCCAGCACGGCGAAATGCTGGCCCAGGCAGACGCGCGGCCCCAGGCCGAACGGGATGTAGGCGCCGCGCGGGATCTCGTGCGCCGAGCCGGGCAGGAAGCGCTCGGGCTTGAAGGCCTGCGCGTCCGGCCACCAGCGCGGGTCGCGATGCAGCAGCCACGGCGTCACGCGCACCAGCGTGCGCGCCGGCAGGCGCACGCCGCCGACCGTGATGTCGCGCGTCAGCCGCCGCGTCAGCATGGCCGCCACCGGCGGGTACAGCCTCATCGCTTCCTTCAGCGTCGCGCTCAGGAGCGGCAGCGCGCCCGCGTCGTCTGCTGTTGGCACGCGGCCGGCGAGCACCGTGTCGACCTCGGCGCGCACCCGGGCCTGGATGTCGGGGTGGGCCGCCAGCAGCCAGCTCCACCACAGCAGCGCTGTGGCGCTGGTCTCGTGGCCGGCCTGGAAGCTGACCATGCACTGGTCGTACACCTCGCGCGGCGACAGCGCCTCGCCGGTGGTGTCGTCGCGCAGCGCCTTCAGCATGCCGAGCAGGTCGGTGCGGCCTTCGTCGCCCGACGACTGCCGCGCGTCGATGTGGCCGGTCAGCAGCCCATGCAGCAGCTTGCCGGCGCGGCGCTTGGCAGCCTTGCCGGGCAGCGGCAGCCAGTCGGGCAGCGTGAAGGGCCAGAACATCTCGGCCAGCGCCGTCTCGCTGAGCACCTGCACCGCGTTGGCCGCGGCGGCCGTGTCGTTGCCGATGGGCGTGCTGAACAGCGTGCGCGAGATCACGTCCATCGTCAGGTGGCTGAAGAGGGCGTCCATCGCGACCTCGCCGCCAGCCTTGTCAACCTTCACCGCGTCCAGCCCCTGCACGGCGGCCTCGGTCATCAGCGTCGCGTAGCCGGCCACGCGCTTCGGCGTGAATGCGGGCATCAGCATGCGGCGCTGGCGCTGCCACGTCGCGCCCTCGGTGACGAGCACCGACTGCCCCATCAGCTCGGCGAACACCTCAGGCCCGCGCTGCCAGCGCACCAGTGCGTCGGCGTGGTCCACCATGATGGCGCGCAGCAGCTCGGGGTCGAACACGTCCACGCCACGCTCGCCGAGGATGCGCTGGGCCACCAGGTCGCCCAGCGAGCGCTGCGCGGTGATGACGGCGAGGTAGTCGCGCCGCATCGCCATCAGCACCGGGAAGCCCCACCAGCGGGTGGGGCGGCTCGGGAGGTCGTTCCAGGTCAGTGCAGTCATGACCGAATGCTGCGCCCTCGCGAAGGATCGGGTCTTGAACGAATGCGACACTGACCGCATGACCGACGCAGGCACCCGTCTCTGGCTCCCGCCGCTGGCCCTGGCCGGCTGCGTGCGCGCCGTGATGATGCGGGACACCCGTGGCCGCGCGCTGAGCGCCGTCGAGCGCGAGAACTACTTCCCCGCGACGCCGCTGGTGCAGCTGTTCTGGTGGGCCGAGGGCTGCAGCGAGTGGCTGGAGGCGCCAGGCTTCTCCGTGCCGCCGCCCGACCGGCAGTTCGCGCCGGTGCAGTTCGGCGGGCCTTTCACGCTGCCCACGCACACGCGCAACCCGGGCGCGATGTGCGCCTTCAAGCTGCTGATGCTGCCGGACGCGTTCGCGGCGCTGACCGGCATCGCGCTGGACCGGCACGTCAACCGCGTCGTTGATGCGCGTGAGCTGCTGCCGCCCGACTGGCGGCCATGGCTTGACGCGATGTCCGCCGCGGCCGACGACGCGGCGCGCCTGCAGCTGCTCGAAGCCTTCATGGTGCCGCGCTGGCATGCGCTCGGCGCACAGCAGCCTGGCCACCGCTACGCCGCGTGGACCGAGGCGCTGGCCGTGCGCGCCGCCACCAGCGCTGCCGGCCGCAGCCTGCGCCAGCTGGAGCGCCGCATCAAGGCCTGGGCCGGCCTGCCGATGCGCGAGCTGCGTGCGGTGTCGCGCGCCGAGAGCGCCTTCTACGCGGTGGCCGCGGCCGAGGGCGGTGGCGCCGTCAACTGGGCCGACATCGCCGCCGGCAGCGACTACGCCGACCAGTCCCACCTGTGCCGCGAGACGCGCCGCCTCACCGGCTTCAGCCCCGAGGACCTGCGCCGTCGCATCGCCACCGAGGAAGCCTTCTGGGCGTACCGGCTTTGGCGCGATTGACGTGAACGTCAATCAAAGCGAGCAAAATGCCGGCATCGCTTTCAACTCAGGAGACTGCCATGTCCGATCCCGTCGTCATCGTGTCCGCCGCCCGCACCCCCATCGGCGGCCTGCTGGGTGATTTCGCCGGCCTCGCCGGCTGGGAACTGGGCGCCACGGCCATCAAGGCCGCCGTCGAACGTGCCGGCGTGCCGGGCGACGCCGTCGATGAAGTGCTGATGGGCAACTGCCTGATGGCCGGCCAGGGCCAGGCGCCCGCCCGCCAGGCCGTGCGCCGTGCCGGCCTGCCCGACTCCGCCGGCGCCGTCACGCTGAGCAAGATGTGCGGCTCCGGCATGCGCACCGTCATGTTCGGCCACGACATGCTGGCCGCGGGCTCCGCCGAGGTCATCGTGGCCGGTGGCATGGAGAGCATGACCAACGCGCCCCACCTGATGTTCGCGCGCAAGGGCGTGAAGTACGGCGTGGCGCAGATGTACGACCACATGGCCATCGACGGCCTCGAAGACGCCTACGAGCGCGGCAAGGCCATGGGCGTGTTCGCCGAGCAGTGCGTGGCCAAGTACGCCTTCAGCCGCGAGGCGATGGACCAGTACGCCATCACGTCCACGCAGCGCGCCAAGGCCGCCAACGAGAGCGGCGCCTTCGACTGGGAGATGGCACCCGTGACGATCAGCTCGCCCAAGGGCGACACCGTCGTCAAGTTCGACGAGCAGCCCTTCAAGGCCAAGCTCGACAAGATCCCGACACTGAAGCCCGCCTTTAAGAAGGACGGCGCCATCACCGCCGCCACGTCGTCCAGCATCTCCGACGGCGCTGCCGCGCTGGTGCTGATGCGCGAGAGCACGGCCAAGGCGCGCGGCCTGCAGCCCATCGCCCGCATCGTCAGCCACGCTGTGCACGCGCAGGCGCCGGACTGGTTCACGACCGCCCCGGTCGGCGCCATCCAGAAGGCGCTGGCCAAGGCCGGCTGGCAGGCCAGTCAGGTGGACCTGTGGGAAGTCAACGAAGCCTTCGCCGCCGTCACGATGGCCGCGATGGCCGAGTTCAAGCTGCCGCACGACATCGTCAACGTCAACGGCGGCGCGGTGGCGCTGGGCCACCCGATCGGCGCCAGCGGCGCGCGCATCATCGTCACGCTGCTGGGCGCGCTGAAGGCGCGCGGGCTCAAGAAGGGTCTGGCGGCGTTGTGCATCGGGGGTGGCGAGGCGACGGCGCTGGCCGTGGAAATGCTCTAGGCGATGAACAGGCGCCGGCTCCGAGACCTGGGTCTGTGGCTGGCGCTGATCGCCGTCGGCGGCGACGCCGCCTGGGCCTTTCAATGCGCCGTGCCAATCCAGGACGTTCAGGAGGTGACACAGCGCAAGCTCGAGGCGGCTTCCGCGGTCTGGATTGGTCGCGTGCAGGCGGTCGGCGAGGAGCTCAACGCCCCGGGTGACGTGTGGAACCGGTCAATTCCGGTCCGCTTCACGGTGGAGCGGTTGTTCAAGGGGCGCGGCGAAGCCGAGATTGAGGCGGTGCTGCCACTGCAGGGCGACGTGACGGTCGGGCAGCGCCTGCTGGTGTTCGCGCGGCCGAGCACGCCGCAGGAGCGCCTCGACCAGACGCGGGGGCGCTGGGCGTCGCGGCGTTGGATGGCTGCGCAGCAGCTCCCGAAGGATGCCCAAGGCCGGGTGATCGACGGCGAGCGCTTTGGCGCGCTGATCAAGGAGTCGGCGCAGAGCGAAACCCTCGTCCGCGTGGCCGACCCGGACCTGCCCCGACTCACCGCGGGTGGTGCGTGCGAGGCCTTCGTTTTTTCGCTGTCTCGGGACGGCGGGGATGTCGCGGCTGCCAGGACCGAGCTGCCCCATCCGCTCGATCGTGGCAATGAAACCATGCTCTGGAGGCTGGCCATCGTGCCGACTGCGGGCACGGGCGGGCGGTTGTGGCTCAGCCTCGATGTCGAGCTGGCGCCGGGTGCGCCAGGCTCCACGGTGCAGGCGGAACTGCAGCCGTCGGCGGGATCGGCCGGCGCAGAGGTGCGGCTGACTGGCGGGACGGACGAGCGCCGATTCGGCGTGCGCTGGCTGACGGCTTCGCAGCAACGAGGCGCGTTGAGTGCGGTTTCCCTACCGCCCGGCAGCCACCACCTCGAACTGCCAGTGTTGCCAAGCTATGAACTGACCTGCTGGCGTGCGCACATGAAGGAGGATTGCCAGACCGTCACCGTGGCGGATGGCGGGGTCGTGGTCCGCAAGCTGTTCTACAAGAGAAAGTCGGGCTTGCCGGCGAACGGTACCGGGCTCACGCCAGCCGCGTTGGCGCAGCAGCTCGACGACTTCAGGCGGCAATGGGCACAACAGACAGCGTCTTGGACGGCTCAACGACACTAGATGCCCTGGCATCGACCCCCGCCTCTGACCATGCTCGGTACCCACGACCTTCCCCTTTTTGCCGCCACCGTCTTCGTCCTCAACGCCACGCCCGGCGTCGACATGGCGCTGACCATCGGTGCCACGCTGCGGTCGGGGTGGCGCGCCGGCGCGGCGGTGGTGCTGGGCATCAATCTGGGTTGCGTGTTCCATACCTTCGCGGCGGCCTTCGGGCTGGCAGCGCTGCTGGCGGCCTCGGCCCAGGCGTTCGCCGTCGTGAAGCTGGCGGGCGCGGCCTACCTGCTCTACGTGGCCTGGGGCATGGCCCGCGCCGGCCTGCGGCCGCCCGTGGTCGCAGAAAACACGGCCGACGTGGTGCCGCTGACCTTCCGGCGCGGCGTCTGGCAGGGCTTCCTGACCAACGCGCTCAACCCCAAGGTTGCGTTGTTCTATCTGGCACTGCTGCCGCAGTTCATCGACACCGATGCGCCGCACAAGACCGGGGCTTTCGTGTTCCTGGGCCTGTGGTTCGTCGTGCAGGGCGGCCTGTTCTCGCTGGCCCTCGTGGGGCTGACCGCGATGGCTCGCCGCCTGCCGACCCGCCCGGGCATCGGTCGGGCGCTGAATCTCGGCGGCGCCGGCCTCTTCACCCTGCTGGCCGCCAAGCTGGCGTTGACCAAACCATGAACGTCCTCATCATCGGCGCGTCGCGCGGCCTCGGCTTCGAGTTCGTGCACCAGTACCGCGCTGCAGGCGCCCGTGTGACGGCGACGGCGCGCGACGATGCGGGGCTGCAGCGCCTGGGCGAGCAGGGCGCCCGAGCGCTGAAGCTCGATGTGGCCGATGCGGCCAGCGTGTCGGGCCTGGCCTGGCTCATCGACGGCGAGCGCTTCGATGTCGTCGTCATCAACGCCGGCGTCTACGGCCCGCGCACGAGCGGGCTGGAGACGCCCACGGCGGCCGACTTCGACGCCGTCATGCACACCAATGTGCTGGGCCCGATGCGGCTGCTGCCGCAGATCGCCGAGGCGCTGGCGCCGGGCGCACGCGTGGCCATCCTGTCGTCGCAGATGGGGAGCATCGGCTTGCGCAGCAGCACGGCAGGCTGGCTGTACCGCGCGTCCAAGGCGGCGGCCAACTCGGTCATGAAGGACGCGTCGCTGGTGCTGGCGGGCCAGGCCACCGTCATCAGCTTCCACCCCGGCTGGGTGCGCACCGACATGGGCGGCGCCGGTGCCGACATCGACACCGCCACCAGCATCGCCGGCATGCGCACCGTGCTGGCCAGCGTGAAGCCGGCGGACAGCGGCAGCTTCTTCAACTACGACGGTCGCCGCCTGGCCTGGTGAGGCCGCTACCAGCGCAGCGGGTAGATGCCTGTCCACCAAACCGGCTGCACCGCGTCTCGATCCCGTCACACACCTTGCGCTAACGTTCCGGACATTGGCATCGCGATTGCTTGCGCCCCCCGCAGGCACGCGCTTTGGCCGCTGAATGCCCCGTTACGGGGCGCCCGGGAGAAAGCAGTATGGACACCCCTCTTGTCGACATTGAGTCACCCCCACTGGTCCGCGTGGGCGAGACCTGCGAGCGCCTCGTTCGCTTCACGCGCGAAGACATCGCCACCTTCGCCCGCGTGACGGGCGACACCAACCCGCTGCACCACGACGTGCAGGCGGCGCAGCGCGCCCGCCATGGCGAGATCATCGCCAGCGGCCAGCAGACGACGGCACAGATGATCGGCCTGCTGGCCAGCCATTTCTCCCGCAGCGACGATGGCCAGGAGCGCGAGCTGCTGTGCCTGAACTTCAACTTCGCCTTCAAGGCGCCGGTGTTCGCCGAGCAGGACCTGGTGCTGCACTGGCGCGTCGCCAGCGTCGAGTGGAATGCCACGCTGGGCGGCTGGCTGTTCCACGCCGACGGCCGCGCCACCGTGCGCCACGCCCACCCCTGCGTCATCGGGCGCGGCACGCTGCTGGTGAAGGTCGCACAAGATTGAATCGAGGCTGAGGCACTCGCGCTGAATTGCGGGCCGGCGAGGGGCTTCATTTCAGCCATGCCCGCACCTGCTCCGCCAGCCGGGCCACGTCGATGGGTTTGCCCAGGTGGGCCGAGCAGCCGGCGGCCAGCGCGCGGGCCTTCTCCTCGGGGAGGGCCTGGGCGCTCATGGCCAGCACCGGCACGTCGCGCAGCGCCGGGTCGGCCTTGAGCCGGCGCGTGGCCTCGTAGCCGTCCATCACCGGCATGCGCAGGTCCATCAGGATGATGTCGGGCCGGCGCGCCGCCGCGGCGGCCAGCGCCTGCTCGCCGTCGGTCACCCACTCGACCTCGAAGCCGGCGTCCTCCAGCACGTAGCGCGCGAGGTAGGCGTTGACGTCGTTGTCCTCGACCAGCAGCACGTGTGTCGTCATGGGAGTGGGTCCAGTTCGACGATGAAGCGCGAGCCGCCGCCTTCGGCCGGCTCGTGGCGGATGCGGCCGTTCATCAGGTGCAGCAGCTGGGCGCTCAGGTACAGGCCCAGGCCCGTGCCCTCCTGCGCATGGGCGACGCCGCCCTCCAGCTGACGGAAGGGCTGGAACAGCAGCACGCGGTGTTCCTCCGGCACGCCGGGGCCATGGTCGCGCACGGCGATGACGAGGCGCTCACCGTCGCGCCGGGCGCCGATCTCGATGTCGCCCTGCTGGCCGAACTTGATCGCGTTGCCGACGAGGTTCAGCAGCACCTGGGCCAGCTTGAGGCGGTCGCCGTGCCAGGGCAGCGGCGAGGTCATCGCCAGCACCAGCCGCAGGCCGCGCGACTCGGCCAGCGGCCGCAGCTGGCCGGCCACCTCGGCGGCGACCTCGGCCACGTCCAGCGGTGCGACGCTCAGCTCCGTGCGGCCGGCCTCGACACGTGACAGGTCCAGCAGGTCGTTGATGAGAGCCAGCAAGTGGCGGCCCGAGCTGGACACGAAGCCCAGCTGACGGACCTGCTCCGGGTTGACCGGGCCGCTGCGGCCGCCGCGCAGCAGGTCGGTGAAGCCGAGGATGGCGTTCAGCGGCGTGCGCAGCTCGTGGCTCATGCGCGCGAGGAACTCGGACTTGGCGCGGTCCGCCTCCTGCAGCCGCCGGTGCTCGGCGGCCACGCGCTCGGCGGCGCGGCGCTCCGAGAGGTCGCGCATGAAACCGACGAACAGCGCCTCGCCGTCGAGCTCGAAGCGGGCGAAGCGAATCTCCACCGGCAGGTCACGCCCGTCGGCATGGCGCGCCAGCGTCTCGACGCCGCGCCAGTCCAGGCGCTTCTCGCCGGTCGCGAGATGACGTGCCAGGCCCGCCACGTGCGGTGCGCGCAACGCCTCGGGCTGCAGCGCCGCCAGCGGCTGGCCCACCAGGCTGCCCGGCACATGTCCCAGCATCGTGTGCATGGCCGGATTGGCGAGGCGGATGCGGCTGTCGGCATCGATGATGAGCGTGCCGTCGATGCTGGTCTCCCACAGCGAGCGGAACAGCGCCTCGCTGCGCAGCACGGCCTGCGAGGCGGCCTGGTCCTCGCGGGCACGCCGCAGCACCAGGCCGGCGGCGGCCAGGCCGAACAGCAGCGTGCTGACGATCAGCACGCCGATCAGCGCGTTCGACGTCAGCCGCGCGGCCTCGCCCAGGCTGTCGGAGAAACGCTGCTCAAGCGGCGTCAGGTGCGCATCCACGGCCAGCACGCGGGCCTGCAGCGCGGCGCGGGCGTCGGGCGGCAGGCTGCGCGCCTGGCCGGCCAGCTCGGCGAGTTCGGCAATCAGCTCGTCGCCCTCGCGCCAGGCGGCGACGGACTTGGCCATGAAGGGCAGGCTGCGGCAGCAGTGGTAGAGCCGGACCATGCCGGGCGCGTCGTCGGCGTGGTTGCGCGCCGCGACGAAGCTGGCCCGCGCCTCGTCGTCGTGGGCGCTGCCGCGGTCCATCGCGTCGCGGGCGCGCCGGTCGTTCAGCGGCACGGCGATCTCGCGTTCGTAGACCTTGAACTCCGCCTCGTTGCCGGACTGCAGATAGGCCAGCAGTGCCAGCGTGGCGCTTTTCTGCGCGCGCGACCACTGGCTCTCGCCGGCCACGTAGGCCCGCGCCGCCGACATCGCCGTGACGGCGAACAGCGCCAGTGCCGCCAGCAGTGTTGCCATCGCGAGCAGCAGCCACGCCACGCGCCGCGCGCCGTGCGGCAGCTCGGGGGGCGGGGTGGACGTGGGGACGGAACTCACCACAGCCGAGTATGCCCAGCGGGCGCCATCGGGGGAACCTGAAACGGTAGGAATGCCATGGCCTGGGCGGCCGTATGCTGCGCGCCCAAAAGGGAGAGCCTGACATGCGCCTGGCGTTCAAGGTGTTGCTGTGGTGCCTGATGCCGCCGCTGCTGCTGGTGGCAGCGTGGGTGGTCTGCAATGTCGGCTGGGCCGATGCAGCGCCGCAGCCGGTGCCGGCGGAGCTGCAGCCGCAGGCCGTGACGCTGGCGGCCGCGGATAACGCCTTCTTCGATGGCCAGGGGTTGCAGGCGCCCGAGGGCGAGTCCCCGAACGCCTGGGGTCAGCGCGTATGGCGAGGTGACGTGGATGCCGCCGCGAAGCGGCTGCCCTTGCCGACCGGGGACGACTGGAACTGCAATGCCGGCAAGGCCGACTGCCTGGCGCGGTGGCGCGCGTCCGCCGCGGCGTTGATGGTGCAGATGAACGGGGCGCGGACGTTCGGCGAGCGTTGCTGGGCGCTGGCGGGCAAGCAGGCCTGGCAGGAGCCGATGCCTGTGCGCCGGGAGCGGCCGGCGGATGCAAAACCCTACGACGCCATGCCCCTGCCGCAGTTCGCGCCGGTGTCGGCCTGCATGCGCTGGCTGCAGATCGCGGCCGTGCTGGCGCCGGACGCGCAGCAGGCCCAGGCCGCGTGGGCGCAGGCGGATGCGCTGCTGCGGCTGTTCGCCTCCGGTGCTCAGACCCTGGTCGGCCAGGCCGTGGCCTGGAGCTGGGCGACGCGGCAGCAGCAGTTGCTGGCGCAGTGGTCGGCGCAGCGACCGCGGGGCTATGCGCTGCCATCAGCCTGGATGGCGCAGATGCCGGCACGGCTGCTGACGCCCCGTGCCTGGATGGCGGCGGAATCGCATTGGCAGCGCGAGACAACGGTCGACCTGCTCGGGCATGGCGAGCAGATGTTCAGCACGGACCCGGGCCCGCTGCAGGCCTGGGCCGGCCGCCATCACCTGGGCTACCTGCCCGAGCTGACGGCGCAGGCCACGGCGGCCTACTGGCTGGCGGACCTGCGCCTGTACGGTCATCTGCAGGGCCCGGCGCTGGCGCGCGCCGTGCGCAGCCAGGCCGAGCCGGATGCCTCGTGGTGGCGGTATCTGCGCTGGCGCAATACCCTGGGGCAGGTGCTCGTGGAGGTCGGCCGTCCGGCCTTCGGGCGATACGCGCTGCGCCAGGCAGACCTGGCGCTCTACCAGGCCGCGCTCGAACTCAGCCAGCAACTCAACGCCCAGGCACCCGCCGGGCGCGCGGCCTGGTGGGCGCGCCAGCCGGTGGAAGCCGGCATCCGCGAGCGCCTGACGCTGGACGGCGATGCGCTGCTGATCCGTACCTGGCGCGGCGAGATGGACCCCGCCTACGCCGCGCCGGTACGCTTCCCGCTGCGCCCGTCCTAGGCTACTTCGCGTCGCCGCCCGCCGGCGCTGCCACGTCGAACGTGCCGACCAGCACCTGGTCGCCCCGGCCCGACAGCCGCAGCACGACGCGCTCGTCCTTCTGGCCCGGCGTGCCGTAGCCGGTGGCCAGCCACAGCATCAGCGTCGTGTACGGCGACACCAGCTGCTGGCGGTGGCCGTAGAACTGCGCGCGCACTTCGTAGCGGCCGGGCTTGGCCTTGCGCAGCGAGAATTCTTCGGGGCCGTAGCCGCCGGTGAAGTCGCGCGACATCGCGCCGCCCTGCCGCGTCAGGCGGTGGCCGTAGAAGGCCTTCTCGCCGTTGGGGTCGGTGACCCAGAGGTCGATGTCGGTGTTGTCGGCGTCCCAGGCCAGCACGGCGCGCAGGTCCAGCGGCAGGTTGCGGCGCAGGCGCGCGTCGACGCGGCCCAGGTCCACGCCGGGCGTGCGCGCGGCGATGGCGTTCAGCTCGGTCAGTGCGATGAGGTCGATCTCGGCGAAGCGGCCGTCCCACGGCCGCGCGGCCACGTCCCACAGCAGGTCCACGGCGCGCTGGGGCTGGCCGGCCTGCGCGAGGGCCAGTGCCAGGTCGCGGTGCGACTGCGGCTCGTCCGGCGCCAGCTCGCGCACGCGCTCCAGCAGCGGGATGGCCAGCTTCAGCTCGCCGGCCTGCGTGAGGCGGTAGGCCAGGATGCGCAGGATGTGGCGGTTCTCCAGCTCCATCTCGGCGAGGTTGGACAGCACGCGCAGCGCCAGCGCCTGCTGGCCCTTGGTGAAGAAGATCTCGGCCGCGTCGATAAAGAAGGCCGTGCTGCTGGTGTAGCCGATGCGCTCGTCCAGGTAGATGGCGTAGCGGTCGGCGTCGCCGGCCTCGCGCAGGCGGCGGGCGTAGGCGGCGTCGGGTTCCCAGCGGCGCAGGGCGATGGTGGCGGAGGAGGCTTCGGCAGGAGCTGGCTTGGCAGGCGCTGCGCTGCGCATGCCGGCGACGACGACGGACTCCAGCTGGTTGCCCGCCGGTGGCGGCGCGGGCGCGGCCACCGGTGCGGGCACCCCGGGAATGCGTTGCATCGACTCGGCCACGCGTGCATCAGGGAAGCGGCCAACGTCTTCAGCCACGATGCCGGCTGCCATGGCGGCGGTCGTTGGCCGAACCATCGCCAGTGGCGGCGGCACGGCGGCCACGGGCGGGGGCGGTGCGTCCTTCGGGAACTCGCGCTCCCACCACGCCTGGCGCTCGGCGAAGCGGCGCACCAGGCTGTCGAGCTGGCGCTCGCGGGCCTGGCCGCGCTCGGCGTCGCGCTGGCCCACGCGCTGCTGGTAGGCCGCGCGCATCGCGGCGGTGGGCGGCACGATCTCGTAGCGGATGTAGTCGGCCAGGTTGTCCAGCACGATCAGCGAGGTCTCGGGGCCGACGAGGCGGAACTGCTCGCCCAGGCGGCGGATCTCGGCGCGGTGGCGTGGCCGGTCGGCTTCCAGCTCGGCGCTGCGCAGCTCGGCCCAGCGGCGCGCGGCCAGCGGCACGGCGGCGTCTTCGTCGGCCGGGTTCTTCGCCGCAGGTGGAGCGGTGAAGGTCAGCGTGCGCGGCACGCGGCGGCCTTGCGCGTCCACCAGCGTCAGCTGCAGTGTGGCGGTGGGCGCCGTCAGCCGCGCGGCGATCAGCAGCCGGCCGTCCTCGGGCTGCTGCGACGCGGTGACGACCTGCTCGGCGCCGTCGGCGCGCACGTCGGCCAGGCGCAGCGCCGGGCGGATCAGCGCGTCGAGCGCGGCGGGGGTGTCGAGGCGGTTCAGGTCGACGAGGCGGCCGCCCTGGGTTTCGGCCAGGCGGCGCAGGCGGGCCGAGTCGATGCGGGCGGCGGCCGTCAAGGCGAATACGGGGGCGAGCGGCCCGGTCGGTGCGGCCGTGATGTCGGGCCAGTTGGCCAGGCCGTCGCTGAACAGCAGCGTCAGCGCGCCGTCCCGCGCCGGGCCGAAGCCGGCACCCCAGGCGGCGGCGCTGGTGGCACCGTCGTAGGGCACGGTTTCCAGCCGCTTGCGCAGCACGCTCCAGTCGCCGGCCTTCACGTCGAAGGTGGCGGCGGGCTCGGCCGCGTCGCGCGCGACGGTGAGTTGCACGCGCACGTCGCGG
Organism: Pelomonas candidula; assembly: GCF_043555985.1. NCBI lineage: Bacteria > Pseudomonadati > Pseudomonadota > Betaproteobacteria > Burkholderiales > Sphaerotilaceae > Roseateles > Pelomonas candidula. The sequence goes on along the minus strand of NZ_JBIGIC010000001.1, from coordinate 65,941 downwards.
GCGGCGGCGAAGAGGGCGTCCAGCAGCGCGAACTCACGGGCGTGGTCGCGCTGCGCGCCGGAGCCGGAGGCGTCCCAGACGAGGTTCAGCTCGCGCGGCGGCTTCGGCGCGCCGCGGGCGGTGTCCACGGTCAGCTCGGCGTAGCCATAGGCACTGCCGGCGAAGGCCTGCACGACGCTGCTGTCGGCCGCACCGGCCTTCCAGCCGACCACCAGCGCGCCGTGCGGGCGCCAGTTCTGGCGCTGGATCTGCAGGCCGGCCTCGTCGGCGTTGGCGAAGTGCTCGGCGCCGTCCAGCGCGCCCAGTGCCTGCGGCTTGCCCGTGGCGCCACGCAGCGCGATGCGGCCGTCGAAACGGACGATGGGCTGGCCGAAGTCCAGCGGCAGCCGCCAGTGCCACAGGCCCTTGGCGTCGGCGTGTAGCGTCTCGGTCAGCTGCAGCAGCACGCGGCGTTCGCCGCCGGCCGGCAGCGGGTAGATGCGCAGCTTGAAGCTGTTGCCCGCGGTGCGCTCCAGCAGCGCCGGGTCCACGCGCTGGCGGGTCACGTCGTCGAAGACCTGGCGGCCCTTGTCCTTGGGCACCGGCACGGCGCTGACCAGTTCGCCGTTGATGTCCAGCGCGAAGCCGGCCACGCCCTGGCCGTCGGCGAGCGGGAACTCCAACGTTGCCTCCAGCACGCGCGCGTTCGGGTTGTGCACGACCAGCTCGATGCGCGTCTGCGCCTGCGAGCCGGCCAGCACGGTCTGCACGTCCACGCGCTGCAGGCTGAGCGGCTGGCTGGCGTCGGGCACGACGAAGCGGGGCTGGATGATCACGGGCGCCGGCGTCGGCTTGACCGGCGGCGCGGCCTGGCCAAGCGCCACAGTCGCCGCGGCGGCGAGGGAGAGCAGGGCGAGCAGCGAACGAAGCATCGTGGCAGATGGCATGAAGGGTGTCCGGGACGGGCAGGCCTGGCGGGGGCGCCAACCATACCTTGCCCAAACTGGCATGGCCGGCGAGTGCCCGGTGTCTGAGCACCGGGCTTCTGCTTCTACGCAGGCGCCGGCAAAACGGGGTGAACTTCTTTCGGACAAACGCCCGCGCCGACAATGCCGCCACCCCCAACATTCGGAAGCGCCACCCATGCTCCTCCCCGAAGACCACCTCGCCGTGCAAGACGCCATCCGCGCCTTCGTGCAGGCCGAGATCGCCCCCCATGCCGCCGCCTGGGACAAGAACCACCACTTCCCCGCCGAGCAACTGAAGGGCCTCGCCGCCCTGGGGTGCTACGGCGTGGCCGTGCCCACCGAGTGGGACGGTGCCGGGCTGGACTATCTGGCCCTGGCCGTCATCCTCGAGGAGATTGCCGCGGGCGACGGCGGCACCAGCACGGTGGTCAGCGTCAACAACTGCCCGGTCTGCTCCATCCTGATGGCCTTCGGCAATGTCGACCAGAAGGAGCGCTTCCTGAAGCCGCTGGCGCGCGGCGACATGCTCGGCGCGTTCTGCCTGACCGAGCCGCACGTCGGCTCCGAGGCCGGCGGCCTGCGCACGACCGCCGTGCGGGACGGCGACGACTACGTGCTCAACGGCGTCAAGCAGTTCATCACCAGCGGCAAGCACGGCGACGTCGCCATCGTCATGGCCGTGACCGACAAGGCAGCGGGCAAAAAAGGCATCAGCGCCTTCCTCGTACCGACCGCCACGCCCGGCTACACCGTCGCGCGCATCGAAGAGAAGATGGGCCAGCACAGCAGCGACACGGCGCAGATCCTGTTCGAGAACTGCCGCGTGCCCGCCGCCAACCGGCTGGGCGACGAGGGCCAGGGCCTGAAGATCGCGCTGTCGGGCCTGGAGGGTGGGCGCATCGGCATCGCGTCGCAGAGCGTCGGCATGGCGCGTGCGGCCTTCGAGGCGGCGCTGCGCTACAGCAAGGATCGCGTCACCTTCGGCCAGCCGATCTTCGAGCACCAGGCCGTGCAGTTCAAGCTGGCCGACATGGCGACACGCATCGAGGCGGCGCGTCAGCTGATCTGGCATGCCGCCAGCCTGAAGGACGCCGGCAAGCCCTGCCTGAAGGAGGCGGCGATGGCCAAGCTGTTCGCCAGCGAGATGGCCGAGCGCGTCTGCTCCGATGCCATCCAGATCCACGGCGGCTACGGCTACCTCGCCGACTTCCCCGTGGAGCGCATCTACCGCGACGTGCGCGTCACGCAGATCTACGAGGGCACGAGCGAGGTGCAGAAGATTCTGATCGGGCGCGCCTTGGCCTGAGTAGGTCAGCTCAATCTGATCTCGGTGGACGGCCGCACATGACCGAGCCGCGGCATGACGAATTTGAACGAGGCCTGGTGCGGCTCGGCCAGCGGCGCGCTGCACAGGTCCTCGGCGATCCACAGCTGGTAGCCCAGCTCCCAGGCCGCCCGGGCCGTGCCCTCCACGCCGATGTGCGTGACGATGCCGCCCAGCACCAGCGTCGTGATGCCACGCCGGCGCAGCTGCAGGTCCAGCTCGGTGCCGTGGAAGGCATTCCACTGGCGCTTGACGATGCTCACGTCGCCCGGCTGCGTCGGCAGCTCGGCGGGGTCGTCCCACCAGTGCGCCGGCAGGCCGCCTGGCGGCATGGGCGCGGGCTGGTCGGTGGTCTGCTTCAGCAGCTCGGGGAAGCCGTCGGACCAGCCCACTTTCACGCGCACGATCAGCGCGCCACGTTCGCGGCAACGCGCCACCAGCGCCGCGGCGCGGCTCACCACGTCGGCCGCCGCGTGCGGCGCCCTGCCGAAGCCGAGGATGCCCTGCTGAAGGTCGACGAGGACGAGGGCGGTCTGGGTGGGGTTTAGCATGGGAACCTCAATTCGTGAGGATGAACTCATGAATAAAAGTTTATGAATGAATCCTCACAAAAGTCAAGCGAGGGTGTGAGCGCGCGCGCACCCAGACGCCAGCGCGGCCATGCCCGCGTGGAGGTGCTGCTGGCCGCCGCGGCCCAGGTCTTTGCCGACAAGGGCTACGACGCCGCCACGACGACCGAGATCGCTGCCGCCGCGCAGTCGTCCATCGGCTCGCTGTACCAGTTCTTCCCGACCAAGGAGGCCGTCGCGCAGGCGCTGATCCAGCAGCAGTCGGCCGACCTGACGCAGCGCCTGGCCGCGATGGCCGAGGCCGGCGCCGGCTGGGATGTGGAGGAACTGGCCCGGCGCCTGGTGGGTGCGCTGATCGACTTCCGGGCCAGCCACCCGTCGTTCGCGCGGCTCATCGACACGCCCGGCGCGCCGGCCGCCGTCGTGCTGGACGTTCGCCGCGGCATGCGGCTGCAGCTCATGGACATCCTGGCGCCGCATGCGCCGTCGCTCGGCAAGGCCCGGCTGATGGCGGTTGCGACGGCGGTGCAGCAGGTCATGAAAAGCGCCGTTGCGCTGAACGACGACCCGGCTGCCGACTCGCCCACGGCCGCGCGCGCCGCGCTGGCGGAGTTGCGCGAAATGCTACGGATCTACCTGCAGACCGCGTTGTCGTGAAACCTCCACGCGGCGTTCCGGGCGGGTCGCGCTAAATTGTTCGGACAACCCCGAGAGGAGACAACCCCGATGTTCGCCAACCTGTCCATTGCCCAGCGCCTGGCCCTCTACCTGGGCCTGTCCGTCGCGCTGCAGGTCTACGTCATCGCCGGCGTGCTGTACGGCATGCCGGCGGGCTGGCTGATCGGTGGCAGCCTGGTGCTGGGCGGTCTCATCGCCTTCGTCTACCTGGACGGCGCGAAGAGCGTGGGCGTGTTCCTGACCGACCTGCTCAGCGGCGCCCATCGCATGAGCGAGGGCGACCTGCGTGAGGACATTCCGCTGCGCGGCAACGCCAGCGCGCGGGCCGGCATGTCGGCGCTCGTGAAGCTGCAGGAGACGCTGCGCAACATGATGGGCACGCTGCGCGACGGCGCCGAGCAGGTCAACACGGCGGCCACCGAGATCGCGGCCGGCAACCTGGACCTGTCCCAGCGCACCGAGCAGGGCAGCGCCGACCTGCAGCAGGCCGCCAGCTCCATGCGCCAGATGACCGAGGCCGCGCGCCACAGCAGCGAGGCGATGGACGAGGCCAGCACGCTGGCGCAGAACACGTCGGCCCAGGCACGCGAGAGCGGCGCCGTGGTGCTGAACGCGGTGGAGGCGATGAACGGGGTCAGCCAGAGCAGCCGCAAGATCGCCGACATCATCGGCGTCATCGACGGCATCGCCTTCCAGACCAACATCCTCGCGCTGAACGCCGCCGTCGAAGCGGCTCGGGCCGGCGAGCAGGGGCGCGGATTCGCCGTCGTCGCCGCCGAGGTGCGCAGTCTGGCGCAGCGCTCGGCGGGCGCGGCCAAGGAGATCAAGTCGCTGATCAGCGCCAGCGTGGAGCAGGTGGACGCCGGCTCGCGCCTGGTGAACGACGCCGGCACGCAGATGCAGGACGTCGTCGCCAACGTGGAGCGCGTGGCTCACCTCATCAAGGACGCCACCGAGCTGGCCCGCACGCAGAGCGCCGGCCTGCGCGAAGTCGCCGACTCGGTGGACCGGCTGGACCAGTCCATGCAGCAGAACGCCGCGCTGGTGGAAGAGGGCGCCGCGGCGGCCGAGAGCCTGAAGTCCCAGGCCGGCCGGCTCAACGAGCTGGTCGGGAGCTTCCGCACTCGCTGACCGGGCCGCGGCGCGCGCGCCGGGCTTTACTTCAGCACCAGCTCGCGGATCAGCTCGCTCCCCAGCACCTCGCGCATCGGGCCGCGCTCGATGGCCGCCTTGTTCTGGGCGGCGTTGTTGCCCAGCACCTTGGCCATGACGGCCTCGGCTTCGTCCGTGCGGTCCAGCGCGGCCATGTTGGCGTAGGTGACGGTCAGGATCAGGTCGGCGTCCTGCGGCGTGCGGGCCTGCTTGCCGAAGATCTTGTAGCCGACGATCAGGCCGGCCTTCTTCTGCGCCTCCATGTTCGCCCGGTAGGTGGTGGACAGGAACTGCATGTAGTCGTCGAAACGGCCGGGCTTGATCTTGATGTAGGAGACCTCCGTGACGGGGCCGTCCTTGTAGGGCTTGGCGTCCTGGGCCCAGGCGAGGGCCGAGGCGCTGGCCAGCGCCAGCGCGAGGAGAGTCGTGGACAGTCTTTGCATGAGGGGGCTCCTTTGGCGTGTCGAGAAATTCGACCCCCTAGTTTTTAGAAGGAACGCCCTTCGCGACGCTGTCCTCGCTGCGGGGCTTCATCCGCAAGCTTGTGGATGCGCCCGGCCGGCGCGTGGTGTTCAGCCGGCGAGCGACGTGAACGCGCGGTCGAGCAGGTCGCTCGACGCCACCAGCGCCTCGCGTTCGGCCCGGTCCATGGCCGGCGCCGTGACCGGCAGCGCGCCGCCCGCGCCGACCAGCGCCGGCAGTGACAACGCCACACCGTCGTCCTGCACGCGGCTGACGGGCAGCAGTCGGTGCTCGTCGTTGACGATGGCGCCGATCAGCTCCGCCGTGACGAGGCCGATGGCGTGGTTTGTTGCACCCTTGCGCTGGATGACCTCGTAGGCTGCACGGCGCACGGTCAGGGCCAGCGCGGCTTCCTCGTCTACCCGCCAGCCCGGCCAGTCGCGCAGCGCCACACCGCCCACGCGCGCGCCAGACCACAGCGGCACCGACGAGTCGCCATGCTCGCCCACCACCTGCGCGTGCACCGAATCCGTCGCCACGCCCAGCCGCACCGCCAGCCGCTCGCGCAGCCGGGCTGTGTCCAGCAGCGTGCCGGTGCCGATGACGCGCTCGGGCGGCAGCCCGCTCGCGGCCCGCACGACGCGGGTCAGCACGTCCACCGGGTTGGTCACAACGAGGATGACGCCGCCAAACCCCGCCAGCGCCTGGCCGAAGCCGGCAGCGATGCGGGCGTTGTCGCGCAGCAGGTCCAGCCGGCTCTCGTCCGGCCGGCCGTTGCGGCCCGCGGCCAGCACGACGATGTCGGCCTCGCGCATCTGCGCCAGCGGCACGGCGCGGACGTTGCAGCGCGGGTAGAAGGCCGCGCCGTCCGACAGGTCCATCGCCTCGCCTTCGGCCACGGCGCCGCGCTGATCGTGCAGCCACAGCTCGCGTGCGTGGCCCGCCAGCAGCGTGGAGAACGCGACGCTGGTGCCGACCCAGCCCGTGCCGATGATGCCGATCCTTGCTTTCATGGGCCAAGTATTGCCGTTCGCGCCGGCCCATGTCGATTCGTCGCAACGTCCTCGGCCCGCCCGGCCTGCCGACCTAGCATGCGTCGCAATTTCGATCCGGGGAGAAGCCGACATGACAGACGACCTGCTGGTGGCGAGCGGCCTGCGCAAGGCTTACGGAGAACGGGTGGCCGTGCACGAGGTCAGCTTCACGCTGCGGCGCGGCGAGGTGCTGGGGCTGCTGGGCCCCAACGGCGCCGGCAAGTCGACGACCGTGGGCATGATCTGCGGCCTGACCGTGCCCGACGCCGGCACGGTGACGCTGGCCGGCGGCGTGAGCCTGGGCCGGGACGAAGCCGGCTACAAGCGCCGCATCGGCCTCGTGCCGCAGGACATCGCGCTGTACGAGGAACTGCCGGCGCGCACGAACGTCGAGCTGTTCGGCGCGCTGTACGGCATGCCGCCCGAGCGGCTGAAGCGCCGTGCCGACGAGGTGCTGGCCATGGTGGGCCTGACCGACCGCGCCGGGGACAAGCCATCCACCTTCTCCGGCGGCATGAAGCGGCGCCTGAACATCGCCTGCGCGCTGGTGCACGATCCCGAGGTGCTGCTGCTCGACGAGCCCACCGCCGGCATCGACCCGCAGAGCCGCAACGCCATCTTCGACAACCTGGAGATGCTGAAGGCCGCCGGCAAGGCGCTGGTCTACACGACGCACTACATGGAAGAGGCCGAGCGCCTGGCCGACCGCATCACCATCGTCGACCACGGCCGCGTCGTCGCCAGCGGCACGCAGGCCCAGCTGTTCGCGCTGTTGCCGGCGGCGCGGACGCTGCACGTCGAGATCGCCGGCGAGCCGGACGATGCCGCGCTGGCCGGCCTGCCTGGCTTGAGCCGCGTGGGCCAGCGGCTGGACGTCAGCGTGGCCGACATCGCCCGCGATGCAGGCACCGTGCTGGCCGCGCTCGCCGAGCGTGGCGTGGCGGTGCGCGGCCTCGCGTCGGCTCGCGCGACGCTCGAAGACGTGTTCCTCCAACTCACCGGCCGCCAGCTGCGCGACTGAACCGGGACCGACCATGCAAGCCTTGCTCGCCCTTGTCCGTGCAGAGATCAAGCTGCACTTCTCCAACCGCCGCGCGCTGCTGTTCAGCATCGTCGCGCCCATCCTCATCGCTGCGTTCTTCGGCAGCCTGTTCGGCGGCAGCAGCAAGATGGCCGGCATCGCCGTCGGCGTCGTCGACCAGGACGGCAGCCCGCTGTCGCAGCGCGTCGTCGCCGCGCTGCAGGCCGAGCCGTCGCTGAAGAGCAGCGTCGGCACCGAGCCGGAACTGCTGGCCCAGGTGCGCGCCGGCAAGCTGCGCGCCGTGGCCGTGCTGCCGAAGGGGCTGGGCGAGCAGGCCGGCCGTGCGTTGTTCGGCGCTGGCAGCAAGCCCGAGATCGCGCTGCACTTCGACCCCTCGCAGGCCAGTGCGCTGGCCGTCGTGCGCGGGCTGCTGGCGCAGACCGTCATGCAGGAGGTCAGCCGCACCAGCTTCAGCCCCGCGGCGCTGGACGACCTGCAGCGCCAGGTGAGGGAATCGACCCGGCTGCCCGCCGAGCAGCGCGACGCCTTCGCGAAGATGTTCGACGCCATCGGCACGGTGCGGCGCATCGACGGCGAGGCGTCCGGCGCGTCGGCGCCACAGGGCGGCGGTGGCCTGTCCATGCCCTACACGACGCGCGAGATCGAGGCCGTGCAGTCCACGGCCAACGCGGCGCCGGTGGCCTACAACAGCTACGCGCACTCCTTCGCCGGCATGGGCGTGCAGTTCATCCTGATGGCCGGTGTCGACATGGCCGTGGGCCTGCTGCTGATGCGCCGGCTGGGCCTGTGGAAGCGGCTGCGTGCCGCGCCGCTGTCGCGCACCCAGCTGCTGGGCAGCCGCGTGGCCGCGAGCACGGTGATCTCGCTGGTCGTCTTCGCCGTCATCTACGCAGTGGCCATCGCCGCTTTCGGCGTGCGCGTGCTCGGCAGCCCGGTCGGCTTTGTGCTCGTGCTGGCCAGCTTTGCGCTGCTGACGGCCAGCTTCGGCCTGCTCGTTGCTGCCCTGGGCCGCACGCCGGAAGCCACGCGCGGCCTCGCCATCCTGGCCACGCTGCTGATGGTCATGCTGGGCGGCGCCTGGGTGCCGTCCTTCATCTTCCCGGAGTGGCTGCAGACGGTGTCGCTGGCCGTGCCGACACGCTGGGCCGTGGACGCGCTGGATGCGATGACCTGGCGTGGCCAGCCGTTCTCCGCCGCACTGCTGCCCAGCGCCGTGATGCTGGGCTTCAGCGCGGTGTTCATGGTGGTGGCGATCTGGCGGTTCCGGTGGGAGGAGTGAAGTCCGACAGCCTCCTAGCTGCAGTCGACCTTGGCCGCACCACACAGCGTGACGCCCCATTTGAGCTCGATGGACTCGCTGCTGGGCCGCTTGTTGTGGTACTGGCAGAAGGGAATGATCCACGGCGTGCGCTTGTCGCCGTCGTCTTCGCGGACATGTGCGCCCACTTCGACGACATTCCCGCAGCCCTTGGCGCAGCACTTGTCGGGCAGCGTCATGCCTGTCCCGCGTTCCCAATGCGCCAGCCAGGTCTTGGTGCCGGTCGTGCACACGCATTTGCGACCGGACGTGCCGTCCATGTTCTTGACGAAGTCACCCATTGGAATGCTCCCGTTGCGAAGGCCGATGTCGCCGTTCCGCCGGCGGCGGCCGAACGGTTCGGGGGGCTGTCAGGCGCGCGATGCCTCATGGCTGCGCGTCGCAGCGGCCCCGTCTCCGTTCAGACGACATTCGAGCTCCCGCTGCGACAGCACCGCCGCCGTGTAGCGGGAGGCGTTCAGCAAGCGCATGACGCCGCGCCGTGCCCGGCCGGCGAGTTGTTCGGTGGCGTAGGGCCCCAGCAGCTTGTCAGGATGCTGGCCGCGCGCGTCGACGACCGCGATCCAGTGAGGTGCATCGCCAAGGCTGCCGACGGCGGTGTGCGGCGTGTTGGTCAGAACGACGTTCATTCGGGTCTCCGTGCAGGCCGCCGCGGTGCGAGGTGCTCCGGGCTTCAGCTGCGTTGCGGCTGAGTGTCGAGACCGCCTGTGAGGTCCGTATGAGGTCTGTGTGAAGTGCTGGGCCGCGTCGCGTAGAAGCCGCTCAGGCCATTGGCCGGATGTCGTCCAGCGCCTTCGATTCGGCGTCGTGCAGCGCCACGAGCGCCAGTAGATCGGGATCGTCGGCGCCACCGCCCAGCGTCTGGACGTAGCGGCACGCCGCGTAGGCTTCGGCCTCGCGTTCATAGCGCCTGACCCAGGCCTCGCGGGCCGGCAGGCGCTCCGGGCGGACGGGCCACACGCCGGGGCGGGGCTTGAGGTGGTCGGCGATGCCGATGCGCCAGGGCTTGGCACTCAGGCGGGCGCGGAAGCAGTGCTGGTTCAGGCACATGCGGGCGTAGAGCGGGTCGGCGCCGATGGCCTTGAAGAAGTCCTGCGTCTGCGGCCCGGAGGCCGCAAAGCGTGCGTGCGTTTCGATCAGGCGCAGGCCGGCAGGCGTGCGGTAGAGGCGCACGCGCCAGTCGGTGCGGTTGGCCAGGAAGGCGTCGATGCGGCCCCGGGCGCGCCCTTCGCTCTCGTCCGTGCGGCGCCCGGCCAGGCCGTGGGTCACGACGCTGCCGAGCAGATAGCTGCCGATGGCGGCGATGACGCCGATCACCCCGACGCCGAGCGAGAACAGCACGCCCAGGCTCACGCAAACCAGCAGCAGTTGCAGGCCCGCACGCTGCACCGCGGGCGGCCGGGTGGAGAAGTCCACATCCGCGATCAGCAGGTCGGGCACGTTCAGGCAACGTGCGCCGTAGGTGTTGCGCGTGATGACCGCCGTGCCATGCCGCGCCAGCACTTCCTCGCGGATGGGCAGGCCCTGGGCGCCGTTGTAGGTGAGCTTGAGTTCGCGGCGCGGCACGTTCTCGCCACGGGCCGCTCGCTGCGCCGCCTCGGCCACGCGCAATTCGGCCTGGGCCTGCGCGTCGGCGGCGCTCGCGTCCGACCAGCCGAAGCGCCGCAGCGTCATGTCGCGGCCCTTCACGCGCACGGTGGTGCGCGCCTCGGCCCAGTGGTCCGGAACAATCATGGGGTCTCCCTGCCTGCCGCGACCCTGAGCGCGACGCGGCGCGAGCGTAGCAAGCCGCTACGGGCGCGGCACGATGGACGCCGCCCAGCGCTCGAAGCGTTGCCGCTCTTCATCGCTGAAGCAGCGGTAGGGCAGGGGCATCGCGCCGCTGGCCTTGCGGACCAGATAGCCGCGGCTCAGGGGATACACGGCCAGCACGTCGCCCCAGGGCAGCGCCAGGGGCTGGCGGCGGCTGTGGCGGGTCAGGCCGTGCTCGTCGACGCTGAAGCGGCAGTCGCCGATGGCGAGCTTCTTGAAGAGAAATACCGGCGGAACCAGCACGGCCAGCATCAGCCGCGTGCCGAAGCCGATGCGCTCGCATGGCTTTCCCCGCTCGCGCAGCGCTATCGGAATGAAGTCCGCGACGATGGACAGGTATTCGCGCAGGCCGTAGCTCACGGTGAACCGGATGGCCGCGTCGGGTGGTCGTGGGTGCCGAACTTCCCGCAGCGATGTCGACGCGATCGAGTCGCGCTGCTCGGTCCGGACGGTGAGCTCCGCGACGGGACGCGAATCCACGACCGGTCGGGGGTGGCAGAAGAAGAACATGCCGTTGAGTTGAGGGTGCAGGGGTTCAGAACAAGTCAGGGTTCACCCGCGTTCCGCCGCAGCCCGCCCCGCTCGCGTGGCATAGCACGGCGCCGTCCGGCACGTACGGCGCGAACAGGTCGTGGTGGAGGGCGGCGAACTGCTCGCCCTGCCAGCCTGTCGAAACGAATCGGGTCGTGGCGCTGCATGGCCATGGATCTCAGGCGCCACACCCTGGGCCGAACGGCTGGTTCCCGCGTCGCACGGCCTGTCACATGAGCTGCGCATAGTCTGTGGATCGCATTTCCCCGGAGACGACCATGAACCTGGCCCGCGCCGCCCTGTCCACCCTTGTCGCCGCCGCGCTCGGCGCCGTCGCCCTGCAGGCCCATGCCGTCGACCAGACGCTGCCGGGCGCCGGCAATGCGCAGGCCGACCTGACTGCCGCCGCATCGCCGCGCGTGCGGGAGGCCCATGATTTCCTGCTGCGCCAGGCGCGGCAGATCAAGAGCCGCGCGCTGCGCGAGGCCACGCTGGACCTGCTGGGCAACCGCGGCTTCTGCGTGCGCTCCCGCGTCGGCGTCGACGACGCGACGAAGGCGGCGCTGCTGGCCCAGCTGACCGCGGCCGGCCTGATCAATCCCGCGGACGACGCGAGCTTCCCCGGCGGGCTGAGCGCCGGCGTCTTCCCGCCCGTGCTGGCGGCCCAGACGACCTGCCCGCGCCTGCCGATGGCTTTCGACGCCGCGCCGGGCAGCGCCTTCACCAGCCACCATGGCTATCCGGGCGGCCTGCCCATCCACGAGGCCAACAACCTGCGCGCCGGGTTGGGCCTGGCCGACGGCTATCGCAAGAGCTACCGCGGCGCCGATGCCGACGACGGGCACGGGCACGACGACGAAGACCCGCGCTGGATGCGCTCGCCCTTCTTCATCGATCAGGACATCGTCATCGCCGCGCCGATCTGGCACGACTGGGCCAAGACCCTCGTGTTTCAGTGGGCGGCGGACGGCTCCGAGTTCAAGGAGCTCTCCTTCGGCGGCACGCCCGCCAACGGCACGGCCACCGGTGGCCACCACATCCTCAGCATTGCCGAGTCGATGAAGCGCGCGCTGCCGCCGGCCTTCGTCATCGCCCAGGCCTCGGCGCACAGCAACCCGACGCTGGGCAACGAGTTCAAGGTGGTGGCCTGGTTGCGGGCGGCCGGCATCCTGGCCCAGGTCGACCCCGTCGCCGCCGGCTACCTCGTGCAGGACAGCCAGGGCTTCCACCTGCCGCCGCTGCGCAAGCTGGCCGATGGCTTCGACCTGGTCGGCGCCGGCCAGACCAACCTGCTCGCCGAGTACACCATCCACAACCTGTCGGACGGCGACTTCACGTTCTCGATCCCGGCCGCGGGCGACGCGGCCCTGCTGATCGCCAAGCTCGCGCCGGGCTATGGCTTCGACCCCGCCAACGTGGCCGTCTACAACACGCAGTTCCGCAACCCGGTGTTCGCCCACATCAGCCAGGAGCGCATCCTGGTGCTGTACGGCAACGGCGGCCTGGCGGCGGTGCAGGCCGAGCTGGACGCGCTGCGCGCACGGCACGGCTTTTGACTACCGGATCGCCGTCAACCAGCGATCGAAGCGCGGTGCCATCCGCCAGCCGTCCTCGCCCAGCCAGTCGGCGGCCACCAGCACGTGGTGGGCGCGGCCGATGAGCTTCTCGCGCGGCACGGTGCCGATGAAGCGCGAGTCCTCGCTGTTGTCGCGGTTGTCGCCGAGCAGGAAGTACTGGCCTGCCGGCACGGTGATCTCGGCCATGTCGCGGCGCGCGTTGACGGTGGGCAGGAACTGCACGACGTGCGCGTGGCCGTCGAGCTCCTCGGTGGCGCGCACGGCGTCGACGACCCAACCGGGCGCCAACGTCTCGCCGCGCGTCTGCGCGCCGGTGTAGGCCAGCGGCCGGCCGTTCAGGATCAGCTGGTCGTCGTGCATCGCGACGCGGTCGCCCGGCAGACCGACGATGCGCTTGATGAGCCGCGTGCCGCCGGCCGGCGAGCTGAGCGTGACGACGTCGCCGCGCTGTGGTTCACCCAGCGGCATCAGCACGACGTCGGTCAGCGGCAGCTTGAGGCCATAGGCCAGCCGGTTGACGAGCACGACGTCGCCTTCCAGCAGCGTGGGCCGCATCGAGCCCGAGGGGATGGGGTTCCAGTCCGCCACGGCGGTGCGCAGCAACGCGAAGCTGAACAGGAAGAGGAGGAAGCCGCGGTTGTCGCGGAGGGTGCGTTTGAGGTTCATGGCCCGATGTTGGGCCGGTGGCGGCCCGGGCCGGGGGCCTGGCGGGCGAATGGCGGGGCGGCCCGCATGGACGGCGTGGCAGCCGGATGGATGGCGGCGCGGCGCTCCGCCCCTATGCTCGCGCCCCGGAGGGTTGCCGTCCGCATGACGGCACAGCACACCGCTTGCGCAAATCGACGCTTTCCCTGACCGAGGCCGGCATCGTCACGGCCATCTGCTTCGGCCTGTTCATCGTGTTCTCGTTCCAGGCGGTGGCTGCGGGCTTCCCCGAGGCCCGGTTCACGGACGAAGGCTTCTGCAGCCTCGTGGGCCTGGAGCTGGTGCTGGGGGCCGGCGCGCTCGCCTACCTGCGCCGGCGCCAGTTCGACATCCAGGCGCTCTACCCGGCGCCGACGCTGCGGGGCAGCCTGATCGGCCTGGCCGTCTTCGGCCTGAGCTGGGTGGCGGCCCAGCTCGTGGTGGCGTTGTTCCACACGCCGGGGCAGGCGGACATGGTGGAGGTCTCGTTCGAGGACGTCTCGGCCTCGTCGGCCGTGCTGCTGGCGGTCGTCAACGGCAGCTACGAGGAGGTCTTCCTGCTCGGCGTGCTGGTGCGCGGCCTGCGCGGCTTCGGCCTGTCCGTCGCGATCGGCGTGCCGCTGCTGGTGCGGGTGCTGTACCACGTCTACCAGGGCCCGACGGGTGTCGTCGCGGTGGGCACGATGGGCCTGGTGATGACGCTGTCCTACGTCGCCACTGGCAAGCTGTGGCCGGCCGTGCTGGCCCACATCCTGCTGGACATCGCACCGATGCTGTGAGCGGCGTCAGCCGGCGGCGGCCGTGACGACGCGGTTGCGGCCGGCTTCCTTGGCCTCGTAGAGCGCGCCGTCCGCGCGGCGGATGACGGCCTGCAGGTCGCGGTCGGCCGGGCCGTACTCCGACACGCCGATGCTGACCGTCACGCGAATGCCCGGGCCCGACGCCGCCACGCGCGACGCGACGCGCTCGGCCAGCTGCGCGGCGTCGTGCAGCCGCGTGCGGGGCAGCAGCACGCAGAACTCCTCGCCGCCCCAGCGGCCCACCAGGTCGTCGCCGCGCAGCGCGGCGCGCAGGCTGGCGGACACGGCCTGCAGCACGCGGTCGCCCTGGGCATGGCCGTACTGGTCGTTGACGGCCTTGAAGTGGTCCACGTCCACCATCATCAGCGCGTAGCCGGCCTTGCCCTGCAGCGCGTCGGCATGCTCGTTCTCCAGTTGCAGCAGCAGGCCGCGGCGGTTCAGCGCCCCGGTCAGCTCGTCGGTCTTGGCCTGCTGGCCCAGCCGGTGAAGCACGCGGCCGACGACGAGGCGGATGTGGACCAGGTTCATGAGGCCGCCGATGAACAGCACGGCGATGGCGAAGGGGATGTTGGCGTGGCCGGGTGCGTCGATGGAGATCTTGGTCGTCGAGCCGATCAACAGCGCCTGCACGCCGCGCACCAGCAGCGCGGTGGCCAGCAGGCTATAGCCCGCCGCCGCCACCGGCGCGAAGATGGGCGTGGCCGCGCGGCCGAGCCGCCACATCAGGTGGACGCTGGCCAGCATGAAGCCGGCGCAGCCGACGCAGACGACCGCGACGCGCACGCCGTGGCCGTTGTCGAGCAGGAAGCTCGCCGCGACGACGGCCGCCGCGGCACCCAGCGCGAGGGCGTCGTTGCGCAGCGGCAGTCGGCGGCCCCAGTGCAGCGCCAGCCCGCGGTGCTCCATCATGGATGCGGCGACGATGAGCAGGTCGGCCAGGTTGCGAGGCGCGCTGCCGCTGTCCCAGGGCGGCACGAACAAGGCCAGCCCCGCCGCCAGCAGGAACCAGAACAGCGCGAAATGCCCCTCCACGCCGCGCGGCCGCCGCGTCATGCGCGCCGTCATGGCCCAGACCAGCGCATGCACGAAGAACTGCACCGAGACGAGCGCGATCAGCAGGGGTTGCGGGGACAAGGGTCGGAACTGGCGGGATGGCGAAGGCCGCAGTGTGGCCCATCGTTGAAGGCCGCAGGGCGGGCGTACCCCAACGGTAAACTGCCTTAATGCCCCATCTGCTTGCGCTCGACAGCTCCACCGACACGATGGCCCTGGCCCTCGTGACGCCGGGGCAGACGAGGGTGTTCGAGGCCGCGGGCGGCGCCCAGGCCTCGGCGCGGATGCTGCCGGAGGTCAAGGCCTTGCTGGCCGGAGCCGGCGTGCGCATGAGCGAGCTGGACGCCATCGCCTTCGGCCAGGGCCCCGGCGCCTTCACAGGCCTGCGCACGGCCTGCGCGGTCGCGCAGGGCCTGGCCTTCGGGCTGGACAAGCCCGTGCTGGCCGTGGACAGCCTGATGCTGGTGGCCGAGGACGCACGCGCCCAGGGTGCGGGCGACGACATCTGGGTGGCGATGGACGCGCGCATCGGCGAGATCTACGCCGCCCACTACCGCTGGACGGACGGCGCCTGGGCGGTCGTCGAGGCACCGGCGCTCTACGCCCCCGCGGTGCTGGCAGCCCACTGGGGCCGGCCGGCCGCCGTGGCCGGCACGGCGCTGACCGAATACGCCGCCGCGCTGGGAGACCTGCCGAATGCCTGGCCGCAGACCCGCTCCCGCGCCGCCGCCCTGGGCGCGCTGGCGCTGGCCACCTGGCAGCGTGGCGACACGCGCGACGCCGCCGAGGCGCTGCCCGTCTACGTGCGTGACAAGGTGGCGCTGACGACGGCCGAGCGAGAGCAGAAGGCGGCGCTTTCGTGAACGCCCAACTCGATCGCGCCCAGCCGCTCTGGGAGGCGCAGCCCATGCGCGTGCCCGACCTGACCGAGGTCATGGCCGTCGAGCGCCAGGCCTACCCGGTGCCGTGGACGCATGGCAACTTCGTCGACTCGCTGGCCGCCGGCTACCCGGCCGAGGTGCTGCGTGGGCCGCGCGCCCAAGCCGGCGCCGGGCCGTCCCAAGCGGGCCTGACGCCCTTGGGGGGCGCAGCCCGGCCCTGGGGGCACACGGAATTGCTGGGCTACTGGGTGGCAATGCCGGGTGTGGATGAGCTGCACCTGCTCAACATCACCGTCGTGCCGGCCTGGCAGGGGCGCGGCCTGGCCGTGGCCATGCTGGACCGGCTGGTCGCCACCTGCCGCGAGCGCGGCCTCACGCAGCTGTGGCTGGAGGTGCGCGTCAGCAACGAGCGCGCCCGCCACGTCTACGAGCGCTACGGTTTCGTCGAGGTCGGCAGGCGCCGTGCCTACTACCCGGTGCCGCAGGGGCCGCGCGAGGACGCGGTGCTGATGAGCCTGCCGGTGGCGGTCTGACATGGGCTGGGACGAGAGACAACGGGCCATGCTGGCCGAGATGGGGTTCCGCTTGCCGGCCGTGCGTGCGGCCGGGTCCGTCGCGGCCGAAGAGGTCGACGCGCCGGCCGAGGTCGCCGCCGAGCATCCGGTCGCGCCGCCTGCCGTGGCCCGTGCGCCGGTCGCCATGCCGCCGCTGACTGCCCCCGTCGCTGCGCCGGCGCCCCGCATCGCCGCACCGGCCGGTTTCGCCGGCCTGGACGCGCCGGCACTGCGCGACGCCGTTGCCGGCTGCCGCGCCTGCGGCCTGTGCGAGCAGCGCCGCAACGCCGTCTACGGCAACGGTGCGCTGCAGCAGGCCGACTGGCTGATCGTCACCGACCCGCCCGACGACGCCGACGACGCGGCCGGCGACGCGCTGACCGGCGATGCCGGCCGGCTGCTGGACCGCATGCTGCTGGCCGCCGGCCAGAGCCGGGTGGCCGGCAAGAACGGGGAGGCGCCCACCGCCTTCGTGACCCCCATCATCAAGTGCCGCCCGCCGCGCGGCCGCGCGCCGCAGCCGGCCGAGCTGGACGCCTGCGAGGCCGTGCTGGCCCGCCAGGTCGAACTGCTGCGCCCGCGCCTCGTGCTGGCCCTGGGCCTGCAGGCCGCGCGCCGGCTGACCGGCCTGGCCGAACCGCTGGGCAAACTGCGTGGCCACGCGCATTCGTGGGGTGGCTTGCCCGTGGTGGTCACCTACCATCCCGCCTACCTCCTGCGCTCGCCCGCCGACAAGGCCGGCGCCTGGGACGACCTCTGTCTGGCCCGCCGGACGCTGACTTCTTCGTGACCGCCCTCAACGAATCCGACCTCGAACGCCAGGCCCTCGATGCCGCGCGCTTTCGCATGCTGGCCGACCATGTGCCCGCGTGGATCGCGCTGTACGGCGCGGCCGACCACCGCTGCCAGTTCGCCAACCGAGGCTATGCCGAAGCCTTCGGGCTGACGCAGCAGTCCATCGTCGGCAAGCACTTCAGCGAGATCGTCGGCGCCGAGGCCTACGAGCAGGTCGGCCCGGCGGTCGAGCGGCTGGTGAGCACCTTGAAGCCGGTCGTCTACGAGCGCGAGCTGCAGCAGCCGGGCGGCGTGGAGGCCTGTTTCGAGATCCACCTGATCCCTCAGTTCGACGACGAGGGTGTGCTGCTGGGCAGCTGGGTGCTGGTCTACGACATCACCCGCCACCGCCGCGCCGAGCGGCGGCTGCGCGAGTCCGAGGCGCGGCTGGACAAGTTCATGCAGGCGACGATGGAGGGCATCCTCTTCCACCGCGACGGCTACATGACGGACGTCAACGAGCCGTTGTGCACGATGACCGGCTGGTCGGCCGGCGAGCTGATCGGCCGCCACGTGCTGTCCTACGTGACCGAGGACGAGCTGCCCAAGGTGCGTGAGGTCATGCTGCAGAACCAGGAGCTGCGCTACCAGACCGTCATCCGCCACCGCAACGGCGGGCGCATCCCGGTCGAGCTCATCATGCGCACGATGGAGCGCGACGGCGAGAAGCTGCGCATGGCCGTCGTGCGCGACATCAGCGACCGCCTCGCCAACGAGGCACGCATCCAGCACCTCGCCCACCACGACGCGCTGACGAGCCTGCTCAACCGCGCCGCCTTCATGGAGCGCATGGACGCGCTGCTCAAGCAGGCCGAGCGCCGCGGCGACATGCTGGCGCTGCTGTTCATCGACCTGGACAACTTCAAGCGCGTCAACGACTCGCTGGGTCATCTGGAAGGCGACCAGGTGCTGACGACGGTGTCCGAGCGCCTCGTCGGCGCGCTGCGCGGCAGCGACCTCATCGGCCGCTTCGGCGGCGACGAGTTCATCGTGCTGCTCAACGACCTGAACAGCCGAGCCGACATCGTCGTCGTGCTGGAGGCGCTGCTGTCCGTCGTCGAGGTGCCGGTGCGCGCCGACGGCCGGGCGCTGTCGGTCACGCCGTCCATCGGCGTCGCGGTGTTCCCCGACGACGGCCGCCAGGCGGACGAGCTCATCCAGCACGCCGACACGGCCATGTACCGCGCGAAAGCACGTGGACGCGCGACGTATCAGTTCTTCGAGCCGGCGCTGGCCGAGACGGCCTACGCCGATCTGGTGCTGGAGGCCGAACTGGCCCAGGGCCTCACGCGCAACGAGTTCGAGCTGTTCTTCCAGCCCCAGGTCGAGGCGACGACGGGCCAGCTCTCCGGCGCCGAGGCGCTGCTGCGCTGGCGCCACCCGCAGCGCGGCCTGCTGAGCCCGGATGCCTTCATCTTCGTCGCCGAGCGCCACCGCCTCATGCTCGCCTTGGGCGAGTGGGTGCTGGCCGAGGCCGCCCGCACCGCGCGGCGTTGGCGCGAGCAGGGCCTGACCCACGGCCACGGGCCGATGCGGATCGCCGTCAACCTGTCGCGCATGCAGTTCAACCTGCACGGCTTCGCCGACACGGTCAAGCGCGTGCTCGACGACGCCGGCGCCAAGGGCCAGTGGATGGAACTGGAGCTGACCGAGCGCATGCTGATGGATGACATCGCGCACGCGCCCGCCACGCTGGCGCAGCTGCGTGCGCTGGGGTTGACGGTGTCGGTGGACGACTTCGGCACTGGCTACACGTCGCTGGCCCACCTGACCGAGCTGCCGCTGGACAAGCTCAAGATCGACCAGGGCTTCACGGCCCGCCTGCCCGACGACGTCGGCGCGCAGGCCATCACGCGCGCCATCGTGCAGATGGCCGTGGGCCTGGGCCTGACCGTCACGGCCGAAGGCGTGCGCACGGCCGCACAGTGGCAGTTGCTCGCCGGCTGGGGCTGCCAGCAGCTGCAGGGCGAGCTGGTGGGGCTGCCGATGGCGTCGGCCGAGTTCGAAGCCTGGGTGCGCGCGCGATGAGCCTCGCGACCAAGATCCACGCCGAGATCGCGGCGGCCGGCGGCTGGCTGCCGTTCGACCGCTTCATGGCGATGGCGCTGTACGAGCCGGGCCTGGGTTACTACGCCGGTGGCCGGCGCAAGTTCGGCACCATGCCCAGCGAGGGCTCGGACTTCGTGACCGCACCGGAAATGTCGCCACTGTTCGGCCGCGCTTTGGCGCGCCAGGTCGCGCAGGCGATGGCCGTCAGCGGCTGCCGCGATGTCATCGAGTTCGGTGCCGGCTCCGGCGCGCTGGCGGCCCAGCTCATCGCCGAGCTGGATGCGCTGGACGCCGGTCTGGCGCGCTACCGCATCGTCGAGCTGTCGGCCGAGCTGCGCGAGCGCCAGCGCGAGCGGCTGTCGCACTGGGGCGACCGCGTCGAGTGGCTGGACACGTTGCCTGACGAGATCGAGGCCGTCGTCGTCGGCAACGAGGTGCTGGACGCGATGCCAGTGCAGCTCATCGCCTTCGACGGCCAGGTGTGGCGCGAGCGCGGCGTCATGTCGGCCGGCGAGGGCTTTGTGTTCGCCGATCACGACAGCATGCTGAGGCCGCCACTCGATACCGGCTTCGTGCCGGGCACCGTCACCGAGATCCATCCGCAGGCCGAGGCCTTCACGCAGACGCTGGCGCGCAAGCTCAAGAAGGGTGCGGCGTTCTTCCTCGACTACGGTTTCCCCGAGGCCGAGTACTACCACCCGCAGCGCCGCGGCGGCACGCTGATGTGCCACCAGGGCCACATGGCCGACCCGGACCCGCTGGTGGCCGTGGGCGACAAGGACATCACGGCCCACGTCAACTTCACCGGCATCGCGCTCGCGGGTCAGGACGCCGGCCTCGTCGTGCTGGGCTACACCAGCCAGGCAAATTTTCTTTTGAACTGCGGCATCGCCGAGCTGCTGGGCGGCGCGTCGCTGGCCGAGCGCGCGATGGCGCACCGGTTGCTGGCCGAGCACGAGATGGGCGAGCTGTTCAAGGTCATCGGCTTCGCCCCGATCGACGCGCCGTTCGACGCCTTCGGTTTCGAGCGCGGCGACCGGTCACACAAGCTGTAGCCCCTCGCCTGGTCTTGCGCCGGCTGAACGCCGGCAAGTCCAGTCGGTCCCCCGAGGGGACGGCGATGCAAGCGGCATCGAGCCGCTTGCACATCGCCAACCGGGCCGGCTCGGTGAACTGGAGTCGGACACAAGCAGTCCCTGCGGACTGCTTGTGCCTACGACAGGCCAAGGGCCTCTGGCCCTTGGCAGCCCAGCGCTCGGCCCGAATACGAGTGGAGTGTTAGCGGCTCACCAGCTGCCGACGTTGGGCATCGAGGTCCACGGCTCGGCCGGCGCCAGCGCGGCGCCGCGCTGCAGCAGCTCCACCGAGATGCCGTCCGGCGAGCGCACGAAGGCCATGCGGCCGTCGCGCGGCGGGCGGTTGATCGTCACGCCGTGGTCGGCGAGCTTGCGGCAGGTGGCGTAGATGTCGTCCACGGCGTAGGCCACATGGCCGAAGTTGCGGCCGCCGGTGTAGACCTCGACCTGGCCGTTGGCGTCCGGCCAGTTGTAGGTCAGCTCGATCTGCGCGTCTTCGTCGCCGGGGGCGGCGAGGTAGACCAGCGTGAAGCGGCCGGCCTCGTGCTCGGAGCGCTTGACCTCGACGAGGCCGAGGGCGTCACGGTAGAACTTCATCGACGCGTCCAGGTCATGGACGCGAACCATGGTGTGCAGGTATTTCATGGCGAAGGATTTTCGCCGCTGTGGGTTTCCGCAACATGGCTGGGGTTGCTGGCCGCTGGGTCGGCCGGCTGCGGCCACAGGAGGCGTGAGACCCAGTGCGGGCAGCGGCCGTCGCCCTGGCCCGTGAAGCCGCCGGACGGCGCGCAGATGAAGCGGCCGTCGGCGTCGTAGAGCTTGTTGAACATGTCGCAGCAGGGCGATATGGACAGGTAGACGAGCCGGCCGTCCGGGCCCTTGTACGGGGTCATGCCGGCGAGCGCCTGGCGGGACACGGCGCCGGCGGCATGGAGCCCGTCCCGCACGACGAACTCCGGTTCGGGCGCCCGCGCCGGCGCGTCGCTGGAACCGGCGCTGCTGCAGGCTGCGGCGAGCAGGGCGATGGCGAGGCTCGCAATGCCGCGGGCAGAGGATGAGATGAGGCCCAGGCGCATGGCGGCGTCGTGTGCGTCGGTGTCAGGGCCGGTAGAAATAGGGCACGCCGCAGAGCAGGATGCCCACGCCGACCAGCAGCCAGACATTGGCGATGAAGTAGGGAAACACCATCAGCGCCAGGCCGCAGCACAGCGGCACCCAGGCCCGCTGCTTCTTGCCGTAGACGAAGTAGCCGGCGCCGATGGCGCCGAATAAGACGCTCCAGAGGAGGGTGGATGTGTCCATCGATTGCCTGGCCCGCGGCCAGTGCCCGGTTGGCCCTTGCGGGCGGAGCCGGCAGTGTCGCCGGGCGGCTCTCAAGCAAACGAAGGGCCGCTCCCGAGTTGCTTGCCCCCACGGGGGGGCCGGGCTGGGCGCAGCCCGGCCCTGGGGGTGCTCAGTAGTCCAGCCACTCCATCGGCGCGACGAGGGCTGACCCGCGGATGCGCTCCAGCGTGCCCGTCAGCACGTCGATGTTGTTGTCGAAGCTGCCGTGGCTGGCGGCGATCTGGTCGCCGGTCTTGGTGGTGCGGACCTTGGGCGTCGTGACCCGGTTCAGCAGCGTGCCGGCCGGCCAGAGCTTCTGCCAGGCCAGCACGTCGTCGTAGGCCGGGCCGGCCCACTGGTCCTCCTTCCAGGCCGGGTCCGGCTCGACGAGGGCTCGCTCCATGCCCAGCAACGGCTGCTTGCGGATGTCGTCCAGCGCGCGCGACACGAGGTAGAGCAGCGACTTGCCGTAGATGTCGCGTTCGGCCGTGGGCAGGCCGTCGGCGCGCTCGTTGGCATCCGTCAGCACGTGCAGGCGCAGCGCCTGCAGGGACAGCACGCCGGCCTGCTGGGCGGCGCCGTAGTGCTGCACGGCGAAGGCGCTGGAGCAGGCGGCGGCGTACAGCTCGCAGCTGGCCGCCGGCACGACGCTGGTGCCGCCGCTGCCGCCCAGGCGGCCCAGCAGATGGCCCAGCAGGATGGAGCCGGCGGAGTGGCCGATGAGGTGAATCTCCAGCGTCCTGCCGCTCTTGGCCAGCGTGTCGCGCAGTTCGCGCAGCATGCGGGCGGCGAGGTCCAGCACATGGCCGGGCGTGGCGCCGTCTTCGGCGTTCTCGCGCATCTCGCCCCAGATGCCGCGCGCGAACTGTCGGCCCACGGCCTCGATGGCGCGGTCCTTGGCCTCGGCAGCGGTTTCGCGCAGACGGTCCAGCCAGCCGGCGCTGCGGTCGCCGTCGACGACGCGGTGGGCCAGGTCCTCCAGCATGTCCATCAGCGTCTCGCCGGGGCCGGTCTTCCACGTGAAGAACAGCG
Organism: Pelomonas candidula; assembly: GCF_043555985.1. NCBI lineage: Bacteria > Pseudomonadati > Pseudomonadota > Betaproteobacteria > Burkholderiales > Sphaerotilaceae > Roseateles > Pelomonas candidula. The sequence continues at coordinate 43,209 of NZ_JBIGIC010000001.1, read as the reverse complement.
GGTAGATGCCGTTGGCGAGGAAGTAGGGCGCCAGCACGCGGATGCGCTGGATGGAGTCGAGCTCGCTGTTGAGCCCGCCGTGGGCGTAGATCGCGAGCTTGACGGTCTTGTCCTTGCCGGCCTTGAACCAGGCCGCGGGCCGCTCGACGACGATCTCGCGCGCCAGGCCTTCGCGGTCGTCGCGGGCACGGGTGAAGTCGGTGGCCATCAGCTGGCCGTCGTTGCCCGAGACCAGCGTGTGCGTGTAGGCCTCGTCGGTGCGCAGCGGCTGGTAGGGCTGGTGTGCGAAGACGTGGTTGACGGGCCAGGGGTCGTCGCGCGGGTTGTCGTCGTTGCGCAGCGTGGCGCCGACGCCGGCCAGGCCGCCGCCGGCCATGACGCGGAAACCGCTGGCCGCGCGTGCGGCGGCCTGCGCGCCTTTCGCGCCCCTGGCCGCGGCGGCGCCATGGGCCTTCACGTCGGACAGGTCCTGAGGCACCCCCAGCGCGACGGCCCAGGCGTCGGTGCCGTTGGTGACCCAGTCTTCGTAGGGCAGCACGGCGAAGCCGCTGGCGCCCCAATCGGTGCCCCAGCTGTTCTGCACGACGAAGCCGCGGTCGTTGAAGCCGACGAGGGCGAAGGCGTGGCCTCCGGTGATCTTGGTCATGCGGCCGATGCGGGGCAGCTTGTCGTGGCTGTCGGGCAGGCCGGAGGTGTCCACGCCCCAGCCGTCGTGCACGCTGCCCGACACGTAGATGGCGCCGATCTCGTAGATGGCGGCCTGCATGTCGACGACGCTCTTGCGGTCGACGCGGTAGTAGACGCCCAGCGGCCGGCGCGTGGCGTCCTCGTCCCAGCCCGGCAGTGGCCGCTTGAAGGCGCCGCTCGGCGGGTAGGGCCACAGCGTGGACGAGCAGACACCGTGCTTGTGCCAACCCTTGAGCGCGCCGCGGCAGGAGGAGCCCTCGTAGTCCTGCCCGGGCCATTCGTCGTAGAGCTTGGCGAGCTCGTAGAACATGCGTGGGCTGACGAGGTCGGGCAGCTTGCTGCGCGGCGTGTCGAGGTGGCGCAGCCAGTAGAGGTAGTTGGTAACGCAGGCCAGGCCGAAGCCGGTGCAGGCGCCTTCGTTGCCCTGGTTGAGGATGCGGCCGGTCTTCACGTAGGCGGGCAGCAGCTTCTTCAGGTCGGCGTCCAGCGGCCAGCGCGGTGGCAGCGAGCGCAGCGGCGAGCGGTAGACCAGGTCGCGCAGGTCCAGCCGGTCGGGGCGGGCGTCGAGCGTGGGTGTGGGGGCGGTGTCGGCGGCGGCCTTCTTGGCGGTCTTTGCGGCTGCGGGCTTGCGGGATGGGGTGGCCATGGGGGTCTCCGGATGAGCGCAGGATGATGGCGCGTCGGCGCGGGCCGGGGTTGGTCGGCATGCGAGCCTGTCCCCAGATTGAAGGATGCCCTCGACGCGAGCCCGGCCGACTGCGACGGCCTGCCGCGCCCTTAGCATGGCAGCCATGCCGCCATCGAACCCGTCCGAGTCGCCCCCCGCCATTCCCGGTTTGATTCGCAACTGGACCTTTCAGCCCTCGCCGGTGCGCTGGTCGGAGCGGCTGCGCACGGCCAACCGGGTGCTGCGGCATGGCGGCCGCGCGCCCGCGTCGGCCACGCTGAAGCCGGCATCGCCGGCCGCGCGCTGGATGGTGTATTTCGTCTATGCGCCCGATGTCGAATTGACGGCCGGCCAGCGTTTCACGCTGGAGCGCCTGAGGGCGTTGGCGCTGCCCGTGCTGGTGGTGTGCGCCTGCCCGCGCGACGCTGCCGTGCTGCAGGTGCTGCGCGGGCTGTGCGATGCCCTGTTGTGGAAGGACCTGCCGGGCTACGACTTCTCGGCGTACCGGCTCGCCTTGTCCCACCTGGCGGCCCGGTCACCGGGCGCCGACGTGCTGGTGATGAACGACTCGGTTTACGGCCCGTTCTCGGACCTGCGCGAGGTGTTCGACACCGCGCCCTGGGCGCTGGCCGGCTTCACCGCCTCCAACCAGCGCGCGGCGCACATCCAGTCGTATGCCTTCCTGCTGCGCGACGTGCGGCCGGCGATGCTGCTGCGGCTGGCGCCGGTGCTGCTGCCGGGCGTCGCGTTCAACCAGTTCCGGCACGTTGTCGACCTGCAGGAAGCCCGCTTCGCCCGCGTTGCGGCGCGGTCGATGTCGGTCGGGGCGCTATGGTTCGGCGACGTGCAGGACGTGAGCGACCCCCCGCTCGCGCGCCCGATGGAGCTGCTCGACGCTGGCTTCCCCTTCCTCAAACGCTCATTGCTCGGCAAGCATCAAGGCCTCATCGAACGCGATGCGGTCCTGGCCCGCCTGGAGGCGCTCGGGCATCCGTTGCCAGTCAGCGCGGCCGAGCCGGCGTGACGCGGGGCCGCGGCTGATCAGCGCCCCAGCGGCGCGACGCCCAGCCACGCCGCGTGCAGCCAGAAGGCGATGAGGACCCACAGCGCCACGCCGATGACGACCGTGGTCGCCGTGCCCGCGGCGGTCGGCGCCGGGAGCACAGGCGCCGGGCGGCGCCGCGCTGCGCGGAACACGAGGATGGACCAGACGAGGAAGCTGCCGAACAGCATCACGTCGGCCAGCGAGTTGTTGGCCAGCAGGTGGGCGAAGGCCCAGACCTTGACCGCCAGCGTCATCGGGTGCTGCAGCTTGGCCTTGAAGTGGTTGCGCGGCACGTAGGCGGCGGCCATCAGCACCAGCGCGACGAGCATCAGCGCGGCCGCCGCGTGGTTCATGCCGGGGATGCGCGGCCACAGCGCGACGGTCTCGAGGCGCGCCTGCGAGTAGCCCCACACGATGAGCACGAAGCCGAGCAGCGACACCACCGTGTAGAAGCCTTTCCAGCCCTTCTCGCCCATGCGGGCGATCTGCGCGTCGCGCCAGCGCGGCATGACGGCGCGGGTCAGGTGGATGCTGAGGAAGAGGGCGAGGCCGAGGGAGAGCCAGCTCATCGGGGTCTTTCGTGTGGGTTCAGGTTTGCCGGTCGACGCGCAGCGCGAGGACGACGGAGCTGTTGGTGCGCAGCACGCCGTCGATGTCGCCGATCTCGTCGAGCAGCGCGTCGAGCCGGGCCGTAGTGTCGGCGCGCAGCAGCGCCATGTAGTCGAACTCACCGCTGACGGATGCGAGCTGGCGCAGTTCCGGCAGTTCTGATAGCCGCTTGACGACCTCGCGCCCGGCCTTGGGGCTGACCGTGATGCCGACGAAGGCCTGCACGCTGCGGCCGGCCTCGTCGCCGCCCAGCCGCGCCGTGTAGCCCACGATGCGCCCGCTGGCCTCCAGCCGCGCCAGCCGCGCGACGACGGTGGTGCGCGCCACGCCCAGCTTGCGCGCCAGCGTGGCCGTGCTCTCGCGGGCGTTGGCCTGCAGCAGCAGGATGAGCCGGCGGTCGAGGTCGTCGGCGGTCGGGGCGGGATTTACCCGTGCTTCATTCATAACGGCGAATCATCGCGACGATCCGACGAATCCACAATGTCTTTCGTCGAAGCATCGCTTTCTTTCGTCATCGGCCCTGCCTAGAGTCGGCGCCACGCAAGAACCTGCCTGGAGCCCTCCCATGAAGATCGCCCTGCTCGGCGCCGGCCATATCGGCCAGACCATCGCCCGCCTGCTGCACGCCACCGGTGACTACCAGGTCACCGTGCTCGACAAGAACCCCGCCTACCTGAAGACGCTGGCCGCCGAGGGCATTGCCACGGCCGAGGTCGACAGCGACCACCGCGGCGCGCTCGCCGCCCAGCTGCGCGGCAAGGACGCCGTCGTCAACGCGCTGCCTTACCACCTGGCCATCACCGCGGCCGAGCTGGCGCTGGAGTGCGGTTGCCACTACTTCGACCTGACCGAGGACGTGGCCGCCACCAAGGCCATCAAGGAGATGGCCAAGGGCGCCCGGACCGCCTTCATGCCGCAGTGCGGTCTGGCGCCGGGCTTCATCGGCATCGTGGCCCACCATCTGGCCAGCGGCTTCGACAGCGTGCGCGACGTGCAGATGCGTGTCGGCGCGCTGCCGGCCTTCCCGACCAACGCGCTGAAGTACAACCTGACCTGGTCGGTCGACGGCCTCATCAACGAGTACTGCCACCCCTGCGAGGCCATCCACGAGGGCGAGACCATCGCCGCGCTGCCGCTGGAGGGCCTGGAGCACTTCAGCCTGGACGGTACCGAGTACGAGGCCTTCAACACTTCCGGCGGCCTGGGCACGCTGTGCGAAACGTGGGCGGGCAAGGTCCGCAACCTGGACTACAAGACCGTGCGCTACCCCGGCCACCGCGACCTGATGCAGTTCCTGCTCGGCGACCTGGGCCTGAAGGGCGACCAGGGCAACCTCAAGGACATCATGCGCAAGAGCATGCCGGCGACGATGCAGGACGTCGTGCTGGTCTTCGTCACCGTGTCGGGCATGAAGAACGGCGTGCTGCTGCAGGAGGTGTTCGCGCGCAAGATCTTCGCGACTCGGGATGGCGCTCAGCCCTTGAGCGCCATCCAGATCACGACGGCCGCCGGCATCTGCGCCGCGGTGGATCTGTTCCGCGAAGGCAAGCTGCCGCAGAGCGGCTTCGTGCGCCAGGAGCAGGTCAGGCTGCCGGACTTCCTGGCCAACCGCTTCGGCTCGGCGTATCAACAGTCGCGTCAGGTCGAATCGATCTCGTGAGGACAATGTTCGCCATGAAGCAACAGACCCTTTCCCTCCTCGACGCTCTCGGCGTCCACCTGCCGGCGTCCGGCGACCTGACCGTGCGTTCGCCCATCGACGGCAGCGTGCTGGCCCAACTCCCCGCCGCCAGTGCCGCCGACATGCAGGCCGCCGTGGGCCGCGCGCACGAGGCCTTCAAGGCCTGGCGTGTCGTGCCGGCACCCAAGCGTGGCGAGCTCGTGCGGCTGTTCGGCGAAGAGCTGCGCGCGCACAAGGCGCAGCTGGCGCAGCTGGTGTCCATCGAAGCCGGCAAGGTGACCAGTGAAGGCCTGGGCGAAGTCCAGGAAATGATCGACATCTGCGAGTTCGCCGTCGGCTTGAGCCGTCAGCTGCATGGGCTGACCATCGCCAGCGAGCGCCCCGGCCACCGCATGATGGAGCAATGGCTGCCGCTGGGCGTCGTGGGCATCATCTCGGCGTTCAACTTCCCCGTTGCCGTGTGGGCCTGGAACTCGGCGCTGGCGCTGGTGGCCGGCGATGCCTGCGTGTGGAAGCCGTCGGAGAAGACGCCGCTGACGGCGCTGGCCACGCAGGCGCTTTTCGAGCGTGCCGTGAAGGCCTACCGCGCCGCCGGCCATGCCGCGCCCGACGGCCTTTCCGAGCTGGTCATCGGCCGCGCCGACGCGGGCGAGGCGATGGTGGACGATGCCCGCGTGGCGTTGGTCTCCGCCACCGGCTCCACCCGCATGGGCCGCGCCGTCGGTCCGCGCGTGGCCGCGCGCTTCGGCCGCTGCCTGCTGGAGCTGGGCGGCAACAACGCCATCATCGTGACGCCCAGCGCCGATCTGGACCTGGCCGTGCGCGGCATCCTGTTCGGCGCCTACGGCACGGCCGGCCAGCGCTGCACGACGACGCGCCGCGTCATCGTGCATGAGAGCATCCACGATGCGCTCGTCGAGCGCCTGGAGCGCGCCCGCGCGCAACTGCCCATCGGGTCCCCGCTGGAGCAGGGCACGCTGATCGGTCCGCTGATCGATGGGCAGGCGTTCGATGCGATGCAGGCTGCGCTGGCCGCCGCGCGCGAGCAGGGCGGCCAGGTCAGTGGCGGCGGGCGGGCGTTGGCCGACCGCTTTCCCGACGCCTGGTACGCCGTGCCGGCGCTGGTGCGCATGCCGGCCCAGACCGATGTCGTCTGCCACGAGACTTTCGCGCCCATCCTCTACACGTTGAAGTACTCGATGCTGGAAGAGGCGATCGAACTGCAGAACGGCGTGCCGCAAGGCCTGTCGTCGGCCATCTTCACGACGGACCTGCGCGAGGCCGAGGCCTTCATGAGCGCGGCCGGCAGCGACTGCGGCATCGCCAACGTCAACATCGGTACGTCGGGCGCGGAGATCGGCGGCGCGTTCGGCGGCGAGAAGGAGACAGGCGGCGGCCGCGAGAGTGGCTCGGACGCGTGGAAGGCCTACATGCGCCGCACGACCAACACCGTGAACTATTCGAGTGAATTGCCGCTGGCTCAGGGCGTGAAGTTCGACGTCTGATGCGACTTCATCGGGTGGCCTGAAAAACCAGGCTATACTGCGAGGCTCCTGAAAGCCCAGGTGGCGGAATTGGTAGACGCACTAGTTTCAGGTACTAGCGGGTAACTCCGTGGAGGTTCGAGTCCTCTCCTGGGCACCAAACAAAGAAAAAGGCCAGCACGAAAGTGCTGGCCTTTTTGCTTTGGCGCCCAGGAGAGGACTCGAAGGGCGTGTCGACGGGGACCGAGGACAAGCCCTGCGGCTTGTCTGGCGCCTCAGCGAGTGGTGGCGGAAGCCGAATCTGCAGGGTTGGCGGAAAACCACCGCCCTTCAAACTCAGCGGCGGGCACGCCCCTCCCAAACCACCACCCCTGCCCCCAGTCGCATCCCATCGCCTTCAACGCGAGCATCTGCGCCTCGGTCTCCACGCCTTCGGCCACGACCTCCATCCCCAACTCGTGCGCCATCGTCACGATGGCCCGGCACAGCGCCAGCGCCTTGCCGCCCTGCTCCAGCCCGGCGACGAAGCTGCGGTCGATCTTGACCGTGTCGATCTGGTGGTGCTGCAGATAGCTCAGCGATGAATAGCCCGTGCCGAAGTCGTCCAGTGAGATCGTCAGGCCGGCGTCCCTCAGGGCCCGCAGCCGCTCTGCCACCGCTTCGTCGCGTTCCAGCAGCAGGCTTTCGGTGATCTCCACGGCCAGCGCGTCGCCGCCCAAGCCCATGCCACGCAGATGCCGCGCCCAGTCCGGCTGCACGCGGTGGCTGCGCTCGCCGAGGAACTGCACTGGCGACTTGTTGATGCTGATCTGGAAGCCCGCGTGCCCCGCTGCGCGCCAGGCCTGCGCCTGCGCCGCCGCCGTGCGGAAGACCCAATCGCCGATCTCGACGATCAACCCGGTGGCCTCGGCGATGGGGATGAACTGCGACGGGCTCACGTCGCCCAGTTGCGGGTGATGCCAGCGCAGCAGCGCCTCGGCCTTGCGCGGCGCAGCGGTGGGATCGCGCAGCGACAGGATGGGCTGGTAGACCAGGCTCAGCTGCCCCAGCCGCAGCGCTTCCCGCAGCTCGTTGGCCAGCCGCGTGCGGCGCTGCGCGGCCTCGTGAAGCGCGGGCGTGAACACGCTCATGCGGTTGCGGCCCGCGCCCTTGGCCTCGTACAGCGCCAGGTCGGCGTGCTTGAACAGCGATTCGATCTCCTGCCCGTCGCGCGGGGCCAGGCTGACGCCGATGCTGGCCGACACGTAGACCCGCTCGCCGGCCACGTCGAAGGCCTCGGACAGCGCCTCCAGCAGTTCGTGGCCTACCTGCTCGGCGACTGGCGCCACCTGCGGCGCGGCCAGCAGCACGGTGAACTCGTCGCCGCCCATGCGCGCGACGACGCTGCCCGCCGGCATGCAGCCCTGCATGCGCGCAGCCACCTGCACCAGCAGCGCGTCGCCGATGTCGTGGCCCAGCGAGTCGTTGACTTCCTTGAAGTGGTCCAGGTCCACGAACATGACGGCCAGTTCCTCGCCGCGCGTGGCGCGCCGGGCCAGCGCGTGCTCGATGCGCTCGCGCAGCGAGCGCCGGTTGGGCAGTCCGGTCAGCGTGTCCACGCGCGCCTGCAGCCAGACCTGCGCCTCCTGCAGCTTGCGGTCGGTGATGTCGGTGTGCGTGCCGACCATGCGCAGCGGCAGGCCGTTCGCGTCGCGGGCGATGACCATGCCGCGGCTGAGCACCCACTTCCAGCTGCCGTCCTTGGCCAGGATGCGGTGCTCGTTGCGGTAGACCGGCGTGCGGCCGGCGAAATGGTCCTCCCGGTCCTTGCTCATCTGCACCAGGTCGTCCGGGTGTGTGCGCGCATCGAAGGCCTCGGGCGTGGCTTCTACGTCGCCGGGCTCGAAGCCGTACAGCCGCAGGTAGCGCTCGGAGAAATACTCGACACCGGCCTGCACATGCCAGTCCCACACGCCGTCGCCGGTGCTCTCCAGCGCCAGCTTCCAGATCGCGTCGGCCTCGTGCAGCCGGTTCTCGGCCGCGCGCCGCGCAACGATGTCGATGTGCGTACCCAGCCATAGCGGCGAGTCGGGCATGCGCTGCGCCTGCGCCAGCACCCAGGTGTGGCCCAGGCGGTACTCCATTTCGAAGCGGCCGCTGGACTGAGCGGCGCTCCATGCCTGCTCGAACGCGCTGCGGTCGTCGTCGTGGAGGCAGCCTGCCAGCGGCGTGGGCAGCGCGGGGCGGTTCAGCGCTTCGGCCAGGCGCGCGTTCATCCACAGCAGGCGGCCTTGCGGATCAGCCTTCCAGACCTGCTGCGGCAGGGCATCCAGCAGTGAGGCAAAGTGCACGGGCGGGGACATTGGCGATGAACACGGGGCTCTGCCTCGACTGTATGCGCCACAATCGCGCCCGCCCGAGTCGTTCGGGCGCGTTTTTCGACGAGACCCCCCGCAATGAACAAGACCGATCTGATCGAACACCTGGCCGCCAAGCACGAACTGAGCAAGGCTGAAGCCGGCCGCGTCCTCGAGACCCTGCTGGACGCCGTCGTCACCACCGTCAAGAAGGGTGGCTCCGTGTCGATCCCCGGCTTCGGCTCCTTCAAGCAACACGCCCGTGCCGCCCGCAACGGCGTGAACCCCAGCACCGGCGCCAAGATCAAGATCGCCGCCGCCAAGCTGCCCAAGTTCACCCCGGGCGCTGGCTTCAAGGCCGCCGTCGACCCCAAGGCCGCTGCCAAGAAGGCTGCTGCCAAGCCCGCAGCGAAGCCGGCCGCCAAGCCCGCCGCCAAGGCCAAGAAGAAGTAATTCTTCGACTGCGATGAGCGCGCGCAGCGGCAGCCCCACCATCGTCGACGTCGCCCGCGAGGCGGGCGTGTCGATCAAGACCGTGTCGCGCGTGCTCAACCATGAGCCCGGCGTGCACGAAAGCACCCGGGAGCAGGTGCTCAAGGTGGTGGAGGCGCTGCGCTACCGGCCCAAGCAGTCGGCTCGCAGTCTCGCAGGCGGTCGGTCCTTCCTGATCGGCCTGCTCTATTACGACCCCAGCGCGATCTTTGTCGGCAGCGTCCAGCAGGGCGCCACGCTGCGCTGCCGCGAGCTGGGTTATCACCTCGTCGTGGAGTCGCTGCACAACGACGCGCCCGATCTGCGCCAGCAGATCGACCGCATGGTGCTCGCGCTGCGGCCGGACGGCATGATCCTGACGCCGCCGCTGTGCGACAACCCCGAGGTGCTCGCCGCGCTGCGCGAGAGCGGCACGCCCTGCGTGCTGATGTCTCCGGAGCGCGACATTCGTGGCGTGCCCTCCGTGCGCATGGACGATGTCCACGCGGCCGAGGAGCTCACCAATCTGCTGCTCAGCCTCGGCCATCGGCGCATCGCCTTCATCAAGGGGCCGCCGGACCAGTCGGCCAGCGCGGCGCGCTATCAGGGCTTCGTCAATGCGCTGCGCGCGCATGACCTGGTGCCCGACGCCGAGTTGATCCAGCCCGGCAACTTCACGTTCGCCAGCGGCCGTGATGCGGCGCACAAGCTGCTGAGCGGTCGCCAGCGCCCGACCGCCGTGTTCGCCAGCAACGACGACATGGCGCTGGGTGTGCTCGCCGCCGCGCATCGTCTGGGCCTGAACGTGCCCAGCGAGCTGTCGGTGGTGGGCTTCGACGACTCGCCCACTGCGGCCCTCGTGTGGCCGCCGCTGACAACGGTGCGCCAGCCGGTCGCCGAAATGGCGCGCACGGCCGTCGAGATGCTGGTGCAGGGCCACCGCGCCGACGTGCCGGCCGACGACGCCGACCAGCACAAGGTGCTGGCGCACGAACTCATCGTGCGCGACTCCACCCGCGCGCGCTGACCGCGCGTTTCTCCGCCGCCTGCCCGGCGCTCTCCTCCATCACCTGGAGCCTGTGTTCGGGCGCCGCGTTCGCCTGGATGCATCCCACTTTCGAGAAGACATCGCTGTCATTCCATATTGACAGCGTTGTCAATTGTCGGGGATGATCTTTTGGCTGGGTTCCCTGGACCCTGCGCTCCGGCGCCCTCGCGCCGGCTCTCTCGATGCGCTGACGGGCCGATGTCCAACCCGCCACATCGCCACCCCAAGCCCCCGGCACCGGCCGCCGCCCGGCCCTCCACCACACCATGAACCTGCTCGACCCATCCCGCCTCGATCCCGCCGAACTCGCCAAGTCCTTCCCGCCCGACTTCCTGTGGGGCGTTGCCACCAGTGCCGCGCAGATCGAAGGCGCCGGCGCCGAGGACGGCAAGGGCCCGTCCATCTGGGACCACTTCTGCCGCCAACCCGGCCGCATCAACGACGGCTCCAACATCGACGTCGCCTGCGACCACTACCACCGCTACAAGGAAGACGTGGCGCTGATGAAGAGCCTGGGCCTGGACTGCTACCGCTTCAGCCTGGCCTGGCCGCGCGTGCAGCCGCTGGGGCAGGGCGCCTGGAACGAGGCTGGCTTCGCCTTCTACGATCGCCTCATCGATGAACTGCTGCAGGCCGGTCTGCAGCCGCACGCGACGCTCTACCACTGGGACCTGCCGCAGGCGCTGGACGAAAACGGCAATGGCGGCTGGCTGTCGCGCGACGTCGTCGCCCGTTTCGCCGACTATGGCGCCGAGGTCGCCCGCCGTTTCGGTGATCGGCTCGCCAGCATCGCCACGCACAACGAACCCTGGTGCACGGCAACGCTCGGTTATGAGACCGCGCAGTTCGCACCTGGTCACAAGAGCCGCGCCGAAAGTCTGCAGGTGGCCCACCACCTGATGCTGTCGCACGGCGACGCGATTGCCGCGATGCGCGCCGAGACCAAGACCCGGCTCGGCATCGTCCTCAACCACACGCCGTCCTTCCCCGCCACGCCCACCGAGGCCGACCGCCGCGCCGCCCGCATCGACGACGGCCTGAACGTGCGCTGGTACATGGACCCGATCTTCCGCGGCGCCTATCCGCAGGATGCGATCGACTTCGTCGGTGCCGACGCGCCCAAGGTCGAGCCGGGTGATCTGGAGCGCATCCGCCAGCCGCTGGACTTCCTCGGCATCAACTTCTACACGCGCAGCCTCTTCACGGCCGACGGCACCACCGTCAAGGGCCCCGGCAAGCGCGGCTTCACCGACATGGGCTGGGAAATCGTCCCCGAGGTCTTCGCCCAGCACCTCGTGCGCCTGGCCCGCGAGTACAACCCGCCGCCGATGTACATCACCGAGAACGGCATGGCCAACGCCGACCGCGTCGTCGATGGCCGCGTGCCTGACCACGAGCGCATCGCCTACCTGTCGGCCCACCTGCAGGCGCTGGCCACGGCCATGAGCCTGGGCGCCGACGTGCGCGGCTATTTCTACTGGAGCCTGCTCGACAACTTCGAGTGGAACTCGGGCTATGTGAAGCGCTTCGGCCTGGTTCATGTGGACTACGAGACGCTGACCCGCCTGCCCAAGGACAGCGCCCACTGGTACCGAGATTTCATTGCGCAGCACCACGCGCGCCGCTGACCGCTGCTGTCCGACAAGCCCCGGGCCTCACTCCCCGGGGCGGCCTTCCCCCGCGACCGGGGGCTCGGAGGCGGGCATTCCTCCGCGTTTGCACCGACACATGCTCGGAAATTCGGTCACGTTCAGGCGCTAAGCTCCGCCCTGCGCTCCACAAGGGAACTTTTCCCGCATCGCACGGAGCGCAAATCGGCCGATTTGACGTATAGCAGGAGGCTGGCTCAGGTTCCTCGGCAGCGGTGCCGAAACTTGAGTCAAGTCGAGGGGTGCCCGGGCGCGGGTTTTGAGTGAATGCAGGATAGATCAAACGATCCGCTGATCGACGTCAGCCAATTGACCGTGGGGATGTTCATCCACCTGGATCTGGGCTGGATGTCGCATCCGTTTCCGCTGTCGAGTTTCAAGATCGCCTCCAGCGACCAGCTGCTGATCCTGCGCCGGCTCGGCCTGACGCAGGTGCGCTGGAGCCCTTCCAAGAGTGACCTGTCGCTGCAGCCGGCCGCCGAGGCCGCGGGCGCTCCTGCAACGGGCGGCGCCGACGATGCCCAGGCCGCCGCATCCGCCACGCCGAACGAACCCAGCCCCGAGGACCTTGCCCGCGAGGCCCATCGCCGCGCGCTGGCCGCCCAGCGCGAAGCGCTGCGCCTGTGCGAGGAGCAGTACGGCGAGGCGGCCGACGGCTTCCGCGTGGTCATGGACAGCGTCCAGGCCGACCCGCACAAGGCCCGCGCCGAGGCCGAGAACCTCACCGCCGCGCTGCTCGACAAGATGCTGGTCGAGGGCGACCTCAACATGCGGCTGCTGAACGAGGCCGCCGGCGACCGCTCCACCGCCCATGCGCTGAACGTCTGCATCATCGCGCTGCTGCTGGGCCGTGCCTTCGGCCTGGGGCGCGACGAGATGATGGACCTCGGCGTCGGCTCGCTGTTGCACGACGTCGGCAAGCTCGAGGTCGCCGCCCGCCTGCGCCACCGCGACGAGAGCTTCACCGCCGCCGAGACCCAGGCCTACCAGCAGCACGTTGCCAAGGGCGTGGCCATCGCCCAGACCATGGGCCTGGCGCCGGCGCCGCTGCTCATCATCGCGCAGCACCACGAGCACGCCGACGGCAGCGGCTTCCCGCAGCGCATCAACATGGATCGCATGAGCACCGGCGCGCGCATCGTCGCGCTGGTCAACCGCTTCGACGGCCTGTGCAACCCGCTCATCACCTCCAAGGCGATGACGCCGCACGAGGCGCTGTCGCTGATGTTCGCGCAGGGCCGCAACCGTTTTGATGCGACCATGCTGAACGCCTTCATCCGCATGATGGGCGTCTACCCGCCGGGCTCGACCGTGCAGCTCACCGACGACCGCTACGCGCTGGTCGTGTCCGTCAACTCGGCGCGGCCGCTGAAGCCGCGTGTCATGGTCCACGACATCAAGATTCCCAAGGACGAGGCCCTCATCCTCAATCTCGAAGAGATGCCCGATCTCGGCATCCGCCGCAGCCTCAAGCCCCAGTTCCTGCCGCGCGCGTCGCTGGACTACCTCAGCCCGCGGGCGCGCATCGCTTACTTCTTCGACGCCGTCAGCACGGGGCCTGGGGAGCTCACCGCGTGAACGCCAGCGGCGAGGCAAGCTCACCCGTGCCTCGCGTTCCCGAGACGCCGCCCGTAGTGGGCGTGCTGCTCGAAGGTCTCCCCGAACCCGCCTGGCTCGTCGACGGAGAGAGCCTCACGGTCAGCGTCGTCAACCGCGCCGCGCTGCGCCTGCTGGGCCTCAAGCCCGAGCGCGCGCTGGGCCAGGCACCGTCGGTGCTGTGCGGCTCGCTGGAGGATGAGGCCTTCTGGCAGGGCGCCGCGCGTGACCCGTTCGCGCGCATCCGCTCCGACACGGTGCTGACCCACAGCGACGGTCAGCCGCGCTGGGTCAGCCGCAGCATCAGCCCCATCCACACGCCCGATGGCGGCCGCTACTGGCTGGTGCTGCTGCACGACCAGACGCGCCGCCGCCGCGCCGAGGCCGAGCGCGAGACGCTGCTGGCCGAGCTGCGAGCGACGCTGGAATCCACCGCCGACGGCATCCTCGTCGTGGACCTGTCCGGCCGCGTGCGCAGCTTCAACCGCCGCTTCGCCAAGCTGTGGGGCCTGCCCGGTGGCCTGCTGCACGAGCCCGGCGACGCCGGCCTTTGGCTGAGCCTGCAGCGCGTCATGCTGGACGGCGAGCAATACCGGCTGCGCATCGAGGCGCTGCTGGACGCACCGCTGATGCGCTCAAGCGACGTGCTGCGCCTGGCCGATGGCCGCGTGCTGGAGCAGGTCTCGCTGCCGCAGATGTCGCGTGGCGAGCCCATCGGCCGCGTGTTCTCGTTCCGCGACCTGAGCGAGAAGCTCGCCGCTCACCAGCGCATCGAGGAACTGGGCCGCTCCGACGTGCTGACCGGTGCGCCCAACCGCCGCGCGCTGGCTGACCGCATCGTGCAGCAGATGGCTGCAGGTACCGCGGGCGAGCCGGCGCCCGTGTTTGCGCTGCTGCATCTGGACCTGGACCGCTTCAAGCAGATCAACGACACCCTGGGCCACAGCTACGGCGACCGCGTGCTGCGCGAAGTCGTCGAGCGGCTGCGCGGCGCCGTCGGCCCCAACGACACACTGGCCCGCTTGGGGGGCGATGAGTTCGCGCTGCTGGTCGACGGTGCGCAGATGTTCGAGGCCGAGGCCGCCGCGCGCCGCGTGCAGCAACTGCTGGCTCAGCCGTTCAGCTTCGACACGCTGAGCTTCACCGTCACGGCCAGCTGCGGCATCGCGCTCTACCCGGGCGACGGCAGCACCCCCGACGAACTTCTGGCCAGCGCCGAGCGCGCGATGCACTGGGTCAAGGAAGGCGGCCGTGCAGGCTTCCGCTTCCACGTGCCGCGCAAGGAAGTGGACCTGCTGTCGCGCATGCGGCTGGACCACGACATGCGCCAGGCGCTCGCCGAGGGGCGCTTCCGGCTGCACTACCAGCCGCAGGTGGAGCTGGGCAGCGACCGCGTCATCGGCGCCGAGGCGCTGATCCGCTGGCGCGACCCGCAGCGCGGCGACATTTCGCCGGCCGAGTTCATCCCGCTGGCCGAGGAGAGCGGCTTCGTCGTCGCCATCGGCGAATGGGTGCTGCGCGAGGCCGTCGACCAGGCAGCGCACTGGCTCAGCCGCGGCCTGCGCATGCCGGTGGCCGTCAACGTGTCGGCGCTGCAGTTCCAGCAGGCCCACTTTGTCGAGACCGTCGCCGCCGCGCTGCGCGACGCCGCGCTGCCGGCCAGCATGCTGGAGTTGGAGCTGACCGAAGGCGTGCTGCTGGGCGACGCCGACGAGAACCTCAAGCGCATGCAGGCCGTCGCGGCGCTGGGCGTCACGCTGTCCATCGACGACTTCGGCACCGGCTACTCGTCGCTGGGCTACCTCAAGCGCTTCCCCATCCAGCGCCTGAAGATCGACCGCAGCTTCGTGCAGGGTCTGCCGGGCGACCCCAGCGACGTCGGCATCGCCAACGCCATCGTGCAGATGGGCCGGGCGCTGGGGCTGCAAGTCATCGCCGAAGGCGTGGAGACCGAGGCGCAGCGCGACTTTCTCGCCCAGGCCGGCTGCCACGAGTTCCAGGGCTACCTGTTCGCGCCACCGCTGCGGCCCGAAGACTTCGAGCAGCGCGTGCGCCCGCGCCGCCACGTCGTCGACTCCGCCGTCTCCGGCTGGCTGGGCCTCGCGAGTACCGGCTGAGCGGTCGATGTCGGCGGGCTCACAATGAGGCCATGCTCTACCGCTTCAAATCCAAGGCTGGCGCCGACGTCGTCATGCTGGCCGAGTCTGGCGACGCCGTGCTGCGCCTGCTGGGGCGCTCGCCATCTCCTCAAGGCATCCTCGAAGCCGCCGCGCTGCCGGGCCTGATCCAGGCGCTGGAAGCCGGCGTCGCTGCCGACGAGGCCCAGTTCCAGCAGGCCGTCGATGCCGCCAAGGCTGCCGGCGAACCGCCGCCGCGGCGCCAGGGCGTGTCGCTGCGCCAGCGCGCCTGGCCGCTGCGCGAGCTGATGGCGCGCAGCCAGCTCGAAAACGTCGACGTCGTCTGGGGCGTCTGATGCTGGAACAGGCGACCCGCGTCATCCTCATTCGCCATGGCGAGACCGCCTGGAACCGCGCGACGCGTATCCAGGGGCATACCGACATCCCACTCAGCACGTTGGGCCTGGCCCAGGCCGAGCGCCTGGCCGAGGCGCTGGCCGATGAGCCGTTGACGGCCATCTATTCCAGTGACCTCAGCCGCGCCCGCCAGACCGCCGAGGCCGTGGCGCGCAGCCAGGGCCTGGTCGTGCAGATCGACATGGGCCTGCGCGAGCGCGCCTTTGGCCGCTTCGAGGGGCTGAGCTGGGACGAGATCGCGCAAAACCACCCCGAGGACTCCGCCCGTTGGCGCAGGCGCGAGCCGGACTTCCAGGTCGGCGGCGGCGAGAGCTTGAACACCTTCAGCGCCCGCTGCCTGGTCGCGGCGCAGCGCGCCGTCGCCGCCCATCCCGGCCAGGCCATCGCCCTTGTTGCCCATGGCGGCGTGTTGGACTGCCTCTATCGCGCCGCCACACGCACGGCGCTGGACGCGCCGCGCAGCTGGCAACTCGGCAACGCGACCATCAACCGCCTGCTGGCGACGGGCGAGGGCTTCACGCTGGTCGGCTGGAACGATGACCGCCACCTGGCCGGGCTGAGTGCCGACGACGTCGCCGCCTGAAAGTCATACACAGGACCCCTAAGCCGACTGTTGCATCGACACATCGGCCCGTTCGGTCCGAAGAAAAGTCCCTCCTATACTCGTTTACATACTTTTCCAAGGTGGGTCTCCCGACTCGCCGCAACCCTTTGCAAAGGCTCACGATGAAGAAGATTGCTCTCGTTGCCGCCCTGGCCGCTGTCACGGCTGCTCCGGCTTTCGCCCAAAGTTCCGTCACCCTGTGGGGCCGCCTGAACACTTCTGTTGAAAGCGAGAAGATCGGCAACGCTGACCGGGTCGCCAAGGTCGAGAACAACGGTTCCCGTCTGGGCCTGCGTGGCACGGAAGATCTGGGCGGCGGCCTGAAGGCCTCGTTCAACCTGGAACACGGTCTCAATTCCGACACCGGCGCCGCCACCGAGGGCACCAAGTTCTGGAACCGTCAGGCCAACGTCGAGCTGAGCGGCGCCTTCGGCACGATCCGTCTCGGCTCCTGGTTCCCGGATTCGTACTTCTCGACGGTTGACCGTACCAGCAACCACAACCACGACACCGGCACTTCGTCGGACGCGCTGTTCTCGTCCTTCGCCTTCGGCTTCCGTTCCAACAAGATCGGCTACTTCTCGCCGACCGTGGACGGCTTCAGCTTCATTGCGTCGGCCCATGCTGGTGAAGGCACGGCCGGCGATGCCCGTGCTTTTGACCTGTCGGGCAACTACGAAGCCGATGGCCTGCACGTTGGCCTGACCTACTCTCGTGCAGATACCGCAGCCAAGCGTACGGCTTACGGCATCGAGGCCGATTACGCGATCGGCCCCGTCCTGCTGACCGGTTACGCCCAGCGCGAAGAAGTCGCCGGCTTCAAGTCGCGCAACATTGGCCGCGTGTCGGCCATGTACACGCTGGGTCAGTCGGAGTTCCACTTCAACATCGGTGGCACCAAGGCCGGCGCAGACGGTACGTTCCAGAACGCCGGTGCTTCGCAGTGGACGCTGGGTTACAACTACAACCTCAGCAAGCGCACCAAGGTCTACACGTTCTACACCAGCGTCGACCAGAAGCTGCCGAACAAGCAGGGCGATTTCGACTCGCTCGCTGTGGGTATCCGCCACAACTTCTGATCCTCGCGGACCGGAAACGGAAAAGCGCCCCGCGGGGCGCTTTTTTCATGCCCCGAACAGGTCGGGTCCGCCCTTGCCGGCCGGTGGTGCCAGGCCCAGGTGGCGGTAGGCGGCCAGCGTCGCGATGCGGCCGCGCGGCGTGCGCTGCAGGAAGCCCTGCTGGATCAGGTAGGGTTCGATGACGTCCTCGATGGTGCCGGCCTCCTCGCCGATGGCAGCGGCTACGTTCTCCAACCCTACCGGTCCGCCGTCGAAGCGGTGCACCACGGCCTCCAGGAACTTGCGGTCCATCAGGTCGAAGCCCTGCGGGTCGACGTCCAGCATGGCCAGGGCCTTGTCGGCGACGCCGGCGACGATGCGGCCGTCACTTTTCACCTCGGCGTAGTCGCGCACGCGGCGCAGCAGCCTGTTGGCGATGCGTGGTGTGCCGCGTGAGCGGCGGGCGATCTCCAGCGCGCCGTCGGCGTCGATGGGCGCGTTCAGCAGGCCGGCCGAGCGGGTGACGATGCGCTGCAGTTCGGCCGGCGTGTAGAACTCCAGCCGCGCGACGATGCCGAAACGATCACGAAGTGGATTGGTCAGCATGCCGGCTCGCGTGGTCGCGCCGACGAGGGTGAACGGCTGCAGGTCCAGCTTGATCGAGCGCGCGGCCGGGCCTTCGCCGATCATGATGTCGATCTGGTAGTCCTCCAGTGCCGGGTAGAGGATTTCCTCGACGACCGGGCTGAGCCGGTGGATCTCGTCGATGAAGAGGACGTCGTTCTTCTCCAGGCCGGTCAGGATGGCGGCGAGGTCCTTGGGCTTTTCCAGTACGGGGCCGGAGGTCTGGCGCAGGTTCACGCCCAGCTCGGCCGCGATGATGTGGGACAGCGTCGTCTTGCCCAGGCCCGGCGGGCCGAACAGCAGCACGTGGTCCAGCGCCTCGCGGCGCTTGCGGGCGGCGCCGATGAAGATCTCCAGCTGCTCGCGCGCCTTGGCCTGGCCGACGTAGTCGTCCAGTTGCTTGGGCCGCAGCGCGCGTTCCAGCGCCTCCTCACGACTGGACTCGGGCGCGGCGCTGACGACGCGGGGCGCGGGCGCGAAATCGTCGGTCTGGATACTCATGACAGCTTCTTCAGCGCCTGCTTGATGCCGTCACTGACGCCGACATCGGGCGGCAGTGCCTTCAGCGCGGCGGCGGCATCCTTCTCGCTGTAGCCCAGTGCGACCAGCGCCTGCAGGATGTCGGCCTGCGCGTCGTTGGCGACGGTGGTCGGCAGTGCGAGGTCAGGGCCCAGCTTGCCCTTGAGCTCCAGCAGTAGCCGCTCGGCGGTCTTCTTGCCGATGCCGGGCACCTTGGTCAGCCGGCCGATTTCCTGCCGCGACACGGCCTGTGCCAGTTCGGCGACCGACAGGCCGGACAGCAGGCCCAGCGCCATCTTGGGGCCGACGCCGCTGATCTTGATGAGCTGGCGGAAGGTGGAGCGTTCCTCGTGCGTGAGGAAGCCAAACAGCTGGTGCGCGTCCTCGCGGACGGTCAGGTGGGTCAGCAGCACAGCGCGCTCGCCCAGGGCGCCGAGGTTGAAGAACGTGCTCATGGGCACGTCGACCTCGTAGCCGACGCCGCCTACGTCGATCACCACCTGAGGCGGTGTTTTCTCGGCGATGACGCCGGACAGTCTTCCAATCATTCCCGGATTATCCGGGCGGCTCTAAGCCAGTTGAGGACGGAGCTGCGCGCTGCGCACGCAGGTCCATCCCCAAGCCATCAGTTTCGACCGAACAGACCCAGGCGCTGCGCTTCCAGCGCCGCCTCGGCGCGCGAACTCACATTGAGCTTGCGGTAGATCTGCTTCACGTAGTCGGCGATGGTGTGGCGCGACAGACCCAGCTGCACGCCGATCTCGGGCAGCGTGAAGCCCTTGGCCACGCGCAGCAGCACCTCGGTCTCGCGGTCGGTCAGCGACACCTCGTGCAGCAGCGCCGCCGCCGGCTTTTTCACCTGAGCGGCGAAGTAGGCGATGACCTTGCGCGCGATGGACGGCGACAGCGGCGGCTCGCCCTGGCTCATGCGCTGCAACTGCTCCACCAGCAGTTCGCGCGACTGCTCCTTCAGCAGGTAGCCGAAAGCGCCGGCCTGCAGCGCGGGGAACAGGTGCTCGTCGTCGTCGTGGATGGTGACGATGACGGACTGCACTTCCGGCTGCTTCTCGCGCAGCGCGGCGATGACCTCCACCCCCGAGCCGTCGGGCAGCCCGAGGTCGAGCAATGCCAGCGTGAAGCGCTGGCCGTTGACCAGCGACAGCGCGTCCTGCACGCGCGAACACTCGGTGATCTGGGCGTTGGCGAACACCTGTTTGACCAGGGCCTTCAGCCAGGCGCGGATCTCCGGAATGTCTTCGAGCAGCAGGATGTGGTTCATGGCGGAGCCTCGGGAAACTCAGAGCGGAATCGTCAGACGGATGACAGTACCCCAGCCGGGGCCGGATTCAACCAGGCACTGGCCATGCATTTGCTTGGCGCGTGATTTCATGCTCGCCATGCCATGTCCGCGGTCCAGCCGGCCGTCCAGTTCGGTCGGGATGCCCTGGCCGTTGTCCTGGATGGTCAACACGAAGTCGCCGTCCTGGATGGTGGCGGAAATGGTCGCGTTCGTGGCGCCGCTGTGCTTGATGATGTTGGAGACCGACTCGCGCAGGATGCGCGTGGTCTGCACATAGGAGCGGGCCTGGAAGGTGTGCTCGATGTCCTCGGCCGGGCTCTTCCACTCGGCCAGGATGTTGGCCTGGCCGAGCCGCGAAACGACCTCCGCGCGCCAGTCGCCCAAGGCGTCGATGAGATGCACCGGCTTGCCGGTCAGCCCGCGCACCGACAGCCGCATCTCCTCCAGCGCCTCGCGGGCCAGCGTCGAGATGCGGTCGGACTCGCTGGTGTGCACGATGGTCAGCAGCTTGGCGCCCAGGTCGTCGTGCAGGTCGGCGGCGATGCGCTTGCGCTCGCGCTCGGTGACCTGTTCCAGCTTCTGCTCGGCGAGCTGGCCGTGGCTGCGTTCCACCTCGGCGATGCGGTCGGCCATGCGCTGTTCGACGGCGGCGATGCGCCTTTCGGCGTCCACGCGGGCACTGGCCACCTGGTTCACCAACTGCAGGCCCAGGCCCAGCATCAGCATTGGCAGCAGCAGGCCCAGCCACGGCGACGCCGTCCACCACAGCGACTCGCTGACGCCGGCCAGGCCCATCTCGGCCAGCAGTGCCAGCATCGTCGGCACCATCAGCAGCGCCATCAGCCGGAACTCGCGCGTCTGGGCCTCGTCCGGCGTGGCCCGCAGCCGTGACCGGCGCAGCCACAGTGCCCAACCCATCGCCGCCACGAGCTCCACGCTCAGCACCGCATGCCATACCGCGCCGAGGAGGCCGACCTGACCACCCGTCAGCAGCAGGCTGGCCGGTACGACCAGGCACTGGATCAGCAATGCATGGTCGATCCAGCTGCGCTTCCAGTTCATCTGACGCAGCAGGTATTGCACGCCGCACAGCACCAGCAGCGTCATCAGCAGCGGCCGCAGGCCTGCAGCGGCCGGGGCGCCGGTGGCGCGCAGCACGACCCAGCTCAGCATCATGCCGACCAGGAAGCTGGCTGGCCGCTCGCGGTGGTGCAGGCTGGAGACCACGCCCACGACGGTGGCCATCAGCGCCAGCATGGCGGCGACCCAGCCGTGCAGCGTGGCGGCCCAGTACACGCCCGCCGGGGCCTGTGCCTGGGCTTGCGCGACCAGCGGGCAGAGCAGGGCTGCGAGCAGGGGAAAGGAGGGGAGCAGGCGTCGGGCCAGGTTGGCGGCCGGCGCGGTCGGCAAATTCATGGGCCGGCATTGTGCGGGAGGCACGCCGCCCCGAGCGCCGGGGAATGCACCAGCGACAATCGGCGTCCCTCATTTTTTTGCGCCCGTCGTGATCCTGCGCTTCGCTTTCGAGCCCGTCGACAACACCCGCCTGGCCCGCGTCTGCGGCAGCCTGGACACACACCTGCGCGACATCGAGGCCGCCATGGGCGTGAAAATCTCGCGCCGCGAGGGCGAGTTCCGCATCAACGGTGCCAAGGCCGCGGCCGAGCGCACGCAGAGCCTGCTGGATGTGCTGTACGAGCGCGCCAGGCGCCCGCTGCCGGCCGAAACGCTGCAACTGGCCCTCGTCGAAGCCAAGGCACCCCATGCCGTTTCGGCCGCTGCCACGCCGGGCGACGACGCCCTCGTGCTGCGCACGCGCCGCGCCGACCTGTCGGCCCGCACGCCTCGCCAGCACCAGTACCTGCAGCAGATCCTGTCGCACGACATCACCTTCGGCCTCGGCCCGGCCGGCACCGGCAAGACCTTCTTGGCGGTCGCCTGTGCCGTCGACGCGCTGGAGCGTGCGTCGGTGCAGCGCATCATCCTGACCCGCCCCGCCGTCGAGGCCGGCGAGCGCCTGGGCTTCCTGCCCGGCGACCTGACGCAGAAGGTCGACCCCTATCTGCGCCCGCTGTACGACGCGCTGTACGACCTGCTCGGCTTCGACCGCGTGACCAAGGCCTTCGAGAAAGGCCAGCTGGAAGTCGCGCCGCTGGCCTTCATGCGCGGCCGCACGTTGAACCATGCCTTCGTCATCCTCGACGAGGCGCAGAACACGACGCCCGAGCAGATGAAGATGTTCCTGACCCGCATCGGCTTCGGCAGCCGCTGCGTTGTCACCGGCGACACCAGCCAGATCGACCTGCCGCGCGGCGTGCAGAGCGGCCTCATCGATGCCGAGCATGTGCTGGCCAAGGTCAAGGGCATCGCGATGACGCGCTTCACCAGTGCCGACGTCGTCCGCCACCCGCTGGTGGCCCGCATCGTCGAGGCCTATGAGGCGCGCGCCAAGCGCGAAGGACGAGAAGCATGAGCCAACCCGAACTGAGCCTGTCCCTGCAATTCGCCGACCCGCGCCACCGCGCGCTGCTGCCGCGCCACAAGGTGCTGCGCTTCATCCGCGCGGCGCTGGAGCTGCCGGGCGAGATCGCCGTGCGCATCGTCGATGCCGAGGAGGGCCGCGCGCTGAACCGTGATTTCCGCGGCAAGGACTACGCGACCAACGTGCTGACCTTCGACTACAGCCACGAGCCCGTCGTCGGCGCCGATCTGGTCATCTGTGCCGAGGTGGTGGAGAAGGAGGCTGCCGAGATGGGTATACCGGTGCTCGATCACTACGCCCACATGCTGGTCCACGGCACGCTGCACGCCCAGGGCTATGACCACGAGGAAGACGACGAGGCCGAGTGCATGGAAGCGCGGGAGACCGAGATCCTGGCGGGCCTGGGCATTGCCGACCCGTACAAGCGCGGCTAGCTCTTGCTGCTCAGGTAGCGCTTGCGCCTGAACAGGAACCACAGCCCCAGCGCGACGATCAGCATCAGCGTCGCGGCGTCCCAGAAGCCGCCGGCGTTGTGGATCAGCGGCATGGCATCGAAGTTCATGCCGAACACGCCGGTGATGAGATTCAGCGGCAGGAAGATGGCTGTCAGCACCGTCAGTGTGCGCATGATGCCGTTGGTGCGGTGCCCCAGCGCGCTGAAGTGCATCTGCACGGCCGACTCCGCCGACGACTCCAACCGGCGTACGTGCGTCAGCACGCGCTCCACATGCTCCAGAACGTCGCGGGACCGCACGCGCAGCAATTCGCGCTCGCGCGTGACGTGCGGATCGCCGTCGGCGGGCCACTCGTCGAGGGCGTCGATCCACTCCTGGATAGCGGCTCGCTGGTCTTCGCAGGTGTCTTCCAGGCGGTGCAGTGCGTCACGGCTTTCCAGCAGCAGCGGCCAGTCGTCGAACTCGCTGCTCTGGTCCAGCAGCACGCGCTGCAGCGTGCCGAGCTGGCGCGTCAGCAGGCGGCGCAGCTCCAGGTAGCTGTCCACCATGTGGTTGACCATGCGCAACATCAGGTCGGCCGGGCTGGCCGGCATGCGGGCACTGCCCCGGGCGGCGGTCTTGTCGCGGCCTTCGGTCAGGCGGTCCAGCTTCTGCGCGAAGAACTCGCGCACCTGGCAGTCGGTCGGGTGCACGGTGACCAGCACGCGGTCGAACACGGCGAAGCCGACCGGGCTGGTGTCGATGGCGCGCAGCGCGCGCTGCGCCGAGGCCAGCGTGCCGTGCTCGTCGTCAACGAACAGGTCCTGGCTGCCGGGTGCTGCGGCGAGGCGGCGGAACACCAGCATGTCGTACCAGGACGTGTAGTCGAAGTGCGACGGCAACTGGTTGTTGATCAGGTCCGACACATGCAGATCGACGATGTTGCCGCAGCCCCAGCGCGCGAGCGCCTGCTGCACGGCGGCCTCGCCGACCTCGAACTCGCGCCGGCCATAGCCAAGCCACAGGAAGCCACGCTCCGGCATGGCCTCGGGCAGGGCCGGCAATTCGGTAAAGCGGTCGGATTCGATGTGGAAGACCCGCACGGGCCTCACCCCTTCTTCAGCAGGCGTGCGGCGTCGAGCGCGAAGTAGGTCAGTACGCCGTCCGCGCCCGCGCGCTTGAAGGCCAGCAGCGACTCCATCATGACGGCGTCGTGGTCCAGCCAGCCGTTGGCCGCCGCGGCCTTGACCATCGCATACTCGCCGCTGACCTGGTAGGCGAACGTCGGCACGCGGAATTCGTCCTTCACGCGGCGCACGATGTCCAGGTACGGCAGGCCAGGCTTGACCATGACCATGTCCGCTCCCTCGGCCAGGTCCAGGGCCACTTCCCGCAGGGCTTCGTCGCTGTTGCCGGGGTCCATCTGGTACGTCTTCTTGTCCGCCTTGCCGAGGTTGGCAGCCGAGCCGACCGCGTCGCGGAAGGGGCCGTAGAAGCTGCTCGCGTATTTGGCGCTGTAAGCCATGATGCGCGTGTGAATGTGGCCGGCGGCCTCCAGCTTCTGGCGAATGGCGCCGATGCGGCCGTCCATCATGTCGCTGGGAGCGACGATGTCGACCCCCGCGTCAGCCTGCACCAGCGCTTGCCTGGCGAGGATGTCGACGGTCTCGTCGTTCAGGATGTAGCCAGACTCGTCGAGGACGCCGTCCTGGCCGTGGCTGGTGAACGGGTCCAGCGCCACGTCCGTCAGCACGCCCAGCTGCGGGAAATTTTTCTTTACCTCGCGCACCGCGCGGGGGACGAGGCCGTCCGGATTGAGCGCTTCGGCCCCGTCCGGGGTCTTCAACGACGCATCTATGACGGGGAAAAGCGCCAGCACTGGCACGCCCAGTTCGACGCATTGCTCAGCAGTTTTCAGCAGGTGATCCAGGCTCTGGCGCGACACGCCGGGCATGCTGGCGACGGGGGTCAGGAGATCCTGCCCCTCATGGATGAAAACCGGCAGGATGAGGTCGCTGGCCGTCAGCGTGTTTTCGCGGACGAGCGCCCGGGTGAAGGCGTCGCGACGCAGGCGGCGCGGGCGTGCGGCGGGATAGGCGGCGGGTGTCAGAAGTGAGCGGGCCAAGGCGGTACCTCAAACTGCAGGGGATGCGGCCCGGTGCGTGATGCACGACACATCCCGGCATCATTTATTCGTGACGCCACCGCACAAGCGCGCTAAACTTGTCAGCGAATGATAGCCGCAAGGTCGTCGTTCCCTGCTTTTCCTCCCTGAGCAGGAGCCTTAGCGTGATGACAGCGATAAGGCTTTCCGGCCCCGGCTTTTGCCGGGGCTTTTTTCATCTCGGCACATGCGCTGTGCCGTTTCACGACCCAGCCCCCGCGCTGGTCGTGCGGCGCGACCGACGGCGCGGCATGTGCCAATCTGCAAGTCCGCCCGCTGGCGCAGCCGGCCTTGACCTTCTGTGCATCCTGGGCGGCTGCCCATAATGGCCGCCATGCTCTGGGTCAAAGCCTTCCACATCGTCTTCGTCGCCGCCTGGTTCGCCGGCCTGTTCTACCTGCCGCGCATCTTCGTGAACCTGGCCATGGTGCCGGCCGACAGTCATGCCGAGCGTGAACGCCTGCTGCTGATGGCGCACAAGCTGCACCGCTTCAGCAGCATCCTGATGGGCGTGGCGCTGTTGCTGGGTCTGTGGGCATGGTTCGGCTGGGGCGTTGGCCGCTTTGCCGGTAGCTACTGGCTGCACGTCAAGCTGCTGCTCGTCGTCGGCGTCGTCGGCTACCACCACATGAACCGCCGCCTGCTGCGCAGCTTCGAGGAACTGTCCAACCGCCGCAGCCACAAGTGGTTCCGCGTCTACAACGAAGTCTCGGTGCTGCTGTTCGCCGCCATCGTCGTGCTGGTGACGGTCAAGCCCTTCTGACCGTGCGTCATCGCCAGAGCTCCGCGACCTGGCTGCTGCTGGCCCACGTCGGGCTGGTCATCTACGCGAGCCTCTACCCCTTCTTCCCATGGCGTTGGCCGCCGGGCATGGGCATGCCGTGGCTGTTCAGCCTGTCCTGGCCGCCGCGCTTCTACGCCTATGACATGCAGGCCAACCTGCTCGGCTACATCCCGCTGGGCCTGCTGGGCTTCGCGGCGGCGATGCGCTCGGGCTGGAGGCTGCGGGCGTCGCTGCTGTTCGGCTTCATGCCATGGCCGCTGCTGTCGTTCACGATGGAGACGCTGCAGTTCTTCCTGCCCGGCCGCGTGCCGTCGTTGTCGGACCTGGCGCTGAACTCGGCCGGCAGCACGATCGGTGCGCTGCTGGGCCTGCTGCTGAACGCCATGGGGGGGCTGCGACGCTGGGAGGACCTGCGCGATCACTGGTTCGGCGCCAGCAGCGCGCCGGCGCTGGCCCTGCTCGCGCTGTGGCCGGTGGCGCTGCTGTACCCGACGCCGCTGCCGTTCGGGCTCGGCCAGTGGCTGCCCTGGTGGCGCGAGATGCTGCTGGACGGTCTGGACGGCACGCCTTGGGCGCTGAGCTGGGGCGACACCGTCGTCGTCGAGCGCGAGCTGCCGCCGGGCCTGGAGGCGCTGGCCATCGCGCTGGGCCTGGTCGCGCCGGTGCTGCTGATGATCGTCGTCGCGCGGCCGGGGCCGCGTCGCCTGGTACTGGCCTGCGGCGCCGTGCTGCTGGGCCTGATCGGTACCGCCACGGCAACGGCCATGGCGTTCGGGCCGGCTCATGCCTGGGCCTGGCTCAGCGAGGCGACGCGGCCGGGTGTCGGCCTGGGCGTCGTGCTGTCGCTGCTGGCCTGCCTGCTGCCGTCGCGCGTGGCGGCGGCGCTGGGGCTGTTCGCGCTGTGCGCGCTGGTGGGGCTCGTCAGCGTGTCGCCCAGCGACCCCTACCTGACGCTGAACCTGCAGGCCTGGGAGCAGGGCCGCTTCGTCAACCTCTACGGCCTGACGCGCTGGGTGGCCTGGACATGGCCTTTTGTCGCCTTGGTCTGGCTCGCGGCGCGG
Organism: Pelomonas candidula; assembly: GCF_043555985.1. NCBI lineage: Bacteria > Pseudomonadati > Pseudomonadota > Betaproteobacteria > Burkholderiales > Sphaerotilaceae > Roseateles > Pelomonas candidula. Next base: position 16,372 of record NZ_JBIGIC010000001.1, on the reverse strand, counting down.
CTGGTTCAGAAGCCTCGCTGAGAGAGAATCCCAACGATGAGTAGTTACTACGAGCGCCACGTCTTTTTCTGCCTGAACCAGCGCGCCAACGGCGAGGCCAGTTGTGCCGACCACGACGCGCAAGGCGGCTTCGACCACTGCAAGTCCCGCGTGAAGCAACTGGGCCTGGCGGGCAAGGGCGGCGTGCGCATCAACAAAGCCGGCTGCCTGGACCGCTGCGCCGGCGGGCCGGTAGCCGTGGTCTACCCCGAGGCCGTCTGGTACTCGTGGGTCGACAAGAGCGACATCGACGAGATCGTCGAGAGCCATCTGCGCGACGGCAAGGTCGTCGAGCGCCTGGTGCTGCCGGACAGCGTCGGCCGATGAACGCGCACACCGAAAAGCGCCTCGTGCCCGGCCCCGCCGGTCAGATCGAGGTGGCCATCGACCTTCCTGCCGACGGCACCACGCCCCTCGGCACGGCCCTCATCTGCCACCCCAACCCGACGCAGGGTGGCACGATGGACAACAAGGTCGTGCAGACGCTGGCCCGTGCCTTCATCCAGCTCGGCTGGCGCGCCGTGCGCTTCAACTTCCGCGGCATCGGCAAGTCCGAGGGCGGCTGGGACGAGGGGCGTGGCGAGGTCGACGACGCGCTGGCCGTGCTGGACGCCGTGCGAGCGCCCGGCGAGGCCTTCCTGCTGTCGGGCTTTTCCTTCGGCGGCTACGTCGCATCGCGCGCCGCGCAGCGCGTCGGTGAGCCGGCGCGCCGCCTCGTGCTGGTCGGCCCCGCCACCAGCCGTTTCGACACCGCCCCCGTGCCCGCCGACACCGTGGTCATCCACGGCGAGGTCGACGACGTGGTGCCACTCTCGTCCGTGCTCGACTGGGCGCGGCCGCAGAGCCTCCCGGTCACCGTCGTCCCGGGCGTGGGCCATTTCTTCCATGGGCAGCTGCCGCTGCTCAAGTCCCTCGTGGTGCGCGCCTTCGATCCCTCCAAGATCTGAGCCCTGCGCCTGAGTCGATCCGATGAAACGAATCCTTGTTTCCTTCCTCGTAGCGCTGTCGCTGGCTGCGCAGGCCCAGGCTCCCTTGCCGCCCGAAATCGCCGCGCGCAATTACGTGCTCATCGACCTGACGGCGCACAAGACCCTCGCCGAGCGTGAGGCCGACGCGCCGCAGGACCCGGCCTCGCTGACCAAGCTGATGACGGCCTACGTCGCCTTCGGCGCGCTGCGCGACAAGAAGCTGGCGCTGGATCAGACGCTGCCCGTGTCCCGGCGCGCCGCGAGCGAGCGCAAGGGCGACCTGATGTTCATCGACACGACGATGACGCCCAAGGTCGACGAACTGCTGCGCGGCCTCATCGTCCAGAACGGCAACGATGCCGCCGTGGCGCTGGCCGAGGGCGTCTCGGGCAGCGTCGAGAACTTCGTGCAGCTGATGAACCGCCAGGCTCAGGCCTGGGGCCTGAAGAACACCGAGTTCAAGAACGTGACGGGCCTGAGCGAGCCCGGCCAGAAGAGCACGGCGCGCGACATGGCCACCGTGGCGGCGCACATCATCACGGACTTCCCCGAGTACTACGGCTACTACGCGCAGCGGGACTACATCTTCAACAAGATCCGCCAGGACAACGGCAACCTGCTGCTGCGCCGCGACCCGACCGTGGACGGCCTGAAGGCCGGCTTCGCGGACGGCGCCGGCTTCAGCCTCGTTGCCAGCGCCAATCGTGAGTTCCCCAATGGCAAGCGCCGCCTGCTGAGCGTCGTCATGGGCACCGCGTCCAAGGATGCCCGCGCGGGCGAAAGCCAGAAGCTGCTGAACTGGGGCTACACCGCCTTCGACGCCGTCAAGATCTTCGACGCCGGCAAGGCCATCAAGACCGTGTCGGTCTGGAAGGGCGAAGCCAAGGAAGCGAAGCTGGGCGCCGCGGACGCGGTCTACGTCGCCGTGCCACGCGGCGACGCCGGCAAGCTGCAGACCCAGGTCGAGCACATCGACCCGCTGGTCGCGCCGCTGAACAAGGGCCAGCGCGTCGGCACCTTGCGCATCACGACGACCACCGGCACGCCGGTGGCCGAGGTGCCGCTGATCGTGCAGGAAGCCGTGCCGGTGTCCGGCCTCTTCGGCCGCGCGTTCGACTCCATCCGCCTGTGGATCAAATGAGGCCTGCGCCATGAACCTGCCACCCGACATCCCGCCCGAGCAGTCGCTCATCGAGTACCCGTCGCAGTTCCCGATCAAGGTCATGGGCGCGCACGTCGAAGGCTTCGTGGAAGCCATCACGCACGTGGCGCTGCAGTTCGACCCCGGCTTCGACGCCTCCACCATCGAGCATCGCCCGAGCAAGGGTGGCAACTACCTGGGCCTGACCATCACCGTCACGGCCACCAGCCGCGAGCAGCTGGACGAGCTGTACCGGACGCTGACGACGCATCCGATGGTCAAGGTCGTGCTGTAAGGCGCCAAGCCTTGAGCGCGCTGCTGGAAGTCACCGTCACATGCATCCAGCGCCTTGCCGATGCGCCGCTGCGCGACTTGATCAGGCGGCTTTGCCAGGCTGAACTCTCGGACGCAGGTCTGCCGCTCTCGGCGGTGAGGGCCGGCGGCCATCAAGATGCACCCGACGGCGGGATCGACGTTTGTGTCGACTTGGTCGGCGATCCCGCCGGGCTGGACTTCATCCCCCGCGGCCAGACTGGTCTGCAGGCCAAAGCCGAGGCTATGCCGGCGTCGAAGGTGGCGGGTGAAATGCGGGCTCGCGGCACGCTCAAGCCGGCCATCCGTGAACTGCTAGTGCGAGGCGGCGCCTACGTCATCGTCAGCTCCAAGGACTCCTGCACGCCACCGATGCTCCGGGACCGACTGGCTGCCATGCGCAAGGTTGCCAGCGATGCGGGGTTACCGGCCGAAGTGATGCTCGACTTCTTTGGCGCCGACCGCATCGCTGACTGGACCAACCGACACTCCGGCGTGGCCCTGTGGCTGCGCGAGCATCTGGATGGCCCGTCGCAGGGATGGCGTGGGTACGCTGCATGGGCCGCGTCCAGTATCGACGCCGCCTTTCTGGCTGACGACCAAGCCCGGGTCGAGGCCTCGGGTGAACGCGGCACCCGGCAACTGAGCGTCGCGCAAACCCTGGCGGAGCTGCGCGCCAAGTTGCGCATCCCAGGTCAGGCGATCCGCCTCGTCGGCCTGTCGGGCACGGGCAAGACCCGGCTGGTACAGGCTTTGTTCGAGGCGAGTCTGGGCGATGAGCCCCTACCTGCGCATCTTGCTGTGTATGCCGACGCGGGTGAGGCTCTGCAACCCTCCGCGGTAGAGATGCTCCACCGGCTTGCCGCACAGGCCCGCCCGGTGGCGCTGTTGATCGACAACTGCAACCCGGCGACCCATCGTGCGTTGCAGGCCGCCCTGTCCGCTCGCCCAGGTCGGGTCGCACTGCTCACCATCGAGTACGACATCGACGGCGGCGAAGCCGAGCAGGCCGATGTCTACCGCCTCGGGGCTACCACGCCTGGGCTGCTCGATCGCCTGCTTGAACTCCGCGAGCCCAGACTGGGCCATGGCGTCCGGCAGCAAATCGTCAGTCTCTCCGAAGGCAATCTGCGCGTCGCCCTCGCCTTGGCCAGCGCCGCCCGTCGAACCGGCCGATTGAGCGGCCTGAGTGATGCAGACCTGTTTCAGCGACTGTTCTGGCAGCGACAGCAGCCGGACCCGGGCCTCGAGCACGCCGCGCAGGTGTTGGCCCTGGTCTATTCCTTCAACGCCGAGGAATCCGATGTCTCCGAAGCCGACCAGGAACTCACGCGCCTGGCCCGGCTGGCAGCCCGCTCCATCGCCGAGCTGCGGCGTTATCTCGGCACCTTGCTGAATCGAGGCCTCGCTCAGCGTCGAGGCCCGTGGCGGGCCATCCTGCCGCACGCCCTGGCCAACCACCTGGCCGCAAGGGGCCTGGGCGGCGTGTCCGGCGACGATCTCTGGCGCGAGCTGCGGCAGCATGAGCGCTTGTCGCTGTCGTTCGCGAGGAGGCTTTCTTCGCTGCACGACAGCCGCGACGCGCAGGACGTGGTCGGGCGTTGGTTTCGCGAGGCGCCGGGCATGGCGATCTTCGACGAGCACTCGATGCAGGGCCGCGAAATCTTCAGACTGCTGGCGCCGGTCCGGCCGGATCTGGCACTGACCCGGCTAGAGCAACTGACGGCCGTCGAGGGGCAGGGCTTGCTAGGCTGGCATCATGTGTTGTACCGGGACGCGGCCGTCGGTCTGGCAGGGCAGCTGGCCTATCCGGCCGTGGATTTCGCCAGGGCCGCCGAAGTGTTGGTCAGGCTGGCGACGCACGAGGGCAGCGGCAGCAACCGCGGCGAAAACCGCCTGCCTCGGCCGTTGGAACGCTTGTTCAGGCCCCTGCTGTCTGGCACCGAAGCCGATGCCTCGCAGCGCCTTGCCTTGCTTGCGTCCCTGCTGGATTCGTCGGATTCAAGGCGCCAGCGGCTGTCCTTGGTCGCTTTGCGAACCCTGCTGGCTGTGAACTGGAGCGGCTCGATGCCCGAGACCTTCGGGGCGCGAGTGCGGGGCGAAGGCTGGCAGCCGAGTTCCGAGGACGACTGGGCGGCCTGGTATGGCGGGCCGATGCGGCTTGTCGCCGAGCGGCTGTGCGCGGGGCATGCCCTGGCTGCGGAGTTGGCCGACCTGGTCGCGAACGCCGCCGTTGCTCTGGCCTGGGACGCCGACGTCTTGCCGGCGTTGGAGCGGTTCGCAGCGGCGGTGGCGCATCTGCCTGCGGCACTGTGCTTGTGGCGTGGCATCGCTGTGGCGTTGCTCCTGCCGCCCGCCTCGCCGGTCGGCGCTGACTCTGATTTGCGCGCTCGGCTGGAGGGGCTGGAGTCCCAACTGCGCCCGCAATCTCTCGAAGATCGCATCGAGGCGCTGGTCTACGCAAGCCCCAACGGCAGGGTCGATCTGCTGTCACTTGAAGAAATACAGGCCCATCGTTCAGGCGCCGCGCCTGTGCTCGGGCACTACGGCCAGATGCTGGCTGACATCGGTGCCGAGCTTGCCTTGCGTCTGCACGAGCCTGCCCTCCTGCATCGGCTGATCGACAACTTCTCGCCGGGCTACACGCCGCTGCTGGGTCAACGGGTCGCAGAGCGCGCCGTCGATCTTGCTGGCGACTGGTCTGTCCTCATTCGCCGCTATGCCGCCGCCCCTCGGGAATCACGAGATGCGGGCTTCGTCCGCGGATTCTTCGATGGGTTGCGGGCGCGTGACCCTGAGTTGGCCGAGCGATTGCTGGACGATTGCGCCGCCGAGCCCGTGCTGGCTGAACTGGGTGTCGAACTGCACACCGGCCAGACGGTCGACGAGGCGGGCGCGGCGCGGCTGACGGCACTTGCCAGGCAGGGGCAGGTGCCGGCGGCCAAGTTTGGATGGTTGAAATTCGGTGGGCTATTGAGTGGGATTTCGTCGGCAAGCCACGCCGAACTGTTGCGATCCATCAAGGCCCTCCCCGAGGGGCTACGAGAGGCGATCAGCCTGCATCGCATGCGTTTGTTTGGCCTGAGCAGCATGAATGCGGAGGTCGACGACGAGGCTCGCGAACTGTGTGCAGAGTTGCTGCTCGGGGTGGATGCAAGCTTCGCCGACGAAAGTGACTGGTACAGCGTGAGTGATCTCGTGCCTGCGGCGCTGTCCGGTCAACGAGGACGGGAGGTCGCGGAACATCTTTGCGCGGTTCTCATGGAACGACGCGACGGGGGCTTCTTGGCCGGGGTGGCAGAAGTCGTTGTCGGGCAGCTGTTTGCAGGGCGGCCTGTGGTGGCTCTCGATGCGTTCGGACCGGGAGCTGACGACGAGGAAGAGGAGGCCCGCAAGGATTGGTGGTTGATGGACGCTCGGCACGAGCACCCCCTCAGCAAGGTGGCCGACGCCGTGCTGCTGGCGTGGGTGGCCCACGATGCGGCGCGGCGAGGCCCTTGGTTGGGAGCGCGTATCAAGGTTTTCGCTGACGAGCCGGCGCAAGGTTTCGGCCCGTTGGCACGGGCGCTGCTGCAGCAGGCGCATGACCGCTCACGAATCCTGGCGTCTTTTGAATCGGGCGCACTTCCCAATTCTTGGGCAGGTTCCTACGCTGCCGCGGCCCAGCCCTTCGTGGTCCGTCTGAGCGCGTTGCTTTCGGCCGACGAGCCTGACGTCGTGGCCTGGGCACGCGCTCAATTGCAGCGGATTGAGGAGCGCATCGCACAGCGGGACCGAACGGAACGGCAGAGCGCACAGCGCTTCGAGTAGCTCAGCTCGATTCGCTCAGCGCCTTGAGCTTGGCCTTGGCCGCGACGTCGCCGTTCTTGGCGGCGACGTCGTACCAATACCGCGCCAGCCGTTCATCGACCTCCACGCCCAGCCCCGTCTCGAACATCGACGCGACGAGGTACTGGGCACCGACGTCGCCTGCGGTGGCGGCCTGCAGATACCAGCGGTGGGCCTGCGCCATGTCCTGCTGCCGGCCGCGGCCGAGGTAGAAGCAGGTGCCGGCGGCCAGCGCGCCGTCGCCGTTGCCATGTTCGGCGGCGCGCTCGAACCAGTCGCAGGCGGCGGTCTTGTCGAGCGGCCCGTGGCGGCCCTGCTCGATCATCTCGCCCAGTGCGTTCTCGGCCAGGGCGTAGTGCTGCATCGCGGCGCGCTGCAGCCACTGCCAGGCCTTCGCGTCGCTTGCGCCAGGCAGTTCGCGGCGCAAATGCATCATGGCCAGGTTGAACTGGCCCAGCGGCTCGCCGCGCGCGGCCGAGGCGGCAAAGCCCCTGGCGGCGGCCTTCAGCCGGCCCTCGTCGTAGGCGGCCACGGCGTCGTCCAGCGGTTCGGCCCGGGCCAGCGAGGCGACGAGCAGCAGGGCAATCAGCGGAATCTTCATCGGCATGAGTCGGCGAGCGACGGCGAGGGCTTACGGTGGCTGCCTATGATGCCGCCATGATCGTCAAGACCCTCGGGCGGGTCGATTACCTGCCCACGCTGGAGGCCATGCGCGCCTTCACGGCGGCGCGCGATGCAGACACGCCGGACGAGCTCTGGCTCTGCGAGCACCCGCCCACGTTCACGCAAGGCATCGCCGGCAAGCCGGAGCATCTGCTGCTGCCGGGTGACATCCCCGTGGTGCCCACCGAACGTGGCGGCCAGGTCACGTACCACGGCCCCGGCCAGGTCACGGCCTACCCGCTCATCGACCTGCGGCGCCAGGGCATCTTCGTCAAGGAGTACGTGTTCCGGCTGGAGACGGCGCTGATCCAGGTGCTGGACAGCTACGGCGTGACCGGCCTGCGCGTGGCCAGCGCGCCGGGCATCTACGTGCGCCCGGGCGACCCCGGCAGCCATGCGGCGCTGGCCGGCCCCGTCGACCCGAATCGGCCGTTCAACGGCCTGGCCAAGATCGCCGCTTTAGGCATCAAGGTCAGTCGTCACTGCACCTACCACGGCCTCGCGCTGAACGTCGCGATGGACCTGGAACCCTTCCTGCGCATCAATCCTTGCGGGTACGAAGGACTGGAAACCACATCCCTCGATAAAATCGGGGTTTTCACCGACTGGCCGACCGCGGCCGGCCGGCTCGCCGAGCGGCTCTCGGCCCAATTCGACCTCGCGACGCCCTGACCATGTCCGACACGACCACCTACGACCCGTCGATCAAGCAAAAGGCCGAGGCCAAGACCTCGCGCATCCCGATCAAGATCGTGCCGGCCGAGGTGCTGAAGAAGCCCGACTGGATTCGCGTGAAGGCCGGCTCGCCCAGCACCCGCTTCTACGAGATCAAGCAGATCCTGCGCGAGCACAAGCTGCACACCGTCTGCGAGGAAGCCTCCTGCCCCAACATCGGCGAGTGCTTCGGCAAGGGCACGGCCACCTTCATGATCATGGGCGACAAGTGCACGCGCCGCTGCCCGTTCTGCGACGTCGGCCACGGCCGGCCGGACCCGCTGGACGTCGACGAACCGCTGAACCTGGCCAAGACCATCGCGGCGCTGAAGCTGAAGTACGTCGTCATCACCAGCGTCGACCGCGATGACCTGAAGGACGGTGGCGCGGCTCACTTCGCCGAGTGCATCACGAAGACGCGCGAGCTGTCGCCGGGTACGCAGATCGAAGTGCTGGTGCCCGACTTCCGCGGCCGCGCCGACCGCGCGCTGAACATCCTGAAGGCCGCGCCGCCGGACGTGATGAACCACAACCTGGAAACCGCGCCGCGCCTGTACAAGGAAGCGCGCCCCGGCTCCGACTACGAGTTCAGCCTGAACCTGCTGAAGCGCTTCAAGGAAGAAGTGCCCGGTGTGCCGACCAAGAGCGGCATCATGGTCGGCCTGGGCGAGACGGACGACGAGATCCGTCAGGTCATGCGCGACATGCGCGCGCACAACATCGACATGATCACGATCGGCCAGTACCTGGCGCCGTCGGGCCACCACCTGCCAGTGCGCCGCTACGTGACGCCGGACATGTTCAAGCAGTTCGAGAAGGAAGCCTACGAGCTGGGCTTCACGCACGCGGCCGTCGGCGCGATGGTGCGCTCCAGCTACCACGCGGACGAGCAGGCGCACGCGGCGCTGAACCCGACGGTGGGCTAATCCAGGCGGGTATTCCGGGCCGAGCGTCGGGCCACCCCAGGAGGCCCGTCAGGCGAGGGGCTCAGCCTTCGGCGAGCAACTGCTCGATGAGACCGTGCAACGCGGCGAAGTCCGGCTCGCCGACGTAGCGCTTGACGATCTCGCCGTGCTTGTTGATGAGGAAGGTCGTCGGCGTCATCTGCACCGGGCCGAAGGCCTGGGCAACCGAGCCCATGTTGTCGATGGCGACGTTGAAGGGCAGGCCGCGCGTCTCGGCGAAGCGGGACACGAAGGCCGGCGGGTCGTAGCTCATGGCCACGGCCAGCGTGTCGAAGCCGCGGCCCTTGAACTTGTTGTGCGTGGCGATGATGCGGGGCATCTCGCCCACGCAGGTCGCGCAGCTGGTGGCCCAGAAGTTCACCAGCATGACCTTGCCGGCCCACTGCTGCGAGCTGGCCTTCTGGCCGTTCAGCAGCACGTAGCTGACCTCGGGGGCGCGGTCGCGGGCGCAGCCCGACAGCGCAGCGGCGCAGGCCAGCAGGGCGGTGGAAAGCAGGCGGCGGGTCAGCATGGGCCGGATTCTAGGCACCTGCCCAAAACCTTCAATTGCGCTTGGCCAGCTCGAACATCAGCAGCGACGGCAGCGCGTCGGGCAGGTGGCGGCGCGAGATGCGGGCGATGCCGTCGTTGGTGGCGGTGGACAGCTGGGTGCGGTGCTCGCCGTCGAACATCTCGACGAAGCTGAAGTCCGGTGCGTCGCGCATGACTTCGGCGATCAGCTGCAGCAGCGCCTCGTTCATCAACGCGGCGTCAAACAGCAGCGCGTGCGGCAGGCCCTCGCGGCAGAACTGCTCGGCCTCTGCCACGCTGCCCACCACGTCCACCAGCATGCCCATGTGGCGCACGGCGGCCTGGGACTCGGCGCGCAGGTCGCGGTTGGCCGACAGGATCAGCAACTGGCAGCCGGCCAGCGGGCGCGAGTTGCCGCCCATGCGCTCGGCCTCGGCTTCCAGCCTGGCGTGGGTGCTGTCGGGCGGCGGCGCCTCCTCGGGGGCGAGCTGCGTGAACTCCAGCGTCAGCAGTGTGATGCCGGCCTCCTGCTCGCGCAGTGGCAGCACGCCCAGCGTGATGGCCGTCTGCTCCACCAGCTTCCAGGCCAGCGAGTCCAGCGTGGCCGATGCGCCCCGTGGCTCGGCCTCCTCGCCCAGCAGCTCCAGCGAGCGGTGGGCGAAGCGGCAGGAGAGCCGCGCCTTCACGGGCCAGGGCGTCAGGTCCAGGCGCAGGTCCACCGACGAATGCGTGTTGGCCAGCGCCCAGTCCATCATCGCGTTCAGCAGCGCGAACAGCAGCGCGCCGTCGGCCCAGATCTCGACAGGCTTGAGCGTCTGGCGCACCTGCACGCCGCGCGTCTGTGTCTCGCGGCTGCGCTGGGCGAGCACGCTGCGCAGCATCTGCGTGAGGTGCTGGCGCTCGCGGTTCAGACGCAGGCGGCCGGACGCGAGGCGGGCCAGTTGCTGGCCCAGCATGCCGGCGGTGCGGGCGTCGTCCACGCTGCGGCGCAGCAGGCGCAGGCCGCGGCGGTCGATCTGGCCGGTCGTGGCGAGGTTCTGGATCTGCTCCAGCGCGGCGCTCAGCGGCCCGGCGATCTCGGCGCCGAGCTGCTGGACGATGTCGGCCCACTGCACCGGCGTGGGCTCGGGTGCGACATCGTTGGCGGCGCTGACTGGCGCTGAAGAAGGCGGTGTGGACATGACCCTGACGACTGAACCGCAGCGGATGGTTCTAGGTTGTTGGCCCGCCGCGGTGAGAGAACGCACTCTGTAGACAGGACGTCCCCGCCTCCATCCCCCGACTGGGTGGAAACCCTTGGTTACGGGGTGGGTTTGCCCGCAGGGCAGGTCCGCTCGCGTGGGCGGGGTGCGGGCCCCTCAAGCAATCACGCCCTCCGCGAGCCAACGGTCGATGTCGGCCTCGTTGCAGCCGGCCTCGCGCAGCAGTTCCCGGCTGTGCTGGCCCAGCAGCGGCGGCGCTTGGCGGTATTGCACGGGCGTGGCGGACAGCTTCATCGGGCTCGCCACGAGGCGCAGGTCCGGCGTCAACGGGTGGTCCATGTCGACGACGGCGCCGCGTTGCTGCGCATGCGGGTCGGCCAGCGCCTCGGCGATGTTGTTGATCGAGCCGCAGGGCACCTTGGCGGCCTCCAGCGCCGTGAGCCATTCGTTGCGTGGGCGCCCGCGGATGGCCTCTTCCAGCAGCGGCACCAGCACGGCGCGATGGCGCACACGCTCGGCGTTGGTCGCGAAGCGCGGGTCCGCAGCCCACTCGGGCCGGCCGGCCACGTCGCAGAACTTGGCGAACTGGCGGTCGTTGCCGACGGCCAGGATCAGGTGCCCGTCGGCGGCCTCGAACACCTGATAGGGCACGATGTTCTGGTGCGCGTTGCCCATGCGGCCCGGCACCTTGCCGCTGCACAGGTAGTTGCTGCCCAGGTTGGCCAGCATGGCGAGCTGGGTGTCCAGCAGCGCCATGTCGATGACCTGGCCCTGGCCGGTCGCGTCACGGTGGCGCAGCGCGGCGAGGATGGCGACGGTGGCGTACATGCCGGTGAACAGGTCGGCCACGGCCACGCCCACCTTCTGCGGGCCGCCGCCGGGCAGGTCGTCGCGCTCGCCAGTCACGCTCATCAGCCCGCCCATGCCCTGCACGGCGTAGTCGTAGCCGGCGCGGTCGGCGTAGGGGCCGGTCTGGCCGAAGCCGGTGATGGAGCAGATGACGAGGCCCGGGTGCTCGGCCAGCAGGCTTTGCGCATCCAGCCCGTAGCGGGCCAGGTCGCCGACCTTGAAGTTCTCCACCAGCACGTCCACCTGGCCAGCCAGCTTCCTGACGATGGCCTGGCCTTCCCGCGTGGCGAGGTCGACGGCCAGCGAACGCTTGTTGCGGTTGGCGCCGAGGAAGTAGGCGGCCTCGGTCGTGTCGCGGCCGTCGGCATCCTTGAGATACGGCGGCCCCCAGGCGCGCGTGTCGTCCCCGCTGCCGGGGCGTTCGATCTTGATGACGTCGGCGCCGAGATCGGCGAGGGTCTGGGTGCACCAGGGGCCGGCCAGCACGCGTGAGAGATCCAGCACGCGCACGCCCGCCAGCGCTTGTGGAGTTGGCAGTTCTTGCATCGAGGAATTGTCGTGGGGCGGCTGCCCATAATTCGGGGATGCGCCTCACCCCCGTTGCCGGATTTGCCCTAATGCTGGGATGGCTCTCGGCCTGCCAGCCGGCGTTGAATTGGCGCGAGGTGCGACCGGCGCAGTCCGGTGCGCTGGCGCTGTTCCCGTGCAAGCCCGACACCGAGCAGCGCTCGGGCATGGGCCTGGCCCGCTGCGAGACGGGCGGCAAGGGCTTTGCGCTGTCCTGGGCCGACGCGCCCGATCCGGCTCAGTCCGGCGCCGCGCTGAAGGCGATGGCGCAGGCGCTGGCCACCAAGCTGGGTCAACCGCTGCCGGCCGCCGAAGCGCTGCAGGTGCCCGGCATGACCCCGCTGCGGGAGGCGGGCCAGTACCGGCTGGCGGGCAGCGGCGGCGTCACGCGCCTGGCCGTGTTCGCCCACGGCGGGCGGCTCTACCAGGCGCTGATGACGGCGCCGCAGGACGACGCGGCGGCATGGGAAAGCTTCGTGACGGGCTTGCGCGTCGAGCCCGCCCGCTAACATCCCGCCCATGGCCCAACTGCTCGTGATCGCCCACGCTCCGCTCGCCTCCGCGCTGCGGCAGGTGGCCGAGCACACCTTTCCCGACTGCGCGCCGACGCTGACCGTGCTGGACGTCCAGCCCGGCCAGTGTGCCGACGACGTCGAGGCCGCCGCCCGCGCGCTGATGGCCGGCGACGGCCGGGAATGGCTGGTGCTGACCGACGTGTTCGGCGCCACGCCCTGCAACGGCGCGCTGCGCCTGGTGGGCGAGCAGGTGCAGGTGCTCACCGGCGTCAGCGTGCCCATGCTGTGGCGCACGCTCTGCTACGCCAGCCAGAAGTCCTTGACCGAACTGGCCCGGCGCGCCGCGCAGGGTGCGGTCGCCGGCGTCATCGCCACGCCTCCCTTGCCGCCCGAAGAATGATCACTTCCACTCTCACCATCAGCAACAAGCTGGGTCTCCACGCGCGCGCCTCGGCCAAGCTGACAAAGCTGGCCGGCAGCTTCAAGTGCGACGTCCACATGAGCCGCAACGGCCGCCGTGTGAACGCCAAGAGCATCATGGGCGTCATGATGCTGGCCGCCGGCATCGGCGCCTCCGTTGAGCTGGAGACCGACGGCGAGGACGAACAGGCCGCTCAGGAAGCGATCACCGCCCTCGTCAACGACAAGTTCGGCGAAGGTCAATAAGACTTTGCTGGGCAGGTCGATCGAGCTTGGCGAGCGGCTCTGCCCCAACTGGCTTAGAGGCTGATTCGCCTGAAGCGCGCCGGCAGGTCCGCCGTGCGCAGCAACAGCGGCAGGTCGGCGGTGTTGAAGTCAGGGTCCCAGGCGGGCTCGCCCATCAGCTTGGCGCCGCAGCGCAGGTAGCCGCGGATCAGCGCCGGCGGCTCCACGACCAGATCCTGGCGCAGATGCTCGATGGGCAGCGGCAGACGCGGGCGCACCTGGCAGTCGATGGGGGCCAGATGCGTCGCGGCGATCTGCTTCCACAGGCTGGCCGCGAAGTGGCCGCCGTCGCGCATGCTGACGCTGGCGCAACCGATGACCGTATCCAGCCCGTTGCGGGCCATGAACTCGGCCAGCGCACCCCACAGCGTGATGATGGCGCCGCCGCTGCGGTGGTCGGGGTGCACGCAGGAACGGCCGATCTCGGCCACGCGCGGGCGCAACGAGCGCAGACGGGTGAGGTCGAATTCGGTGTCGCTGTAGAGGCCGCCGGCGCGCCTGGCGGCCGCCGGGGTCAGCACGCGATAGGTGCCGACGACCGGGCCGGTCTCGCCGTCCTCGGTGCCGGCGCGCACCAGCACGTGCTCGCAGTAAGCGTCGAAGAGGTCGACGTCCAGGCCGGCCGGCGAGTTCTTGGGGGCCGCGAGGCGTGCGCCCATCTCGACGGCGAAGACCTGGTAGCGCAGCGCCTGGGCTTCACGCACCTCGGCTTCGCTCTTGGCCCAGCTGACGCTGAGGCGGGTGGAGGGAGCGCGCTCCGGGCGCGATGCGACGGGGGCATGCGACAGCGCATGCGTGACGATTTGGCTGCGGTTCATGGCCCGTCATGCTGGTGGGCCGGTTTGACGCTGCGGTGAAGCCCTTATGAAAAAACCATGACGCGCGGGACCGTTGCAAGCGGCTACATTGGCCCCTCGGTCTGGGGAGTGCGCTGATGAGTTTCCAGGTGTTCGGCATTGCGGTCTCGCGCGGCGTGGCGATCGGCCGCGCCGTGCTGGTGGCGTCCAGCCGTGTCGACGTGGCCCACTATTTCGTGGCGCCGGATCAGATCCAGGCGGAGATCGCCCGCCTGCTCCGTGGCCGCGATGCCGTCGTGCAGGAACTGGAGACGCTCAAGGACGAACTTCCCGACGACGCGCCCCACGAACTCGCCGCGCTGCTGGACGTGCATCTGATGCTGCTGCACGACGAGGCCCTAACCGGCAGCGCCAGCCAGTGGATCGTCGACCGCCACTACAACGCGGAGTGGGCGCTGTCTGCCCAGCTTGAGGTGCTGGCCCGCCAGTTCGACGAGATGGAGGACGACTACCTGCGCGAGCGCAAGGCTGACCTGGAGCAGGTCGTCGAGCGTGTGCTGGGCGCGCTGGCCCAGGCGCAGGGCGACGCTCCGGCTCCGGTGACGCCGCGGGACTTCGCCGGCGAGGACCCGCTGCTGCTGGTCGCGGCCGACATCGCGCCGGCCGACATGATCCAGTTCAAGCGCAGCGTGTTCCGCGGGTTCATCACCGACATCGGCGGCAAGACGTCCCACACGGCCATCGTCGCCCGCAGCATGGATATCCCGGCCGTGGTCGGCACGCGCGAGGCCTCGCGGCTCATCATGCAGGATGACTGGGTCATCATCGATGGCGATGCTGGCACGGTGATCGTCAACCCGTCCCCCATCGTGCTGGAGGAATACCGCTTCCGCCAGCGCCAGAGCGAGCTGGAGCGGGCCCGCCTGGCCCGGCTGCGCCACACGCCGGCCGTCACGCTGGACGGGGAGCACGTCGAGTTGCACGCCAACATCGAAATGCCGGTCGACGCCGAGGCGGCCGTCGTCGCAGGCGCCACCGGCGTGGGCCTGTTCCGCACCGAATTCCTCTTCATGAACCGCGACGGCGAGCTGCCGAGCGAGGAGGAGCAGTTCCTCGCCTACAAGGCTGCCGTCGAGGCGATGAAGGGCATGCCGGTGACCATCCGCACCGTCGACGTCGGTGCGGACAAGCCGCTGGACCGCCTGACCGTCAACGAGCTGCGCCACGAGCATGTGCTCAACCCGGCCATGGGCCTGCGCGCCATCCGCTGGAGCCTGGCCGAGCCCAGCATGTTCCGCCAGCAGTTGCGCGCTATCTATAGAGCGAGCGCTTTCGGCAAGGTCCGACTGCTGGTGCCGATGGTGGCCCACCTCAGCGAGGTGCGGCAGATCACGGAGACGATTCGCAAGGTGCAGCAGCAGTTGACCGACGCTGGCCATGCGTTCACCCGTGTCGAGCTGGGCGTCATGATCGAGATACCGGCCGCGGCCGTCATGCTGCCGCTGCTGCTGCGCCACGTGGACTTCGTCTCCATCGGCACCAACGACCTGATCCAGTACACGCTCGCCATCGACCGTGCCGACGAGGCAGTGGCGCATCTCTACGATCCCTGGCATCCGGCCGTGCTGCAACTGATCAGCCAGTCCATCGCGCAGGCGCGTGCGGCTGGCAAGGGTGTCAGCGTCTGCGGCGAGATGGCCGGTGACCCCGACTTCACCGAACTGCTGCTGGCCATGGGGCTGCGCAGCTTCTCCATGCACCCGTCGCAGATCCCCGCCGTCAAGCAGCGCCTGCTGCGTTCGGACGCGCAGCGGCTGGCCGGCGTGTTGCCCAGGCTGCTGGAAAGCGAAGACCCCCGTGCGGTCGCGGAGAAGGAACTGGCCGTCGCCAAGGGCGGAGTGGCTGCAGTGCATTGAACCGGTAAGCCGATGCAGCGCCAGCGGACGCTCGGCGTTTGCTCTGCAGTGCGCAGCTTCTCAGTCATTTTTGTCGGGCTTTACCCATGTATGGAACAGGCAGGGCCCCAAGCAGGTTGGGGCGAGCAAGAGATTTCTCGAAGAATTTGCCGCAGACTCTTCCCAAGCTTCAAAACCTTGTGCTACAGTGGCAGGCTTCGCTGATCACAGCGGCCTAGCCGGAGGCGGCGGCAGATGGGATTGGCGGGCGGATCGAAAGATCAGGGCGGGCTTGAAAGAGTCGCCAGGCGCCGGAGGGTTCTGAAGAGAATTTTCAAAAAGTGCTTGACGACGCCGCGAAAGCAGATAAAAATCTCGCCTCTTTGCTGCTGACAACAATTCGCGAAAGCGAATTAAGGCGAGTGGCAAAGTGATCGAAATTGCTGAGTATCGCGAAAATAAATTTTCAAAAATACTCGACGACGACGAAAAAGCAGATTAGAATCTCGCCTCTTTGCTGATAACGATAAACGTAATCAGCGCGCAAGACGAAGAGTCAAGACTCTGAAGATTGCGATGTTCTTTAATAATTAGCAGCCGATAAGCGTGGGCGTTTGAGGCGAAGTGATGTTGCAGGGTGACTTGCAACGGTCCTTCGGACTTTAAACGCTCACGGAAATTAGATTTGAATCATGCAAATGG